>NZ_WBXN01000004.1:3558185-4223870 GCF_008973465.1 Streptomyces sp. SS1-1 | reverse complement strand
CTCCACAGATAGCAGGGGCTTGCCCTGGGTGATGAGCGAGACAGTCACAGACTGCCCAGGGGGCATCAGTTCTGGGCCGTACTTGACTTGGCTGCCGATCACTTCGATTGCGCTAGTCGATGGACTGTCCAGCAGCACGACCGGGCGACCCAAGTCGAACTTGATTGGTCGGCCCTGGTCGTAGTGCTCACTGGCTACGGCATGACGCCCCGTGCTCCGTAGGCGGAGCTTGACGACGTGAGGATCCTGTAGATCCTCTCCGTTGTAGTTGACGGTGAGAGCCCCGGGAAGGGCCTGCGCGTCGCCAGCCAAGAGCCTAGAGGTGTCCATTCTGTACGAGATTGCGCGATTCACCGGAAAAAGCGCTCGCCGAGCGTAGAGAACGCCCACCACGCCAGCAACCAGGGCGACAAGCGCAATGATGATCGTTAGAAGGTTGAACCCTCGCCCGTCAAGCCAGTCCATGGCAGCCATGAAGTTCCCCCCAGCGCTCACGCCCCACCCTCTCGCTCGCTTGCCCCTGACGGCCCACCATTCACCGCGTCATCCGCCTGCGCAGTGCCACTCGCGTGCCAGGTCGAGCAGTGGCCAGCGGGGAATGGCGGGGAATCAGAGAACTCATACAGGAACGACCCCCAACCGCTTGCGCTGGTCAGGGGCCGTTTCCTACGAGTGGCGGCGCCAGGATTCGAACCTGGGAAGGCTGAGCCGGCAGATTTACAGTCTGCTCCCTTTGGCCGCTCGGGCACACCGCCGGGGTCGCTGCCGTTCGAACCGCTCTGCGGCGGTGCTCCCTGGCAACGACGTAAACAATACCCGATACCGAGGGGTGCTTCGCCACCCGATTGATCGCCACCTGGGGGACCCGGGGTGGCTAGGCTTGTCGGGATGCGGCCCGAGGTCCGCCCCGGGCACGGCGGCCACCCCCACGCCCGCCGACACGCACCCATTCGCACCCCGATACAAGGAGCCACAGGACATGGCCGACTCCAGTTTCGACATCGTCTCGAAGGTCGAGCGGCAGGAGGTCGACAACGCCCTCAACCAGACCGCCAAGGAGATCTCGCAGCGCTACGACTTCAAGGGCGTGGGTGCCTCGATCTCGTGGTCCGGGGAGAAGATCCTCCTGGAGGCGAACTCCGAGGACCGGGTGAAGGCCGTCCTCGACGTCTTCCAGTCCAAGCTGATCAAGCGCGGCATCTCGCTGAAGGCTCTGGACGCGGGTGAGCCGCAGCTCTCCGGCAAGGAGTACAAGATCTTCGCGTCGATCGAGGAGGGCATCTCCCAGGAGAACGCGAAGAAGGTGGCGAAGATCATCCGTGACGAGGGCCCCAAGGGCGTGAAGGCGCAGGTCCAGGGTGACGAGCTGCGCGTCAGCTCCAAGAGCCGGGACGACCTTCAGGCCGTGATCGCCCTGCTGAAGGGCAAGGACTTCGACTTCGCGCTGCAGTTCGTGAACTACCGGTGATCGTGGGCTGAGCCCAGCGCCTGAAGTCGGAAGGGTGAGCTCCCACGGGGGCTCACCCTTCGCGCGTTCCGGGCCGGGCGCCGGGCGTACCGGTCAGTCGCGTGAGTGGCCGAAGAAGATCCGGTAGGCGATCAGCAGCACCAGGGAACCGCCGATCGCCGACACCCATGTGGCGCCGTCGTAGAAGTCCTTGCTGATCGGGTGGTCCAGCCAGCGGGCCGAGATCCAGCCGCCGATGAACGCGCCCGCGACGCCGATGAGCGTCGTGCCGATGAAGCCGCCGGGGTCGCGTCCCGGCAGCAGGAACTTGGCGATGGCTCCGGCCAACAGCCCCAGGAAGATCCAGCTGATGATCGTCATACCTCTGAACCTGCCCCTCCGCGCCGTGCCTGCACTTCTCCAGGCACTGTGATCTCCGGCGCGCTCGTTCGCCCACTGTTGCTGCTCCGTTGGTGAACAGGACGTATCACCGGCGCCCGCCGGTTGCAGCCGTCAGTAGGGTCGGGCCATGACTCGGTCCACCTCCGTCTCCCCCGGGCTGCGGCGTTCGCTCGGGGTCGGGGACGCCGTCGTCATCGGGCTCGGCTCGATGATCGGCGCCGGGATCTTCGCGGCGCTCGCCCCGGCCGCCCGCGCGGCCGGCTCCGGCCTCCTCGCCGGGCTCGCGGTCGCCGCCGTCGTCGCTTACTGCAACGCCATGTCGTCGGCACGGCTGGCCGCCCGCTACCCGGCTTCGGGCGGGACGTACGTGTACGGCCGGGAGCGGCTCGGGGAGTTCTGGGGGTACCTCGCGGGCTGGGCGTTCGTGGTCGGCAAGACGGCCTCCTGTGCGGCGATGGCGTTGACGGTCGGGGCGTACGTCTGGCCCGCTCAGGCGCACGCGGTGGCGGTCGCGGCCGTGGTGGCGCTGACCGCGGTGAACTACGGCGGCGTGCAGAAGTCCGCCTGGCTGACGCGGGCGATCGTGGCGGTGGTCCTGACTGTCCTGGCATGTGTGGTGGTCGTGTGCCTGGGGTCCGGCCGGTCGGACGCCGGGCTCCTCGGGGCCGGGGCGACCGGCGGCATGAGCGGTGTCCTCCAGGCGGCCGGCCTGCTGTTCTTCGCGTTCGCCGGGTACGCGCGGATCGCGACCCTGGGCGAGGAGGTGCGGGATCCCGCCCGCACGATTCCCCGGGCGATCCCACTCGCCCTGGGCGTGACGCTGGTGGTCTACGCGCTCGTCTCGGTGGCCGTCCTGTCCGTGCTCGGGGCTGAAGGGCTGGGGGCCGCGGGTGCGCCGCTGACCGACGCGGTGCGCGCGGCCGGGGCACCGGCGCTGGCTCCCGTCGTGCGGGTCGGCGCGTCCGTGGCGGCGCTGGGGTCGCTGCTCGCGCTGATCCTGGGTGTCTCCCGTACGACGCTGGCCATGGCCCGCGACCGGCATCTGCCCGGCGTCCTGGCCGCCGTGCATCCGCGTTTCCAGGTGCCGCACCGGGCGGAGCTGGCCGTCGGCGCGGTGGTCGCGGTCCTCGCCGCGACGGTGGACGTGAGGGGTGCGATCGGCTTCTCCTCCTTCGGTGTGCTCGCGTACTACGCGGTGGCCAACGCCTCGGCCTGGACGCTCGACACGGCCCGGCGTTCCCGTGTCGTGTCGGCCGTGGGGCTGGTCGGGTGTGCGGTCCTCACCTTCTCCCTTCCGGTGGTCTCGGTCGTCGTGGGCGCGGGTGTGCTGGCGGTGGGGGTGGCCGTGTTCGCGGTGCGGTGGTGGATGGGGCGGCGGCGGGCACCCGGGGCGTAGGGCGGGGGTGCGGCGGCCTTGCCCCAGGCGGTGGGGTGCGACGTCCTCGCCCCAGGCGGGGGTACGACGCCCTCGCCTCAGGCAGTGGGGTACGACGTCCTCAGGCGGTGGGGTGCGGGGAGGCCGTGCGCAGGGGGAAGTCCGCCCATGGGGTCAGGTCCATGTCGTCGTTCTCCTCCTCGTACCAGCCGGTGCCGTCGAGCCAGGCGCGCAGCCAGTCGGCGAGGCTCGGGGCGTCCAGGTACCAGGCGTGGGCGGCGGCGTCGGCGTTCGGCTCGAAGAGGAGGACTGGGGCCTCCGGTGTGCGGCAGTCCACGCAGGCGTACATCGCACAGCCCCAGTGGGATATCGGCAGGACCCCTTCGGGCCAGGGCCAGTCCGGGTTTCTGCGGGCGGCGTCCCGGTTGGCGAGGTACTGCGGGACGGCGGCGGGCTCGCCGGCGGGAGGGTTGTCGAGCAGCGGCAGCAGGCCGTACTCCGGGCCGAATCCACCGTCGCCTATACGGAGATAGAGGTCGGCGAGGAGCGGGGGCAGACCGAAGCCGAGGGCCGCCTCGGCGCGGGCCACGGTGGCCGCGTCCACCGGCTCGGGGAGTGAAGGCCAGCCCCACGGACGGGTGTTGCGGGCCTGGGCCGCCACCCTCGTCAGCAACTGCTCGTTCTCGGTCATGCGTTCATGATGCAAGCCGCCACTGACAACCGGCCGGGGCTGTGGACAACCGGCGCACTGTGGACAACCGCACACTGTGGACAACCGGCGGACTGTGGGCAGTCGGGAACGCCGAACTGTGTGCGGTGGGGTCGTCTCCCCCGCCTACCAGGTCGTCGCGAACGGCCTGTCCGTCGGCACGATCTCGCGTCCGAGCGGGAACAGCGACACCGGGATCAGCTTGAAGTTGGCGATGCCGAACGGGATGCCGATGATCGTCACGCACAGGGCGAGGCCCGTGACGATGTGGCCGATGGCCAGCCACCAGCCCGCGAGGACCAGCCACAGGACGTTGCCGACGCAGGAGGGGGCTCCCGCGTCACGCCGCTCCACCGTCGTGTACCCGAAGGGCCACAGGGCGTAGACGCCGATACGGAAGGCCGCGATGCCGAACGGGATGCCGATGATGGTGATGCAGAGGACGAGGCCCGCCACGATGTAGGCGAGGAACAGCCAGAAGCCGCTCAGGACGAGCCAGATGACGTTCAGGATGGTCTTCACAGGTGGCCTGCCATCTTCTCGAGTCGGGCGATGCGCTCCGCCATCGGCGGGTGGGTGGAGAACATCTTGGCGAATCCCTGTCCGGGGCGGAACGGGTTCGCGATCATCATGTGGCTGGCGGTCTCGATACGGGGCTCGGGCGGCAGCGGCAGCTGCTTGGTGCCCGTCTCCAGCTTGCGCAAGGCGCTGGCCAGAGCGAGCGGGTCTCCGGTGAGCTGGGCACCGGAGGCGTCCGCCTCGTACTCCCTGGAGCGGCTGATGGCCAGCTGGATGAGGGAGGCGGCCAGCGGCCCCAGGATCATGATCAGCAGCAGGCCGAGGATGCCGGGTCCGTCGTCGTCGTCCGAGCGGCCGATGGGGATCAGCCAGGCGAAGTTGACCAGGAACATGATCACCGAGGCGAGTGCGCCGGCGACCGACGAGATCAGGATGTCGCGGTTGTACACATGGCTCAACTCGTGGCCGATGACACCGCGCAGCTCGCGTTCGTCGAGGAGGCGCAGGATGCCCTCGGTGCAGCACACCGCCGCGTTGCGAGGGTTGCGGCCGGTCGCGAACGCGTTCGGCGCCTCCGTCGGGGAGATGTAGAGACGGGGCATCGGCTGGCGGGCCTGGGTGGAGAGCTCGCGGACCATCCGGTAGAGCCCTGGCGCCTCGAACTCGCTGACCGGTCGGGCCCGCATCGCGCGCAGGGCGAGCTTGTCGCTGTTCCAGTACGCGTACGCGTTCGTCCCGAGGGCGACCAGGACCGCGACGACGAGCCCCGTCCGGCCGAAGAAACTGCCGATGACGATGATGAGCGCGGACAGTCCCCCGAGGAGGACTGCGGTCCTGAGCCCGTTGTGCCGGCGGTGCACGGTACGCCCTCCAAGTGGTGCGGCAGGGGAACCTTCACTGGTCGTCTGCGACGCCACCGGTGTCGTGGTGTCACGTCCAGTGGACCCTTCTGTACTGGTCAACGCCAGGCGAAGGTCACGGGTTCCCTGGTCGGCCGCCGCCGTCCCTGGGCCGTCCGGGTGAGGCCCCGGTGGACGCGGGCACGCGTACGTGGCGGGGCCGCGGGGTCAGAAGAGCCCGGTGTCGGCGAAGCGCAGGACCAGCTGGGGCGCCCCGGACAGGGCGACGGCGATGACGCCGGTGAGGGCGATCGCCGCCGTCACCGGTGCGACGGGCAGGTGCCTGGCCTCTTCGCCCTCAGGCGCGCGGAACAGCAGGACCGTCCACTGGAGGTAGTAGAAGAGGGCGATCACGACGTTGACCGCCATCACCACGGCCAGCCAGCCCAGACCCGCGTCGACGGCGGCGGCGAAGACGGTGACCTTGGCGAACAGGCCGATGATCCCCGGCGGCAGCCCCGCGAGACAGAGCAGGAAGAAGGCCAGGACCAGGGCGGACACGGGGTTGCGGGCGTACAGGCCGCGGTAGTCGCTGACACGGTTCAGGGTCTTCGTACGGCCGACGAGTGCGGCCACCGCGAAGGCGCCCAGGTTCACGGCGCCGTACATGAGCGCGTAGGCCACGGTGGAGCCGATGGAACGCTCCGCGTCGCCGGAGTACGCGGCGGCGGCGATCGGTACGAGGAGGTAGCCGGCCTGGCCGACGGAGGACCAGGCGAGCAGGCGTACCGCGCTGTACGCGCGCGTGGCCTGCTGCCGCAGGGCACCGACGTTGCCGACGGTCATGGTGAGCGCGGCGAGCGCGGCGAGCGCCGGGCCCCAGACGTCGGCGTACGACGGCAGCGCGACGACCGTGACGAGGATCAGGCCGGTGAAGCCGACCGCCTTGCCGACGACCGACAGATAGGCGGCGACCGGCAGGGGCGCACCGATGTAGGTGTCCGGCACCCAGAAGTGGAACGGCACGGCGGCCGTCTTGAAGGCGAAGCCGACCAGGGTGAGGACCACGCCGGTCTGGGTGAGCGTCTGGAGCTGCCCGTCGACGTCCTGGATGCGTTCGGCGAGCCGGGTGAGGTGCAGGGTGCCCGTCGCGGCGTACACGAAACTGATGCCCATGAGGCTGACCGCGGTGGCGGTGACCGACGACAGGAAGAACTTCAGGGCCGCTTCGGAGGACCTGCGGTCGCCGCGGCGGAGGCCGACCAGGGCGAACGCGGGCAGCGAGGCGACCTCGAGGGCGACGACGAGGGTCGCCAGGTCGCGGGCGGCGGGCAGCAGCGCGGCTCCGGCGGCGGAGGACAGCAGCAGGAACCAGTACTCCCCTTCGGCCAGTTCCTTCTTGGCGTCCTTGAGCGCCGTGACCGAGAGGAGGGCCGCCAGGAGGGCGCCTCCGAGGACGAGGAACTGGATGACGAGGGTGAAGCGGTCGGCGGTGTAGCTGCACACGTCCGGGGCGCCGGTGAGGCAGAAGGTGGAGCGGTCGCCGTCCAGGAGCGGCAGCAGCAGGAGCGCGGCGGCGGCGAGTCCCGCCACGGACGCCCAGCCGAGAAGCGCCTTCCTGGCCTCGGGGACGAACAGGTCGGCGACGAGGACCGCGAGGGCCACGGCCGCCACGACGGTGGGCGGCGCGATGGCGAGCCAGTCGACGGACTGGACCAGCGACTCGACGAGGGACTGGGCCGGAGAGCTCATCGGGTGCCTCCTGCGAGGAGCTGCTGCACGGCCGGGTCGGTGAGGCCGAGGAGGGTCTTCGGCCAGAGGCCGGCGACGACGGTGAGGGCGACCAGGGGAGTCCAGGCCGCGAACTCGTAACTGTGGACATCGGCGAGGCGCGGGGCGTCCTGCGCGACCGCGCCCATGCACACGCGGCGCACCACGACGAGCAGGTACGCGGCGGTGAGCAGGGTGCCGAAGGCGCCGATCGCCATGAAGGTGAGGAAGGCCGGGCGGCTGAGCCCTGCGGCGGGATCGAACGCCCCGAACAGCGCGAGCATCTCGCCCCAGAACCCGGCGAGGCCGGGCAGTCCCAGCGAGGCGACGGCCGCGAAGGCGAGCAGTCCGCCCAGGCGGGGCGCCTTACCGTACAGCGCGGCTCCGGTCTCCTCGGCGAGGGTGTCGAGGTCGGTCGTGCCGGTCCGGTCCTTCAGCGCGCCGACCAGGAAGAACAGCAGGCCGGTGATGAGGCCGTGGGCGATGTTGGCGAACAGGGCGCCGTTCACGCCGGTCGGGGTCATCGTGGCGATGCCGAGCAGGACGAAGCCCATGTGGCCGACGGACGAGTAGGCGATGAGGCGCTTGAGGTCGCCCTTCGCGCCCTGTTTGGCCAGCGCCAGGCAGGCGAGCGATCCGTAGATGATGCCGACGACGGCGAAGGCGGCGAGGTAGGGCGCGAAGTCGGCGAAGCCGTCGGGCGCGATCGGCAGCAGGATCCGCACGAACCCGTACGTGCCCATCTTCAGCAGGACGCCGGCCAGCAGGACCGAGCCGACGGTCGGCGCCGCGGTATGGGCGTCGGGCAGCCAGCTGTGCAGCGGCCACATCGGCGTCTTGACCGCCAGCCCGAGACCGATCGCCAGAACGGCGATGACCTGCACGGACGCGGTCAGTGACCGGCCGTTGTCAGTGGCGAGTGCCACCATGTCGAACGTGCCCGCCTTGAGACCGATCAGGAGCAGGCCGAGCAGCATCACGACGGAGCCGAGCAGCGTGTAGAGGATGAACTTCCAGGCGGCCGCGGCCCGGCCGTCGCCGCCCCAGCGGGCGATGAGGAAGTACATCGGGATGAGGACCGTCTCGAAGGCGAGGAAGAAGAGCAGCAGGTCGAGGACGGCGAAGGTGGCGAGGGTGCCGCCTTCCAGCAGGAGCAGCAGGGCGACGAACGCCTTCGGGGTGGGCCCCGAAGGCATCTTGAAGTACGAGTAGAGCGCGCAGAGGAAGGTCAGCAGCGCGGTCAGGACCAGAAGGGGGAGGGAGATGCCGTCGACGCCGAGGTGGATGCGCACGTCGAGTGCGGGGATCCAGCTGATGTCCGTGCTGGCCTGCATCTTCGACGGCTGGTCGTGGTCGAAGCCCAGCGCGAGGACGATCGCGGCGATGAGCACCACGCCGGTCACGGTCACGCCGTGCCGGAGCACCGCCTGCTCGGGTGACTTCCCCTTCAGTCCCGGCGGGGCGGGCAGGAGGGCGGCGGCCGCGCCGAGGAGCGGCCCGACGACGACGAACGCCAGAAGGAACTGCATCACGGACTCGTTGATATCGATCACGCCTGCTCACGCTCCCGTGGCGACGAGGACGGCGGCGACCGCGAGGACGACGGTGCCGGCGAGCAGCGCGCTCACATAGGTCTGCACATTGCCGGTCTGGGCGCGCCGCACGGCGATGCCGAGCCAGCGCGGAAGGGCGCCGGCGCCGCGTACGTAGGTGTCGACGACCTCGCGGTCGAGGAACCGGACCAGGGCGGCGCCGCCCTGGACCGGGCGGACGAAGAGGGTCCGGTAGACCGCGTCGAGGTGGAAGCCGACGGCCGCGTGGCGGTGCAGCGGGCCGAGCAGCAGCCTGCCGGGGTCCGCCGGGTCGGGCGCGTAGGCAACTCCCCCGTACACGGGCGCGTGGCTGGCGATGGCCTCCGCCTCGACCTGTCCGGCGTCGCCCTCGGGGTGCGCGACGACCGCGCCCAGCGGGATGCCCATGGCCAGGGAGGTCGTGTGCCGCCAGGCCGCGTAGGTGACGATGCCGCCGATGAGGGCGACACCGGTGCCGAGGACGGACGTGGTGAGGGTGGGGGCGAGGTCGTCACCGCCGAACCAGTCGGGGAGTACGCGGTAGGCGAACCCGCCGAGGGCCAGGGACGGTACGGCCAGCACCCACAGCACCACGGTCATCGTCAGCGGCTGCCTGCCGTGGTCGGGGGCCTCGACGCCGCGGCCGTGGAAGGTGAGCAGCCAGAGCCTGGTCGCGTACCCGGCGGTGAGCAGGGCGGTGACCACGCCGGCGATCAGGACGGTCCAGCCGGCGGCGCCGGGGGCGTGCTCGGTGTGGCCGGTGGCGACGTGCTCGGCCGCGCCGAGGACGGACTCCTTGGAGAAGAAGCCGCTGAACGGCGGGATCGCGGCGAGCGCGAGGAGCGCCACGGTCATCGTCCAGAAGGCGTCCGGGACGCGGTCGCGCAGATGGCCCATGCGGGACATGACGGCCAGCGAGTTGGTGCCGGCGGCGTGGATGATCACGCCGGCCGCGAGGAAGAGCAGGGCCTTGAAGGCGCCGTGCGAGAGGAGGTGGAAGACGGCGGCACCGCGGTCGCCGACGGCCAGGGCGCCCGTCATGTAACCGAGCTGGCCGATCGTCGAGTAGGCGAGGACGCGCTTGATGTCGTCCTGGGCGAGCGCGGCGAGGCCGGAGCCGACCATCGTGACGGCGGCCATCACGGCGAGTACGACCATCGCGGCCTGTGAGGCCTCGAAGACCGGGAGGAGGCGGGCGACGAAGTAGACACCGGCGGCGACCATCGTCGCGGCGTGGATCAGCGCGGAGACCGGTGTGGGGCCGGCCATCGCGTCGGGCAGCCAGGTGTGCAGCGGGAACTGCGCCGACTTGCCCGCGACACCCGCGAGGAGCAGCAGGGCGATGACGGTCGGGTGGTCGAGGCCGCCGCTCGCGACGGTGCCGAGGATCTTCGTGATGCGGAAGGACCCGGCGTCGGTGGCGAGCGCGAACAGGCCGATGAGGAAGGGGACGTCACCGAGCTTGGTCACCAGGAACGCCTTGATGGAGGCGGCTCGGGCCTCCGGGGTCTCCCAGTAGTGGCCGACCAGGAAGTACGAGCAGATGCCCATGATCTCCCAGCCGACCAGCAGCACCATGAGGTCGCCGGAGTAGACGACGAGCAGCATGGCGGAGGTGAACAGGGAGACGAGCGCGGCGTACGACGGGTACCGGGGGTCCTCGCGGAGGTAGCCCGTGGAGTAGACCTGTACGCAGGTGGCGACGACGGTGACGAGTACGGCGACCAGCGCGGCGAAGCCGTCGACGTTCAGGGCGAGTTCGATCGGCACCGAACCGGTGGGCGTGAGCTCGGTGGCGGCGGTGATCGCCTGGTCGCCGCCCTGGCGCACGGCGACGACGGCGGCGAGCACCAGCGACGCGAGGGTCGGCAGGATGGCGAGGGGCCGGACGAAGCCGGGCGTCGTACGACCCAGGAGCAGGCCGGCCGCGGCGCCGAGGAAGGGGAGGAGGGGGACGAGTACGGCGAGGGTGGTCGTGGTCACGCGGTGGCCTCAGCCTTCTCGGCCTGCCCGGCGGCGGGGCTGTCGTGATCGGGATCGTGGCCCTCGGCGGTGTCGCGGAGCCGGTCGATGTCCGAGGTGCCGCGGTTGCGGTGGACGGCGAGCACGATCGCCAGGCCGATACCGATCTCGGCGGCGGCGATGGTGATCGTGAAGAGGGTCAGGGCCTGACCGGAGTGCAGGGTGTCCGCGGCGGCCCGGCTGAGCCAGACGTCGAAGGCGACCAGGTTGAGGTTGACGGCGTTGAGCATCAGCTCGACCGACATCAGGACCAGGATCGCGTTGCGGCGGGCGAGGACGCCGTAGAGGCCGGTGCAGAACAGCAGGGCGGACAGCACGGCGGGGTAGGCGAGATGCATCAGCGGGCGCCTTCCTGCTCGGCCGGCGTGAATTCCTCGGGCGCCCGGGACTTGCTTCCCTCGGGCGCCCCGGACTCGGTTCCTCCGGTCGTCCCGGCGTCAGTTGCTTCGGGCGTGCCGGGCTTGGTTCCCCCGAAAGCCCCATTTCGCCCGATCGGGCGATTACGGGAATCCGGAACGGAAGGGGAACTCCTGGTCGCGGCTCGGGAGTTCACAGAGGGAGAGCCCGGCTCGGCCTTCGCTTTGCGGGACAGGACGATCGCCCCGACCAGCGCGGCGAGGAGGAGGACGGACAGGCCCTCGAAGGGGAGGACCCAGTTCTGGAAGAGGCTCTCGCCGGTGGCCTGGGTGGAGCCGGCGGCGGGGCCGTCCAGGTCGATCCAGGTGGTGCGGAAGGCGTCGACGACCACCCAGACGAGCGTGACCGCGGCGACGGCGGCCACGGCCAGGGCGGCCCAGCGGTTCCCGGAGTCGGCGTCCGGGGAGCGGCCGATGGGAGCGCGGGTCAGCATCAGACCGAACAGAAGGAGGACGACGACGGATCCCACATAGATGAGGACCTGCACCCAGGCGATGAACTCGGCCGTCAGCAGGAGGTATTCGACGGCGAGTCCGCCGAGCGCCACCACCAGCCACAAGGCGGCGTGCACCAGCTGCCGGGTGGTGACGGTGACGAGGGCGGCGCCGAAGGTGACCAGACCGACGAGCAGGAACGTGATCTCGACGCCCGTCGGCGAGAGAAAGCCGTGCGAGCCCTGCGCCGGGGCCGCGTGAGCCGCCAGGGCGTGAGTGGTCACGGCCTGGGTGGCGACGGCGTGGGCGGTGACAGCCACCGCGGCGAGGCTCACGACTGACCCTCCTGCGCGTCGGTGCCCGACTCCGTCCGAGGTTCCGCCTGAGCGGCCGCCAGCTTCTCGGCGGTCTTGCGGGCGGCGGCGATCTCCTTGGGCTCCTCCGCGCCGGGGTCCAGGGCGGGCGGGGCGGGGACGGTCCACATCCACTCGCGCAGCTTGTCGCGCTCGTGGGTGAGGTCACGGATGTCGGTCTCCGCGTACTCGAACTCCGGAGACCAGAACAGGGCGTCGAAAGGACAGACCTCGATGCAGATACCGCAGTACATGCACAGCGAGAAGTCGATGGCGAAGCGGTCCAGGACATTGCGGCTGCGCTCACGGCCACCGGGAGCCGCCGGCGGGACCGTCTCCTTGTGGGAGTCGATGTAGATGCACCAGTCCGGGCACTCACGGGCGCACAGCATGCAGACCGTGCAGTTCTCCTCGAACAGGCCGATCACGCCCCGGCTGCGGGGCGGCAGGGCCGGCTGGGTGTCCGGGTACTGCGCGGTGACGGACTTCCTCGTCATCGTGCGGAGGGTGACGGCCAGGCCCTTGGCCAGGCCACTGCCGGGGATGGGGGCCATGGTTACTGGATCACCACCTTGACGATGCCGGTGAGGGCGATCTGGGCGAGGGAGAGGGGGACGAGGAGGGTCCAGGAGAGCTTCTGCAACTGGTCCTCGCGCAGTCGGGGGTAGGTGACGCGCAGCCAGATCACGATGAACGCGAGGACGGCCGTCTTCAGCAGGGTCCAGACCCAGCCGAGACCGTCGGCACCCCAGGGGCCGTGCCAACCGCCCAGGAACAGGACGGTGGTCAGCCCGCACAGGACGACGATCCCGGCGTACTCGGCGAGGAGGAAGAGAGCGAAACGCAGACCGGTGTACTCGGTGTAGGCGCCGAAGATGATCTCCGAGTCGGCGACGGGCATGTCGAAGGGCGGGCGCTGGAGTTCGGCGAGACCGGCGACGAAGAAGACGATCGCGCCGACGATCTGCCAGGGCAGCCACCACCACTCGAACGCGTCGAGGATGCCGACGAGGGAGACCGTGCCGGCCGCCATCGCGACGGAGGCGGCGGTCAGCAGCATCGGGAGTTCATAGGCCAGGAGCTGGGCGGCTGTCCGCAGACCGCCGAGGAGGGAGAACTTGTTGGCGGAGGCCCAACCGGCCATGAGCGAGCCGAGGACGCCCACGCCCATGACCGCCAGGACGAAGAAGATCCCCGCGTCGACGACCTCGCCGACCGCGCCCTCGCCCGGGCCGATGGGGATGGCCAGAAGGACGAGCAGATAGGGAAGGAGGGCCACCGCGGGAGCGAGCTGGAAGATGCGGCGGTCGGCGCCGGCCGGGACCACGTCCTCCTTCTGCGCGAACTTCACGCCGTCGGCGACGAGCTGGGCCCAGCCGTGGAAGCCGCCGGCGTACATGGGGCCGAGGCGGCCCTGCATATGAGCCATCACCTTGTGCTCGGTCTGGCCGACGAGCAGCGGGAAGGTGAGGAAGACGACGAAGACGATCAGGAGTCGCAGGGTGACGTCGAGAGCGTCGTTCACCGCGGGCCTCCTGCGGGGTCGGTGCCTTCGTCGGGGCGGGGGGTGCGCTGGTCGTCCTGGTCGGTCTGGCCGTCCTGGTCGGTCTCGCCGTCACGGTTGCCCTGGCTGTCCTGGCCGGTCTGGCCGTCCCGGTTGGCCTGGCCGTCCCGGCTGACCTGCCCGTCCCGGTCGGTCTCGCCGTCCCGGTTGTCCTGGCTCTCCTGGTCGCCGTGGCTCTCCCGGTCGCCCTCGCGTTCGGGCTGTGATCCGGCGTGCTTCTCGGCGGCGTCGGGGGACGGTTCCTCGAAGGCCGGGCGGGCGTGGTGCCAAGGGGCGTCCGGGCTGCGCGGGGTCCGGGGGGCAGCGGCAGCCGGTCCGTCCTCCGGGGCCGGGGCTGGGGCTGGAGCCGGAGTCGCGGGGGCTTGGGCTTCCGGTGCCGGGCGCTGGCTGGCCGAGCCCTCAGAGGCACTGCGGGAGCGGCGGGGGGCGACCGGGGTGCGCTGGGACGCCGAGCCCTCGCTCGCGCTGCGGGACCGGCGGGCCGGGGGCGCGGCGGTGCCGGGGTCGGCCGGGGTCCCGGTCTCCGGCGCCGGGGTGGTCTGGCTGGCGGAGCCCTGGGCCGCCGTACGGGTGCGGCGGGGGCGGGTGCCCGCGGCGGGAGTGCCCTCCGACGCAGTGCCCGCCGCGGTGCTGGCCGCAGTGCCTGGTGCCGCGGACGGCGCCTCGCCTGCCTGGGTCGCGGAGCCTTCGGCGGCGGAGCGGGTGCGGCGTACGGGGCGTTCGCCGGTGGTGCGTCCCGCGGCGGTGCGTCCCGCGGCGCGGGCCGGGCGGGACGGGGCGGGCGGGAGTTGGCCCTTCAGCGGGCCCCACTCGTTGGGGTCGGGCACGCCGGGCGGGAGCATCTGGCGGCGCTTGGGGCCGCCGTGCTCGGACTCGCCGGGTTCCTTGGCGCCCGGCCACGCCTTGGCGACGCGGGCGGCCAGGACGAAGTCCTTGCGGAGGGGGTGGCCCTCGAAGTTCTCCGGGAGGAGGAGGTGGTCGAGGCCGGGGTGGTCGGTGAACTCCACGCCGAACATCTCGTGGGTCTCGCGTTCGTGCCAGGCCGCTCCCGCGTAGACGCCGACGGCGGAGGGGAGGGCGGGCGCGTCGTGCGGGACGGTGGTGCGGACGAGGAGACGGCGTACCGGCGCGAGGGCGGCCACGTGGGCGGCGACGCGGAAGCCGGTGCCGGGTTCGTCGACGGCGCTGAGCCAGTCGAAGTAGGTGCAGCCGAGGGAGTCGCGGGCGGTCTCCAGGGCGGTGATCCAGGCGGCCGGGGGCACGTCGACCGTGAGGACGTCGTAGGACTCCTCGGCCGTGGCGTCCGGGCCGAACAGTTCCTCGACCGGGGTGGGCAGCCAGCCGACCGTCGTCATCGACCGGCCTCCCCGGCGTCGGGGCCGGCGTCGGCGTCGGCGTCGGTGCCGGTGCCGGTGCCGGTGCCGGTGCCGCCGTCGGCCGACCGGGTGTCCGGGGTGCCCGGTGTCTCCGGCCCCCGTACCAAGCCGCTCTGGAGGGCAGTCGTGGACGGGCGGTGGGTCGCGTAGCGGTCGCCGAGCGACTCCTGAGCGATCTTCTCCTGGAGCTTGAGGATGCCCTGGAGGAGCGCCTCGGGGCGCGGCGGGCAGCCGGGGACGTAGACGTCGACCGGGATGATCTGGTCGACGCCCTTGGTGACGGAGTAGGAGTCCCAGTAGGGGCCGCCGCAGTTCGAGCAGGCGCCGAAGGAGATGACGTACTTCGGCTCGGGCATCTGCTCGTACAGGCGCTTCACGGCCGGTGCCATCTTGTCGGTCACCGTGCCGGAGACGACCATCAGGTCGGCCTGCCGGGGGCCGGGGGCGAACGGGATCACGCCGAGCCGGATGAAGTCGTGGCGGGCCATCGACGCGGCGATGAACTCGATGGCGCAACAGGCGAGACCGAAGTTGAAGACCCAGAGCGAGTAGCGGCGGCCCCAGTTGAGGATCACCTTCATCGGCTCCGGGGCGAGCCGGGCAAGGGCGCCCAGCCGCTTCGGCTCCGGCAGCAGTACCGGCTGCTCGTTGGTGGTGTCTGGCGTCACGTCCATGCCAGGACGCCCTTCTTGTATGCGTAGAGCAGGCCCACGGCCAGGAACCCCAGGAAGACGAACATCTCGACGAGCGTGGTGGCGCCGTAGCCCGGGGCGGCGAAGACCGTCGCCCAGGGGAAGAGGAAGATCGAGTCGATCGCGAAGATCACGTAGAGGAACGCGTACACGTAGTAGCGGACCTGGGTGTGGGCCCAGCCCTCGCCGACGGGGTCGACGCCGCACTCGTACGTGAGCAGTTTCTCGGGCGTGGGGACCACGGGACGCAGCAGGCGGCCCGCGCCGAAGGCGACGGCGACGAACAGCACGCCGACGACGGCCAGCAGTCCGACGACCGAGTAGGACTGGAAGTAGTCCGCCGAGACGACGACGTCATACGCATCCGCCGCGACGACGACGGTCTGTTCCGACACGTCCGCCCCTCGCTCCCTGACCTCGTGACCGATGTCCCAGGACCGGGCTCGTCCGGCCCGTCCGGGCCGGTGTCCTGCGACCGTGATCTCGTGAACAGTGCCGTGAGCCCCGCTGCCGACGCTGTTCGACGATCTGTACGCACGGGAGTCTAGGCCCTGCTAAAGACACCGTAAGCAGCCCGTCACGCCTCGGGTTACCCGTGGGACGCGGCGAACCTGTCTCGCGGGGCGCCACCGCGCTTGTGCCAGGCCCTTGTTCGCGCCCGGAGGTGGGGTTTTCCCCAGGGCACGCAGGCGGTCCACTCCATGGCGCGACGGCTGCGGGCGCGGCACGCTGACCCGTATGACCGAACGCCCCAGCCCCTCCCCCGGCGCCTCCGTGCCCTCCGGGACCACGCAGCCGCCGCTGCCGCCCGCCCGTTTCGCCTACGACCGGCACACCTGGAAGGAGATCGCCCACCTGCTGGCGAACTTCCCGCTGTCGCTGCTGGGCTTCGTCTATGTGATGACGGTGCTGGTGACCGGTGCCGCCCTGACGTTGACGGTGATCGGGTTCCCGCTGCTCGCGGCCGGGCTGATGGGGGCGCGGCAGTTGGGCAGGCTGGAGCGGGCACGCGCGCGTGCGCTGCTCGGGGTGCGGGTGGACGAGCCGAGCCGGCTGCCGTTGCGTGGCGGGCGAGACGGTTTCTTTCCGCAGTTGTGGCTGGCGTTGAAAGACCCGGTGGGCTGGCGGACTGCCCTGTACGACTTCATCCGGCTGCCCTGGGGCATCCTCACCTTCGTCGTCACCCTGACGTCGTTGTTCGTGCTGTGGCCGGTGCTGCCGTTCATCGCGCGCGGTCTGTCGAACGTGGACCGGGCGATGGTGCGCGGTCTGCTGTCGCCGTCCGACGAGCTGGAGCGCCGTATCGCCGAGCTGGAGTCGGACCGCGGGGTCGTCGTCGACACGGCGGCCGCCGATCTGCGCCGTATCGAACGCGACCTGCACGACGGGGCGCAGGCCCGTCTGGTCAACCTGGCCATGGGGCTGGGCCTGGCCAAGGAGAAGCTGCTGGAGGACCCGGACGCGGCGGCGGAGATGGTCGCGGAGGCGCACGGCGAGGTGAAGCTCGCCCTGCAGGAGCTGCGCGATCTGGCGCGCGGCATCCACCCGGCCGTACTGACCGACCGGGGGCTGGACGCCGCCCTGTCCTCGGTCGCCTCGCGGTGCACGGTGCCGGTGAAGGTGACCGTGGACCTGCCGGCCAGACCGGCGGAGGCCATCGAGGGCATCGCCTACTTCACCGTCTCCGAGCTGCTGCAGAACGTCAGCAAGCACAGCGCGGCGGCGTCGGCGTCGGTGGACGTGTGGCGCCGGGACGACCGGCTGCTCATCCAGGTGCGGGACGACGGGCGCGGAGGCGCGCGCCTGGACGGCGGCACGGGTATGCGCGGGCTCGCGGACCGGCTGGGTGCCGTGGACGGGCTGTTCGTCGTCGACTCGCCGGACGGCGGCCCGACGACGGTGACGGCCGAGCTGCCGTGGCGACCGCGTGCCGCCGCCCAGGGGTAGGGAAAACCCCCCGTTCAAGACGCCGACGGTCTCCATGGTCCGCGGACCCGCGGTCGAGGAGGGTGGAGGTACGACGGCACAGCCCCGGACGGGGCTGACGGGACGAGGAGAACGGACGACGCCGATGGCCACGGAGTACGGACAGGGCTACGGGCACGGGCTCGGTTACCCCGAGCACGGGCTTCCCGAGCACGCCGAGCGGCGGCACCGGGTGCCGGCCGTGCTGCGCGCGCCGTTCGAGGCGCGCACCTGGCGGGAGTTCGGTTACGTCCTGCTGGGGCTGCCGATCAGCATCATGCTGTTCGTGTACGCCGTCACGATGGTGTCGCTGGGCGCGGGCCTGCTGGTGACGTTCCTGGGTGTGCCGGTGCTGGCAGCGGCTCTCGCCGGCTGCCGGGGCTTCGGCGTGCTGGAGCGGACCCGCGCGCGGGCGCTGCTCCACCTGGACGTGGGCGACCCGGAGCCGCTGCGGACCCGGCGGGGCGGTTTCATGGCGTGGATCGGCGCCGTACTGAAGAGCGGCACGTCCTGGCGGGCGCTGCTGTACGCGGTGGTCAACTTCCCGTGGGCGGTGTTCTCCTTCGCCGTCGCGGTGAGCTTCTGGACGTACGGGTGGGCGCTGCTGACGTATCCGCTGTGGTTCTGGGTCTTCCCGGTCTGGGCGGGGCAGGACGGTCTGCAGCTGTTCGGCGACGAGACGCACAACATCTACCTCGACAACCCGTTCGAGATCACGGTCACCGCGCTGGTCGGGCTCGTCTTCACGCTGGCGACTCCGTGGATCGTGCGGGCGCTGACGACGGTCGACCGGGTGATGGTGCACGGTCTGCTCGGGCCGTCGCGGCTGGCCACGCGTGTGGTGGAGCTGGAGTCGGACCGCGGGACCGTCGTGGACACGGCCGCCGCCGACCTGCGGCGCATCGAGCGGGACCTGCACGACGGGGCGCAGGCCCGTCTGGTGGCGCTGGCGATGGACCTGGGGCTGGCGAAGGAGAAGCTGGCGGAGGACCCGCGGGCCGCGGCGAAGATGGTCGACGAGGCGCACGGCGAGGTGAAGACGGCCCTGCAGGAGCTGCGCGACCTGGCCCGCGGCATCCACCCGGCGGTCCTGACCGACCGCGGGCTGGACGCGGCCCTGTCGGCGGTGGCCTCGCGGTGCACGGTGCCGGTGGAGGTCCAGGTCGATCTGGAGGGGCGTCCGGTGCCGGCGATCGAGGGCATCGCGTACTTCACGGTCTCCGAGCTGCTGCAGAACATCAGCAAGCACGCGCGGGCCACCTGGGCGTCGGTGGACGTGTGGCGGGTGGAGAACCGGCTGATGCTGCAGGTCGCGGACAACGGGGTGGGCGGCGCCGACGTGTCGGCCGGCTCGGGCCTCGCGGGGCTCGCGGAGCGGCTGGACGCGGTCGACGGCATCCTCGTCGTCGACTCGCCGAAGGGCGGGCCGACCCGCATCACGGCGGAGCTGCCGTGGCGGACCGTATAGAACCGTCCCCGCTCCGAGCGGGGAGATGAGCGAGGGATCCGGCTCCCGGTACCGCGGGGCCGGATCCGCCGTGTGACGAGTACGGAGTACGAAGCAGGCACCGAGCACCCTCCGCCGGCCGTCCGTACGGGCGACCGGCATCCGCGTGCGGCTCCCCCGGCCGCGCCCGGCCCCGAACCGCGTCCCCGAGTTGTCCACAGGCCAGTTGCAGCCGAGGCCCGTTGTCCACAGGCCCCCTACGAGCGGGCCTCAAGCGGGATACTGAGATCGCGAGGACGTCAGGGCCGGGGGGATGCTCGGCCGAATCCAGGGCACGGGGGGCCGAGGATCGTGGAGGACAGGGTGCGGGTGGTCATCGCCGAGGATTCGGTGCTGCTGAGGGAGGGACTGACGCGGCTGCTGACCGACCGCGGGCACGACGTGGTGGCGGGGGTCGGGGACGGCGCGGCGCTGATCAAGACCATCACGGAGCTGGACGCGCAGGGTGAGCTGCCGGACGTCGTGGTCGCGGACGTACGGATGCCGCCGACGCACACGGACGAAGGGGTGCGGGCGGCCGTGCAGCTGCGCAAGGCGCACCCCGGGCTCGGGGTACTCGTCCTCTCGCAGTACGTGGAGGAGCGGTACGCCACCGAGCTGCTGGCCGGGTCCAGCCGCGGGGTCGGCTATCTGCTGAAGGACCGCGTGGCGGAGGTCAGGGAGTTCGTGGACGCCGTGGTGCGGGTGGCCCAGGGGGGTACGGCCCTCGACCCGGAGGTCGTGGCCCAGCTGCTGGGCCGCAGCCGCAAGCAGGACGTGCTGGCCGGGCTCACCCCTCGCGAGCGGGAGGTGCTCGGGCTGATGGCGGAGGGCCGGACCAACTCGGCGATCGCCCGGCAGCTGGTCGTGAGCGACGGAGCCGTCGAGAAGCACGTCAGCAACATCTTCCTCAAGCTCGGGCTGTCCCCGAGCGACGGGGACCACCGGCGGGTGCTCGCGGTCCTCACCTATCTGAACTCCTGACCGAACTTCGGCGCGGCCGGGCGGGTGATCGCCAGGCGATCTGTCCACGTCGGGCGGTCGGTCCACGTCCGGCATCGGTCCACGTCGGCCGATCGGACCTCGTCCGGCAATCGATCCGCGTCGGGCGATCAGCCGCCCGGGATTCGGCAACCGAACAAAGAACTCAAAGCGTCTTCAAGTCCAGCGCCGGGGGGCGTGTGAATCATGGGGAGCAAAGGCGGGGCACGTTTTCATCATCAAGTCCGTCATGCGAATGGCCCCGGGAGGGCGACCTTTGCGGACGTAGGGTTGATCCTGGGAAGGCTTGCGGAAGGCCATGCCCAGACAGCCGCCTCGAGGGAGGTCCAGTTCAGTGACCAGCCAGGTCAGTAGCCCAGCGGAGCAGGCCGACGAAGCCGTCGTGGGAGAGCAGCGCAAACCGGCGGGAACGACGAAGGACGTACGCCGGCTGGACCGGGTGATCATCCGTTTCGCCGGGGACTCGGGCGACGGTATGCAGCTCACCGGCGACCGGTTCACCTCGGAGACGGCGTCCTTCGGCAACGACCTGTCGACCCTGCCGAACTTCCCCGCGGAGATCCGTGCCCCCGCCGGCACCCTGCCGGGCGTGTCGTCCTTCCAGCTGCACTTCGCCGACCACGACATCCTGACGCCGGGCGACGCGCCGAACGTGCTGGTCGCGATGAATCCGGCGGCCCTCAAGGCGAATATCGGTGATCTTCCGCGGGGTGCGGAGATCATCGTCAACACGGACGAGTTCACCAAACGGGCGATGCAGAAGGTCGGCTATGAGACCTCGCCTCTGGAGGACGGTTCCCTCGACGGTTACAGCCTTCATCCGGTGCCGCTGACCACCTTGACGGTGGAGGCGCTGAAGGAATTCGATCTCAGCCGTAAAGAGGCCGAGCGCAGCAAGAACATGTTCGCGCTGGGCCTGCTGAGCTGGATGTATCACCGGCCCACCGAGGGCACGGAGAAGTTCCTGAAGTCGAAGTTCGCCAAGAAGCCCGATATCGCGGCCGCCAATATCGCCGCCTACCGCGCCGGGTGGAACTTCGGCGAGACGACGGAGGACTTCGCCGTCTCCTACGAGATCGCCCCGGCGACGAAGGCGTTCCCCGTCGGCACCTACCGGAACATCTCCGGGAACCTCGCGCTGTCCTACGGCCTGATCGCCGCGTCCCGGCAGGCCGACCTGCCGTTGTACCTGGGCTCGTACCCGATCACCCCGGCCTCGGACATCCTGCACGAGCTGAGCCGGCACAAGAACTTCGGTGTGCGCACCTTCCAGGCGGAGGACGAGATCGCCGGTATCGGGGCGGCGCTCGGCGCGGCCTTCGGCGGTTCGCTCGCGGTGACGACGACGTCCGGGCCGGGTGTGGCCCTGAAGTCGGAGACCATCGGGCTCGCCGTGTCGCTGGAGCTGCCGCTGCTGGTGATCGACATCCAGCGCGGCGGACCGTCGACAGGTCTGCCGACCAAGACCGAGCAGGCGGACCTGCTGCAGGCGATGTACGGACGCAACGGCGAGGCGCCGGTCCCGGTGATCGCCCCGCGCACCCCGGCGGACTGCTTCGACGCGGCCCTGGAGGCGGCCCGGATCGCCCTGACGTACCGCACGCCGGTGATGCTGCTGTCGGACGGTTACCTGGCCAACGGCTCCGAGCCGTGGCGCATCCCGGACCTGGACGAGCTGCCGGACCTGACCGTGCAGTTCGCCCAGGGCCCGAACCACACCCTGGACGACGGCAGCGAGGTCTTCTGGCCGTACAAGCGCGACCCGCAGACGCTCGCTCGCCCGTGGGCCGTCCCGGGCACGCCGGGTCTCGAGCACCGCATCGGCGGCATCGAGAAGGAGGACGGCACGGGCAACATCTCGTACGCCCCCGCGAACCACGACTTCATGGTCCGCACCCGCCAGGCGAAGATCGACGGCATCGAGGTCCCGGACCTGGAGGTCGACGACCCGGACGAGGCGAACACCCTGGTGCTGGGCTGGGGATCGACGTACGGCCCGATCACGGCCGCGGTCCGCCGGCTGCGCACCGCGGGAGAGGCCGTGGCGCAGGCCCATCTGCGTCATCTGAACCCGTTCCCGCGCAACCTGGGAGCGGTGCTCGCGCGGTACGAGAAGGTGGTGATCCCCGAGATGAACCTCGGCCAGCTCGCCACCCTGGTCCGTGCGAAGTACCTGGTGGACGCCCACTCGTACAACCAGGTCAACGGCATGCCGTTCAAGGCGGAACAGCTCGCCAAGGCTCTCAAGGAGGCCATCGATGCCTGAGACGTCCCCGGAAGGCACGGGCACGATCGAGGCGCTCTCGCTCATCCCCAAGGCCACGGCCCGCCAGTCCATGAAGGACTTCAAGTCCGATCAGGAGGTGCGCTGGTGCCCCGGCTGCGGTGACTACGCGATCCTCGCCGCGGTGCAGGGCTTCATGCCGGAGCTGGGCCTGGCCAAGGAGAACATCGTCTTCGTCTCGGGCATCGGCTGCTCGTCGCGCTTCCCCTACTACATGAACACGTACGGGATGCACTCCATCCACGGGCGGGCGCCCGCGATCGCGACGGGGCTCGCGACCTCGCGCCGCGACCTGTCGGTGTGGGTGGTGACGGGTGACGGTGACGCGCTGTCGATCGGCGGCAACCACCTGATCCACGCTCTGCGGCGCAACGTCAACCTCAAGATCCTGCTGTTCAACAACCGGATCTACGGCCTGACGAAGGGCCAGTACTCCCCGACCTCCGAGATCGGCAAGATCACCAAGTCGACCCCGATGGGCTCGCTGGACGCGCCCTTCAACCCGGTCTCGCTCGCGCTCGGCGCGGAGGCGTCGTTCGTGGCGCGCACGGTGGACTCCGACCGCAAGCACCTGACGCAGGTGCTGCGGGAGGCAGCCGCCCACCAGGGGACGGCGCTCATCGAGATCTACCAGAACTGCAACATCTTCAACGACGGCGCCTTCGAGGTGCTGAAGGACAAGCAGCAGGCGGAGGAGGCGGTGATCCGGCTGGAGCACGGGCAGCCGATCCGCTTCGGGACGGACGGTGCGCGCGGTGTCGTGCGGGACGCCGCCACGGGTGACCTGAAGGTCGTGGCGGTGACCCCGGAGAACGAGTCGCAGATCCTGGTCCACGACGCCCACTCCGCGTCCCCGACGACGGCGTTCGCGCTGTCCCGGCTGGCCGACCCGGACACCCTGCACCACACGCCGATCGGTGTGTTCCGCTCGGTGGAGCGGCCGGTGTACGACACGCTCATGTCCGAACAGCTCGACACCGCGATCGAGCAGAACGGCAAGGGCGATCTGGCCGCGCTGCTGGCGGGCGGGGACACCTGGACGGTCCTGGGCTGACGTCCCGGGCTGACGTCCTGGGCTGACGGGCCCTGGCCCGAGGCAGATGGGGAGGGCGGCCGGGAGCGCGAGCGCGTGCCCGGGCCGCCCTCGGCCACGGTCCGGCGGGCACGCGTCCGGCCGGCACACGTCCGGCTGGCATGCGTCCGGCCGGCACACGTCCGGCGGGCATGCCTCCGGCTGGCATGCCTCCGGCGGACACGCGTCCGGCGCGTACCGCGCCGCCGCCCGGAACCCTCAGTCCCGCCCGGTCGCCGCCTCGCTCTTGCGGCTGTCGTAGGCGGCGCGCGCCCGCTCCACGTCGTCCATCCGGCGCTCGGTCCACAGGGCGAGGGCGCGCACCTGCTCGGCGGCCTCGCGGCCGAGGTCGGTCAGGGAGTAGTCGACCCTCGGCGGGATCACCGGTTTGGCGTCGCGATGGACCAGGCCGTCGCGTTCCAGGGTCTGGAGGGTCTGGGTGAGCATCTTCTCGCTGACGCGCCCGATCGTCCGGCGCAGTTCGCTGAAGCGGTACGGACGGTCGAGCAGTTCCATCAGGACGAGGACGCCCCAGCGGCTGGTGACGTGCTCCAGCACGAGGCGGTACGGGCACATCTCCTCGCCGTCCGTGTACAGGCCGCGAGCCGTACGGGACCGGCGCGACGAGGTGGGTTCGGTCGACACGGTACTTACTGCCATGCCTGTACCTTACTTCAAAGTGGGTACTTTCCTTCAGTTAGCGCCACTCCTAGGGTGGGTGGCACCGCACCCCACAAGGAGTTCTGATCATGAGCATCGTCGTCACCGGAGCCACGGGCCACCTGGGCCGCCACGTCGTGGAGCAGCTGCTGGAGAAGGTGCCGGCCGACCAGGTCACCGCCGTCGCCCGCACCCCCGAGAAGGCCGCCGACCTCGCCGAACACGGCGTACGGATCGCCGTCGCCGACTACAACGCGCCGGAGACCTTCGACGGGCTGTTCGCCGCCGGCGACAAGGTGCTGCTGATCTCCGGCAGCGAGGTCGGCAACGACCGGGTCGGCCAGCACCGGACGGTCATCGAGGCCGCGAAGGCCGCCGGGGTCGCCCTCCTCGCCTACACCAGCGCCCCCGGCACCCTGACCGCCGCCCTCGCCGACGACCACCGGGCCACCGAGGAGGTGCTGCTCGCGTCGGGCGTGCCGTACGTGCTGCTGCGCAACGGCTGGTACCACGAGAACTACACGGAGAACCTCGCTCCGGTGCTGGCGCACAACGCCGTCACGCACGCCGCCGGTGACGGCCGTATCTCCTCCGCCGCCCGTGCCGACTACGCGGCCGCGGCCGTCGCCGTGCTGACCGGCGAGGGGCACGAGAACAAGACGTACGAGCTGGGCGGCGACGTCGCCTGGAGCATGGGCGAGTATGCGGCGGAGCTCAGCCGGCAGACCGGCCGGGAGATCGCCGAGAACCGCGTCTCCGCCGAGGTGCTGACCGACATCCTGACCGGTGCCGGGGTCCCCGCGCCGTTCGCCGCGGTACTGGCGGGTGTGGACACCTCGATCGCCAAGGGCGAGCTCGTCGTCGACAGCGGTGACCTCTCCCGTCTGGCGGGCCGCCCGACCACGCCGCTCGCCGAGGCGATCGCCGCCGCGCTCAAGGGCTGAGCCCCTCCGGCCCACCCGGCACACGCGACCCCTGCCTGTCATGACCGTATGGCGATACGGACATGACAGGCAGGGGCCTTCGGCGTTACCTTCGAGCAGGTCGCGGCAGGCGCCGCGGCCGGGGTAAGAGCGTGAAGGAGGGACCGTGACCGGGAAGTCCAGGGGCGAGCGGCACATAGGGCTGCTGAACGGATTCGCGGCCTACGGCATGTGGGGACTGGTCCCCCTCTTCTGGCCGCTGCTCAAGCCGGCCGGAGCCGTCGAGATCCTCGCCCACCGGATGGCGTGGTCCCTGGTGTTCGTCGCGGTCGCGCTCGCCTTCGTACGGCGCTGGGCCTGGGCGGGCGAGCTGCTGCGGCAGCCCCGGCGGCTCGCGCTGGTCGCGGTGGCCGCCGCGGTGATCACGGTCAACTGGGGCGTCTACATCTGGTCCGTGAACTCGGGTCATGTGGTCGAGGCGTCGCTCGGGTACTTCATCAATCCGCTCGTCACCATCGCCATGGGCGTGCTGCTCCTGAAGGAACGGCTGCGGCCCGTGCAGTGGGCGGCGGTCGGGGTCGGCTTCGCCGCGGTCGTCGTCCTGACGATCGGTTACGGCCGGCCGCCGTGGATCTCCCTCACCCTCGCCTTCTCGTTCGCCACGTACGGGCTCGTGAAGAAGAAGGTCGATCTCGGCGGGGTGGAGTCGCTGGCCGCCGAGACGGCCATCCAGTTCCTGCCCGCCGTGGCCTATCTGGTGTGGCTGTCGGCGCGGGGCGAGTCGACGTTCGCGACGGAGGGCGCCGGGCACATGGCGCTGCTCGCGGCCACCGGTGTCGTCACCGCCCTGCCGCTCGTCTGCTTCGGCGCGGCGGCGATCCGCGTGCCGCTGTCGACGCTGGGTCTGCTCCAGTACCTGGCGCCGGTCTTCCAGTTCCTGCTCGGCATCCTGTACTTCCACGAGGCCATGCCGGCCGAGCGGTGGGCCGGGTTCGCGCTGGTGTGGCTGGCGCTCACGCTGCTCACGGCGGACGCGTGGCGCTCCGCGCGGCGGGCCCGGGTGGCCGCCGCGATCGCCCGCGCCCCGCGCACGGCGGAGAAGCCGGCGTCGGCGGCCGTGGACGCCTGACGGAGACGCCGGCCTCGGGGACACCGTGGACGCCTGCCGTAGAAGCCGCCTCGGCGGCCGTCGACGTCTGACAGAGAAGCCCGCCTTGGCGGCCGTGGACGCCTGACGGTCCGCCCGGCCGCCCCCTTCACACGTCTCCCCACGCCCAAACGCCTGCTTTACGCCGACTGGCGATATCCGTTGCGCCCGGGACAACGGCCCCCTAGAAGTGGTCGCATGACTCAGGAATCCGGGAGCCGACCCGCCCCGCTGCACTGGAAACTCGTCGTCGACTGCGCCGATCCGCAGGCCCAGGCCGACTTCTGGGCGGCCGCGCTGCACTACGAGGTCGAGGACAACAACGCGCTCGTCGAACGGCTGCTGCACCTGGGCGCACTGCCCGAGGAGGCCACCGTCGAGTTCCACGGCCGGCGCGCGTTCCGCGACCTGGTGGCCGTACGGCATCCGGACGACCCGTACGACGAGGACAGCGGGACCGGTCTGGGGCGCCGGGTGCTGTTCCAGCGGGTACCGGAGGCGAAGACGGTGAAGAACCGGCTGCACCTGGACCTCCACGCGGGGGCCGGGCGGCGCGAGGCCGAGGTGGAACGGCTGGAGACGCTGGGGGCGACCGTCCTGCGGCGGGTGAAGGAGCCGGGCGGCGAGTGGGTCACGATGACGGACCCGGAGGGCAACGAGTTCTGCGTGCAGTGACACCCGGACCGGTGGGCTCACTGTCCGAACAGCACTCTTGACGGAAAGTCAGATTCCGCCTGACCATCCAGTCACCCCATTCACCCGGATCCCCTGTGGCCATCCCACAGGATCCCCCCTGGACTTCGGGAGCCCCCCACATGATGCTCTCCGTCTCCGGGCGCGCGACGGCGGCTGGTGCCGTCGCGGTCGCCCTCCTGCTCACCGGTGGATCCATAGCGGGCGCGACGCCGGGGGCCGAGGCCCTCGCCGCCGCGCCCGACATCCCGGTGGCAGCCGTGAAGGCGCACCTCGCCCAGTTCCAGTCCATCGCCACCGCCAACGGCGGCAACCGCGCCCACGGCCGCCCCGGCCACAAGGCGTCCCTCGACTACGTGAAGGCCAAGCTGGACGCCGCCGGTTACACGACGACCGTCCAGCAGTTCACGGCGTCCGGCCGCACCGGCTACAACCTGATCGCCGACTGGCCCGGCGGTGACACCGGCCAGGTGCTCATGGCCGGCTCCCACCTCGACGGCGTCACCGCGGGACCCGGCATCAACGACAACGGCTCCGGTTCGGCGGCGGTCCTGGAGACCGCGCTCGCCGTGTCCCGGGCCGGCTACCGGCCCACCAGGCATCTGCGGTTCGCCTGGTGGGGAGCGGAGGAGCTGGGACTCGTCGGCTCCCGCCACTACATCAGCAACCTGTCCAGCGCCAACCGCGCGAAGATCAAGGGCTATCTGAACTTCGACATGATCGGCTCCCCGAACGCCGGCTACTTCGTCTACGACGACGACCCGGCGATCGAGAAGACGTTCAAGGACTACTTCGCCGGCCTCGGCGTCCCGACGGAGATCGAGACCGAGGGCGACGGCCGCTCCGACCACGCGCCCTTCAAGAGCGCGGGCGTGCCGGTGGGCGGGCTGTTCACCGGGGCCGGCCGTACGAAGACCGCGGCGCAGGCCGCCAAGTGGGGCGGCACGTCGGGGCAGTCGTTCGACCGCTGCTACCACGCGTCCTGCGACACGACGTCCAACATCAACGACACCGCCCTCGACCGCAACAGCGACGCCCTCGCCCACGCGGTGTGGGAGCTGTCCGGCTAGGGGGTGTCCTGGGCGCAGGTCGTCCCCTCGGCCCGGGCCGCTCGTGCCGCTCGTGCCGCGAGACGGTCCATACGGGCCCGGGCCGACTCCAGTTCCTCCGCCTCCTCGGCCGCCGGACCGCCCTCGGCCACGAGGTCGCTCCACAGGCCGAGGAGGCCGCGGCCCAGGTCCTGCCCGAGGGCCGGGTCCCGGACGGCGCGCCAGGCCGTGGCCGCGCCCTGGAGACCGCTGTACGCCGCCTCCGCGTCGCCGGCCCGGCGGTACGCCCCTGCCACGTCGAGGGACAGGCCGAGGGCGCGCTCCGGCTCCCCGGCCAAGTAGGCGATGTAGGCGGCGAGTTCGCGCATCCGGAGTACGTCGGTGTGGTCGGGGCCGAGCAGGGCCGAGGCCTCGGCCATCGTCCGCCGTACGAGCTCGTCCGCTTCACCGGTGCGTCCTTCGCCCACCGCGTCGTACACCCGTGCCATCGGTTCGGCGAAGGGCGAGGTGTCGGCGGTGGCAGCGGGCCGCGCGCCGTCGCCCAGCACCGTCTCGGCGACGGCGTCGAAGCCGCGGGGCGGAGTGGGCTGCGGGTCGGGGTCGGGGTCGGGGTCGGAGACGGGGAGCGGGTCCGTGGACGGGGCGGGGTCCGTGGACGGGGCGGAGGCCGGGGACTGGACGGAGGCCGCGGACTGTCGTTCCGGGGCGGCGGGTGCGGTCGGGAGCGGCTGCGGTTCCTGGGCCATGGCATCCGGCCAGGGCGCGCTTTGGGCCGGTGCCTCCATCGACGGCGGTGGTCCGAACTGCCCCAGCGGGGGCGCCACCGTGCCGGGGGCCGCCTCGTCCGTCCGGCCGGACAGCGTCCGCAGCCGGCACGTGGGCGGAGCCTCCTCCTCAGGGGCCCGCGCCGGACGCAGGACCTGGGTGGCCCGGTCCTCCTCGGGCGGCGCGGACGGCGCGGACGGCGCGGGCGCCACCGGCGGACGCGGGGGTTCCGTGCGCAGGGGCTCGGCGGTGTAGCGGCTCGAACCGTCCTGCTCCACGCACAGCGGCACGACGTACCCGATGCGCTCGTCGTGGACCGTCGCGTACACCGGGTGCCCGGCGGCCACGGCGATCCGCTGGAGGTGGGTCAGCACGGCCCGCTGGATCTCCTCGCCGGGCGCCGCGGTGACGGGCACCCCGCCGATGGACGCGGAGGTGCCCGCGCCGGGCCCGGCGGCCGGGACGCGCACGTCGATCGGCGCCGGCGGCACGGTTCGCTCGGCGGACGCGGCACGCTTCTGTTCCCGCTTCATCGCGCGGCTGAGACGAGACATCGCTTCCTCACTCGCATGCGCCGGGCAGGCGGTCGTTCAGGTCGGACACGTCGTCAACGCCGAAGACGTCGTCCACGTACTGTCGAGTCTCTCCGGCCGCGGGCGGCGCGGGCGTCACCGTGACGTCACAGACTCGTTCCAGGAGCTTGTGCCACGTCACGGTGTTCTCATGCCTCACGTGCCACACACCGGGGACGTGGCGTGACGAGGAAGGAACACGGGCATGGGCACCGACATGCGCGAACAGCACGGGCCGTACGGCCGGGGCCCGGACATCTGGCTCCGCGGACCGGTCCCCCTCCCCGACGGCCCTCTGCCTACGCCCCCGCTCCCGCCCGGCACCCCCCGGCGCTTCTCGTGGATCGGTCTGCACGGCGGAGCGGGCGTCACGACCCTCGCGACGGTGTACGGCGGCCGGGACTGCGGGCGGGAGTGGCCCGGCCCGGACGACCCGCACGCCGTGCTGCTGGTCGCGCGCACCCACGCGTCCGGCCTGGCCGCCGTACCCGGCGCCCTCGACCTCTTCCGGCGCGGGGCGACGCCACGGGGGCTGGACCTCGAAGGCGTCGTCCTGGTCGCGGACGCCCCGGGCCGGCTGCCGCGTCCGCTCGCCGAGCGCGTCCGGGTGATCGAGTCGGTGATCGACGTGTACCGGGTGCCGTGGATGCCGGACTGGCGTCTGGGCGACCTGGGTGACCAGGCCGGACCGCGCGGAGGGCACCCGCCCCGGCAGCCGGAGGCGCTGGCGCGGCTGACCGGGCACGGGCGCTGACCATGCCCGTGCCCCCTCCGCCGAGGCCCGCCGCATCCGAGGGACCCGGTCCCCTCTCGGCGTACTCGGCCGTGACGATCGCCTCGGCCGTCTGCGCGGGCGCCGTGCGCGCGGTCGACGTGGTCGCGGACGCCCTCGACCGGATCGAGCGCGTCGATCCGGCGCTGTCCGCCTTCGCCGAGGTGTGGGACGAGCGGGCGCGGGCGTGGGCGGAGGCGGTGGACGCCCGGATCGCCGCGGGCGAACGGCCGCCGCTGGCCGGGGTGCCGATCGGGGTGAAGGGCCGTGGCGGGCTGCGTACGGCGGCCCCGCTGCTCGCGGCGGGCTGCGTGCCGGTGGGCGCGACGTCCGTGCCGGGGCCGGGGACACCGTGGCAGACCTGGGGGGCGGGGCGGTACGGCCGTACGGTCAACCCGTGGCGGCCCGACCGGACGCCGGGCGGATCGTCGGCCGGTTCGGCGGCGGCGGTCGCGGCCGGGCTGGTGCCGCTCGCCACGGGGAACGACGGCGCCGGGTCGGTGCGCATTCCGGCGGCCTGGTGCGGGGTCGTCGGCCTGAAGGCGACCAACGGGCGCTTCCCCACCACGGATGCGACGGGGCTGATGGCGCCGGGCGTGCTCACGCGTAGCGTCGCGGACGCGGCGGCGTACTGGGCCGCGGTGTCCAGTGCCCCGGCCTCCCCACAACCCGCCCCCTCCGATCCCGCCGCGGGGGCCGTGGCGCCCGGCGACCCCGCCACCCCACAGCCCAGCCCCTCCGCTCCGGCCGCCGCCCTCTGGTCCCCCGACCTGGGCTTCGCCTCTCCCGACCCGGAGGTCGTGGCCGTGGCGCACGCGGCCGCCGTACGGCTTCACGGAGCCGGTGTGGTGCGGCTGGTGGATGTGGGGGAACCGTTCCGGCTCGACGATCCGGCTCCGGCGTGGCTCGCCCTGCGCGGGTCCGCGGCCGGCCCTCCCCCCGAGGCCGCCCGGCGTCTGCGGGCGGCCAACGACCGCAGGCTCGCCGCTCTCTTCCGCCGGACGCGCCTGCTCATGACGCCGACGGCCCCCACCCCGCCGCACGGTCACGACGGCCCGGGCGAGCGCTTCTCCACCGCCCTCACCTGGGCGTTCAACCTGAGCGGGCATCCGGCGATCAGCGTTCCGGCCGGGTTCGGGCCGGACGGGTGCCCCGTCGGGCTCCAGTTGGTGGCGGAGCACGGGCAGGAGGCCGCGCTGCTCTCGGTGGCGGAGGCGGCTGAGGGGCTGCTCGGTCCCTGGACGCCAGCTACATGCATACGCATATAATGCAGATGCGCTTATTCGCCGTACGCCCTGTTCCGCGCGTGCCCACTGGGGGACCCATGACCCGCCGCTTCCTGTTCGTCCTCGGCAGCAGCCGCTCCGACGGCAACACCGAACTGCTGGCCCGCCGGGCCGCCGAGCAACTGCCCGAGAGCGTGGAACAACGGTGGATCGACCTGGCGGCCCATCCACTGCCCGACTTCGAGGACCTGCGCCACGACAGCGACCATGTGCGGCCGACGGAGGGGAACACGGCCCTCCTGCTCGACGCCACCCTCGCGGCCACGGACGTCGTGATCGTCTCGCCGCTGTACTGGTACTCGGTGTCCGCGCACGTCAAGCGCTACCTCGACCACTGGTCGGGCTGGCTGCGCACACCCGGCGTCGACTTCAAGGACACCCTGGCCGGGCGCACGCTCTGGGGCGTGACCGCGCTCGCCCACGAGGAGCCGGTGGTCGCCGACCCGCTGATCGGCACCCTCCACAACTCGGCCGCCTACATGGGGATGCGCTTCGGCGGGGTGCTGCTTGGCAACGGCAGCAAGCCCGGGGACGTGCTGCGGGACACCGGGGCCCTGAGCCGGGCCAAGACGTTCTTCGCCCAGGACGCGCCGCTCGCGCGCTTCGCGTACGAGACGGACTGAGCACCGGTCCCTGACGCCGCGTGAGAGCGGCCCGGCCCGGCATCCGGGCCGGGCCGCTCGTCGCGTCACTTGGCCGAGTCGGCCGCCTTCACCAGCGTGGCCTTGTCGACGGCGCCGACATAGACCTTGCCGTCGTCGGTGACGAGGGCGTTGATCAGGCGCGTCGAGAACACCGTGCCCGAGCCGAACTTCCCGCTGGCCTTGTCGCCGAGGGAGTCGAGGAAGCCGCCGAAGTCGCCGCCGACCTCGGCGCCCGAGGGAACGCCCTCGCCTCCGGTGTCGAAGACCGCCACCGTGTTCCAGCCCTCGCCGATGATCTCGGGACCGCCCCCGGGGCCCTTCGAACCCTTCGAGTTCTCGGCGCCGAACTCCTTCTCCAGCTCCTTGCGGAAGCCGTCCTCGGACCTGCCCCCGCCGTGCCGCGGGGCGCCCTTGTCCACGTCACCCTCCTCCGTGACCTTCGCGCCCTTGGGCGGCGTGAAGTCGAAGGTGGAGGCGGCGGGCTTGGCGAAGCTGACCTGCGTGAAGCCGGCGTCGACCACGGCCGCGCCACCGCCGGCCGGGGTCAGCGTGAACTTCAGCGGCAGCCCGGTCTTCGCGTCCACGGCCACGGTGATCGCTCCGACCGTGGTGCCCGACTGCTTCGGCTCGATGAGCAGCCGGTAGGCGTCCCGGCCGGCGACGTGCGCGGTGCCGTCGACGGTGACCGACGTCGTGTCGTCGACCGCCTTCAGGGCCTCCTCGGTGAGCTCCTTGGGGGTGGCGGGAACCCCGTCGATCTTCCCGTGGTCCCGGCCGTGCCCCCTGCCCTGCCCCTCGCCCCGGCCCTTGCCCTGCCCCTTGTCCTTCTCCCGCCCGGCCTCGTCGGCGGTGGCGTGGAAGACCTCGCCGGACCGGCTGTCGTAGCCCCAGACGTCCTTGCCGTTGTGGATGAGGCTGTACTCGGAGGACTTGTCCGCCAGGGACAGCTTCTGCCGGTCGTCGCCGTCGGCGGCGATCCGCAGGGTGTGCGTGCCGGAGGCCAGCTCGGTCAGCTTCGCCGAGGGATCGGCGGACGAGCCGCCGCCCGCGCCCGCTCCGGTGAGGCCCAAGGCGAGACCCGACTCCAGCCCGCCGAGGTCGGGCAGCCCCAGATCCGTCGTGATCTTGAACGTGCCGGACAGCTGCTGGACGTCCGACTGGGCGATCTTCTCGATCAGTTGCTGCGCGGTGAGGTCCGGCAGATCCGGGTCCCCGGCGTCGGCGAGCGCCGGGACCAGCCCGATCGTCGCCGCCGCGATCCCCACCACCGTGACCGGGACGACGTACCGAGCGGCCTTGCGCCGGCCCGCGCGCGGGTCGTCGCCCTCCCCCGCGGTCGTATTGTCGTCGACTTCGTACGGTGCCATGTGTGCCCTACCTCCGTCGTCGGCGGCGGCCGTCCGTTCGTCTGTCGCCCGCGAGTCTCACGACCCGGCAAGGTCCACCCCTGAGCCGCCATTCTCACCCGAATCGGTGAGGAGTGGTGTTTTCCGTGTGGTGTCCATCTGACCAAATCGGTCAGGAAGTTTCGTCAGCCTGCGGAGCCAACTCCGCGTACACCTGCGGTATGACGCCGGAGGGGTGGACGTCCCCCGACCCGTAGGGGTCAGGGGGTCGAGGGGCTGGGGCGGGGCGGGGCGAGGGGTGGGACGGGGCGAGGAACGGAGAAGCGGTGGCCGGGGCGAGGAACAGAGAAGCGGTGGCCGGGGCGAGGAGCGGAGAAGCGGTGGCCCGGGCGGCCGGCCGAGGGGGCGGCTCAGCCGGCGCGGTGCACCACGGCGTCGCACAGCTCCATCAGGGCGGCCTTCGCGTCGTTCTCCGGCAGGGGCGCCAGCGCGGCGCGCGCGTCCTCGGCGTAGCGGACCGTGTCCCGCCGGGCCTGCTCCAGCGCCGGGTGCTCCCGCAGGGCGGTCAGCGCCTCCGCGAGCCGGGCGTCGTCGCTCAGGTCGGAGGCCAGCAGCTCGCACAGGGCGATGTCCTCGGGCAGCCCCAGCCGCTCCGCGCGCTCCCGCAGCCGCAGCACCGGCAGGGTCGGGATGCCCTCGCGCAGATCCGTGCCGGGCGTCTTCCCGGACTCGTGGGAGTCGCTCGCGATGTCCAGGACGTCGTCCGCCAGCTGGAAGGCCACGCCGAGCCGCTCCCCGTACTGGGTGAGCACGTCGACCACGGTCTCGTCGGCGCCCGACATCATCGCCCCGAAGCGGCAGGACACCGCCACCAGCGACCCGGTCTTCCCGCTCAGCACGTCGAGGTAGTGCTCCACGGGGTCCCGGCCGTCCTGCGGTCCGGCCGTCTCCAGGATCTGGCCCGTGACCAGCCGCTCGAACGCCTCGGCCTGCACCCGGACCGCCTCGGGCCCGAGGTCGGCCAGGATGTGCGAGGCGCGCGCGAAGAGGAAGTCGCCGGTGAGGACCGCGACGGAGTTCCCCCAGCGGGTGTTCGCGCTGTCGACCCCGCGCCGGACCTCGGCCTCGTCCATCACGTCGTCGTGGTACAGCGTCGCCAGGTGGGTCAGCTCCACCACCACGGCCGACGGCACGATCCCCGGGGCGTACGGGTCACCGAAGCGCGCGGCGAGCATCACCAGCAGCGGCCGGAAGCGCTTCCCGCCCGCCCGCACCAGGTGCTGGGCGGCCCCGGTGATGAAGGGGACCTCACTCTTGGTGGCTTCGAGCAGTCCCTCCTCGACAGCCGCCAATCCGGCCTGGACATCGGCTTCCAGAGCCTGGTCCCGCACGCTCAGCCCGAACGGCCCGACGACGGTCACGAGGGGTCTCCTGTCTGCTGGTGTCTTTCGGCTGGTTACACGGTTTGTCGATAGGTCGCTGCCATCACTCAAGTCAGCGTATCCGGTCACGTTTCGATCACCGATGCCGCCCACCCGTCCACCACGGCCGACTTCGGCCCACGGTCGGTATGTTTTTTGATCACCCGATAAGGATGGACATTCATCGATTTATCGTCACGTCACCGTGGGTAGCCGACCCCTCGCCATCCCCTCTCGAATCGAATTCCGGTTCGACCCCTCGGGGCCGGCCCGGGGGTCCGCACGGCACCCCCGCCTCCGCCTACCCCGACCCGCCCTCCGGACGCCTCCACGCCCCCTCAACGAACGACACGAAGGGCGGGGTTCCTGCCCGGCAAAACGGACTCTCCGGAAGGAAGGGGGCAGATAGGTGCCGCGACGGCAGGCTCTCCACGGCCAGGCAATAACAGGGGAGTTGGATTCATTGCCCGATTTGCCGTTGTTGTGATCGCCGTGAGTTGGGTCACGCGGCCACCCGTCGACCCATCCCCCCGCCGGAGCCTCACGTCCCCTTGCCAGAAAAGCGAGTTGAGAATTGGCAACCGCAAAGGATCAAGCGCCCCATACGCCTCAGACCATGGTCAACTAGCACGTCAGGTGATTGCGGCCCTTGTTCCGGACATGTGCTCTCGCATACGTTCCCGCTCTGTCGGGCGGACGCCGAATCCTGCCGCCGCCCGAGTCATCCACCTACGCAACGCACCGCACGGCAGGAGCGGGGGACCCAGGTAAGTCGCCGTACCGCACGCCTCGATGGCGCACCGGAACGGCTAGGGGTGAAGTCGCGTCGTCCTACGGCGGTGTGACCGGGCATCTCCCGCCCGAACCCGACAGCTCACCTCGCAGGCGCCGGAGAGGAACGAACAGCGCCATGTCCCGAGGCAAGCACCGTCGCACCCGCACCAGCCCGTTCACCCGCCGCGTCATCGCCGCCGGAACCGGTACCGCCGCTCTCGCGCTCCCCCTGCTGAGCGCGACCACCGCGAGCGCCGCCGAGCCCGCCAAGGCCCCCACCGTGGCCAAGGTCGGCTCCGTCAGCTACACCACCAAGAAGGGCGACACCCTGTACGGGATCGCCGACCGGTACGACGCCCAGGGCGGCTGGCGTCAGCTCTACAAGGACAACCGCGCGGCCATCGGCGACAACCCCCGGCTGATCCACCCGGGTGTCGACCTGAAGGTCCGGGCCACGAAGAAGGCCGCGCCGGCGAAGGCCAAGGCGAACACGGCGTCCGCCCCCGTCAAGAAGTCCGCCGTCGCCCAGGCCACCCAGGCCTCCGTGAAGACGTACGCGGACAACCTCGACGGCTGGATCCGTGAGGCGCTCGACATCATGGCGCAGAAGGGGATCCCCGGTTCCTACGAGGGCATCCACCGCAACGTCATGCGCGAGTCGTCGGGCAACCCGGCCGCCATCAACAACTGGGACTCCAACGCCGTGGCGGGCACCCCGTCCAAGGGCCTCCTCCAGGTCATCGACCCGACCTTCGCGACGTACCACGTGCCGGGCACCGCGTACGACCCGTTCGACCCGGTCGCGAACATCACGGCCGCCTGCAACTACGCGGCCGCGCGCTACGGCTCGATCGACAACGTGAACGGCCCCTACTGAGCCCTCCGAGCACCCTCGGCCCTCTGGGCCTTCCGAGTCCCCTACTAGGGGAACTCGGCCAGGCTGCGGGCGAACAGTCTCTCGAGGACGACGGCGATGCCGTCGTCCTCGTTGGACAAGGTGACCTCGTCCGCGACCGCCTTGAGTTCGGGGTGCGCGTTGGCCATCGCCACCCCGTGCGCGGCCCAGTCGAACATGGGGATGTCGTTGGGCATGTCCCCGAACGCGATGGTCTCGTGCGGGCCCAGGCCGAGATGCTCGGCGGCGAGCGCGAGGCCCGTCGCCTTCGTGATGCCGCATGGCTGGAGTTCGACGGTCCCCGGCCCCGACATGGTGACCGTCGCCAGCGAACCCACCACCGCGCGGGCCGTCGCCGCCAACTCGTCGTCCGACAGCGTCGGATGGCGCAGCAGCACCTTGCTGATCGGCTCGCACCACAGGTCGTCGCGGTGCCGCACCCGCACGGCCGGCAGGGTCGGGTGGGGCATCAGATAGCCCGGTTCGATGAGCGTGAGCCCGTCGACCCCGTCCTGGTCGACCGCCGCGTACACCTGCCCCACCTCGGCCTCGATCTTGCCGAGGGCGGTCTCCGCCAGGTCCCGCTCCAGGGTGATGGACCACAGCAGCCGGTCCCGCCCGGCGTCGTACAACTGCGCGCCCTGCCCGCACACCGCCAGCCCCCGGCTGCCCATGACGTCCAGGAGGGGCCGCACCCGGGGTGCCGGCCGTCCCGTCACCACGAGGTGCTGGGCACCGGCCACCGCCGCCTGCGCGAGTGCCGCGAGGGACCGGTCGGAGAGCGTGTCGTCACCTCGGAGGAGGGTCCCGTCCAGGTCAGTGGCGATGAGTGAATATGCGATCGGTGCGGCCATGATCAGAGAATACGGACAGGAAGCCCCCTCGACTCGACCTGAACCGGACGGCTGCTCTGTTCACATGAGTTGACACCCGTTCCGGTCCCACTTGTGTCCGAGCCCGCACAACTCGCGCCCGTTTATGGCGGTTTCGCCCTTGGGGGATCCTCGGAGGCTGTACGGACGCCGAGTTGGCACCGTCCGACCGGTGACGGGGACGCGGTGAACGGGCGGCAGGGGGACGGCCCACCGCGGCGACCTGGGGGAAGCCGATCGCCTGCCCGGAGGATTCACCCTGCCCAAGACCACCACCTCACCCGTAACGTGGGCCCGACCACATGGCTTACGGAGCGTATGAGAGTGAGGCAGTACCCCATGCCCCCCTTCGATCTCCCCGAGGGCGACCCCTTCGGCGCGCACAACCTTCCGTACGGCGTCTTCTCCCTCCCGGGCCCGGACTCCGCGCGCCGGGTGGGCGTCCGGCTCGGCGACCACGTCCTCGACGCGGGCAGGGCCGCCCAGGCGCTCGACTCGCCGTACGCCCCGCTGCTCGCCCAGGAGTCGCTGAACCCGCTGCTCGCCGCGGGCCGCACCACCTGGTCCGACGTACGGCGGGCGCTGACCGCCTGGGTGACGGTGCCGGCGCACCAGGAGGCCATCGCGGACCTGTTCCACCCGCTCTCCTCCGTGACGCTGCACCTCCCGTTCGACGTCGCGGACTACGTCGACTTCTACGCCTCCGAGAACCACGCGCGGAACGTCGGCCGGATCTTCCGCCCGGACGCCGAGGACTCCCTCACCCCCAACTGGAAGCACCTGCCGATCGGCTACCACGGCCGCTCCGGCACGGTCGTCGTCTCCGGCACGGACGTCGTACGGCCCTCGGGCCAGCGCAAGGCGCCGACCGACCCGGCCCCCGTCTTCGGCCCGTCCGTCCGCCTGGACATCGAGGCCGAGGTCGGCTTCGTCGTCGGCAAGCCGTCCGCGATGGGCGCGCCGGTCCCGCTGGCCGACTTCCGGGAGCACGTCTTCGGCCTGTGCCTGCTCAACGACTGGTCGGCGCGTGACATCCAGGCGTGGGAGTACGTCCCCCTCGGCCCGTTCCTCGGCAAGTCCTTCGCCACGTCGGTGTCGGCCTGGATCACCCCGCTGGACGCCCTGGACGAGGCCAGGACGGCGCCGCCCGAGCGCACCCACCCGCTGCTGCCGTACCTCGACGACTCCGGCGACGGGACCGAACCCGGCGGCTACGACCTGCGCATCTCCGTGGCGATCAACGGCCACGTGGTCTCCGAGCCGCCCTTCTCCACCATGTACTGGACGGCCGCCCAGCAGCTCGCCCATATGACGGTGAACGGCGCCTCCCTGCGCACCGGCGACCTCTACGGCTCCGGCACCGTCAGCGGCCCGACCGAGCGGGAGCGCGGCTCCCTCCTGGAGCTGACCTGGAACGGCCGCGACCCGCTCGAACTCCCCGACGGCAAGCGCACGTTCCTGGAGGACGGCGACGTCGTCACCCTGTCGGCGTGGGCTCCCGGCCCAGGCGGGGTGCGGGTGGGCCTGGGCGAGGTCACCGGACGGATCGTGGCCGGCTGAGGCGCGACCGCCGGATGGGCGGAGCACGCCCGCGGATCCGTCGGCTCTTTCCCGCTGACTCCCGCGGGCCGCACCGTCATACTGGCTGGCGGTGGGAAGCACGCCCCTCGGGGTGCCCGCGGCCCACCGCCCCGCACCGACGTCCGCGCACTGTCCCTGACCAGGATCCGGAGCCCCTGGCATGACCGTCTGCCTGCTCCTGCTGAGCATCGTCGGCCTGACGGCCGCCATCCCCGTCCCGCGCGTCCTGACCCGGGCCGCCTGGCCGGAACGGGACCCCGTGGTCGCGCTGTGGGTGTGGCAGTGCCTCGTCGCCACCGTGCTGCTGTGCTGCCTGACGGCGCTCGCGCTGGGCACCGCCGCCGTCTTCGGCACCGCCCGCGCCCAGCTGTTCGCCCCGGCGCCGCCGTCCGTGACGGAGGCGTACGACCTCTCAGCCGCCCCGGCCTGGGCCGCGCTCCTCACCCTGCTGCTGGCCTGCGGGGCGGCATGGACGACCGCGATGCTCGGGCGGGAACTGGTCGAGGCGCGCAGGCGGCGCGGCCGTGCGCGGGCCCAGCTGCGCGAGCGCGCCCCCGATCTGCCGGCCGGCCTCGGCTCCACGCGCGGCCCGCTGCTGGTCCTTGAGGACGAGTACCCGGACGCCTGGTGGATGCCGGGCAGCCCGCCGCAGCTGATCGTGACGACCGGTGCCCTGCACCGCCTCACCGACCACCAGCTCGACGCCGTCCTCACCCATGAGCGGGGCCACGCCCGCGCCCACCACGACTGGCTGCTGCACCTGTCCACCGCGCTCGCCACCGGCTTCCCCCGTGTCCCGCTGTTCGCGCACTTCTGCGACCAGACCCACCGCCTGGTCGAACTGGCCGCCGACGACACGGCCTCCCGCCGCTGCGGCCATCTGACGACGGCCCTGGCCCTGATCGAGCTCAACCAGCACCGGGGCGTGCTGTCCTGCGCCTCCACCCACCGGCTGCTGGGCGAACGCGTCGACCGTCTCCTCCAGCCGCCCCCGCGCCTGGGCCGCCGCGACCGCGCCCTCACCACGACCCTGGCGGCCCTGGTCCCGCTGGTCCCCCTGCTGATCACCTTCGCGCCGGGACTCCTGACGCTGTCCTAGGACGCGCCCAGGGACGCGCCCAGGGCGTCGGCCCTCACTCCCAGCCGTCGGGCTCCGGCTCCTCCATGGGCCAGTCGTCGGCGGCGTCCGGGGCCGATGCCGAGGCGGACTGCGGGGCGGGTTGCGAGGCGTTCTGCGGGGCGGCCCCGGGTGCCGGTGCGGTGAGGCCCGCCAGGACCTCGACCACCCCTTCCCCGTACGTCGCCCGCTTCTTCTCGCCTACGCCGCTGATCCCGCCCAGCTCGGCCACCGACGTGGGCCACACCGTGGCGATCTCGCGGAGCGTGGCGTCGTGGAAGATGACGTAGGCCGGGACGCCCTGCTCCCGGGCCTGCTCGGCCCGCCAGGCGCGCAGGGCCTCGAAGGCCGGGACCAGTTCCTCCGGGAGCTCGGCGACGGCGGCCTTCGCCTTGCGCTCGCCGCGGCCGGATCCCGACGCGGACCGCGAGGACGCCGGCCGCTTCGGCTCCTTGCGCAGCGGCACCTCCCGCTCCCTCCGCAGCACCGAGCCGCTGTCCTCGGTCAGCACCAGCGTGCCGTACTCGCCCTCGACGGCGAGCAGGCCCTGCGCCAGCAACTGCCGGATGACGCCCCGCCACTCGCCCTCGGTCAGCTCCTCGCCGATGCCGAACACGGAGAGCTGGTCGTGGTCGAACTGGATCACCTTGGCGGTGCGCCGCCCCAGCAGGATGTCGACGATCTGCAGCGCGCCGAACTTCTGCCCCCGCTCCCGCTGCAGCCGGACGACCGTCGACAGCACCTTCTGCGCGGCAACGGTGCCGTCCCAGGTTTCGGGCGGCGTCAGGCAGGTGTCGCAGTTGCCGCAGGCGCCCGCCTCGGGGTCCTGGCCGAAGTAGGCGAGCAGCTGGGCACGCCGGCACTGGACGGTCTCGCACAGCGCCAGCATCGAGTCCAGGTGCGCTCCCGCACGGCGACGGAACGCCTCGTCGCCCTCGCCGAGCTGGATCATCTTGCGCTGCTGGATGACGTCGTTGAGGCCGTAGGCCATCCAGGCCGTGGAGGGCAGGCCGTCCCGCCCGGCCCGGCCGGTCTCCTGGTAGTAGCCCTCGACGGACTTGGGCAGGTCGAGGTGGGCGACGAACCGCACGTCCGGCTTGTCGATGCCCATGCCGAAGGCGATCGTCGCCACCACGACCAGGCCCTCCTCGCGCAGGAACCGGGACTGGTGCGCCGCGCGGGTGCCCGCGTCGAGACCCGCGTGGTACGGGATCGCCTCGATGCCGTTGCGGGAGAGGAACTCGGCGGTCGCCTCGACCGACTTGCGGGACAGGCAGTACACGATGCCCGCGTCGCCCGCGTGCTCCTCGCGCAGGAAGCTCAGCAGCTGCTTCTTCGGGTCGGCCTTCGGCACGATCCGGTACTGGATGTTGGGCCGGTCGAAGCTGGCCACGAAGTGCCGGGCGTCCGGCATGCCGAGCCGCTGGGTGATCTCCTGGTGGGTGGCGTGGGTGGCCGTCGCCGTCAGCGCGATCCGTGGCACGTCCGGCCAGCGCTCGCCCAGCAGGGACAGGGAGAGGTAGTCGGGGCGGAAGTCGTGGCCCCACTGGGACACGCAGTGCGCCTCGTCGATGGCGAACACCGAGATCTTGCCGCGGGACAGCAGCTCCAGCGTCGCGTCGAGCCGCAGCCGCTCGGGGGCGAGGTAGAGCAGGTCGAGCTCGCCGGCGACGTACTGCGCCTCCATCACGCGGCGCTCGTCGAAGTCCTGCGTGGAGTTGATGAACCCGGCGCGCACGCCGAGCGCCCGCAGGGCGTCCACCTGGTCCTGCATGAGGGCGATCAGCGGGGAGACGACCACGCCCGTGCCCGGTCTGACCAGGGACGGGATCTGGTAGCAGAGCGACTTGCCGCCGCCGGTCGGCATGAGCACGACCGCGTCGCCGCCGGCCACGACATGCTCGATGACGGCTTCCTGCTCGCCCCGGAAGGCCTCGTATCCGAAGACGCGGTGGAGCGCCGCCAGCGCCTCGCTGTCGCCTGTCCGGTCCGCCTCGGTCACCGCTGGCATCTCGCTGATCACGCCCGTCGCACCCATCGCCGTGTCCCCCGCCCGTCGTCCCTCGACCACTGCCTCCACGATAGGGGTCCGCACCGACAGCCCCCCGAGTTATCCACAGGCTCACCCCCTCGGCACGGGAACGGCCCGGCTCCCCCGAAGGGGGCCGGGCCGTCCACGCGGGGCTCGGTCAGCGCACGAAGACGCCCGCCTGGCTCGCCAGGTCCAGGAAGTACTGGGGCGCCACGCCCAGCACCAGGGTCACGGCCACGCCGACGCCGATCGCCGTCATCGTCAGCGGGGACGGCACCGCGACCGTCGGTCCCTCGGGTGTCGGCTCGCTGAAGAACATCAGCACGATGACGCGGATGTAGAAGAACGCGGCGATCGCGGACGAGATCACACCGATCACGACCAGCGGGGCCGCCCCGCCCTCGGCCGCCGCCTTGAACACGGCGAACTTACCCGCGAAGCCGGAGGTCAGCGGGATGCCCGCGAAGGCCAGCAGGAACACCGCGAAGACCGCCGCGACCAGCGGCGAGCGGCGGCCCAGACCGGCCCACTTCGACAGGTGCGTCGCCTCGCCGCCGGCGTCGCGCACCAGCGTCACCACGGCGAACGCGCCGATCGTCACGAACGAGTACGCGCCCAGGTAGAAGAGGACGGACGACACCCCGTCCGGCGTGGTCGCGATGACACCGGCGAGGATGAACCCGGCGTGCGCGATCGACGAGTACGCCAGCAGCCGCTTGATGTCGGTCTGGGTGATCGCGATGATCGCGCCGCCCAGCATGGTGACGATCGCCACGGCCCACATGACCGGCCGCCAGTCCCAGCGCAGGCCGGGCAGCACGACGTACAGGAGGCGCAGCAGGGCGCCGAACGCGGCCACCTTCGTCGCCGCGGCCATGAAGCCGGTCACCGGCGTCGGGGCGCCCTGGTAGACGTCCGGCGTCCACATGTGGAACGGGACCGCGCCCACCTTGAACAGCAGCCCCATGACGATGAGCGCCGAGCCGATGAGCAGCAGCGCGTCGTTGCCCGTGGTGTCCGCCAGCGCCGGGGTGACGTCGGTGGCGGTGCCGTCGACGACCCGCGCGATCGTGCCGTAGGACACGGAGCCCGCGTAGCCGTACAGCAGGGCGATGCCGAACAGGGTGAACGCGGACGCGAAGGCTCCCAGCAGGAAGTACTTGACCGCGGCCTCCTGCGACATGAGCCGCTTGCGGCGGGCCAGCGCGCACATCAGGTACAGCGGGAGGGAGAAGACCTCCAGCGCGATGAACAGGGTCAGCAGGTCGTTGGCCGACGGGAAGATCAGCATGCCCGCGACGGCGAAAAGCAGCAGGGGGAACACCTCGGTGGTGGTGAACCCCGCCTTCACGGCGGCCTTCTCGCTCTCGCTGCCCGGCACGGCCGCGGCCTGGGCGGCGAAGGAGTCGACGCGGTTGCCGTGCGCCGCCGGGTCGAGCCGGCGCTCGGCGAAGGTGAACAGGCCCACGAGGGCCGTCAGCAGGATCGTGCCCTGCAGGAACAGGGCCGGTCCGTCGACGGCGATCGCGCCCATGGCGGCGATGCCCGACTTGGTCGTGGCGTACCCGCCGGCGGCCAGTGCCACGACCGCCGCGAAGGAGGCGACGAGCGCCACGACGGCGGTGAACACCTGCGCGTAGTACCGGGACCTGCGCGGGACGACGGCCTCGATCAGTACCCCGACGAGCGCCGCGCCGACGACGATCAGGGTGGGCGAGAGCTGTCCGTACTCGATCTTCGGCGTGTCGATCTTCGAGATCGGGTCGGCCGCGGTTGTCCACAGGCTGTGGACGGCTGATGCGCTCACTTGGCCGCCTCCACCTCGGGCTGGGGGTCCTTCTTCTGTACGTCGGACAAGGTCTGCTTGACCGCCGGGTTCACGATGTCCGTGACGGGCTTCGGGTAGACGCCCAGGAAGACCAGCAGGACGACCAGCGGGGCGACGACCGCGATCTCCCGCACCCGCAGGTCCGGCATCGCGGAGACCTCCGGCTTCACCGGGCCCGTCATCGTCCGCTGGTAGAGGACGAGTGTGTAGAGCGCCGCGAGCACGATGCCGAAGGTGGCGATGATGCCGATCACCGGATAGCGCGTGAACGTGCCGACGAGGACCAGGAACTCGCTGACGAACGGCGCGAGACCCGGCAGTGACAGGGTCGCGAGGCCGCCGATCAGGAAGGTGCCGGCGAGCACCGGGGCGACCTTCTGCACCCCGCCGTAGTCGGCGATGAGCCGCGAGCCGCGCCGCGAGATCAGGAATCCGGCGACCAGCATCAGCGCGGCCGTCGAGATGCCGTGGTTGACCATGTAGAGCGTCGCCCCGGACTGGCCCTGGCTGGTCATCGCGAAGATGCCCATGATGATGAAGCCGAAGTGCGAGATCGACGCGTACGCGATCAGGCGCTTGATGTCCCGCTGGCCGACCGCGAGCAGCGCCCCGTAGACGATGCTGATCAGCGCCAGCACCAGGATCGCGGGCGTGGCCCACTTGCTGGCCTCCGGGAAGAGCTGGAGGCAGAAGCGGAGCATCGCGAAGGTGCCCACCTTGTCGACGACCGCCGTGATGAGGACGGCGACCGGGGCGGTGGCCTCCTGCATCGCGTTCGGCAGCCAGGTGTGCAGCGGCCACAGCGGCGCCTTCACCGCGAAGGCGAAGAAGAAGCCGAGGAACAGCCAGCGTTCGGTGTTCGTCGCCATGTCCAGCGAGCCGTTGGCGCGGGCCTCGGCGATCTCCTGGAGGCTGAAGTTCCCGGCGACGACGTACAGGCCGATCACCGCGGCCAGCATGATCAGTCCGCCGACCAGGTTGTAGAGGAGGAACTTCACCGCGGCGTAGGACCGCTGCGTCGACGCCACCTTCTCCCCGTGCTCGTGAGCACGGTCCCCGAAGCCGCCGATGAGGAAGTACATCGGGATGAGCATGGCTTCGAAGAAGATGTAGAAGAGGAAGACGTCGGTGGCCTCGAAGGAGAGGATCACCATCGCCTCGACGGCCAGGATCAGGGCGAAGAAGCCCTGCGTCGGCCGCCACCTCCGGCTGCCCGTCTCCAGCGGGTCGGCGTCGTGCCAGCCCGCGAGGACGATGAACGGGATCAGCAGCGCCGTCAGCGCGACGAGCGCCACCCCGATGCCGTCCACGCCGAGTTCGTAGCGGACCCCGAAGTCGGCGATCCAGGAGTGCGATTCGGTGAGCTGGTAGCGGTCGCCGTCCGGGTCGAAGCGGACCAGGACGGCGATCGCGAGGGCGAGTGTGCCGAGGGAGAAGAACAGCGCCAGCCATTTGGCGGCGGTGCGCCGGGCGGCCGGCACGGCGGCGGTGGCGATCGCCCCGATCGCCGGGAGCGCCGCCGTGGCTGTCAGCAGGGGAAAGGACATCGGTATCAGACCGCCCTCATCAGCAGGGTCGCGGCGACGAGGATCGCCGCACCGCCGAACATCGAGACCGCGTACGAGCGCGCGAAGCCGTTCTGGAGCCTGCGCATCCGTCCGGACAGGCCGCCGACCGAGGCCGCCGTGCCGTTGACGACACCGTCGACCAGGGTGTGGTCGACGTAGACCAGGGAGCGGGTGAGGTGCTCGCCGCCGCGGACCAGGACGACGTGGTTGAAGTCGTCCTGGTACAGGTCGCGCCGGGCGGCCCGGGTGAGCAGCGACCCGCGCGGGGCGACCGCCGGGACCGGGCGCCTGCCGTACTGGGCCCAGGCGAGGGCGACGCCGATGACCATGCACGCGACGGTCGCGCCGGTGACGGTGCCCGCGCTGATCGGCGGATTGCCGTGCGCGTGGCCGGTGATGGGCTCGAGCCAGTGCACGAAACCGCTCTGCCAGTTGAACACGAAGCCGGCTCCCACCGACCCGATCGCCAGCACGATCATGGGGATCGTCATGACCTTGGGCGACTCGTGCGGGTGCGGTTCCGCGTGCTCGCCGTGGGTCTCGGCGGCGGGCTCGGCGCTGGGCTCGGCCGGCGAGGCGGTCTTCGTGTGCCGCCAGCGCTCCTCGCCGAAGAACGTCATCAGCATCACGCGCGTCATGTAGTACGCGGTGATGGCCGCGCCGAGCAGGGCGCAGCCGCCGAGGATCCAGCCCTCGGTGCCGCCCTTGGCGAACGCCGCCTCGATGATCTTGTCCTTGGAGAAGAAGCCGGACAGGCCCGGGAAGCCGATGATGGCGAGGTAGCCGAGGCCGAAGGTGATGAACGTGACCGGCATGTACTTGCGCAGGCCGCCGTACTTGCGCATGTCGACCTCGTCGTTCATGCCGTGCATGACGGAGCCGGCGCCGAGGAACAGCCCGGCCTTGAAGAAGCCGTGCGTCACCAGGTGCATGATCGCGAAGACGTAGCCGATGGGGCCGAGGCCCGCGGCGAGGACCATGTAGCCGATCTGCGACATGGTCGAGCCGGCCAGCGCCTTCTTGATGTCGTCCTTCGCGCAACCGACGATCGCACCGAAGAGGAGCGTGACGGCTCCGACGATCGTGACGACCAGCTGCGCGTCGGGCGCCGCGTCGAAGATGGCGCCGGAGCGGACGATCAGGTAGACGCCCGCGGTCACCATCGTCGCGGCGTGGATGAGGGCCGAGACCGGGGTCGGGCCCTCCATCGCGTCCCCGAGCCAGGACTGCAGCGGCACCTGGGCGGACTTGCCGCACGCGGCGAGCAGCAGCATCAGGCCGATCGCGGTGAGCTTGCCCTCGCTCGCGTTCCCGGCGAGACCGGCCTCGCCCTCGCCGCCGAGCAGCGGCCCGAAGGCGAAGGTGCCGAACCAGAGGAACATCAGCATGATCGCGATGGACAGGCCCATGTCGCCGACGCGGTTGACCAGGAAGGCCTTCTTCGCGGCGGTGGCGGCGCTGGGCTTGTGCTGCCAGAAGCCGATCAGCAGGTACGAGGCGAGACCGACGCCCTCCCAGCCGACGTACAGCAGCAGGTAGTTGTCGGCGAGGACGAGCAGCAGCATCGCCGCGAGGAACAGGTTCAGATAGCCGAAGAAGCGGCGGCGGCGCTCGTCGTGCTCCATGTACCCGATCGAGTACACGTGGATCAGCGAGCCGACGCCGGTGATCAGCAGGACGAACGTCATCGACAACTGGTCGAGGCGGAACGCGACGTCCGCCTGGAAGCCCTCGACCTGGATCCAGCTGAACAGATGGCTCGTCAGGGTCCGTTCCTCGGCGCCCCTGCCGAGCAGATCGGCGAAGAGGACCACACCGAAGGCGAAGGAGACGAACGACAGGAGCGTGCCGATCCAGTGGCCGACGGCGTCCAGCCGCCGGCCACCGCACAGCAGGACGGCCGCTCCGAGCAAGGGCGCCGCGATCAGCAGCGCAATCAGGTTCTCCACGATTTCTTCCGACCCCTCAGAGCTTCATCAGGCTGGCGTCGTCGACCGAGGCCGAGTGGCGGGAACGGAACAGCGACACGATGATCGCGAGCCCGACGACGACCTCCGCGGCGGCCACGACCATCGTGAAGAAGGCGATGATCTGGCCGTCCAGATTGCCGTGCATCCGCGAGAACGCCACCAGCGTGAGGTTGCAGGCGTTGAGCATCAGCTCGACGCACATGAAGAGGACGATCGCGTTGCGCCTGATCAGCACGCCGGTGGCGCCGATCGTGAACAACAGGGCCGCGAGGTAGACGTAGTTGACCGGGTTCACTTGGACGCCTCCTCCGGACGCTTGAAGGTGGACGGCTCGATCGCGGTCCGCTCCAGGCGCTCCGCCGCACGCTGCTCCAGGGCCCGCAGGTCATTGAGCGCCTCGGTGGACACGTCCCGGATCTGGCCGCGCTCACGCAGCGTCTTGCTGACGGTGAGGTCGGACGGGGTCCCGTCGGGCAGCAGACCGGCGATGTCCACGGCGTTGTGCCGGGCGTAGACGCCGGGGGCCGGGAGCGGCGGGACGTGCTTGCCGGCGCGCACGCGCTCCTCGGCCAGCTCCCGCTGGGTCTTGGCGCGCTCGGTGCGCTCGCGGTGCGTGAGCACCATGGCGCCGACCGCGGCGGTGATCAGCAGGGCGCCCGTGATCTCGAACGCGAAGACGTACTTCGTGAAGATGAGGGTGGCCAGGCCCTCCACGTTGCCGTTCGCGTTGGCCTGCGTGAGGCCGTCGAACTGGCTCAGCGAGGCGTTCCCGATGCCGGCGAACAGCAGGATGCCGAAGCCGAGGCCGCAGAGAAGGGCCAGCCAGCGCTGGCCCTTGATGGTCTCCTTCAGGGAGTCCGCGGCCGTCACGCCGACCAGCATCACCACGAAGAGGAACAGCATCATGATCGCGCCGGTGTAGACGACGATCTGTACGACGCCCAGGAAGTAGGCGCCGTTGGCCAGGTAGAACACCGCGAGGACGATCATCGTGCCGGCGAGGCAGAGCGCGCTGTGCACGGCCCGCTTGAGGAAGACGGTGCACAGGGCGCCGAGCACGGCGACGGTGCCGAGGATCCAGAACTGCACGGCCTCGCCGGTGGAGGTGGAGTAGGCGGCGGCGATCTGCGCGCTCATCGGCCGACCACCTTCCCCGACGCCGGCTCGTCCTCGCCGAAGGTCGAGGCGCCCTCCTGCGGGACCTCTCCCTTGGAGACCGCGACCTGCCGGGTCGTGCCCGGCGCGGCCTCCGTCACCAGACCCCGGTAGTAGTCCTGCTCGTCGGTGCCGGGGTAGATGGCGTGGGGCGAGTCGACCATGCCCTCCTCCAGACCGGCGAGCAGCTGCTCCTTGGTGTAGATGAGGTTGGCGCGGCTGGAGTCCGCCAGCTCGAACTCGTTGGTCATCGTGAGCGCGCGCGTGGGGCACGCCTCGATGCACAGGCCGCACAGGATGCAGCGGGCGTAGTTGATCTGGTAGACGCGGCCGTACCGCTCACCGGGCGAGTAGCGCTCCTCGTCGGTGTTGTCGGCGCCCTCCACGTAGATGGCGTCGGCGGGGCAGGCCCAGGCGCACAGCTCGCAGCCGACGCACTTCTCCAGGCCGTCCGGATGGCGGTTGAGCTGGTGCCGTCCGTGGAAACGCGGAGCGGTGGTCTTCTCCTGCTCCGGGTACTGCTCGGTCAGCCGCTTCTTGAACATGGCCTTGAAGGTCACGCCGAAGCCGGCCACGGGATTCTGGAAACCCGGCTTGGTCTCCTTGGGCTCCTCAGCCATCGGACGCCTCCTTTCCATCCAGAGATCCGTCACTGTGAGTATCGGACCCGCCACTGACAATCAGCTCCCGCTCCCGGCGCGGCCGGCGCCTCGGGACGGGCGGCAGCTCCTGTCCGGGCAGCGGCGGTACGGGGAAGCCACCGGCCATCGGGTCGAACCCGGCGGGCTCCTCGGCGGGTTGCGCCGCGCCCTTCGCCTTCTCGCGGAAGAGGTCCGCGATGACGGAGAGCAGCAGCAGCGCGATGACTCCGCCGCCGATGTACAGGGCGATGTCCGCGAAGTCGTAGTTCTCGTTGCGCAGGGTCCGCACGGTCGCGACCAGCATCAGCCAGACGACGGAGACCGGGATGAGGACCTTCCAGCCGAGCTTCATCAGCTGGTCGTAGCGGACGCGGGGCAGCGTGCCGCGCAGCCAGATGAAGAAGAACAGCAGCAGCTGCACCTTGATGACGAACCAGAGCATCGGCCACCAGCCGTGGTTCGCGCCCTCCCAGAAGGAGCTGATCGGGTACGGCGCGCGCCAGCCGCCCAGGAAGAGCGTCACGGACACCGCCGAGACCGTCACCATGTTCACGTACTCGGCGAGCATGAACATCGCGAACTTGATGGACGAGTACTCGGTGTTGAAGCCGCCGACCAGGTCGCCCTCGGACTCCGGCATGTCGAAGGGGGCGCGGTTGGTCTCGCCGACCATCGTCACGATGTAGATCAGGAACGACACCGGCAGCAGGACGATGTACCAGCGGTCGTGCTGCGCCTCGACGATCGCCGAGGTGGACATCGACCCGGAGTAGAGGAACACCGAGGCGAACGCGGCGCCCATGGCGATCTCGTAGGAGATCATCTGCGCGCAGGAGCGCAGACCGCCGAGCAGCGGGTACGTCGAGCCGGAGCTCCAGCCCGCGAGCACGATGCCGTAGATGCCGACCGAGGCGACCGCGAGGATGTAGAGCATCGCGATCGGCAGGTCGGTGAGCTGCATCGTGGTGCGCTGGCCGAAGATCGAGATCTCGTTGCCGGCCGGGCCGAAGGGGATCACCGCGATCGCCATGAAGGCCGGGATGGCCGCGACGATCGGCGCGAGGACGTACACCACCTTGTCGGCGCGCTTGACGATGACGTCTTCCTTGAGCATCAGCTTGATGCCGTCGGCGAGCGACTGGAGCATGCCCCAGGGGCCGTGCCGGTTGGGGCCGATGCGCAGCTGCATCCAGGCGACGACCTTGCGCTCCCACACGATGGAGAACAGCACGGTCACCATCAGGAAGGCGAAGCAGAACACCGCCTTGACGACGACCAGCCACCAGGGGTCGCGGCCGAACATCGAGAGGTCCTCAGCGGCGAGGGAGTACGCGCTCATGCCTCCACCTCCTCGGGGGCCTCGGACGCGAGGGTCGCCGGGCCGATGCGGACGAGTGAGCCGGGCAGCGCCCCGGTGTCGGAGGCGACGCCCGCGCCCACGGAGTTCAGCGGCAGCCACACCACCCGGTCGGGCATCTCCGTGACCAGCAGCGGCAGTTCGACGACTCCGGCGGGCCCGGTGACGGCGAGCACGTCGCCGTCCTTCACGCCCGCCTCGGCGGCCGTGGCGGCCGACACGCGCGCGTGGGCGGCGTGCCGGGTGCCGGCGAGCGCCTCGTCGCCCTGCTGGAGCAGACCCTGGTCGAGCAGGAGCCGGTGCCCGGCGAGGACGGCCTCACCGGCCGCCGGACGCGGCAGCTGGGCGGCGATCTCCAGCGGCTGGTCGGCCCGCGGGCCGTCCCAGGCGCCGAGCCGGTCGATCTCCGCGCGCGTGGTGCGCAGATCGGGCAGCCCCAGGTGCACGTCCATGGCGTCGGCCAGCATCTGCAGGACGCGGGCGTCGGTCGGGGCCGGGCGGCGGGTCATCTGGTCGGGCTTCAGCGCGGCCTCGAAGAAGCGCACCCGGCCCTCCCAGTTGAGGAAGGTGCCGGCCTTCTCGGCGACGGCGGCGACCGGAAGCACCACGTCGGCGAGCCTCGTCACCTCGCTGGGCCGCAGCTCCAGCGACACCACGAAACCGACCTCCGCGAGCGCCTCACGCGCGCGTGCCGGGTCCGGCAGGTCGGCGACCTCGACACCCGCGACCAGCAGGGCCTGGAGCTCGCCGCGCGCGGCGGCCTCCACGATCTGGCCGGTGTCGCGGCCGTAGCGCGACGGGAGTTCGGCGACGCCCCACAGGGCGGCGACCTCGTCCCGCGCGCGCGGGTCGGTCGCGGGACGCCCGCCGGGCAGCAGCGACGGCAGCGCGCCCGCCTCGACGGCGGCCCGCTCACCGGCCCGGCGCGGGATCCACACCAGCTGGGCGCCGGTGGCGGCCGCGGCCCGTACGGCGGCGGTGAGCCCGCCCGGGACGGCGGCCAGCCGCTCGCCGACGGCGATCACGGCTCCCTCGGTGCGCAGCGCCCCGGCCGCCTCGGCGCCCGGACCCTCGAGCCCGGTGCCGGCGGCCAGCGCGTCCAGCCACTTGGTCTCGGTGCCGGGAGCGGCGGGCAGCAGGGTGCCGCCGGCCTTCTCCAGGCCCCGGGTCGTGTGCGTGGCCAGGGAGAAGACCCGCTGGCCGTGCTTGCGCCACGCCTTGCGCAGCCGCAGGAAGACGCCGGGTGCCTCCTCCTCGGCCTCGAACCCGGCCAGCAGGACGGCGGGCGCCTTCTCCAGGGAGGTGTAGGTGACTCCGCTGCCGTCGAGGTCGCGTCCGCGGCCGGCGATCTGCGCGGCGAGGAAGTCGGCCTCCTCGCCGCTGTGCGCCCGCGCGCGGAAGTCGATGTCGTTGGTGTCGAGGGCCACGCGCGCGAACTTGCTGTACGCGTAGGCGTCCTCGACGGTGAGCCGGCCGCCGGTCAGCACACCGGTCCGGCCGCGCGAGGCGAGCAGACCCTGGGCGGCGATCTGGAGCGCCTCCGGCCAGGACGCCGGTTCCAGGTCGCCCTCGGCGTTGCGGACCAGCGGGGTGTCCAGCCGGTCGCGCTGCTGGGCGTAGCGGAAGCCGAAGCGCCCCTTGTCGCAGATCCACTCCTCGTTGACCTCGGGGTCGTTCGCCGCGAGGCGCCGCATGACCTTGCCGCGCCGGTGGTCGGTGCGGGTGGCGCAGCCGCCCGAGCAGTGCTCGCACACCGACGGCGAGGAGACCAGGTCGAACGGCCGGGAGCGGAATCGGTACGCCGCCGAGGTGAGCGCGCCGACCGGGCAGATCTGGATGGTGTTGCCGGAGAAGTACGACTCGAACGGGTCGCCCTCGCCGGTGCCGACCTGCTGGAGGGCGCCGCGCTCGACCAGCTCGATCATGGGGTCGCCCGCGACCTGGTTGGAGAACCGGGTGCAGCGGGCGCACAGCACGCACCGCTCACGGTCGAGCAGCACCTGCGTGGAGATCGGGACGGGCTTCTCGTACGTGCGCTTGCGGCCCTCGAAGCGGGACTCGGCGGCGCCGTGCGACATGGCCTGGTTCTGCAGCGGGCACTCGCCGCCCTTGTCGCAGACGGGGCAGTCCAGCGGGTGGTTGATGAGCAGGAGCTCCATCACACCCTTCTGCGCCTTCTCCGCGACCGGCGAGGTGAGGTGCGTCTTGACGACCATGCCGTCGGTGCACGTGATCGTGCAGGACGCCATCGGCTTGCGCTGGCCCTCGACCTCGACGATGCACTGGCGGCAGGCGCCGGCCGGGTCGAGGAGCGGGTGGTCGCAGAAGCGCGGGATCTCGATGCCGAGCTCCTCGGCGGCCCGGATGACCAGGGTGCCCTTGGGCACGCTGATCTCGGCGCCGTCGATCGTCAGCGTCACGAGGTCCTCCGGCGGGACCGCCGCCTCTCCCCCTCCGGAGGAGCGCTGGCCCGCGGCGGAGCCGCTGTCGGATTGCTGTACGGTCATGCGTTCACCTCCGTGCGGTGGTCGGCCCAGGCCGTCGACCTGGCCGGGTCGAAGGGGCAGCCACGGCCCGTGATGTGCTCCTCGTACTCCTCGCGGAAGTACTTCAGCGAGGAGAAGATCGGCGAGGCGGCGCCGTCGCCGAGGGCGCAGAAGGACTTGCCGTTGATGTTGTCGGCGATGTCGTTCAGCTTGTCGAGGTCGCTCATCACGCCCTTGCCGGCCTCGATGTCGCGCAGCAACTGCACGAGCCAGTACGTGCCTTCGCGGCAGGGCGTGCACTTGCCGCAGGACTCGTGGGCGTAGAACTCGGTCCAGCGGGTGACGGCGCGGACCACGCAGGTCGTCTCGTCGAAGCACTGGAGCGCCTTGGTGCCGAGCATGGAGCCGGCGGCGCCCACCCCTTCGTAGTCGAGGGGCACGTCGAGGTGCTCGTCGGTGAACATCGGCGTGGACGAGCCGCCCGGCGTCCAGAACTTCAGCCGGTGCCCGGGCCGCATGCCGCCGCTCATGTCGAGCAGCTGGCGCAGGGTGATGCCGAGCGGGGCCTCGTACTGGCCGGGGCTGGCGACGTGGCCGCTGAGCGAGTACAGCGTGAAGCCCGGGGACTTCTCGCTGCCCATCGAGCGGAACCACTCCTTGCCCCGGTGCAGGATGGCGGGAACCGACGCGATCGACTCGACGTTGTTCACCACAGTGGGGCAGGCGTAGAGACCTGCCACGGCCGGGAAGGGGGGACGCAGCCGCGGTTGGCCACGGCGGCCTTCGAGCGAGTCGAGCAGCGCGGTCTCCTCACCGCAGATGTACGCGCCGGCGCCGGCGTGCACGGTGAGTTCGAGGTCGAGTCCGCTGCCCAGGATGTCCTTGCCGAGGTAGCCCGCCGCGTAGGCCTCGCGCACGGCCTCGTGCAACCGCCGCAGGACGGGGACGACTTCACCCCGGAGATAGATGAAGGCGTGCGACGACCGGATGGCGTAGCACGCGATCACGATGCCCTCGATGAGGCTGTGCGGGTTCGCGAAGAGGAGCGGGATGTCCTTGCAGGTCCCCGGCTCCGACTCGTCGGCGTTGACAACGAGATAGTGCGGCTTTCCGTCTCCCTGCGGGATGAACTGCCACTTCATCCCGGTGGGGAATCCCGCGCCGCCGCGCCCGCGCAGACCGGAGTCCTTGACGTAGGCGATCAGGTCGTCCGGCGACATGGCGAGCGCCTTGCGGAGCCCCTCGTACCCGTCGTGCCTGCGGTAGACGTCGAGCGTCCAGGACCGGTCCTCGTCCCAGAAGGCCGACAGCACGGGTGCGAGCAGCTTCTCGGGACTGTTCTCCTTCAGCTCCGGTGCCAATGTCATCACTCCCCCTCCTCGGCGACAGGCCCTGCCGGGTGGGCCGGGTCGGACGCGGACGAATCCTGCGGCGCGTCGTGCGAGCTGAGGTGTTCAGCCGGCGACGGGTGGTGCGCGGCCCTGTCCTGCTGCTCGTCGTGCGGTCCGCCGTCGCGCGGGTGGACCACGCGCGCGGGCGCGGTCTCCCCCTTGGCGAGGCGCAGGCCCACCAGTGACGCCGGTCCGGCGCTGCCGCCCTCCTCGACGGCACCGGGCCGCTCGTCGGGGAAGCCGGCGAGGATCCGGGCGGTCTCCTTGAAGGTGCACAGGCGGGCCCCGCGCGTGGGCTCCACGTCACGGCCGGCGCGCAGGTCGTCGACGAGCCGCTTGGCGCTGTCGGGCGTCTGGTTGTCGAAGAACTCCCAGTTGACCATCACGACCGGGGCGTAGTCGCAGGCCGCGTTGCACTCGATGTGCTCCAGGGTGACCTTGCCGTCGCCGGTGGTCTCGCCGTTGCCGACGCCGAGGTGCTCCTGGAGTTCCTCGAAGATGGCGTCGCCGCCCATGACCGCGCACAGCGTGTTGGTGCACACGCCGACCTGGTAGTCGCCGGAGGGCTTGCGGCGGTACATGGTGTAGAAGGTCGCGACCGCGGTGACCTCGGCCGTGGTCAGGCCGAGCATGTCCGCGCAGAACCGCATCCCGGTGCGCGTGACGTGCCCCTCCTCCGACTGCACGAGGTGCAGCATCGGCAGGAGGGCGGACCGGGAGTCCGGGTAGCGGGCGACGATCGCCCGCGCGTCGGTCTCCAGCCGGGCCCGGACGTCGTCCGGGTAGGCCGGCGCGGGCAGTTCGGGCATGCCCAGGCTGACGCCCCGCTCGGAAGATGAGGTGGTCACCGGTCGACGCCTCCCATCACGGGGTCGATGGACGCTACGGCGACGATGACGTCGGCGACCTGGCCGCCCTCGCACATCGCCGCCATGGCCTGCAGGTTGGTGAAGGACGGGTCGCGGAAGTGGACCCGGAAGGGGCGGGTGCCTCCGTCGGAGACGGCGTGCACCCCGAGTTCGCCCTTGGGCGACTCGACGGCCGCGTAGGCCTGTCCCGGCGGGACGCGGAAGCCCTCGGTGACCAGCTTGAAGTGGTGGATCAGGGCCTCCATGGAGGTGCCCATGATCTTCTTGATGTGGTCGAGGGAGTTGCCGAGCCCGTCGGGGCCCAGGGCGAGCTGGGCGGGCCAGGCGATCTTCTTGTCGCCGACCATGACCGGGCCCGGCTCGAGCCGGTCCAGGCACTGCTCGACGATCCGGAGCGACTGGCGCATCTCCTCCAGGCGGATCAGGAAGCGCCCGTAGGAGTCGCAGGTGTCGGCGGTGGGGACCTCGAAGTCGTAGGTCTCGTAGCCGCTGTACGGCTGCGTCTTGCGCAGGTCGTGCGGGAGGCCGGTGGAGCGCAGGATCGGGCCGGTGGCGCCGAGGGCCATGCAGCCGGCCAGGTCGAGGTAGCCGACGTCCTGCATACGGGCCTTGAAGATGGGGTTCCCGGTGGCGAGCTTGTCGTACTCCGGAAGGTTCTTCTTCATCTTCTTCACGAACTCGCGGATGTGGTCCACCGCGCCGGGCGGCAGGTCCTGCGCGAGTCCGCCGGGGCGGATGTACGCGTGGTTCATCCGCAGGCCCGTGATGAGCTCGTAGATGTCGAGAATCATTTCACGATCACGGAATCCGTAGATCATGATCGTGGTGGCGCCGAGCTCCATGCCGCCGGTGGCGATGCACACCAGGTGGGAGGAGAGCCGGTTCAGCTCCATCAGGAGCACCCGGATGATCTTGGCGCGCTCGGTGATCTGGTCCTCGATGCCGAGGAGCTTCTCGACGGCGAGACAGTAGGCGGTCTCGTTGAAGAAGGACGTCAGGTAGTCCATGCGCGTCACGAACGTGGTGCCCTGCGTCCAGGTCCGGTACTCGAGGTTCTTCTCGATGCCGGTGTGGAGGTAGCCGATGCCGCAGCGGGCCTCGGTGACCGTCTCGCCCTCGATCTCCAGGATCAGGCGCAGCACTCCGTGGGTGGACGGGTGCTGGGGGCCCATGTTGACGACGATGCGCTCGTCGTCGGCCTTGGCCGCGGACTCGACGACCTCGTCCCAGTCGCCACCGGTGACGGTGTAGACCGTGCCCTCTGTGGTTTCGCGGGCCGAGGCGGCGGATGCTGACTGTGTGCTCACGAGTACGACCTCCGCTGGTCCGGAGCCGGGATCTGGGCGCCCTTGTACTCGACGGCGATGCCGCCGAGGGGGTAGTCCTTGCGCTGCGGGTGGCCCTGCCAGTCGTCCGGCATCATGATCCGCGTCAGGGCGGGGTGACCGTCGAAGACGATGCCGTAGAAGTCGTACGTCTCGCGCTCGTGCCAGTCGTTCGTCGGGTACACGGAGACGAGCGACGGGACGTGCGGGTCGCTGTCGGGGACGCTGACCTCGAGGCGGATCAGCCGGTTGTGGGTGATCGAGCGCAGGTGGTAGACGGCGTGCAGCTCGCGGCCCTTGTCGTGCGGGTAGTGGACGCCGCTGACGCCGGTGCACAGCTCGAAGCGCAGGGCCGGGTCGTCGCGCAGGGTGCGGGCGACGCGCAACAGGTGCTCGCGCTCGATGTGGAAGGTGATCTCGTCGCGGTCGACGACCGTCTTCTCGATGGCGTTGCCGGGCAGCAGGCCCTGCTCCTCCAGCGCGCCCTCGAGTTCGTCGGCGACCTCGTCGAACCAGCCGCCGTAGGGGCGGCTCGCCGGTCCCGGGAGGCGGACCGAGCGGACCAGGCCGCCGTAACCGGAGGTGTCCCCGCCGTTGTTGGCGCCGAACATGCCGCGCTGGACGCGGATCTCCTCGCCGCCCTGGCCGCGCTGGCCGGGGAGGTTGGAGGCGGACAGGTCCTTCTCGGGGTTCGCCCCGTTCGACCCGTTCGCCCCGTTGGTGCCGTTGGCGTCGCTCACCGCAGCAGCCCCTTCATCTCGATCGTGGGCAGGGCCTTGAGCGCCGCTTCCTCCGCCTCACGGGCCGCTTCCTCGGCGTTGACCCCGAGCTTGGAGCCCTGGATCTTCTGGTGCAGCTTGAGGATGGCGTCCATCAACATCTCGGGCCGTGGCGGGCAGCCCGGGAGATAGATGTCGACCGGGACGATGTGGTCGACGCCCTGGACGATCGCGTAGTTGTTGAACATGCCGCCCGAGGAGGCGCAGACCCCCATGGAGATCACCCACTTGGGGTTCGGCATCTGGTCGTAGACCTGCCGGAGCACCGGTGCCATCTTCTGGCTGACCCGGCCGGCGACGATCATCAGGTCGGCCTGGCGCGGTGATCCGCGGAAGACCTCCATGCCGAAGCGCGCCAGGTCGTAGCGGCCGGCGCCGGTCGTCATCATCTCGATGGCGCAGCACGCGAGGCCGAAGGTGGCCGGGAAGACGGACGCCTTGCGCACCCAGCCCGCGGCCTGTTCGACGGTGGTCAGCAGGAATCCGCTCGGCAGCTTTTCTTCGAGTCCCATGTCTAAAGGCCCCTCAGTCCCATTCCAGGCCGCCGCGCCGCCATACGTACGCGTACGCGACGAAGACGGTGAGCACGAAGAGCAGCATCTCCACGAGCCCGAAGATCCCCAGGGAGTCGAAGGTGACGGCCCAGGGGTAGAGGAAGACGATCTCGATATCGAAGATGATGAAGAGCATCGCCGTCAGGTAGTACTTGATGGGGAAGCGCCCGCCGCCGGCCGGCGTGGGGGTCGGCTCGATTCCGCACTCATAAGCCTCGAGCTTGGCCCGGTTGTACCGCTTCGGACCGATCAGCGTGGCCATGACCACGGAGAAGATCGCAAAGCCTGCCCCGAGGGCTCCCAGTACGAGGATGGGCGCATACGCGTTCACCGCTCCTCGCTCCTCTCAGTCGGCACTGACTGCTGGCGGTTGCACTGGGCTCACGGCCGCCCCACCAGTCCCACGAACACCGCTCGTTCCGGCGAAGATCGAGAACATGTGAAGCAGGTCACAAGCCCAACTGCCTCGCATCTTATGCCTGCCGGTCTGTGATCTGCGACACGGGGTATTGCACAAGCTTTGTGATCTCCACCACCTGACGAACGATCATGAACACGGATGAGCGGTGATCTTCGCACGTGAAGCGTCCGAGTGATCACCAGAGGTGACATTTTCGCTCGTCGGCGCAGCTCAGAGGGGTCGTCTCCATATCAAGAGGCTTCCCGTGCATGCAAATTGGAGTTGGACCGGAAGACTTGATAGAGGACCGCGTTCACACATCAGAGGGAGCGAAGGGGACCGATGTGGACGCGTGCACGCGTTCACGAACTCCGGTGGCGCGATCCGGGCACCGGACGCACACGAGGCCGTGACCGTTGCGTGACCTCTGCCACACCCGTCAGGGGTCCGTGAGAACCGGGCTTGGCCACCGGTCCCAACCAGTGGTAGGCGCGGGGCAATTCGGACTTAATGATGAAAGACCGTGATCACGGGCAGGACGAGGGCCGTCCGCTATGTCCGTTACGGCGTCAATAAAGGGCGCTCCGCCGGGAATTTGGGGCGTCCGTTGAACAACTGTGGCGCAGCCCACGTTTCTTGAAGGTATGGAGGAGCCCCTGATACCGGTTGTACCCATGTCCCACACCGCTCACATACGCAGCCACCGGAAGCCCCGCCGCACCGCGTCGACCACGATCGCGATGCGCGCCGGTGTTGCCGGTGGCGTCCTCAGCATGGCAGCGGCTGGTGCTGCGGCCACGGCGAACGCCGCCGAGCCGGTCACGCAGACCATCGAACTGCCCACCCTCTCGGGGGACCTGGCGGACCAGCTCGCCCAGTCCGCGGACGCCACGCAGCTGGCGGCGGCGAACTACGAGCTCGAGGCCGAGCGTGACGCGGCCGCCGCCGCCGCGGCCGAGCAGGCCAAGAAGGACCTCGCTCAGGCCAAGAAGAAGGCCGAGGCGAAGAAGAAGGCCGAGGAGGCCCGTAAGGCCGCCGCAGAGGCCGCGGCGTCGCGCAGCACGGAGCGGGCCACCCTGTCCGCCTCCGCGAGCGTCTCCGCCCCGGCGAGCGGCAGCGTCGCGACGGTCATCTCGTTCCTCAAGGCCCAGGTCGGCGACGCGTACGTCATGGGTGCCACCGGCCCCAACGCGTGGGACTGCTCCAGCCTGGTGCAGGCCGCCTTCAAGCAGGTCGGCGTCGACCTGCCGCGGGTCTCCCAGGACCAGTCGATGGCCGGCACCGACATCCCGCTGTCGCAGATCCAGGTCGGCGACATCCTCTACTGGGGCGGCAAGGGTTCCGCCTACCATGTGGGCGTCTACATCGGTAACGGCCAGTACCTGGACGCGGCCAACCCCTCCAAGGGCGTCGTCATCCAGGACCTGTCGGGTTACCCGGCGTCGGGCGCGGTCCGCGTGCTCTGAGCCGTACGGATCGACGTAAGGGCCGCAGCCGCTCGGGGGCAGCGGCCCTTACGCGTGCCCGGGGTCTCCCCCGGGCGGGGCCGGTCAGGCCTTCGGGGCCACCTTGCTCAGGCCGTTGATGATGCGGTCCATCGCGTCGCCGCCGGTCGGGTCGGTGAGGTTCGCCAGGAGCTTCAGCGTGAACTTCATCAGCATCGGGTGGGTCAGGCCGCGCTGGGTGGCGATCTTCATGACCTTCGGGTTGCCGATGAGCTTCACGAAGGCGCGGCCCAGCGTGTAGTAGCCGCCGTAGGTGTCCTTGAGGACCCGCGGGTAGCGCTGGAGGGCCATCTCCCGGCCCGCGGGGGTCGAGCGGGCGTGCGCCTGGACGATGACCTCGGCGGCGATCTGCCCGGACTCCATGGCGTAGGCGATGCCCTCGCCGTTGAAGGGGTTCACCAGGCCGCCGGCGTCGCCGACGAGCAGCAGGCCCTTGGTGTAGTGCGGCTGGCGGTTGAAGGCCATGGGCAGGGCGGCGCCGCGGATCGGGCCGGTCATGTTCTCCGGGGTGTAGCCCCAGTCCTCCGGCATCGAGGCGCACCACGCCTTCAGGACCTCGCGCCAGTCCAGTTCCTTGAAGGACTCGGAGGTGTTGAGCACGCCGAGTCCGACGTTGGACGTGCCGTCGCCCATGCCGAAGATCCAGCCGTAGCCCGGCAGCAGACGGTCCTCGGGGCCCCGGCGGTCCCACAGCTCCAGCCAGGACTCCAGGTAGTCGTCGTCGTGGCGGGGGCTCTCGAAGTACGTCCGCACGGCGACGCCCATCGGGCGGTCCTCGCGGCGGTGCAGGCCCATCGCGAGGGACAGCCGGGAGGAGTTGCCGTCGGCGGCGACGACGAGCGGGGCCCGGAAGGTCACCTCGCGCTTCTCCTCGCCGAGCTTGGCGTGCACGCCGATGACCCGGCCCGTGCGGTCGTCGAGGACCGGGGCGCCGACGTTGCAGCGCTCGTAGAGGCGGGCGCCGGCCTTCTGGGCCTGGCGGGCGAGCTGCTCGTCGAAGTCGTCGCGCTTGCGGACGAGTCCGTAGTCGGGGAAGGAGGCGAGATCCGGCCAGTCCAGCTGGAGGCGCACGCCGCCGCCGATGATCCGCAGGCCCTTGTTGCGCAGCCAGCCGGCCTCCTCGGAGATGTCGATGCCCATGGCGACGAGCTGCTTGGTGGCGCGCGGGGTCAGGCCGTCGCCGCAGACCTTCTCCCGCGGGAACTCGGTCTTCTCCAGGAGCAGTACGTCGAGTCCGGCCTTGGCGAGGTGGTATGCGGTGGTGGAGCCGGCAGGGCCCGCTCCGACGACGATGACATCGGCGGTGTTTTCGGAGAGGGGCTCGGTCACGGCGGGAACTCCCCAAGGTTCGGAATCTGCGTGCCGACGGGCACTGGACATGGGCAGTCTATGCAGCAGAATTGATCACCCGGCTGAAGGGCTGCCCTGTGAACCGAGCTCTGCCCGTAGTACGGCTGCGTGTGCCCACCGACGAGGACGCGGTGGCCTGGCACCGGGCCTTCGCCCACCCCGACGTCATGGAGTTCCACGGCGGCCGGGCCGCCGAACTCTCCGTCTACGAGGAGCTCACCGCCCGCCAGCGCCGGCACGACGCCGAGCGCGGCTTCTGCCTGTGGACGATGCTCGACGAGGACGACCGCGTCATCGGCTTCACCGGCGCCCAGCCCTGGGAACGGGAGTGGGGCCCCACCGGGGAGATCGAGATCGGCTGGCGGCTGGCCCGGGAGCACTGGGGCAAGGGGTATGTCACGGCGGCCGCGCGGGAGACGCTGGAGCGGGTGCGGGCCGCCGGGGTGCCGGGGGTCGTCGCGATGGTCGACGCCCGCAACGAGCGGTCGATAGCGGTGACACGGCGCCTCGGCATGCGGCTCGCGGAGGTCTTCGCCACGCCGGACGACCGGCGGGGGCACTGCTACCGGCTCAGCCTGAACTCCCCTGCCGGGCACGGAGAGTAAGCGACTGTCACAGAAAGACACCTGACGCTTCCGGACGGCACCCCCGGCGGTCTACCCTTCAAGTACCGCTGGGGGTGACATCCGTGCACACAACACCCACGACACCCGAGGTGCCGGTCCCGCGACTCGTCGGCCTGATGGCCATGGACGCCCGCGAGGCGGCCACGTCCCACGGCCTGTCCCTGACCGCACCCGACCGGCCGGACTTCGCGCGCGTCGTCGTCGACTACGTCGTCCGCCAGTATCCGCAGCCCGGCACCCCGGTGCCGCGGGACTCGACGGTCGCCGTCTGGTTCGACTTCGGTGAGGGAGAGGGCGGCGGAGGCGTGCGCGAGCCGCGCATACCGCGCCCTCCGTCGGGCGGCAGGCCCCGCGCGCTCGACGAGCCCGGCGACCCCTACCCCGTGGTCAGCTCTGCTTGAACCCGCGGTGCAGGGCGACGACCCCGCCCGTCAGGTTCCGCCAGGCCACCTTGGACCAGCCCGCCTTGCCCAGCCGCTCGGCGAGGGCCGGCTGGTCGGGCCAGGCGCGGATGGACTCGGCGAGGTAGACGTACGCGTCCGGGTTCGAGGAGACCGCGCGGGCGACCGGCGGCAGCGCGCGCATCAGGTACTCGGTGTAGACGGTGCGGAAGGGCGCCCACGTCGGGTGCGAGAACTCGCAGATGACGACGCGGCCGCCGGGCCGGGTCACCCGGTACATCTCGCGCAGCGCGCTGTCGAAGTCCTGCACGTTGCGCAGCCCGAAGGAGATCGTCACGGCGTCGAACGTGTCGTCCTTGAACGGCAGTCGTGTCGCGTCGCCCGCCGTGTAGGGCAGCCAGGCGTTGTTCCGCTTGCCGACCCGGAGCATGCCCTGCGAGAAGTCGCAGGGGACGACGTAGGCGCCGGTGCGGGCGAAGGGCAGGGACGACGTGCCGGTGCCGGCCGCCAGGTCCAGGACCTTCTGCGCGGGGCGCGCGTCGACCGCCTTCGCGACCTCCTTGCGCCAGCGCCGGTCCTGCCCGAGGGAGAGCACGTCGTTGGTCAGGTCGTACCGTTCCGCGACGCCGTCGAACATCGAGGCGACTTCATGCGGCTGCTTGTCCAGGGATGCGCGCGTCACGGGCCCATTCTTGCAGCCGCTCCCCGCCCCGCCCCCAGCGGCTTCCCGGTCCGCCCGCGGCGGCTGCCCGGACGGCCGCGCGGTCAGCGCCGGCGGTGCACCAGGCGGCCGGCCACGACGGTGGCCACGCAGGTGGACGCGCCCTGCCGGACGAGGGCCGCGCGGTCGGGCACGTCGAACACCGCGAACCGCGCGGGCTTCCCGGCGGCGAGGGCGGGCAGCAGGACGAGCGGCACCGGGGAGAGCGCCGGGGGGCCGGGCAGTGCGGCGGGGCGTCCCGCCAGGGCGAGACCGGCCCTGCGGACGGCGTCCAGGGCCGCACGGCCGCGCAGTTCACCGGCGACGGCGACGGTGCCGTGCGCCAGCAGGCGCTGGACTCCGCGCCGGGCGCTGGCCCCCCGCACGGGCGGTCCCGCGCCGAGGAGGTCCCGCGCGCGCTCGCCGAAGATCGGCTCGGTGCCGAGCCGGTCCGCCTCGCGCGGGTCGGGGTGGTAGGCCTGCTCCAGCAGTTCCGGGCCGTACGGGTTGAGCAGCCCGGGGGTCAGGATGCCGGGCCACCTCCGCAGCCGGGCGTCCGGGTGGGCGGCGGCCAGTTCCTCGTACGGGCCGACGGCGGCGAGGTGCGCGCCGTCGACCAGGACGGCGTTCTCCGGCGAGGCGTCGGCGACGTGAAGGGTCAGCACGGGCGGGTCAGTTGGAGGCGAGGATCTTCAGCTCGGGGTGGGCCGTGCCGCCCTCGATCGCCGTCGAGGAGATGTGGGACATGACGCGGCTGTCGACGGGGTCGTTCGCCGGGTCGTCGTGCACGACGAGGTGCTCGTACGTCGTCGCGCGCTGGGCCGGGACCCGTCCCGCGGAGCGGATCATGTCGATCATCTCCTGGAGGTTGGAGCGGTGCTTCGCACCGGCCGCCGAGACGACGTTCTCCTCCAGCATGACCGAGCCGAGGTCGTCGGCGCCGTAGTGCAGCGTCAGCTGCCCCGCGTCCTGGCCGGTGGTCAGCCAGGAGCCCTGGATGTGGGCGATGTTGTCCATGAACAGCCGGGAGATCGCGATCATCCGCAGGTACTCGAAGATCGTGGCCTGCGTGCGGCCCTTCAGGTGGTTGTTCATGGGCTGGTACAGGTACGGGATGAAGGCCCGGAAGCCGCCCGTGCGGTCCTGCACGTCACGGATCATGCGCAGGTGCTCGATCCGTTCGGCGTTGGTCTCGCCGGTGCCCATCAGCATGGTGGAGGTGGACTCCACGCCCAGGTTGTGGGCGGTCTCCATGATCTCCAGCCAGCGCTCGCCGGACTCCTTCAGCGGCGCGATGGCCTTGCGGGGCCGCTCCGGGAGCAGCTCGGCGCCCGCGCCCGCGAAGGAGTCGAGGCCGGCCGCGTGGATGCGCTGGATGGCCTCCTCCACGCTCACCTTGGAGATCCGGGCCATGTGCTCGACCTCGCTCGCCCCCAGGCTGTGGATGACGAGCTGCGGGAACTCCTTCTTGATGGCCGCGAAGTGCTTCTCGTAGTACTCGACGCCGTAGTCCGGGTGGTGGCCGCCCTGGAACATGATCTGGGTGCCGCCGAGTTCGACGGTCTCGGCGCAGCGGCGCAGGATGTCGTCGAGGTCGCGGGTCCAGCCCTTGGCGGTGTCCTTAGGCGGGGCGTAGAAGGCGCAGAACTTGCACGCCGTGACGCACACGTTCGTGTAGTTGATGTTCCGCTCGATGATGTACGTCGCGATGTGCTCGGTACCCGCGTAGCGGCGGCGGCGCACGGCGTCGGCGGCGGAGCCGAGCGCGTGCAGCGGGGCGTCGCGGTAGAGGTCGAGCGCTTCCTCTGGGGTGATCCGCCCGCCCGCTGCGGCACGGTCGAGGACGGACTGAAGGTCGGCCTTCTCGGTCACCGGGGGCGTCCCTTTCGTCAAGGTCGGGCGGACTGATCCAGCGTACGCCAGGGCCCTGACAGCGCCGACGTCAGGCCGCGTACGCCCCGATCAGCACCCCCGCCAGCGCCCCGCCGAGCAGGAACGGGCCGAAGGGGATCGCCGAGGTGCGGCCGGCCCGGCGCAGGGCGACCAGGCCCCAGCCGTACAGCGCTCCGGACAGGAACCCGGCGAACGTGCCGAGCATGACGGTCGGCCAGCCGTACCAGCCGAGGACCGCGCCCGCGCCGAGCGCCAGTTTCACGTCGCCGAAGCCCATGCCGTCGGGGTTGAGCAGATGCAGGCCGTAGTAGAAGGCGCCGAGCGCGAGGGAGGCGGCCACGGCGGTCGGCCAGTGCCCGGCGTGCTCGGGGAGGGCGGCGGCCAGGCCGAGGAGGGCGAGCGCGCCGCCCGCGAGGGGGAGGGTGAGCGGGTCGGGGAGGCGGCGCACCCGCAGGTCGACGAGCGTGAGCAGGACGCCGGCGGGCGCCAGCAGCAGCCAGGCGCCCAGCTCGGGCCGGGTGCCGGTGGCGGCGGCGAGGGCGGCGCAGACGGCGGCGGTGACGAGGACGGGGACGGTGGCGCCGGGGCCGTACGGGGCGCGGGGTCCGCAACTCCGGCAGCCGGCCGGGCCGAGCCATCCCGGCACCGGGTGGCCGTCCGGGCAGTGCGCCCGCCACGGCTCCTCGTCGGGCGCGGAGAAGCGGTAGGCGGCGCGGGGCAGCAGGGCCCCGGCGAGCGCTCCCCACAGCGCGGCGACGGCGACGACGACCGGGGTGCCCACCTCCATCAGCCGCTCCCCTCCCCGGTCTTCGACAGGCGGGCCTCGGGCTCGCCCTCCGCCGAGCTCTCCGAGCGGTACACGAGGTCGTCGCCGGCCGGGGTGATGCGTACGGTGTGCGGTTCGGGGTTGCAGCCGGCGTGGTTGCCCTTCGCGCCCACGGACGTGACGACGAGCTGCTTCGCCGTCACCTCCTTCAGGGTGAGGACGTCGTCGCAGACCCCGCCGAGCAGGTCGGTCTGGCGCAGTGTGCCCAACTCCTCGCCGACCCCGGCCCTGTGCACGGTGAGCCGGAAGGTGCCGGCGGGCAGCGAGCCGCCCACGGCCGTCGCCTTCCCCTCCCAGGTGCCGAGGTACCGGGCGGGGACGGAGCCCTCCGTCCTGTCCGGCGCCGGGGACGAGGCGGCGTCGGAGCCCGCGCTCGTGTCCGGGTCGTCCGTGCCCCGGCCCGGCATCCCGTCGAGGAGGACGACGGCGCCGAGCGTGACGGCGGCGAGGGCGCCGGCGACGGCAAGGGTCACCGTGCAGCTCACCCGGCGCCCGCGCGCGGCGACGGTCACCCCCGGCCTGCCGGACGGGGACGTCTCGGCTGAGTCACCGGGCGGGGGCACCGCGTCCCGGGGCGCGGGCACGGAGGCGGGCATCACCGGGGCCGGCCCGAACTCGCCGACGGTGACGGGCCGGCTGAACTCCACGGGCCCGGACGGGGCGTCGTCCCCGGCCTCCAGGTTCAGCAGCCGTACGGCGCCCCGGCTGACCTGCTCGACCAGCGGGCCGGGCAGCCAGCCGCCCGCCACCAGCCGGGCCGCGCCCTCGGGCGCCAGCCGCGCGGCCAGCTCACCGGGGGTGGGCCGCGCCCCGGGCTCCTTGGCGAGGCACTGGGCGACCAGCTCGCGCAACGGGTCGTCCAGGGCGTCGAGTTCGGGTTCCTCGTGGACCACCTTGTAGAGCAGGGCCGCCGAGGTGTCCCCGGAGAACGGCGGCTCGCCGGCCGCCGCGTAGGCGAGCACGGCGCCCAGCGAGAAGACGTCGGCCGCGCCCGTGACGCCCTTGCCCAGGATCTGCTCGGGCGCCATGTAGCCGGGCGAGCCGATGGAGACGCCGCTGGAGGTGAGGGAGGCGGTGCCGTCCAGCGCCCGCGCGATGCCGAAGTCGATCAGCAGGGGGCCGTCCAGGGTGAGCAGGACGTTCGACGGTTTCACGTCCCGGTGCACCAGGCCCAGCTCGTGCACGGCGGCCAGCGCCTCCGCGAGTCCGGCGCCCAGGGCCCGTACGGACGGCGCGGGCAGGGCGCCCGCGTCGGCGACGGCGCCGGACAGCGACGGACCGGCCGCGTACCCGGTGGCCACCCAGGGCACCGGGGCCTCCGGGTCGGCGTCCAGCACGGGCGCCGTCCACGCGCCGCCCACCCGCCGGGCCGCCTCGACCTCGCGCCGGAAGCGGGTGCGGAACTCCTCGTCGAGCGCGAGATGCGGGTGCACGATCTTGACGGCGACCGTGCGGCCCCCGGAACTGCGGCCCAGGTAGACCCGGCCCATCCCGCCGGACCCCAGCCGGCCGAGGAGCCGGTACGGCCCCACGGTCGTGGGCTCGTCCATGCCGAGTGGCTGCATCGGCGTCCACCTCTCCCCCGTACGGCCCAGCGCCCCCGCGGACTTCGCAGCAGATTAGTGCGGATCGGGTCCGTGTCACCCGGCGCGGACCGGAACCGCCGCCACCCATGGATCAGTCCGATGGGCGCGCGCCCGATGGGTGAACGCGGGAGCCCGGAAACGCCCTCCGCGGCCCTCCGGGCGTGCGGAGGACCGCGGACAAGCGGTCACCGTGACGCATTCCCGGTGCCGGCGTCGGCGGCCGGGTGTTCACGGATGGAGCAGATCGACCTTCACGTCCGCGGGAAATCCCGTGGTCGGTCCGACGCGGCGCGCGAACTCCGCGACCGCCTCCAGCTGCGGGCCGCCGAAGCGGAAGTCGAGGGTCGTGAAATACCGCTCCAGGACCTTCTCGTCGAAGGCCTCCCAGCGGGCCGCCTGTTCCGCGACCTTGCCGACCTCCTCCAGGGAGAGGTTGCGCGAGGCGAGGAAGGCCTCGTGGACCTTGCGGGTGATGTCCGGTTCCCGCTCCAGATAGTCGCGGCGCGCCGCCCACACGGCGAAGACGAAGGGCAGGCCGGTCCACTCCTTCCAGAGCGCGCCCAGGTCGTGCACCTGGAGCCCGTAGCGGGGGCCGTCGAGCAGGTTGGCCCGCAGCGCGGCGTCGCCGATGAGGACCGCCGCCTCCGCCTCCTGCATCATCACGCTGAGGTCGGGCGGGCAGGTGTAGTAGGCGGGACGCACGCCGTACCGCTCGGCGAGCAGCAGCTGGGCGAGCCGGACCGAGGTGCGGGAGGTCGAGCCGAGGGCGACGCGGGCGCCGTCCAGCTGGTCGAGGGGCACCTGCGAGACGATCACGCACGACATGACCGGTCCGTCGCAGCCGACGGCGATGTCGGGGAAGGCGACCAGGTCGTCGGCGTTGCGAAGGAACTCGACGAGCGTGATCGGGCCGATGTCGAGATCGCCGCGCACGAGCTGCTCGCTGAGCTTCTCCGGGGTGTCCTTCGTCAGCTCGAAGTCGAGGAGCGTGCCGGTTCTCGCGAGCCCCCAGTACAGGGGCAGGCAGTTGAGGAACTGGATGTGGCCCACGCGGGGCCGGGTGCGAGAATTGTCCACATCGCGAGACTAGACCCCATGGGATACCGTTCAGCCTTCAGGGTCGTGACATACAGGTCATCGGCTTAGGTCAACCACTGACACGGATCTTCAAACGTCCGAGTGAAGTGATCTTGACCTCTATTGCTTTCGGCTGCCTGCGTGCTAGGCTCGCCGCAAGTTGCAGTTTGGTTTCCCTTGCAGTACAGAGCCTGCGGAGCATGTAACCGCGGGCTCTCGTCGTTTTCAGACGTATGCAGTTGTGCGGCACTTTGTTTTCACACTTGCAGGGTTCTGGAGCAGGGCAACCCTTTGGGCCCAAGGAGGGCTTATGGCTACCGGAACCGTGAAGTGGTTCAACGCCGAAAAGGGCTTTGGCTTCATCGCCCAGGAAGGCGGCGGCCCCGACGTCTTCGTTCACTACTCCGCGATCAACGCGAGCGGCTTCCGCTCGCTGGAGGAGAACCAGCAGGTCTCCTTCGACGTGACCCAGGGCCCGAAGGGCCCGCAGGCGGAGAACGTCACCCCCGTCTGATTCGGTCCTCGGAGCCTGGTGCTTTGATCCGGAACTGAGTGCAGTACCCAAGGAGCCCCGCGCCGCAAGGCGGCGGGGCTCCTGCCTTTTCTTCTTCCGGGCGTCCCTACACGTGCTGCATGACGAGGACGAAGAACGTCCCCGGCTCCAGCGCCTCGTACGCGTGCGGCACGTCCCCCCGGTACGTCATGTAGTCCCCGGGGCCCAGCTCGGCCTCCTCGCCGCGCGGTCCCGCCTTCACCCGGCCCGCCCCGACGATCAGATGCTCCACGGTGCCCGGGATGTGCGGCTCGGACTCACGGGCCGCGCCCGGCTCCGCGCGCAGGTGGTAGATGTCCCGCCGCGCGCCCGGCGGACTCGCGGAGAGCAGGGTGGCCACGTAGTCGGCGCGCTCGGACGCCACCGCGGGCCCCTCCCCCGCCCGGATCACCTGGACCGCGGGGGCCGGCGGCTCCACGAGCGAGCTGAACGGCACCCCGAGCGCCACGCCCAGCGCCCACAGCGTCTCGACGCTCGGGTTCCCTCCGCCGCTCTCCAGCTGGGAGAGCGTGGACTTCGCGATGCCCGCCCGTTTGGCCAGCTCGGACAGGGACAGTCCGGCGCGGGCGCGCTCGCGGCGCAGAGAGGCGGCGATCCACGTCAGGGGCTCACCCATCGGCTCACTTCCAGTCGTTCGCTCTGCCGGTCCACCTGTTCGCCTTGACGAACGGGGACCCGTCTGTTCATTCTGGGAAACATGCGTTCGCTGCTCCGAACACCGATGATGGCACCCCTGGTGCGCGACAGCGCCCTCGTGTGGCTGGCGAGCGGGGTCGTCGGGGTCTCCTTCGGCGCGATCGCGGTGGCCGGCGGGCTGCCGCTCTGGGTGCCGGTGGCCATGTCGCTCGTCGTGTACGCCGGCTCGGCGCAGTTCAGCGCCGTCGGGCTGCTGCTCGCCGGGGGCGGGCCGCTCGCCGCGGTGGCCACCGGGCTGATCCTCAACACCCGTACCGCCGCCTTCAGCCTCGCCGTGGCGGACGTCCTCGGACCGGGCCGGTTCGCCCGGCTGGCCGGGGCGCATCTGGTCACCGACGAGACGGTGGCGTTCACGCTGGCCCAGCCGGATCCGGCCCGCCGCCGGGCCGCGTTCTGGGTGAACGGCCTCGGCCTGTTCGCCGCCTGGAACACCGGCGTCCTGGCCGGCGCCCTCGCCGGCACCGCCGTCGGCGACACGGCGACGTACGGACTCGACGCCGCGTTCCCCGCGGTGCTGGTGGCGCTGGTGCTGCCGGCGCTGCGCACGGACCGCTCCGTCCGCCGGGCCGCGCTGCTCGGCGCCGCGCTCGCCCTGGCCGTCACCCCGGCCGTCCCGGCGGGCGTGCCGGTGCTGCTGGCGCTCGCGGGTCTGGTGGTCCACGGCCGGAAGGGGAGTGCGGCATGACGTCCACGACGGCGACGGTCGCCGTGATCTCGGTGCTCGCCGTCGGGACGTACGCCTTCCGGCTGGTGGGCCCGGCACTGCACGGCCGGGTCACGCTGCCCGCGCGGATGCGGGAGCTGCTGGCGGCCGGGGCGGTGGTGCTGCTCGTGGCGCTGCTGGCCACGGGGGCGCTGACGGAGGGCGGCGGGTTCGCCGGCTGGGCGCGCCCGGCGGGCGTGCTGGTGGGCGGTGTCCTGGCGTGGCGGGGTGCGCCGTTCCCGGTCGTGGTGCTGGCGGCGGCGGGGGCGGCCGCGCTGCTGCGTGCGGCGGGACTGGCGTGAGCCGGGCCGCGTGGGAGGATCGCCGGATGACGAGCGGTGAGAACGGCGGCGGCCCGGAGCGGGACACGGGCCTGGCGACCGGTGTGTCCGTCGGCATCTCCCTGGGTCTGGCACTCGGCGTCGTGCTGGGCACGACGGTGTTCGACAACCTGGCGCTCGGGCTCGGCCTGGGCATGGGAGTGGGCGTGGCGGCGGGCGCGGCCCTGGGCGGCGCGCGCGGCGCCGGCCGGACCGGTGCGGACGGCAAGGGGCGGGAGCCCGAATAGAGCGCCCCGCCGGGCCGGTTGGCGCTAAGGTCGCGGCCCATGACCGACGCCGACCTCCTGACCGCCACCCGTGCCTTCTACGACGCCATCGCCGAGGACTACGCCGAGCTCTTCGAGGACGAGATGGCGCAGCGGCCCCTGGAGCGGGCCGTGCTGCGCGTGTTCGCCGACCTGGTGGACGGCGGCGGGCCGGTGGCCGACCTGGGCTGCGGGCCCGGCCGGACGACGGCCCGCCTCGCCGCGCTGGGCCTGGACGTGTTCGGCGTCGACCTGTCGGAGTCGATGCTCGCGATCGCCCGCCGGGAGAACCCCGGGCTGCGGTTCGAGCGGGGCTCGATGCTGGAGCTGGACCTGCCGGACGGGGCGCTGTCCGGTGCCGTGTCCTTCTACTCCTCCATCCACCTCCCGGAGGACCGGCTGCCGGCGCTCTTCGCCGAGTTCCACCGGGTGCTGGCGCCGGGGGCTCCCCTGCTGGTCGCCTTCCAGGCCGGGGACGAACACCGGCACCACGACCGGCCGTTCGGGCACCCGGTCGCGCTGACCTTCCTGCGCCGCCGCCCGGACGACATGGCCGCGCTGCTGACGCGGGCCGGTTTCGCCCCGCACTCCCGCACGGTCCGCGAGCCTGACCCCGCCCTCGGCGAGACGGTCCCGCAGGCCTTCCTGCTCGCCCGCAAGCACACCGCCTGAGAGGACGGGGCCCGTCCCGTCAGCCGAGGCCGATCGCGGCGCAGTCGGCCGCGTACTCGGGGGTGCAGATCTGGTCGACGGTGTAGACGCCGTCCCGTACGACCGTGGCCTCGATGTTCTTGCGGGTGACCGCGACCACCGTGAGCAGCGCCGCCGGGATGTCCTCGCGGGTGGGGCTGTCGACCACGTCCTGGGCCAGGGCGTCGAAGGCGACGCCACGGCCCTGCACCTTGTAGACGGCCATGCGGGCGGCGGTGGTCGCCTCCAGCTCGAACGGCTTGTACACCGTCATGTACTGCTCCCCGGCGACGATCCGCTGGATGGCGTCCAGGTTGGCGTCCTGCCCGGTCACCGGCGGCACCTGGCCGACCCCGGCCTCCTTGAGCGCGTCGATGGCGGCGCCCGCCATGCCGTCGTTGGCGGAGTAGACGGCGGCGATGCCGTTCACGCCGACGGCCGCGATGGCCTTGCGCATGTTGGCCTTGGCCACCTCGGGCGACCACTTGCGGGTGTCGTACTCCTTGACGATGTTCACGTCGCCCTTGAGCTCGGTGACCGCGCCCCGCTTGAAGCGGGCCGTGTTCGGGTCGGCGGGGTCGCCGTGCATCATGACGACCTTGCTGGTGAGGGCCTTGGAGCCGAGGCGCTGGACGAGGGCGCGGGCCTGCACCTCGCCGACGAGTTCGTTGTCGTGGGAGACGTAGGCGTCGACGGGGCCCTCGGCGAGGCGGTCGTAGGCGATGACCGGGATGCCGGCCTCCTTGGCGCGGCGCACGTCGGGCCCGATGGCCTTGGCGTCGACGGCGTCTACGAGGATCACGTCCACCCGGTCCTCGATCAGCTTCCGGAACTGGCGGCTCTGCTTCTCGGTGCTGGACGCGGCGTTGGCGTAGACGACCTTGCCCTTGCCGTGGGTGAGGGAAGCGACCTCCTTCTTGATCAGCGGGTGGTCGAACCGTTCGAACCGCGCGGTGGCCCTGTCGGGCAGGAGCAGTCCGACGGTGACGTCGTCGCCCTTGCTCGGCTCCTCGGAGCCGTCGGCGCCCGCGATGCCGTCGACGACACCGCAGGCGGCGAGGGACAGCGCCGCGGCGGCCGCGGCGGCGGCCGTACGGGCCCGGCGCAGGGCGGGGTGGTGGTGGGGGGTGCGAGCGTTCACTGCTGCCTTCCGAGCGGGGGGTGTGGGGGTCCGGATGGCCGGGGCCACCGCGGAGGGGGCGGGCGAGCGGTGGTGCGGGGCGGGCGGTGGTGCGGGGGTCAGCCCGCGTACAGGGCCTCCACGTCGGCCGCGAAGTCGCGCATGACCGCGTCCCGGCGGAGCTTCATCGACGGGGTGAGGTGCCCGTCCAGCTCGGTGAAGTCCACCGGCAGGACGGCGAAGCGGCGGATCGACTCGGGCCGGGACACCAGCTTGTTCGCCTCGTCCACGGCCCGCTGCAGGATGTGCCGCAGCTCCGGGTCGTCCAGGAGGAGTTCGGCGGGGACCGGGTGCCGGCCGTTCATCCGGCGCCAGTGGGTGACGCCGTCCATGTCGAGGGTGATCAGCGCGGCGACGTAGGGGCGGCGGTCGCCGACGACCAGGCACTGCGAGATCAGCGGGTGCGCGCGCAGCCAGTTCTCCAGGGGGGCCGGGGCGACGCTCTTGCCGCCCGCCGTGATGAGCAGTTCCTTCTTGCGGCCGGTGATCGTCAGATAGCCCTCGTCGTCGAGGGCGCCGATGTCGCCGGTGGCCAGCCAGCCGTCGGTGGCCGCCGGGACCACGCCGCCCGCCGCCGGGTCCCAGTAGCCGCGCAGCACGTGGTCGCCGGAGAGCAGGACCTCGCCGTCCGCCGCGATCCGCACCCGGGTGCCGGGCAGCGGCCAGCCGACCGTGCCGAGGCGGGGCTTGAGGGGCGGTGTCACGGTGGCCGCGCCGGTCGTCTCGGTGAGCCCGTAGCCCTCGTAGACCTCGATGCCGGCGCCCGCGTAGAACGCGGCGAGCCGGCGGCCCAGCGGGGAGCCGCCGCAGATCGCGTACTTCACCCGGCCGCCCATCGCGTTGCGCAGGCGCCGGTAGACGAGTGGGTCGTACATCGCGCGGCCCGCCTTCAGCGCGGTCCCCGGGCCCGGGCCGGTGCCGGACTGGCGGGCCTCCAGCGCCTCGCCGTAGCGCTCGGCGACCCCCGCGGCCCGGTCGAAGGTGGAGGCCCGGCCGCCCGACTCGGCCTTGGCGCGGGCGGAGTTGTAGATCTTCTCCAGCATGTACGGGATGGTCAGCAGGCAGGTCGGCCGGAACGCGGCGAGGTCCGGCAGCAGGTCCTCGGCCTTCAGGCTCGGCGCGTGGCCCAGCCGCACCCGGGCGCGCACACAGGCCACCTCGACCATCCGCCCGAACACGTGGGACAGGGGCAGGAAGAGCAGCACCGACGCCTCTTCGCTGGTCCGCGCCTTGAAGATCGGGTAGAGCAGTTCGACGGCGTTGTCGACCTCGGCGAAGAAGTTCCCGTGGGTCAGCGCGCAGCCCTTGGGCCGGCCGGTGGTGCCCGAGGTGTAGATGAGGGTGGCCAGGGTGTCGGGCACGAGCATGCCGCGCCGGACGGCCACCTCCCCGTCGGGCAGTTCCTCCCCGGCCTCCGCCAGCCGGTCCACGTGCCCCTTGTCCATCACCCACAGGCTGCGCAGGTCGGGGACGCGGTCCAGTTCGGGGCCGAGGGCGTTCGCCTGGGCGACGGTCTCGGTGATCAGGGCGACGGCGCCGGAGTCCTGGAGGATCCAGCGGGTCTGGAAGGCGGAGGAGGTGGGGTAGATGGGGACCACCACCAGTCCGGCGGCCCAGGCGGCGAAGTCGAGAAGCGTCCACTCGTAGCGGGTGCGGGCCATGACGGCGATGCGGTCGCCGGGCAGGAGGCCCTCGGCTATCAGCCCCTTCGCGACGGCCTGCACCTGTCCGGCGAACTCCGCCGCCGTCACGTCCGTCCACTTCCCGTCGGCGTCCCGGCGGCTGAGGACCACCGCGTCCGGTGCCGCGTCGGCGTTGTCGAAGGGCAGGTCGGCCAGCGAGCCGTGGGTGACGGGCGGGGCGAACGGCGGTACGTACGCCTCCCGTACGGCGCCGTTCAGCCGCCGGGTCTCCGGGCGCACCAGGACCGGGCCCGGTGCGTCGTCGAAGGCGGCCGAAGGGGCGAAGGAGGGAAGCGGGGTGGACACGGGGCGGCTCCTGCGGGCGTGCAGCGGGAAAACGCTTGCTGCATGAGGTACGTGCCTCGCGCACCGTGGTGTTCACCTGCCGAGGCCTGCGGAAACGGGTTACCGCTGGTTAGGCCGCGATCGTACGGCGCGGGCGTGGGGACGTTGTGCGGGTTCGGCGGCGGTCCGGGGACGGGTATGTGCAACCTCGCGGGTTATGTGAGGGGTCCTCAGCTTCGCTCCAGGACCGCCGTCACGCCCTGCCCGCCCGCGGCGCACACCGAGATCAGCCCCCGGCCCGGACCGCCGCGCTCGGCGAGCAGCGCGGCCAGCGTGGCCACGATCCGCGCGCCGGTGGCCGCGAAGGGGTGACCGGTGGCCAGGGACGAGCCGGCGACGTTCAGCCGGGCGCGGTCCACCGGGTCCAGGCCCCGCTTCTCCCACGCCGCGAGCGTGGCCAGGACCTGGGAGGCGAACGCCTCGTGCACCTCGACGAGGTCGAAGTCACCGAGGCCGAGTCCGGCCCGCTCCAGCATGCGCGGGACGGCGTACGCCGGTGCCATGAGCAGTCCGTCCTCGCCGTCCGCCACGTCGCCGTGCGGGAAGTCCACGGCGGCCGTCTCGTAGGCGGTGAGGTACGCCAGCGGCTCCAGGCCCCGGGCGGCGGCCCACTCCTCGCTCGCGAGCAGCACGACGGCGGCCCCGTCGGTCAGCGGTGTCGAGTTGCCCGCCGTCATCGTGGGGCCGGGCGCGTCCAGGCCGAACACCGGCTTCAGCGCGGCGAGTTTCTCCGGCGTGGAGCCGGGGCGCAGGTTCTGGTCGCGGTCGAGCCCCCGGAAGGGCACGACCAGGTCCTGGAAGAAGCCGCGCTCGTAGGCGGCGGCCAGCCGCTGGTGGCTCGTCGCCGCCAGCTCGTCCTGGGCCTCGCGGGTGATGCCCCAGGCGCGGGCGGTGACGGCGGCGTGCTCGCCCATGGACAGGCCGGTACGGGGCTCGGCGTTGCGCGGGATGTCGGGGACGAGGTGGGCGGGCCGCACCTGGGCCAGCGCCTTGAGCCGGCCACCGAGGGACCGGGCCCGGCGGGCCTCCAGGAGGATGCGGCGCAGCCGGTCGTTGACGCCGAGGGGCGCGTCGCTCGCCGTGTCGGCGCCGCCCGCGACGGCGGCCTCGGTCTGCCCGAGCGCGATCTTGTTGGCGGCGGCGACGACGGCCTGGAGGCCGGTGCCGCACGCCTGCTGGATGTCGTAGGCGGGGGTGCGCGGGTCGAGCCGTGAGCCGAGGACGGTCTCGCGGGCGAGGTTGAAGTCGCGGCTGTGCTTGAGGACGGCCCCGGCGACGAACTCGCCGACCGCCCCCGGCGCTTCGAGGCCGTACCGCTCGACCAGGCCGTCCAGTGCGGCGGTGAGCATGTCCTGGTTGGAGGCGGTGGCGTAGGGGCCGTCGGAGCGGGCGAAGGGGATGCGCGTGCCGCCGATGATCGCGACGCGCCGGACCGCCGGGGCCAACAGGGCGCTCATGTGCCTCACTCCTCACGTCCACGGTGACTTACCTCCGGTAACCTTACTCCTGAGTCAGTTCCGGAGCGCACCTGGGAGTCCCGCATGGCCGACCGCTATCTGAGCTTCACGGGGACCGCCCCCGGCCGGTTCCTCACCCGCCGTCTGGGGCTTCCCCAGCCCGCCCCGCTGCGCCGCTGGTCGCCCGAGCGGCCCGAACTCGACGGCGAACGGCTCCTCCTGACGGCCGGGAAGTCCGAACTGGACCTCGCGGCGGCGGACCTCGGCCTCACCACCGCGCCCGCCGAGCACCCCGCCGCCGTCGTGCTCGACGCCACGGGGGTCCGGGACGTCGAGACGCTGGCCGAGGTGCACGCGGCCCTGCACCCCATGGTGCGGTCGGTCGCGGCGAGCGGGCGGATCGTCGTCCTGGGCGCGCCCCTCGACCCCGCCGACCACCACCAGGCCGCCGCCCAGCAGGCCCTGGAGGGCTTCACCCGCTCCCTCGGCAAGGAGATCGGCCGGGGCAGGACGGTCAACCTGGTCCGGCTCACCGACGCCCGCGCCGCCGCGTCCACCCTCGGTTTCCTCCTCTCCCCCAAGTCGGCCTACGTCAGCGGCCAGGTCGTCGAGGTCGGCCCGCAGGAGGTCACCCCGCCCGAGGACCCCGGCAGCCCCCTCTCCGGACGCACCGCCCTGGTCACCGGCGCCGCCCGCGGCATCGGCGAGGCGGTCGCCGAGACCCTGGCCAGGGACGGCGCCCGGGTCGTCGTCCTCGACGTGCCGCAGGCCGAGCAGGACGCCCGGCGGGTGGCCGACCGGCTCGGCGGCACCGCTCTCGCCCTGGACATCACCGCGCCCGACGCCGGGGAGCGGATCGCGGCGGCGCTGCCGGACGGGCTGGACGTCCTCGTCCACAACGCGGGCATCACCCGCGACCGGCGCCTGGTCAACATGCCCGCCGAACGCTGGAACGCCGTACTCGATGTCAACCTCGCGAGCGTGCTGCGCACCACGGACGCGCTGCTCGCGGCCGGCGCCCTGCGGACCGGCGGGCGGATCGTGGCGACCGCGTCGATCGCCGGGCTCGCCGGGAACGCCGGGCAGACCAACTACGGCGCGAGCAAGGCCGGTGTCGCGGGGCTCGTGCGCGCCCTCGCGCCGCGCGCGCTCGACGCGCACGGGGTGACCGTGAACGCGGTCGCTCCCGGCTTCATCGAGACGAAGATGACGGCCGCGGTCCCCCTGTTCATCCGGGAGGCGGGCCGGCGCATGAACTCCCTCGCGCAGGGCGGCCTGCCGTCCGACGTCGCCGAGACGACCGCCTGGCTCGCGCACCCCGCGTCGGGCGCCGTCAACGGCCAGGTCGTGCGGGTGTGCGGCCAGAGCCTGCTGGGGGCGTGATGACGACCGTCCTGACCGGCGCGCCCCGGCTGCCCGCCCTGCTCGCCCGGGGCGCGGTGCTCTCCCCGTTCAAACGGCCCCGCCCCGGCGCGGAGTTCCCCCGGACCCGGCTCGTGCTGCCCGGCGTCCGCGTCGACCCGGCACGCCTCGCGGCGTACGAGCGGGTGTGCGGCTTCCCGGCGGAGGGCGGCACGCTGCCCGTCACCTACCCGCATCTGCTCGGCTTCCCGCTGGCCATGCGGCTGATGAGCGCGCGGGAGTTCCCGCTGCCCCTGCTCGGACTCGTCCACACGTCCATCGAGGTCACCCGGCACACCGCGCTGCCCGCGTCCGGCACGTACGAGGTCGGCGTGCGCGTCGACCGGCTGGTGCCGCACCGCCGGGGCACCGAGGCGGTCGTGGTCACCGAGGTCCGGACCGGCGACCGCCTCGTGTGGGAGTCCGCCAGCCACTACCTGGCCCGCCACCGCACGGACGGCACGGCACCCTCGGCGCCGGCCGGGGACCCGGAGCCGCTGCCCGAGGTCGCCGAATGGACGGTCCCCTCGGACACCGGACGGCGCTACGGCGCGGCCTCCGGGGACCGCAACCCCATCCATCTGCACCCGCTCACCGCCCGGCTGTTCGGCTTCCCGCGCGCCATCGCGCACGGCATGTGGACGGTCGCCCGCTGTCTGGCCGAGCACGGCACACCGGACGCGGTCCGGGTGCGGGCCGGCTTCCGGGCGCCGGTGCTGCTGCCGGCGACCGTGACGTACGGCGCCGGGGACGGGCGGTTCGAACTGCGCGGCGGGAACCGCCTCCACCTGACCGGGGAGGTCTATCCGCTCAGCTCCTGAGCGGCGTCGGGCGGCGTCCAGCGCCGGCCCTCCCTGAGGTCGCCCAGGCCGGCCCACGCGAAGTTCATCAGCGTGGCCGCCGCCTGACGCGCGCTCACGCCCGGAGTCGTGTTGGCCCAGTCGGCCAGCGACTCGGCGGCCCCGACCAGGGCCTCGGCGACCCCGGCGACCTCGCTCTCCGGGAAATCGGGGTCGCGGTGCGCCTCGCGGGCCGCGACCAGGATCAGCTGCGTGACGAACGCGACGATGTCCGCGCGCATCGCGGCGACCTCGGAGGCGAACGGCTCGCCGTGGGTGCGGGCCTGGAGGTGCAGCACGGACCAGGCGTCCGGGTAGTGCGAGGTGTGGGTGAAGAACGCCCGCAGTCCGTCCCAGAGCTGCCGGTCGGCGGGCAGGTCCGGCCGGACGCCGGACCGGATGGCCGCCACGAGCGCGGCGGACTCCCGCCGGATGCAAGCGGTGAAGAGGTCTTCCTTGGAGTTCAGGTAGAGGTACACCAACGGCTTCGAGACACCCGCCAGTTCGGCGACCTCGTCCATCGACGCGGCCATGTACCCGCGCCGGCCGAAGGTCCGCACGGCGGCGTCCAGCATCTGCTGCTCACGGACGGCCCGCGGCATCCGTTTGGTCTTCACGGCACCCATGGCGCTCAGCGTACGGGCCGGGAGGGAGATCCCGCCCGGCCCGTCGCCAACCCGCCGTCCTACGCGCCGTCTCCGTCCCGCTCCTCGGCGAGCCGGGCCACCCGGTCCGCCCAGGGCTGGGCCTCGACGGCCGGCAGCGCCGTCAGCCGCGGCAGCAGCTGCGCGGTGAGCAGCGTGGACAGGGCCGAGGTGTCGGCGCTGGAGCCGTCGGTGCGCACGACCACCGGCTGCGGGGCCCGCCCGGCGAGCTTGGCGCCCACCTCCAGGCGGCGCCGCGCCAGTTCGTACTGGAGCACGGCCCGGTTGTCCCGGTACGCCTTGGCGAGGGCGCGCTGGGCGCGTGCCTCGTTCTCGGCGGCGATCAGGCCGCTGCGGCCCCGCGTCTCGATCTCGAACCGCACCCGCTGGGCGTTGGTCTCCTGCTCCTCCAGCAGCTGGGCGACCTCCTCGCGGGCCCGGTTCAGCGCGGCCTTCACCTCGACGATCCGGGCGTCGCGCACCTTCTTGGCGCGCTCGATGTCCATGCCGAGCTGGTCGATGCGGCGCTTGCGGACCAGGCCCCACTCCTGCTCGTAGGCCGTGCGCTCCTTGGCGACCCGCTCCCGGGTGGCCAGGTGCTGCTGGTACTGCGTCGGCAGCTGCACGTCCGGGATGTTGGAGCCGGTGATGCGCACGCCGTAGCCGGACAGCTGCCGGTTGAGCAGCTCCTGCATGTCGGCCACGTCCGAGCCGCGCAGGTCGTACGCCCGCTCGGTGCGCATCTTGCGGGCGCGCTGGCGGATGGCGTCCTGCACGGCGCTGGAGAGCACCAGGTCGAAGTTGCCGGCGCCGATCGTGCGGACGAACAGCACGGCGTCGGTGATGCGGAACTTCAGGAAGAACTCGATCGAGCGCAGCGGCACGTTCTCCTGCGTCGGGCAGGCCATCACCGGGGCCGAGTACGGGATCTCGGTGGCGGTGTCCACGACGAAGTCGACCCGGGACCACGGGTGCCACAGGTAGTGCCGGCCGGCGTCGAGGGTGCGGACCACGGCGCCGTAGCGGGTCAGGACGCCGTTGGTGCCCTGCTCGATCTCGACGATGGAGGAACGCCACCACCACAGGGCGCCGATCAGCACCAGCACGGCGCCACCGGCGTAGGACAGTCCGGCCAGGGTGCCGTAGGCGAAGTCCCCGGCGGACGACTCGGCGTCGGCGGCGTGCAGGGACAGGGTCACGCCCATGAGCAGGGCGTAGACGCCGAGCCACAGCGGCAGCATCCACCACACCCGGCGGCGGTGCCGCGGGATGATGACGGGGATCAGGGTGTCGGCCTCGCCGCCGCGCAGCAGCCGGGCGATGTCGGTCCAGGGGGCGACGGCCTCGGAGATGACCGACCGGCGGTGGGTTCGGGCGGTGCTCACTGGGCGGCCTCCTCGGAGAGCTCGATGTCGTCGGTCGCCGCGCCCGGCCCGGGTACGTCGGGCACTTCGGGCACGGTGGGCCGGTCGGCGGCGAGCAGCGCGCCGATCTCCTCCTCGCGGGCGGCGATCCGCTCGGACACCTCGCCGAGCCGGGCCCGGACGGCGGCCATGTCGGCGTCGCTGAACAGCTCCGTGCCGCGTTCGCCGACCAGTTCGCGGGCCAGCTCCAGGAAGTCGATGCCGGCGCCGTCGGAGGTGCCGCCGATGCGGACCAGGCGGGGCAGGTGGTCGGCGACCTCCTCCAGGGTGTCCAGCACCTGCTGCTGGTAGCGGTACTCCAGGATCTCCGGCGCCTCCGCGGCGGTCACCGCGCGGATGTCGAGGGCCTGCGCCTCCAGGAGGGCCGCGTTGGCCTTCGCCTCCGACTCGGCCTGGACGTAGCGCTGGCGGGCCAGGGCCTCGGCGCGGTTGGTCTCGCGTTCCACGGCCGTGTCCATCTGCGCCTGGTACTGGGCGATGTCGGCCTGGATCGCGGACAGCGTCTCCTGGCTGGAGGCGAGCTCCCGGCTCAGGTCGCCCTCGTCCTGCTCCTTGCGCAGCTGGAGCGCGTACTCGTGCGTGTACGCCTCCTTGGCCATGCGGACCATCTCGGGTGCCGCGAGGTCCATGCGGTAGCGCTGGTCGGACGGCTCGGCGTGGGTGATGTTGGCGTTGGTCAGCTCGACGGCCGGACGGAACTGCTGGTTGAGCTGCTCCAGGAGCCGGCCGGTGTCCTCGCCGACCATGTCGTAGATGCCGGCGGCCTCCTGCTCGTAGATGAGGCTGCGGATCGTCTCGCTGACGGCGTTGCTCAGCTTCTCCTCGAAGCCGCGCACCGCGCCGAGCGTGTACACGAACTCGGTGGGGTCGCTGATCCGGAACTGGATGAACAGGTCGATCGACGCCTTCACCCCGCCCCGGGTCGGGGCCTCGCGCACCGGCGCGTTGAACGGGTACTCACGGGTGGTGTTGACGATGTACGACACCCGCTTCCAGGGGCTCAGCAGCACGACCCGGCCCGGTCCGACGACCTTCTCCAGCTTGCCGAACCGGGTGATCAGCGCCTGGGAGCCGTCGGGCACCATGACCATGCCCTGCCGCCACCACACGAAGGCGACCGCGGCGAGCGAGACGACCCAGTAGTGCACGCCGAACAGGGGGTTGGTCAGCACGTCGGCCCCGGCGGCGCCCACGACCGAGGCGCCCACGGCACCCAGGACGAGCAGGCTCAGCACCGGCAGCATGGAGAGGAACGAACGGCCCTTCGGCAGCACCATCGGGCAGATGGCGTGCACCACCTCGCCGCCCTGGCGCTCCTGTTCGCTGCGGCCGAGGGCCTCGCCGGCCTCGTCCAGCGGCACCGTCTTCTGCCGCATGACCGTCGCGGTCGAACCGCCCTGCTCGCGGGCCGCGGGGAAGTCCTCCGGGTCGATGTTCCAGCCCTGGGCCTCGTACTCGCCGCCGCCGCCACCGTCCTGCCGGGCTCCCCGGCCGCCTGCCTGCCTGCGCAGTTCCTCCTGCGCGGCCCTGCGTGGATCGGTGCCCGAGGCGACCGCCTCGGCCACCCGTCGTGCGCCCGCTTTCGCGCGCCCTCGTGCCACAGTTCCCCCTTCGCGTTGCGTGTACCGGGCACGTGTCGCCGCCCGGCGTGAGACCGGTGTGATCCCTGGTGTGATTCAAGCCATCCCACACCATGGGTCCGGACCAGCGTAAGAGGGGGGACCAGGGTCCTACCGGACGGTCATGCCGCGCTCGGGGCCACGCGCGCGGGCTCAGCCCTGTGCGCGGGCGGCGTCGTCGACCTCGTCCTCCTGGCTGCGGTTCGCCTCCAGGTTGGACTTCATCCGGTCGACGCGCCGCACGATCCCGGCCGAGGCGCGGTCGCGTTCCTTGCGCAGGACGACGAAGCTGATCGGGGCCGAGAGCAGCAGGGCGAGCAGGATCATCCAGACGCCGTTGGAGGCGCCGAAGCCGCGCGGGACGATGCCGCTGTAGACGAGGCCCCAGACGACCACGAAGCAGCCCACGAAGACCCCGAGGCGCATCAGTGTGTAGCGGAGCATCTCAATCCACTCTTCCGGTCTACGGCTACGGACATTCCCAATCGCACCGTCCAGTGAAGCATGTCCGGGTCCCGATCTTGCAGGGGGCCCTCAGCCGAGCGGCAGCAGCATGATGATGTCGTCGCGGTCGTCGCCGGGCGCGACGCGGATCGCGCCGGGGACGCGGCCGACCTCCTTGTAGCCGCAGGAGGCGTAGAACCGCTCCAGGCCGAGGCCGCCCCGGCAGGTGAGCCGGATCGCCTCGATGCCGTCGAGACCGCGGGCGGCGTCCTCGGCGGCGGCGAGCAGGTCGCGGCCGTAGCCCTTGCCCTGGTGGCGGGGGTGCACCATCACCGTGTAGAGCCACAGCCAGTGCTTCATCAGCCGGTGCGTGTTGTGGGTGAGGAAGGCGGCCGCGGCGATCCGTCCGTCCTCGTCGTGCCCGACGAGCAGCCGGGTACGGCCCTCCGCCATCGCGACCAGGTGCTTGACCAGCTCCGGCCGTACCACCTCGGTCGTCACCGGCGGTACGAACCCGACGGAGCCGCCCGCGTTGGAGACGTCGGTCCACAGGTCGAGGATGCCGTCGCGCAGGTCGGGGGTGACGGCGGGATCCAGGGTGAAAGTAAGGGACACCCCAGCATCGTAACCATTACTCCAGTATGCGCGCCGCCACTTTCAGATCGGACAGGAACCCGTCGTAGGCCGACTCGCGATCGTCCGCGCGCAGCACGGCCGAGGGGTGGACGGTGGGCACCAGCCGCTCCCTGCGCCCGTGGATCTCCTCCTCCAGCACCGTCCCGCGCACCCGCGTGACCCGGAACGAGGAGCCGAGCAGCGCCTTTCCGGCGGTGGCGCCGAGGACCACGATCAGCTCCGGCTCCACGACGGCCAGTTCGGCGGCGAGCCACGGCCCGCACGCCGTCATCTCCCGCAGTGCCGGCGCCTTGTGGATACGGCGCTTGCGGGGCTCGGCCCGCGTGAACTTGAAGTGCTTCACGGCGTTGGTGACGTACGCCCGGTCCGGGTCGATCCCGGCCTCGGCGAGCGCCCGGTCGAGCAGCTTCCCGGCGGGCCCCACGAAGGGCTTGCCCTGCCGGTCCTCCTGGTCCCCGGGCTGCTCACCGACGAGCATCACGCGCGCGTGGGCGTCACCCGCGCCGAACACCGTCTGCGTGGCGTCCCGGTGCAGGGGGCAGCCCCGGCACTCCGCGGCGGCCCGCCGAAGGGCGGGCAGCCCACCCCGCTCGGGAACGAAGGGCTCGGCGGTGAAGCCCTCCTCGGGTGCCTTCGCAGCCATACGGCCACGAGTACCCCCTCAGGGGCGACCGATCAGAGCCGCATCGGCTGCGGGGACTCCCGGCGCAGCGGGTCCGGGCCGTCGTACTCGCGGATGATCTCGTAGCGCGTGTTGCGCTCCACCGGGCGGAAGCCGGCGTCCCGGATCAGGTCCAGCAGATCGTCGCGGGTCAGCTTGTTCGGCGTGCCGAAGTTGTCCGCGTCGTGGGTGATCTTGTACTCGACGACCGAGCCGTCCATGTCGTCGGCCCCGTGCTGGAGGGCCAGCTGGGCGGTCTGCACGCCGTGCATCACCCAGAAGACCTTCACGTGCGGGACGTTGTCGAACAGCAGCCGGGAGACCGCGAAGGTCTTCAGCGCCTCGGCGCCGGTCGCCATCTGCGTGCGGGCCTGGAGGCGGTTGCGGACCTTGCCGTCCTTCACGTCCACGAAGTCGTGCTGGTAGCGCAGCGGGATGAAGACCTGGAACCCGCCGGTCTCGTCCTGGAGTTCACGGAGCCTCAGGACGTGGTCGACGCGGTGGCGGGGCTCCTCGATGTGCCCGTACAGCATGGTGCACGGGGTCTTCAGACCCTTCTCGTGCGCCAGGCGGTGGATACGGGACCAGTCCTCCCAGTGGGTCCGGTGGTCCACGATGTGCTGCCGGACCTCCCAGTCGAAGATCTCCGCGCCGCCGCCGGTCAGGGACTCCAGACCGGCGTCGATCAGCTCGTCGAGGATCTCGGAGGCGGACAGCCCGGAGATCGTCTCGAAGTGGTGGATCTCCGTCGCCGTGAACGCCTTCAGCGACACGTCCGGCAGCGCCGCCTTCAGCTCCCGCAGCGAGCGCGGGTAGTAGCGCCACGGCAGGTTCGGGTGCAGGCCGTTGACGATGTGCAGCTCGGTGAGGTTCTCGCCCTCCATCGCCTTGGCGAGCTTGACCGCCTCCTCGATGCGCATCGTGTACGCGTCCTTCTCCCCCGGCTTGCGCTGGAAGGAGCAGTACGCGCACGAGGCCGTGCAGACGTTCGTCATGTTGAGGTGCCGGTTGACGTTGAAATGCACGACGTCGCCGTTCTTGCGGGTGCGCACCTCGTGCGCGAGGCCGCCCAGCCACGCCAGGTCGTCCGACTCGTACAGCGCGATGCCGTCCTCGCGGGACAGCCGCTCACCGGAGCGGACCTTCTCCTCCAGCTCGCGCTTGAGCCCGACGTCCATGCCAACACCTTTCCACGAAGCTCGCCCCCACGTTACGCCTGCGCCCTCAGACCTCTTCGGGCAGCTCTCCGACCCGGTTCTCCCACTTGGTGGAGAGCACGATGGTGGTACGGGTCCGGGAGACGCCCTCCGTCGCGCTGAGCCGCCGGATGATCTTCTCCAGGCCGTCCACGTCGGTGGCCCGCACCTTGAGCATGTACGAGTCCTCGCCGGCGATGAACCAGCAGTCCTCGATCTCGGAGAGGTCCTTGAGCCGCCCCGCCACGTCCTCGTGGTCGGTGGCGTCCGTCAGCGAGATGCCGATGAGCGCGGTGACGCCGAGCCCCAGCGAGGAGGCGTCGACGGTGGCCCGGTAGCCGGTGATGACACCGGCCGCCTCCAGTCGGTTGATGCGGTCGGTGACGCTGGGCCCCGACAGTCCGACGAGGCGCCCCAGCTCCGCGTAGGAGGCCCGCCCGTTCTCCCTCAGGGCCTGGATGAGCTGCCTGTCCACCGCGTCCATGCGATTCGAAGCCTTCCGCTGAAGAGGTCTGACGTGATTGCTGCCGTGCTGCTGCCTGAGGTGCTGAGCCCGCTCAGGCGGGGCGGGCGCCACCGCCGAGTTCGCCCTTCCAGCGGCGGTAGAGACGGTGCTCCACCCCCGCCGCGTCGAGGACGCGTCCGGCCACGAAGTCCACCAGGTCCTGGATGTGCGTGGCCCCGGCGTAGAAGGCGGGCGAGGCGGGCACGACGACCGCGCCCGCGTCGTCGAGGGTGACGAGATGCCGCAGCGTCTGCCCGTTCAAGGGGGTCTCCCGGACGGCGACGACGAGCCGGCGGCTCTCCTTCAGGGTGACGCTCGCGGCCCGCTGGAGCAGGTCCTTGGAGAGCCCGAGCGCGACACCGGCCACACAGGCCGTCGAGGCGGGCACGACGAGCATGCCCTTCGCCGGGTACGACCCGGAGGACGGGCCCGCCGCCAGGTCCCCCGCCGGCCAGTACCGCACGTCGGTGAGGTCCGTCTCGAAGGCGCCGGGCTTGCCGTCGGCGCCACGCGCGAGCCATTCGCGCAGGTCGTCGCGCCAGTGGGCGTCCCGGAAGGAGATCCCGGTCTCGTCGAGCAGGGTGAGCCGCGAGGCCCGGCTGACCACCAGGTCGACGCTCTCCCCCGCGTCGAGGAGCGCCCGCAGCACCGCGGCGGCGTATGGGGTGCCGGAAGCGCCGGACACCCCTACGATCCAAGGCGTTCGGGCCGTCTCTCCTGGCTTGGCTGGGTTCACGACACCGAGCCTATCCGGCGGCACGGGGTGGGAACCGACCAAGGGGGCCCAGGCGTTCCTGTTCGGGGACGAGTCGGACGGTGGGGTCGCCATGACGGGTGTGCGGGACGCGGTGCGCGCGGGGTCGCGCGGGGAGCGTGTGCTGACGGCGGCCAAGCTGATGCTGGGCTGGGTGGCGCTCCTGTGGCTGCTGGAGTTCGTCGACGTACTGAGCGGACACGCGCTGGACGGCTTCGGGATCGTCCCGCGGACCCCGTCCGAGCTGGTCGACGTCGTCCCGGCGGCGTTCGTGCACTTCGGCTTCGCCCATGTCGCGGCGAACACCGCGCCGCTGCTGGTCCTGGGCTTCCTCGCCGCGCTCGGCGGCATCCGCCGGTTCGTCGCGGTGTGCGCGCTGGTCGTCGTCGCCGACGGGCTGGGCGTATGGCTGATATCGCCGTCCGGCACCAATACGGCGGGCGCCTCCGGCCTGATCTTCGGCCTCTTCGGCTTCCTGCTGGTCACCGGCTTCGTGGAGCGCCGCCCGCTCGGCGTGCTCGTCGGCGTGCTGGTGGCCGCCGTGTGGGGCGGCTCCATGCTGGCGGGCCTGGCCCCGACCCAGTCCGGTGTGAGCTGGCAGGGGCATCTGGTGGGGCTGGTGGCCGGTGTGACGGCGGCGTTCGTGCTGCGCCGCCGGGACACCGGCCCCCGTGAGCTGCCGGTCTGATCCCGCCGGGTCAGACGGTCAGCCCGCGCACCAGCAGGTCCAGCAGCGCGCACACGAACAGGGCGATCCCGATGAACCCGTTGACGCTGAAGAACGCCCGGTTCAGCCGGGACAGATCGTGCGGGCGCACGATCGAGTGCTCGTAGACGAAGGCACCGGCCACGATCAGCGCGCCCAGCCAGAAGAAGGCGCCGGCACCGGTCGCGACGCCGTACCAGACGAACAGGGCCGTGGTGACGGTGTGGCAGGCGCGGGCACCCCAGATCGCCGCCGGGATGCCGAAGCGGGCCGGCACGGACCGGACGCCGATCTCGCGGTCCGTCTCCACGTCCTGGCAGGCGTAGATGAGGTCGAAGCCGCCGATCCAGACGCCGACGGCGAGCCCCAGGATCACCGCGTCCCACGACCAGGAGCCGGTGATGGCCAGCCAGCCGCCGACCGGTCCCATCGCCTGGGCGAGCCCGAGGATGGCCTGCGGGAAGTTCGTGAACCGCTTGCCGTAGGGGTAGACCACCATCGGCACGACCGCGATCGGGGCGAGCGCCAGGCACAGCGGGTTCAGCAGCGCCGCCGAGCCCAGGAACACGACGAGGGCGATCAGGGCGCCGGTCCAGGCGTGCCGCACCGACATCGCGCCGGTGACCAGCTCGCGGTGGGCGGTGCGCGGATTGCGGGCGTCGATCTCGCGGTCGATGATCCGGTTCACGGCCATCGCGAAGGTGCGCAGCCCGACCATGCAGATCGTCACCAGGAGCAGCCGCCCCCAGTGGATGTTCCGGTCCCACTCGAACATCGCGGTCAGCGCGGCGATGTAGGCGAAGGGCAGCGCGAACACCGAGTGCTCGATCATGACCAGGCGCAGGAACGCCTTGGTGCGTCCGGGCTGCGGGATCGCGGCGGAGGCGCTGCTCACAGGCCGTACTCCTTCCAGCGGCGGTCGACCTTCGCCGCCGTCTCCGGGTCGGACTCCACCATGTCGGGCCAGCCGCCGTCGCGGGTGTAGCCCTCCTCGGGCCACTTCCGCGTGGCGTCGATGCCCGCCTTGCCGCCCCAGAACTGCTGGTAGGAGGCGTGGTCGAGATGGTCGACGGGACCCTCGACGACGGTGAGGTCCCGGGCGTAGTCGGTGTTGCCCAGGGCCCGCCAGGCGACCTCGTGCAGATCGTGGACGTCGCAGTCGGAGTCGACGACGACGATCAGCTTGGTCAGGGACATCATGTGGGCGCCCCAGACGGCGTGCATGACCTTCTGGGCGTGCTTGGGGTACTTCTTGTCGATCGAGACGATCGCGCAGTTGTGGAAGCCGCCGGCCTCGGGCAGGTGGTAGTCCACGATGTCCGGCACGATGATCTTCAGCAGGGGCAGGAAGAAGCGTTCCGTCGCGCGGCCGAGCGGCCCGTCCTCGGTGGGCGGGCGGCCCACCACGATGGACTGCAGCAGCGGCCGCTTGCGCATCGTCACACAGTCGATGGTGAGCGCCGGGAACGGCTCCTGCGGGGTGTAGAAGCCGGTGTGGTCGCCGAACGGCCCCTCGGGCAGCATCTCGCCGGGCTCCAGCCAGCCCTCCAGGACGACCTCGGCCTGCGCGGGCACCTGCAACGGCACCGTCTTGCAGTCGACCATCTCGATCCGCTTGCCCGCGACGAACCCCGCGAACAGGTACTCGTCGATGTCGCCGGGCAGCGGGGCGGTGGAGGCGTACGTCACGGCGGGCGGGCAGCCGAAGGCGATCGCGACGGGCAGGCGCTCGCCCCTGCGGGCGGCCACCTGGTAGTGGTTGCGGCTGTCCTTGTGGATCTGCCAGTGCATGCCGATGGTGCGCTTGTCGTGGCGCTGGAGCCGGTAGAGCCCGAGGTTGCGGATGCCGCTCTCCGGGTCCTTGGTGTGCGTCAGGCCCAGGTTGAAGAAGGAGCCGCCGTCCTTGGGCCAGGTGAACAGGGCGGGCAGCCGGTCCAGGTCGACGTCGTCGCCGGTGAGCACGACCTCCTGGACGGGGGCGTCCTTGACCTTCTTCGGCGGGACGTGCGCCATCGCGCCGAGCTTGCCGAACGCCTCGCGCACCCCGACGAACCCGTGCGGCAGTTCGGGCTTGAGCAGGCCGCCGATCTTGTCGGAGATGTCCGCGTACGACTTCAGGCCCAGGGCCTTGAGCAGCCGGCGGTCCGTGCCGAAGACGTTCATCGCGAGGGGCATCGAGGAGCCCTTCACGTTCTCGAAGAGGAGCGCGGGGCCGCCGGACTTCTGCACCCGGTCGACGATCTCCCCGACCTCCAGGTGCGGATCGACCTCCGCCTTCACGCGCTTGAGGTCGCCTTCCCGCTCCAGGGCCCTGAGCAGGGATCGAAGATCGTCGTAAGCCATGGGGTCAAGTATCCCCGAGCGGCTACCCTGGCCTGGAACCCGGGGGCCGTGCCCCCGGCCCGACGACCGTTCCACTGGAGAGGGCCCATGCTCCGGGTGCTGATGTTCCTCGTGCCACTGGCGCTGAGCGTGTACGCGTTCATCGACTGCATCAGCACGGAGGAAAAGGACATCCGCCACATGCCCAAGCCGCTGTGGGCGATCCTCGTGCTCGTCTTCCCGCTGGTCGGCTCGATCTCGTGGCTGATCGCGGGCAAGAGGCGCAGCCCGGCCGCCGACGGCTGGTCGGGCGTACGGGACCGCCGGCGGCAGCAGTGGGTGGCGCCCGACGACAACCCGGACTTCCTGAAGTCCCTGGGCGAGGACGGGAAGACACGCGACGAGGACGAGGACGGCACCAAGCGCGACGAGCCCTGACCGGGGGCGGGCCGCGCGCTACCCCCAGACGTGGGCGTCGCGCAGTTCCTGCAGACGGGCAGCCTCGCGTGCCGCGGTCGCCTGGTCGCCGAGGTCCAGGGCCATCGTGCCGCGGCCGTAGAGGTAGTACGCGTCCTCCCGGACCCGCGGGTCGAGGCCGCGCACGCGGCACAGCTGGCTGAGGTCGACGTCGAGGGACAGCCGCGTCCCCGACCTCCAGTTACGGGCCGCGGTCGTCAGACGGTCGCGCTGGACGTCCTTGTAGTGGTCGCGGATCTGCCGGTCGCTCTCGTCGGGACGCGGGACGCCCGGGTGGTACGGGTGGTCCTCCAGATCACCGGCCCACCGCTCCAGCGTCGCCACGGCGTCCTCGGCCTCCCACCGGTCGGCCGGCCCGTACGCGGCGAGGCGCGCCCCCAGGTCCCGCGCCGCCCGCGCCCGCCCGTCGTCGTCGCAGCACGCGGCCACGAAGGACGCCAGCACCCCGCCCCGCTGCCGCAGTTCGGCCACCCGCCAGGCCCGTCCCAACCGTCCCACCAGCACTCCTCACCCCGGCGTCCGTGCGACGGTCCGGGACCCGCAACCCAACACCGCCGGTGATCGTCCCGCCACCGAATTACCGTCGCACCTCGGCCGCGAAGGCGTCCAGCGCCGCGAAATCCGGCTCCCGCAGCCCGAGCCGGGCGTCGACGCGGTGCAGCAGCGCGGGGGCGTCGTGTCGGGCGGCGACGAAGTCCCGGTCGGCCGGACCGAGTTCGTCGTCGACCCACGCGAAGGGCCGCCCCCGCGCGTACGCGACCAACGGCCCGGTCTTCCAGAAAGTGCCGTCCGGCCGCCCGCCGTCGCCGTCCGTACCGGGCCACTCCACGACGGGCAGCTCGGGCAGCCCGAGGACCGGCCCGATGAAGGTGTTCGCCTCCGCGCCCCAGGTCGTCGCCCACACCAGCTCGTACCGCTCGGCCAGCTCGCGCAGCCGGCTCCCGTGGCCGGGGTGCAGCCACACCCGCAGGGGCCTCACCCGGGGTGCGGGGGTGTCACGGTGCCGGGCCAGCCAGCCCTCGGGCTTCATCCGGTGGGTCGTGTAGCCGTCCGGCCGCCGCTCGGGCTTGGCGGCGTACGGGTTCAGCGGGCCGTCGACGTCGAGGTAGAGCAGGGGGCGCACGGGCCGCTCCTCTCGCCGGGCACGGGCGTGCGGGCGAGCGTAGCCGGTGGCCGGGCGCGTGGCCCGGGGTTTTCATGCCGTTGCCGTCCGCGTCCGCGCACAGGACAGTGAGGGCATGGATCAGGCACAGGCGCGGCGGTGGCTCGGGACCGCGCTCGCGGAGGCGCGGGCGGGGCTGGAGGAGGGCGGCATCCCGATCGGCGCCGCGCTGTACGGGGCCGACGGGACGCTGCTCGGGCGGGGCAACAACCGGCGGGTGCAGGACGGCGACCCGTCGCTGCACGCGGAGACGGCCGCGTTCCGGGCGGCGGGGCGGCAGCGGTCGTACCGGGGCACGACCATGGTGACGACGCTGTCGCCGTGCTGGTACTGCTCGGGGCTGGTCCGGCAGTTCGGCATCTCGCGGGTCGTGATCGGCGAGGCGGTCACGTTCCGGGGCGGCCACGACTGGCTGGCCGAGCACGGCGTGGAGATCGTGCTCCTCGACGATCCGGAGTGCGTCGCGCTGATGCGTGACTTCGTCGCCCGCCGTCCCGACCTGTGGCACGAGGACATCGGCGAGTGAGACGCCGTGCGCGCGCCCGGCCGCACCCGGCTCCGCTCAGCCGCGCTCCACGCGCTCGATCAGCCGTTCGAAGCGGGACCGCCAGCGTTGTTCCGTCTCGGCCTCGCCCTGGAACTCGTGGGTGAAGCGCAGCGCGGCCCCGTCCTCGCCGTCCCGTTCCAGGTGGAACCGGATGCGGCCGCGGTCCCCCGTGTACTCGGCGACCCGGTCCACGTCCCAGGCGGTGATCCGCCCGCTGCCCAGCTCCCCCAGGTCGACCGTGCCGCCGAGCCGGGGTTCGAGCGCGTCGACCGGCGTGCACCAGGACGCGAGGCCGTCCTCGGTGGCCAGGTAGGGCCAGACGGCGGCCATCGGGCGGGGCAGACGCACCAGGAAGTGCAGGATGTGCGTGTTCCCGTGGGTCTGGCTGGTGCCCTGTTCGATCGAACCGGTCATGACACCAGCCTGACCCCGCGGGACCCGGCGCGCACCCGTGGGCGGCGCCGGCCCGCGGCGGCGGCTCAGACGCCGGCGTAGGAGTGCTTGCCGGAGACGAAGATGTTGACGCCGTAGTAGTTGAACAGCCAGCAGCCGAAGGCGACCAGCGCCAGGTAGGCGGCCTTGCGGCCCTTCCAGCCGGCCGTGGCACGGGCGTGCAGGTAGCAGGCGTAGGCGACCCAGGTGATGAAGGACCAGGTCTCCTTGGGGTCCCAGCCCCAGTAGCGGCCCCACGCGTCGCCCGCCCAGATGGCGCCCGCGATGATCGTGAACGTCCACAGCGGGAAGACGGCGGCGTTGACGCGGTACGAGAACTTGTCGAGGGACGCCGAGGACGGCAGCCGGTCCAGGACGGAGTTCGCGAAGCGGCCGGGCGTGCCGCCGTTCGCGAGCTTGGTCTCGTAGGTGTCCTTGAACAGGTACAGCAGCGTGGAGACCGCGCCGACGTAGAACACCGCGCCGCAGAAGATCGCCGTGGAGACGTGGATGTACAGCCAGTACGAGTGAAGGGCGGGAACCAACTGGTCACTGGCGGTGTACAAGACAGTGACGGCGAGTCCGAGGTCGAGGAGGACCGTGGTGATCAGGAAGAGCCCGAGCCAGCGCACGTTCTTCTTCAGCGCGAGCAGCCCGAGGTACACGCCGACGGCGACCGTGGAGAAGGTGATGTTGAACTCGTACATGTTGCCCCACGGCGCCCGCTCCACCGAGAGGGCCCGCGTGAGCACCCCGCCGAACTCGACGAGGAAGGCGAGGACGGTGAGAGAGATGGCGATACGCCCGTAGAGGTCGCCCTGCTCGTCCCCGCCGTGCGCGCCAGGCCCGTCCGGCACGTCCCGCTGTCCGGCGGCGGCCCGCACGACGACCTTCGGCCGCTCCAGTACGGCCGTGGAGCCGCCCTTGGTGACGGTCACGGCGGGCGCGGCGGCCTTGGCGGACGTGGCCGGGGTGAGCGCGGCGGCGGTGCGGCCGACCTTGCTGCGGCTGCCGAGGAGCCACTCGGCGATGTACGCGAAGAAGGCCAGGGTGTAGACGGCCATCGACGAGTAGATCAGCGTGTTGCTGATACTGGCCAGGTTCTCGTTGGTGGCGGCGGCCAGATCGGTTGCGGCGGCGAGAGTCACTTCTCAGCCCCTTCGGCAGGTACGGCTTGGGGGTCGGGGGTATCGGAGGGGTCGTCGGCGTCCTCGGGGGCGGCTGCCCCGGGTGCCTGGTCGTAGAGGATCCCGGCGAGGTCGCCCAGTTCCTCGGGCACCTTCGCGGACTCGCTGCGGCCGAGGCCGGCCATCTCGACGACGGTGAGGCCGTCGTCACCGGTGGTGGCCCGCACCCAGACCCGGCGGCGCTGGATGAACAGGGAGGCGGCGAGACCGAAGATCGCCGCGAGGGCGCCGGCGAGCGCCCAGCCGCTGCCGGGCTGGCGGGCGATCTGGAAGCCGGCCCACTCCTTGATCTCCTTCTCGAAGGTGATCGAGCCGGCGCCGTTCGGGAGGGTCAGGGTGTCGCCGGGCCGCAGGTTCTTCCTGAGCTGCGCGCCCTTGTCGTCCTTGAACCCCGTCAGGTTCTTCTTGTTCAGCTGGTACACGCTCTGCGGGAGGCCCGAGTTGACACCGAGATCACCGTGGTAGGCCTCGACGTTCATGACCGGGCTGAGCAGCGCGGGGAACTGGGAGGCGAGCTCGTTGCCCGGGACGTAGGTCGGCAGGAGGAACGCCTGGAAGCCGAGCTGGTCCCACTTGCCCTTGGCGTCGCGGTAGCCGTCCATGACCTTGATCGCGCCCGTGGAGGTGACGTTGCCGTCGAGCGGCAGAAGGGGCACCGCGTCGTGGAAGACCTCGTTGCCCTTGCCGTCGCGCACGGTGATGACGGGGGCGTAGCCGTGGCTGACGAGGTAGACCTTGGAGCCGCCGATCTCCAGCGGCTCGTTGACCTTGACGGTGGTCCTCTTCTCCTTGCCGTCGGCGCCCTCGCTGTAGACGAGGTCGGCCTCGTAGGTGCGGGGGGTGCCGCGGTTGGGGCCGGTCGCCTCGTAGGTGCCCGTGAACTCCTTCAGGGAGAAGCTGAACGGGTCCAGGTCGTCCTGGCCGAAGAGGCTGCCGGACTTGAAGTCGTCGTACTGGGTGAGCGTGTTGGAGAAGCCGTCGCCCTCGACGATCAGCTTGTTGCCCTCGGACTTGAACAGCTGGCCCCAGGCGAACGCGACCAGCATCACGATGAGCGCGATGTGGAAGGCGAGGTTGCCGACCTCACGCAGATAGCCCTTCTCGGCGGCGACGGCGTCACCGGCGAGGTGCGCGCGGAAGCGGCGCTTCCTCAGCAGGGCGAGCGCGGCCTCGCGGACCTGCTCGGGCTCGGCCTCGGTGCGCCAGGTGGTGTAGGCGGGCAGCCGGGTGAGCCGCTTGGGCGCGCCCGGCGGCCGGCCGCGCAGCTGCCCGACGAACTGCCAGGTGCGCGGCACGATGCAGCCGATGAGGGAGACGAACAGCAGGATGTAGATCGCCGAGAACCACACCGAGCTGTAGACGTGGAAGAGGCCCAGCTTGTCGTAGACGGGGGCGAGCGTCTTGTGCGCCTGCCGGAAGGCGGCGACCTTCGTCTCGTCGATGCCGGTCTGCGGGATGAGCGAGCCGGGGATCGCGCCGAGCGACAGCAGCAGGAGCAGCAGCAGCGCCACCCGCATCGAGGTGAGCTGCCGCCAGAACCAGCGGACCCAGCCGACCACGCCGAGCGACGGCAGGTTCGGGGCGTCCTCGGCGGGGGCGGTGGAGAGCTGGGAGCCGGCGGCGCCCAGGTCCTGGTCCTGGCCCTCGGGGGCGGCCGGGGCGGCCTTGTCGGTCGTGTCGCTCATGGATCAGATCCCCACAGTGAAGCCGTTGGACCAGACCTGCATCTCCTGCACGATGCGGTCCCAGGCGCCGGTCAGCAGCAGCACACCGGTCACGATCATCATCGTGCCGCCGACCCGCATGACCCAGACGTAGTGCCGCTTCACCCAGGCGAAGGCACCGAGCGCCTTGCGGAAGGCTACGGCAGCGAGGACGAAGGGGAGGCCGAGGCCGAGGCAGTAGGCGACGGTGAGCAGGGCGCCGCGGCCCGCGCTCGCCTCGTTGTACGACAGCGCGATCACGGACGTGAGGGTGGGGCCGATGCAGGGCGTCCAGCCGATGCCGAACAGGGCGCCGAGGAGGGGCGCGCCGATCAGCCCGGTCACGGGCCGCCGGTGGAAGCGGAACTCACGCTGGGTCATCCAGGGCATCAGGCCCATGAAGAAGACACCCATGGCGATCATGAGGACGCCGAGGACCTTCGACAGGACGTCCTTGTGCGCCTGGAGGTTCTCGCCGAAGTACCCGAAGAGCGCCCCGCTGGAGACGAACACGGCGGTGAAGCCGAGCACGAAGAGGGAGGCGCCGGCGACCATCCGGCCGCGCCGCGCCTCGGCGAGGTCGGTGCCGGTGACGCCGGTGACGTAGGAGAGGTAGCCGGGGACCAGCGGCAGGACGCAGGGCGAGAAGAAGGAGACGAGGCCGCCGAGCAGGGCGACGGGCAGCGCGATCAGCAGGGCGCCGCTCATCACCGTCTGGTTCGGGTCGGCGGCGAGTGGGGTGAGGGTGCTCACGTCACTTCTCCGCGAGGACGGGCTTGATCATGTCCCGCAGGGTGTCCTCGCCGAGGGGCATCAGCGCCCGGGCGGCGATCCTGCCGTCCCTGTCGATGACGAGCGTCGAGGGGATCGCCTGCGGGTTGAGCGTGCCCTTCCCGAAGCGGAGCATCTGCTTCCCGGTGGGGTCGTACAGGCTCGGGTACGTGACCCCGAACTCCTTCTCGAAGGCCTTCGCCGGGGTGGTGCTGGTGTCCCGGGTGTTGATGCCGACGAACTGGACGCCCCGGTCCTTGAGGTCGGAGTACACGGTCTGGAAGTTCTTCGCCTCGGCCCGGCAGGGCGGGCACCAGGACCCCCAGACGTTGACCACGAGGACCTTGCCCTTGTAGTCGGCCGTGGTGAGCTGCTTGCCGTCGATGGTGGCGCCGGACAGCTCGGGGGCGGCGGCGCGTTCGCCCCGCTTCACGGTGTCGACGCCGTTGCCGCCGGCGACGAAGTGCGTGTCCCCGCCACCGCCCGAGGTGCCGCCCGAGCTGCACGCGGACAGGACCAGCGCGGCAGCGGCGGCGCTGGTGACGGCGAGCGAAGCGGTACGGCTACGGGAGCGGCGGACGGCACTCATGTGAAAAGTTTCGCATGCCCGTACGGGGGATCTTGCGCACCCCCCTCTCGGGCGTAAAACCGCATATCAGGCAGCGTCCGCCGACCCCGCCGAAGAGGTGCCGGGCGACGTCCCGGTGCCGCTCGCGGAGCCACCCTTGGTGAAGGCGCTCCAGCCTCCTGCGGGCTTCTGCCCGACCTCCAGCGTGCGCAACTTGTCGAGAATGTCCGGCTTCTGGACGTCCAGCCAGTCCACGAACTGCCGGAACGAGACGAGCCGGATGTCGCCGCCCTTCTCCTTCTCCCGCGCCATGTGCTTCAGCGCCTCCTCGACGGCGTCCATGTAGATGCCGCCGTTCCACTGCTCGAAGTGGTTGCCTATGAAGAAGGGTGCACGGTTTGTCTCGTATGCCCGCTTGAATCCCTGGATGTACGCCTGCGTCGCCTGCTTGCGCCAGGCGGGGTGGTGGTAGCTGGGAGCGTTCGTCGAGTTCACCGACTGGTTGGCGAGCATGTTGTAGTCCATCGACAGGACCTCGAACGAACGGCCGGGGAAAGGTATCTGCTGGAGCGGCAGATCCCAGAGCCCCTTCCTCTTCACCGGCCACACCTGACGGCCGCCGGGCGAGGAGGCGTCGTAGCGCCAGCCCAGCTCACGGGCGGTGGGCAGCAGGTTGTCCTGGCCGAGCAGACAGGGCGTACGGCCGCCGACCAGCTCCTTGTCGTAGTCGAACGGCAGGGAGGGCAGATCGGTCCAGCCGGAGTTGGTGCGCCACTCCTTGACGAAGGACTTGGCCTGGTCGATCTCGCTGCGCCACTGCTGCGGGGTCCAGTTGCCGACGGTGCCGCTGCCGCCGCAGAAGTGCCCGTTGAAGTGGGTGCCTATCTCGTGCCCGTCGAGCCAGGCGCGCCGCACGTTCTTCAGCGTCTGCTTGATGTGGTCGTCGGTGAGGTAGCCGATGTCGGAGGCGCCGCGCGGGTTGTTCGGCGGTTCGTAGAGCCGCTTCTTCGACTCGGGGAGCAGATAGAGCCCCGAGAGGAAGAACGTCATGTGCGCGTCGTGCTCCTTGGCGAGGTCCAGGAAGCGCGGGAAGAGGCCGTTGCCGACCTCGCCGGCCCCGTCCCAGGAGAAGACGACGAACTGGGGCGGCTCCTGACCCGGCTCCAGCGGCACCGGCGCGTCCGGCTGGTGGGGCTGCTTGCCGGTGTAGGAGGTGGAGCCGTCGCCTATCGGGCGGTCGCGGTCGGCCTGCGAGCCGTGCCGGTTGTCCTTGGGAGTGCCGGAACCGCCGGAGCCCGGGCTGTCCTTCGACCCGCCGGACGAGGTGGACGCGCCGCATCCCGCGAGTGTGAGGGCCGCGGCGGCTCCCGCGCCGAGTCCGATGACTCCCCGTCGGCTGATGTCGCGCATGGCTGCCCCGTCCGTCGTGCTCTGAGCTGGTCACCCAGTCAGAGGGCACGACGAACGGGACGGTTCCCGTCCGGCCTGTGGAGGTATCGCGACCAATGTCACCCCTCTGTCACGGGGGTGGGGGACATCGGCCGCGGGTCAGGCGCCGAAGCCCTTGCTCTGCCCCTGCGCCGGCCTGGCCCCGGCCCGCAGGTGCTCGGGGACGAGGTCGATCGCCGGCTCGGAGTAGCCGACGGAGACGATCCGGTCGCCCTGGTAGGTGAAGGACGTCAGCGACGCGAGCGTGCACTGCCGCTTGCGCGGGTCGTGCCACAGCCGCCGCTTCTCGACATGGCTGCGCACGATCCAGATCGGCAGCTGGTGGCTCACCAGCACGGCCTCGTGCCCGCGCGCGGCGTCCTTGGCGGCGTCGAGGGCGCCCGTCATCCGCGCGACCTGCTCGGCGTACGGTTCGCCCCAGGACGGCTTGAACGGGTTGACCAGGTACTTCCAGTTCGCCGGCCGCTTCAGCGCCCCGTCGCCGACGCCGAACGTCTTGCCCTGGAAGACATTCTCGGCCTCGATGAGCCGGGCGTCGGTCGCGAGGTCGAGCCCGTGCGCCTTGGCGATCGGGGTGGCGGTCTCCTGGGCGCGCTCCAGCGGGGAGGCGCAGACGTACGTCACGTCCCGGTCGGCGAGGTGCTCGGCGACCCGGTCGGCCATCCGCCGGCCGAGCTCGGACAGGTGGTAGCCCGCCAGGCGCCCGTAGAGGACGCCGTCCGGGTTGTCCACCTCGCCGTGCCGCATGAGGTGGACGACGGTGATGTCGCTGTCGCTGCTGCTGTCGGTCATCGGTGTCCCGGAGTGCTCGGGGGTGGGCGTGTCGTCGCGGGGGGTGTCGTGGCGGGGGGTGTCGCTCATTCCGCCGTGGCCTCCGCCGCCGCTCGGGCCGCCGCCGGGAGGGCGTCGGCGATCCGCTGCACCGCCCGCTCGTCGTGGGCCGTGGACACGAACCAGGACTCGAACGACGAGGGCGGGAGGTAGACGCCCTGCGCCAGCATGGAGTGGAAGAACGCGGTGAAGCGGAACGACTCCTGGCGCTTGGCGTCCTCGTAGGTGCGGACCTCGCGGTCCGTGAAGAACACGGAGAACATGTTGGAGGCGTTCTGCAGCCGGTGCGCCACGCCCTCCTTGGTCAGGGCCTCGGTGACGAGCCCCTGGATGGTCGCCGACACCTGGTCGATCGTGTCGTACGCGGCCTCGTCGAGGAGCCGGAGCTGGGCGAGGCCGGCGGCCGTGGCGACCGGGTTCCCGGACAGCGTGCCGGCCTGGTAGACGGGCCCGGCGGGGGCCAGGTGCTCCATGACGTCGGCGCGGCCGCCGAACGCGGCGGCCGGGAAACCGCCGCCCATGACCTTGCCGAAGGTCATCAGGTCGGGCTTGACGCCGTCCACGCCGTACCAGCCGGCGCGGCTGGTACGGAAGCCGGTCATGACCTCGTCGGAGATGTACAGGGCGCCGTTCTTGCCGCAGGCGTCCTTCAGCCCCTGGTTGAAGCCGGGCTGCGGCGGGACGACGCCCATGTTGCCGGGGGACGCCTCGGTGATGACGCAGGCGATCTCGCCGGGGTAGCGGTGGAACGCCTCGTGCACCGACTCCAGGTCGTTGTACGGCAGGACGATCGTGTCGCCGGCCTGGGCGCCCGTGACGCCGGGGGTGTCCGGCAGGGCGAACGTGGCGACGCCCGATCCGGCGGCGGCGAGCAGCGAGTCGACGTGCCCGTGGTAGCAGCCGGCGAACTTGATGACCTTGGTGCGCCGGGTGAACCCGCGGGCGAGACGGATCGCCGACATGGTGGCCTCGGTGCCGCTGGAGACCAGCCGTACCTGCTCCAGCGGCTCGATCCGGGCGACCATCTCCTCGGCGAGCGCGACCTCGCCCTCACCGGGCGTGCCGAAGGAGGTGCCGCGGCCGACGGCCTCCTGCACGGCGGCGATCACCTCGGGGTGGGAGTGCCCGAGGATCATCGGCCCCCAGGAGCAGACGAGGTCGACGTACTCGCGTCCGTCGGCGTCGGTCAGGTACGGGCCGCTGCCGGACACCATGAACCGGGGCGTACCGCCCACCGCGCGGAAGGCGCGCACCGGGGAGTTCACACCGCCGGGCGTCACGGCGGCCGCACGGTCGAACAGCGCCTGCGAGGCGGGCGCATCGTATGGATAGGGCGTTCCTGAAGAGGGCGCTTCGCTCATGACCTGCGACTACTCCGACCTTTTCCGACTGTCTGAGAGGGTCCGGGACTCCGGTTGCCTGTGACCTCCTCAGGGTAGGCCAGGGCCCACCGGCGGCCGCGAGCCGCCACCGGCGCGCGGACGGCCCTCCCCGACCCCCGCGTCCCTCCGTACCCCCTCGTCACCGACGGACGATCTGCGAGACTGGGCGTGATACACACAGCTCATGCGGGCCGTGGTGATCGGGGACCGGGGACATCTCGCCGAGAGGTGTTTCGCCGCACGTTTCGGCGGGCGGCCGTGGGGGAGGTCACTGACACGATGATCGGGTTGCGCGGCGGGCGCCACGCGTCCTAGAACAGCAGTCGGGTGGAGATATGCATCGCGGTGGCGGACTGGGCGAGGGGACCGACGACCTGGGTCCTCGACGTGCCCGGCGGGGAAGGCACCGACGCGACGCGGAGGATTCGAACGAAGTACGCCAGGGACACGTTGTACCAGGTATGCCAGATGCGACGGGTGTACCGAGTGAGCACGAGCCGTTCGACCGGCGGATCGACAGCCGGGTCGACCGTCTGAGGGCGGGGAGCAGGAATGGTGGTCGGGTGGGGGTGACGTACAAGTACTTCGGCGCTCCGGACGGCGCGACCGCGGCCCGCGTCCCGATCTCGATGCGCCCCGAGGAACTCGGCGGCGACGAGCTGGGCATGAACGGCATGTTCACCAAGATCAAGCCGGAGACGATGGCGGCCATGGTGCTGACGGGCATCGAAGGCGTGCCCCTGCACAAGGTGCCGCCCCTGGAGCTGGTCGTCCTCCACCCCGACTACGCCGTGGTCAAGCTGCCGATGACGGTCGTCGACCCGCTGCGCGGGATAGGCGAGGAGGCGGTGGGAGCGGCGGCCTTCATCTGGTCCACGGTCCCGGACCGCGGCGGCCCCCGCGACGCGTTCAACGTCTACCAGCTGCTGCACGAGTGGCAGGACTTCAGCCACCGCCTCCACGAGGCGGGCCACCAGCCGTACTGCCTGGTCTGGCCCTGACCGGACACGCTCGACCAGCGGGCGGGGTTCCCGGACCCCGCCCTACGCGTACGGGTGCCTGACCAGCCGGTGCCCCCTCACGTCCCCTCCCGTCCCACCCCCGTCCGCCCCTCCCCCGCACGCCCCGCCGTGAAGCCGATCGCTGTGCCGCCGCCTTCCCGGTGGAAGGCGAAGGGGGCGCCGCCGTGGGCGAGGGCGACCTCGCGGACGATCGACAGGCCGAGGCCCGAGCCCGGCAGGGAGCGCGCGTCCGGGGCGCGGTAGAAGCGGTCGAAGACGCGGAGCAGGTCGTCGTCGGCGATGCCGGGGCCGCGGTCGAGGACCTCGACGCGGACCGTGCCGGGGCGGGCCGGGCCGGCGACGCCGATCTCGATGGGCGCGGTGCCGTCGCGGTCGAACTTCGCGGCGTTCTCGACGAGGTTGGTCAGGGCGCGCTGGAGCATGCCCGGCCGGCCGGTGAGGGTGGTGTCGCCGCAGGCCCGGACCTCGACCCGGCGTCCGGTGCGCCGCCGCGCGAGCACGGCGACGTCCTCGGCGATCTCCGCGAGGTCCACGCGCTGGGCCGGTTCGGTGTCGGACTGGCCGGCGGCCAGGTCGACCAGTTCGTTGACCAGGTCGGTGAGTTCGCGGGCCTCCTGGCCCAGGTCGGTCACCAGTTCCTCGCGGGCGCCGGGCGGCAGTTCGTCGATGCGGCGCAGCAGGGAGATGTTGGTGCGCAGCGAGGTGAGCGGGGTCCGCAGTTCGTGTCCGGCGTCCTGCACGAGGCGCCGCTGGTCCTCCTCCGACTGCGCGAGCCGGCCCAGCATGCGGTCGAAGGCGCGGCCCAGCCGGCCGACCTCGTCGTACCCGGTGACGGGGACCTGGATGCCGAGGCGGCGGGTGCGGGCGACGTCCTCGGCGGCGTCGGTGAGGACGGTGAGCCGGCGGGTGATGCGCCGGGCCAGCCACCAGCCGAACAGCCCGGCGAGGACGACGATGGCCGACATCAGCAGCAGGGTCCGCTGCTGGAGGGCCCGCAGCAGGTCCTCGGTGTCGCTGAACTCCTGCGCGATCTGCACGGCGCCCCGGCCGCCGCCGAGCGCGACGGTGGCGACGCGGTAGACGTCGCTGCCGACGTCGACGTCCCGGTGCTGGATCATCCGCCCGGCGGTCCGGGCGGCCGCGACGCGCCGGTCCGCGGCCTCGACCGGCAGGCCGGGGTTGCCGGGGTCGACGACGGCCCCGTCCGGCCCCAGCACCTGCACGTCGGTGCGGGCGGGCCGGACCAGGTCGTGGCCGGGCGCGGAGGAGGAGAAGTCGTCCGGTGTCATCGCCCGCTGCCGCACCTCGCCCCGCAGGTCCTGCACGACCTCGTCGAAGACGCTCTCCTGGTCCACCCGCACCAGGCGGGCGGCGGCCGTGTAGGAGAGCAGGCCGACCAGCAGGGTGACGACGGCGGTGACGGCGGCGAAGGACACCGCGAAGGTGCCGCGCAGCGAGAGCAGTCCGGTGCGCCGGCGTCCGGTCAGCAGCCGTGCGAGCCGGCGGCGGGCCCGTCCGCGCACTCAGTCCTCCCGCAGCACGTAGCCGACGCCGCGCACCGTGTGGATGAGCTGCGGGGCGCCGGGCTCGTCGAGCTTGCGGCGCAGATAGCCGACGTAGACGGCGAGGTTCTTGGAGCCGGGGCCGAAGTCGTAGCCCCAGATCTTGTCGTAGATGGTGGCGTGGTCCAGGACGATGCCGGCGTTGCGGACGAGCAGTTCCAGCAGCTCGAACTCGGTGCGGGTGAGTTCCAGCTCGCGCTCGCCCCGCCAGGCGCGCCGCGCCTGCGGGTCCATCCGCAGGCCGGCGGCCTCGATGAGCCGCCCGGTGGTGTCGGCGGGGGGCTGCCGGGGCGCGTCGGCGGGGGCCGCGGCGCCGTTGGTCTCGCCGCTGCGGCGCAGCAGGGCGCGCAGCCGGGCGAAGACCTCTTCGACATCGAAGGGCTTGACGACGTAGTCGTCGGCGCCCGCGTCGAGACCGGCGATGCGGTCCTGGGTCTCCACGAGCGCGGTGAGCATGAGGATCGGCGTGTTGTCGCCCTCGGCGCGCAGCACCCGGCAGACCTGAAGGCCGTCGATGCCGGGCATCATCACGTCGAGGACGAGGACGTCCGGCGGGGTGCGGTGGGCCTGGGCCAGTGCCTCGACGCCGTCGGCGACCGCGGTGACCCGGTATCCCTCCAGGGTCAGGGCGCGCTCCAGCGCGTTGCGGATGGCGCGGTCGTCTTCGGCGAGGAGCACAGTGTGGGCCACGCCTTCATAGTGCCAAGGCTTCGGGCCCCGGCGCGGTGAGGGGGCGCCTCCGGTCACCCTTCTTACTGGGATCTCACGGTACGGCGCCCCGTCCTCAGCTGCCGGACCCCTCGGCCACGGCCGCCAGCTGCTCGGCGAACGGCACGACCGTGAAGGTGTCCGGGGCCGCCCGCCGCGTCCCGGCCAGGCCCCGCATCAGCGCGGCCAGCTCGCCCGCCGCCCGCTCGATCCGTCCGTCCAGGCCCTCGGCGCCCCAGTCCTCGGAGGCGGCGTACACGCCGGTCGGGACGACGACGGCCTTGAGGTGGGCGAAGAGGGGGCGCAGCGCGTGGTCGAGGACGAGCGAGTGCCGGGCGGTGCCGCCGGTCGCGGCGATCAGCACCGGCATCCCGGTGAGCGCGTCCTTGTCGATGACGTCGAAGAACGACTTGAACAGGCCGCTGTACGACGCGGAGAACACCGGGGTGACGACGATCAGGCCGTCCGCCGAGGTCACCGCGTCGATCGCGGCGGCCAGCCGGCGGCCCGGGAAGCCGTTGGTGAAGTTCTGCGCGATCTCGACGGCGAGTTCGCGCAGCTCGACGACCTCGACGTCCGCCTCGGCCTGCCGGCCGGCCGCGGCGGCCAGCCGGTCGGCGAGGAGCCGGGTGGAGGAGGGGACGCTCAGTCCCGCGGACACGACGACGAGCCTCATGCGACGGTCACCTCCTCCGCCTCCGACGTCCGGCGGGCCAGCAGGGACGCGTGGGTGGGCGCGTCCGGCACCCCGGCCGGGCGCCGGGCGGCGAACTCCTTGCGCAGCACCGGCACGACCTCCTCGCCGAGCAGGTCGAGCTGCTCCAGGACGGTCTTCAGCGGCAGCCCGGCGTGGTCCATCAGGAACAGCTGGCGCTGGTAGTCGCCGGCGTAGTCGCGGAAGGCGAGCGTCTTCTCGATCACCTGCTGCGGGGAGCCGACGGTCAGCGGCGTCTGCTCGGTGAAGTCCTCCAGCGAGGGCCCGTGGCCGTACACCGGCGCGTTGTCGAAGTACGGGCGGAACTCGCGGACCGCGTCCTGGGAGTTCTTCCGCATGAACACCTGGCCGCCGAGGCCGACGATCGCCTGCTCGGGGGTGCCGTGCCCGTAGTGGGCGTACCGGGTCCGGTACAGCTCGACCATCCGCTTGGTGTGGTCGGCGGGCCAGAAGATGTTGTTGTGGAAGAAGCCGTCACCGTAGTAGGCGGCCTGCTCGGCGATCTCCGGGGAGCGGATGGAGCCGTGCCAGACGAACGGCGGCACGCCGTCCAGCGGGCGGGGCGTGGACGTGAAGCCCTGGAGCGGGGTACGGAACTTGCCCTCCCAGTTCACGACGTCCTCGCGCCACAGCCGGTGCAGCAGGGCGTAGTTCTCGATCGCGAGGTTGATGCCCTGGCGGATGTCCTGGCCGAACCAGGGGTAGACCGGGCCGGTGTTGCCGCGGCCCATCATGAGGTCCATCCGGCCGTCGGCCAGGTGCTGGAGCATCGCGAAGTCCTCGGCGATCTTCACCGGGTCGTTGGTGGTGATCAGCGTGGTGGACGTCGACAGCACCAGCCGCTCGGTGCGGGCCGCGATGTAGCCGAGCATCGTGGTCGGCGAGGACGGCACGAACGGCGGGTTGTGGTGCTCGCCGGTCGCGAAGACGTCGAGGCCGACCTCCTCCGCCTTCAGGGCGATGGCGACCATGGCCTTGATGCGGTCACGCTCGGTCGGCGTACGGCCGGTCGTGGGGTCCGGCGTGACATCGCCGACGCTGAAGATCCCGAACTGCATGGTCGCTCACCCTCCAGGTTGTTTATGGTTCAACTATACCCGGAGAACGGCGACCCTCCTCGGGCTATTCCCAGCGCGGATCCCGGCCCGTACGCGCCAGCAGCCGCTCGAACGCGGTGGCCCCCTCGGGCGCCGGCACCGGCTCCCCGAACACCCCCCGCGCCCGCGCGGTCGGCTCCAGCGTCGCCACCGCCCCGTCCAGCTCCGCCAGGACCGCCTCGTCGCAGTCCGGGAAGTCCTGGCCCGTCGCCCGCGCCAGATCCCAGGCGTGCACGGTGAGGTCCAGCAGCGCCATCGCACCGACCAGCCGGGCGGGGAACCCCATCCCGCCCGTCGTCCCCTCCTCCGCGCCCGGCGCCGACCAGACCGCCGCCGTCCGGCGGGCCTCCTCCGCCAGCCGCTCCCGCCACGCGGGCTCGGAGCCCACCAGATCGGGCGTCTCCCCGAAGTCGGCCGCCTCCCGCACGGCCAGCCGCTGGAACTGCACCACCACCTGGAAGAGATGGTTGACCAGCGCCTTCACGTCGTACTCGGCACACGGCGTGCGCGCGGCGAGCGCCCCGTCGGGCACGCCCCGCACCACCGGCACCGCCCGCTCGCATGCCCGGTCCAGCAGCTCACCGATGCCGTACGTCTCCACCGTGTCTTCCACCCTGTTCACGTCCATGCCCCGAACGTAGGGACAACGAGGGCCGCCCTTCTTGAACAAACGCGACGTACGATCCGCCCATGGAGGCACCCCGCCACGACACCCGGGGGATCGTCGACCCGTCCGGGCTGCTCAGCCGCGTGCGGTTCCGGCGCCACACGCCCGCCGAGCCGCTGCGCCGGTACGTCGAGTGGTACTGGCTGATCGACTGGGACCTGCCCGGCCCGTACGCCTCCCACGTCGTCCCGCACCCGGCCGTGAACCTCACCTTCCAGTGGGACGAGGACGAGGGCGCCCCCTACGCGGAGCTCACCGGCGTCGCGCTCGGCCTCTACACCCGCAAGCTGACCGGCCGGGGCCGGGTCTGCGGCGTGAAGTTCCGGCCCGGCGGCTTCCGGCCCCACGCCCCCGCGGCGCCGGTGTCCGCCTGGACGGGCCGGGTCCTCCCCGCCGCCGAGGTCTTCCCCGGCGCCACCGGCGACACCGCCCGCGCCATCGTCGGCGCCGCACGCGACGAGGACCGGGTGACCGCCCTCGACACCTTCCTCCTCGCCCTCCCCCGGGTCCCGGACCCCCGGGCCGACCTCGCCGTCGACCTGGTCGCCCGCATCCGCGCCGACCGCTCCATCCGCCGGGTCACCGATCTCGCGCGCGCCCACGGGCTGTCGGTGCGCGCCCTGCAACGGCTGTTCTCCACGTACGTCGGCGTCAGCCCCAAGTGGTGCATCCTGCGCTACCGCATCCACGACGCCCTCGACCACGCCGGCACCCGCCCCGGCGTCGACTGGGCCACGCTCGCCCACGAACTCGGCTACGCCGACCAGGCCCACCTGGTACGGGACTTCACGGCGACGGTGGGCGTCCCGCCGACGGCGTACGCCCACGCCGAACGCGGCGAGGACCAGGGCACCTGAGCCGCCCGAGCAGAGCCGAGCAGAGCTAGAAGGCGTAGGCGTCCCCGGTCTCCAGCACCAGCACCCGCTGCCCGGCACCCGCCCGGTCGCCGTCCGCCACGGTGGCGAACTCCAGCCGCACCTCGGGCGACGCCTGCCGCAGCCGTACCCGCAGCACGACCGGCTCCCCCACACCGTCCGCCTCCAGCGGCCCGACCCGGCACACGACCGCCCGCTCCTCGGACCGCGCACACGACGGCGGCAGGACCTGGCCGTCGGCCAGCGGCTCCGACCAGCGCACGCGCACCACCGACTCCGGTACGGCCGCCGGACCGTGGTTGTGCGGGGTGAACCGCACGCCGACCAGACCGCCGGAGAGCACGGCCGAGCCGTGATAGGCGACCTCCGCGCCGGCACCCCGCGGCGCGGCCGGCGCCGGAGCCGTCCCGCCGGCCGCCGCCAGGACCGCCGTCGCACCCACCACGACACCACGCGTCCACCACGTCATGTCCGCTCCTTCCACCGAGGTCGAAGCGATGTATCCCCCGCGGCACGGCGGACAGGCGCCGTCCAACAGGTGACATGAGGGGCCGCGCGGCGGCGTGCGAAGCTGGCGGCCATGCTGATCCTCCGCTCCGTCGCCCTGTTCGTGCTCGCCGCGCTGTTCGAGATCGGCGGCGCCTGGCTGGTGTGGCAGGGCGTCCGGGGACACCGGGGCTGGCTCTGGATCGGCGCGGGCGTCCTCGCCCTCGGCGCCTACGGCTTCGTCGCCACGCTCCAGCCCGACGCCCACTTCGGCCGCATCCTCGCCGCGTACGGCGGGATCTTCGTCGCCGGCTCGCTGGCCTGGGGCATGGTCGCGGACGGCTACCGCCCGGACCGCTGGGACGTCACGGGCGCCCTGATCTGCCTGGCCGGCATGGCCGTGATCATGTGGGCCCCGCGAAACCAGTAGGTGCCTGCGGTTCCGGCCCGCCTATCCTGGCCGGACAGTCGTCCGACGCCGGCACCCGTCCGCGTACGCCCGAGGAGCAGTCCATGGCCACCGCCGCACCGTCCGCCGCCTCCCGCATCGCCGTCGTCACCGGTGCGAGCAGCGGGATCGGAGCCGCCACGGCACGGCAGCTGGCCGCCGCCGGATACCGCGTGGTGCTCACCGCCCGCCGCAAGGACCGGATCGAGGCGCTGGCCGAGGAGATCACCGCGGCCGGCCACTCCGCCACCGCCTACCAGCTCGACGTCACGGACCGCGCGGCCGTCGACGAGTTCGCGTCCGCCTTCCGGACCGTCGGCGTCCTCGTCAACAACGCGGGCGGTGCCCTCGGCGCCGACCCGGTGGCCACCGGCGACCCGGACGACTGGCGCACGATGTACGAGACGAACGTCATCGGCACCCTGAACCTCACCCAGGCCCTGCTCCCCAAGCTGGAGGCGAGCGGCGACGGCACCGTGGTGGTCGTCTCCTCCACCGCCGGTCACGCCACCTACGAGGGCGGCGCCGGATACGTCGCGGCCAAGCACGGCGCGCACGTCCTGGCGGAGACCCTGCGCCTGGAGATCGTGGGCAGGCCGGTGCGGGTGATCGAGGTGGCCCCCGGCATGGTGCGGACCGAGGAGTTCGCGCTGACCCGCTTCGGCGGCGACACCGAGAAGGCCGCGAAGGTCTACGAGGGCGTCGCCGAGCCCCTGACCGCCGACGACGTCGCCGACACGATCACCTGGGCGGTCACCCGCCCCAGCCACGTGAACATCGACCTGCTGGTGGTCCGCCCCCGCGCCCAGGCCTCCAACACCAAGGTCCACCGGGAGACCCGGTGACCGGCAAGGACCCGCACAACGAACGCCAGATGTGGTGGTGGCTCGGCTACTTCCTCTTCGGCATCCACATCGTGGCCTTCGTCATGATCTACGCGGTGACCCACGCGCCGAAGTAGGCGGTGGGTCCCCGCGTCCGGTCAGCCCTTGACGCAGACGACCTGCTTGAGCTTCGCGACGACCTCCACGAGGTCCCGCTGCTGGTCGATGACCTGCTCGATGGGCTTGTAGGCGCCCGGGATCTCGTCCACGACACCTGAGTCCTTGCGGCACTCCACGCCCCGTGTCTGCTCCTCCAGGTCCTTCGTCGAGAACCGCTTCTTCGCGGCGGTACGGCTCATGCGCCGACCGGCCCCGTGCGAGGCGGAGTTGAAGGACAGCGGGTTCCCGAGGCCCTTCACGATGTACGAGCCCGTCCCCATGGAACCGGGGATGATGCCGTAGTCGCCGGAGCCGGCCCGGATCGCGCCCTTGCGGGTCACGAGCAGGTCCATGCCGTCGTAGCGCTCCTCGGCCACGTAGTTGTGGTGGGCGCTGATCTCGGGCTCGAAGGAAGGCTTGGCCTTCTTGAACTCCTTGCGGACGACGTCCTTGAACAGGGCCATCATGATCGTGCGGTTGTACTTGGCGTACTCCTGCGCCCAGAACAGGTCGTTGCGGTACGCCGCCATCTGCGGGGTGTCCGCGACGAAGACGGCGAGGTCGCGGTCGACCAGGCCCTGGTTGTGCGGGAGCCTCTGCGCGACGCCGATGTGGAACTCGGCGAGTTCCTTGCCGATGTTCCGCGAACCGGAGTGCAGCATCAGCCACACGGCTCCCTCGGTGTCGGTGCACACCTCGATGAAGTGGTTGCCCGATCCGAGCGTCCCCATCTGCTTCGTCGCCCGCTCCTCGCGGAACTTCACCGCGTCCGCGATGCCGCCGAAACGCCCCCAGAAGGCGTCCCACCCGGCCGTGCCGAAGCCGTGCAGCCGCGCCGGGTCGACGGGGCTGTCGTGCATGCCCCGGCCCACCGGGATCGCCTGCTCGATCTTCGAGCGCAGCCGCGACAGGTCGCCCGGCAGGTCGTTCACCGTCAGGGACGTCTTCACCGCCGACATCCCGCAGCCGATGTCCACGCCGACCGCCGCCGGGCACACGGCCCCGTGCATGGCGATGACGGAGCCGACCGTCGCGCCCTTGCCGTAGTGCACGTCCGGCATCACGGCGAGGCCCTTGATCCACGGCAGCGTCGCGACGTTCCGCAACTGCTGGAGCGCGGACTCCTCGACCGTCGCCGGGTCGGTCCACATACGGATGGGCACCTTCGCGCCCGGCATCTCCACGTACGACATAGCGTCCTCAATCCCCCGGAAAACACATACAAGTCTGAAATAGCAAAACTGGCGCCAAGGTCGACGAAATGGGACAGCGGACCGGCGTTCACAGCAGTGCGTGCGATACACATTGTCTGCAGGGGGCGCCCCCGCGCGGCAAGCGATTAACCAGCGGGGACACTGAGGGACCGGCGAACACACCGGCCACACCGCACCGTCGAGAGGAGCCTCACCGTGCAGCGGAAGGCGTACGTATCCGGCGTCGCCGCGCTCCTCGCGGTGCTGCTGGCCGGCTGCACCGGCGGCTCCGGCGAGGGCGGCACCACCGACGACTCCAACCCCGGCGACTCCGGCACCGCGAGCGCGGTGGCCGAGCCCGGCCGGTACCGCAATCTGCCCGAGCCCTGCGGCACGGTCGGCGAGGACACCCTCGACGAGCTGCTGCCCGGCATACGGGAGATGACCGACGAGAAGCGCCGCGAGAAGGCGTACGAGGGCACCCCGGCCCTCACCTTCGACACGGACCGCAAGGTCGGCTGCCGCTGGAAGGTCGAGTCGGCGCAGGCCACCGACCACCTCGTCGTCAACTTCGAGCGGGTCGTGGCGTACGACTCCGCGACCAGCGACGACAGCGAGGCGGAGCGGCTGTTCGCGCGGCAGCGGGACGCCGCCGACCTGCCCGAGCCGGTGAGCACCGTCACGCCGGGCGCCGAGGTGACCGGCTCCTCCACGCCGTCGCCGTCCGGTTCGCCCTCGGGCTCGTCCTCGGCGCCCTCCTCGCCGTCCTCCTCCACCTCCGCGTCCGGCGGCACCCCGCCCGAACTCCAGCCGCGCGTGCTGGAGGACCTCGGGGACGAGGCGTTCCTCGACGACGCGCTCGACACGTCCGGTTCGACGGCCCAGCAGCGCAAGGTGACTGTGGCGTTCCGCACGTCCAACGTGATCGTCACGATCGAGTACGAGGAGCAGCCGATGACCGTCGGCGCCGTGCCCGACAGCGAGGAAATGCAGGACAGGGCCCAGAAACTGGCCGCGCGACTGGCCGACGCACTGGGCGACTAGCGCCGCCCGCACACCACTTCACCCCCTTCCGCGACGTAACCGAAACGAGACCGCACACCTTCTTCACCGCGTACCGTGGCCCCTCGGACCCGATCCGACCGCAGGAACCACGAGTGGCAGTCATGAGTGAAGGAACCATGCAGCGAGCAGCGATGCGAGATCAGCTTGACCGGCGTGACCAGCGTGAGCAGCGGGCGAAGGGTCTGCGCCGTGCCCTTGTCTGCGCCGCGGCCGTCCCGGTGATGCTGGTGGCCGCGGGCTGCTCCTCGGACTCCGGTTCCGGTGACAAGGCGGCCGAGGGCGGGGACGGCGGGGCGAAGTCCTCGGCGTCGTCGCCGGCGGCGAGCGCGTCGCCGACCGTGCAGGCCGCCGCGTACAAGGCGCTGCCGGAGGCGTGCAAGGTGCTGTCCGGGAAGACGCTGGACGACCTGGTGCCGAAGGCCAAGTCCGGTAAGAAGGGCTCCTCCGACGACACGTCGACGCGGGGCTCCTGCTCCTGGAGCAGCCTCGACAACAACGGGGTGAAGGGCTCGCAGTTCCGCTGGCTCAACGTCTCCCTGCTGCGCTTCGAGTCGGACGCCTCGCGGGGCGCGGGCGACAAGCTGGCGCAGGAGTACTACCGGGCGCAGGCGCAGGACGCCCGGTCGGTGACCGGCGCGAAGAACACGAAGTCGGAGCCTGTGCAGGGCGTCGGCGACGAGGCGACGGCGGTGCGCTACGACCTGAAGAAGAAGGAAGGCTCCTTCAAGCAGGAGACGGTCGTCGCCCGTACCGAGAACGTCGTGGTCACCGTCGACTACAACGGCGCCGGTCTGGCCGGTGAGAAGACCCCGGACGGCGACAAGCTGAACAAGCTGGCGCAGAAGGCGCTGAAGGAGGCCGTGGCGGCGGTCGCGAAGGCCAACGGCGCAGGCGGTGACGCGGGCACGCCGAGCAGCGCGCCTTCGAAGCCGGCGTCGAAGTCTCCCTCGGCCGGCGCGTCGAAGGACGCGTCGGGCTCCCCTTCCCCGTCAGCGTCGAAGAAGAGCTGACTGTCACACCCCGCCCACCGCTGCGTCACAACACGCAGCTCAGCGGGGGAGGTTGACCGGGCCCGGTTCCCCTCGGGGACCGGGCTCGTGCCGGTCCGGGGGCACGGGCACCGTCCGGATGTGCCACTCTGTTGCGCGCAACAACACGCATGGGGAGGGGAGTACGAGTGGCCGGGCCACCGCAGCTGACTCGGATGCACCGCGTTCTCATCGGCGTGGTCGTCTTCGGCGCCCTGATCATCGCCGGTATCGGCTTCGCCGGTTCGTACGCGGCCGTCCGCGAGCTGGCCATCGAGAAGGGCTTCGGGAACTTCAGCTATGTGTTCCCGATCGGCATCGACGCGGGCATCTGCGTGCTGCTGGCCCTGGATCTGCTGCTGACGTGGATCCGCATCCCCTTCCCGCTGCTGCGTCAGACGGCCTGGCTGCTGACGGCCGCGACGATCGCCTTCAACGGCGCGGCGGCCTGGCCGGACCCGCTGGGCGTCGGCATGCACGGCGTCATCCCGATCCTGTTCGTGGTCTCGGTGGAGGCGGCGCGGCACGCGATCGGCCGGATAGCCGACATCACGGCCGACAAGCACATGGAGGGCGTCCGCCTCACCCGGTGGCTGCTGTCGCCGGTGCCGACGTTCCTGCTGTGGCGCCGTATGAAGCTGTGGGAGCTGCGCTCCTACGAGCAGGTGATCAAGCTGGAGCAGGAGCGGCTGGTCTACCAGGCGCGGCTGCGTTCGCGCTTCGGCCGTGCCTGGCGCCGCAAGGCCCCGGTGGAGTCCCTGATGCCGCTGCGGCTGGCGCGGTACGGCGTCCCGCTGGCGGAGACGGCCCCGGCGGGCCTGGCGGCGGCGGGCATCGAGCCGGCGCTGCTGCCCCCGGCGCCTCCGCGGGAGGCGGTGCACTCGGCGGCCGGCCCGGTGGCCCTGGGCGGCGCGGAACGTCCGGCGGTGGCCGCCTCGATCCCCCGGCAGGCGGGCCCGGCGGGGCCGCCGGAGCCGGAGCCCGAGCCGGAGTACGTGCAGGACTGGTTCAACACGCCCCGGCAGGTGGAGTACCACGGCGGTTATGACGCCCAGTACGACCCGCAGGGGCACCTGGAGGACTGGTACGCGGAGCAGCAGCAGGCCGAGCAGTACCGGGACCAGTACGAGGAGGAGCCCCCGCTTCAGGAGCCCTCCCCGGAGGACACCGGCACGTTCCCGATCCCGGTGACGTCGGCCCGTACCCGGCAGCTCGGCGAGGGCGGCGGCACGCCGGCCCCGGAGCCGTCGGAGGAGGACTACTACCAGGTCTTCCGTCAGTCGATAGACGGCAGCTACCCGACGCCGCGGGTGCTCGGCGACAACATCGAGGCGACGTACGGGACGTCGCTGAGCCCCAGCGACCTGAAGACCCTGGCCGAACGGTTCCAGCAGCGCCACTCGGCGGAGCTGGAGGAGGACCACATCGCCTAGACCGTTCCGCACACGCTGATGGGGGCGCCCGGTGTTCACCGGGCGCCCCCATCGCGTAGGTGCCGGCGTCAGTCCCCGAGCAGGGTCCTCACCCGCTCCTGACCGACCGCCAGCAGCAGCGTGGGCAGGCGCGGCCCGGTGTCCCGGCCCACCAGCAGGTGGTAGAGCAGGGCGAAGAACGACCGCTGGGCGGTCTTGATCTCCGGCGGCAGCTCCTTGGGCGTGGCGTCCGCGGAGAAGCCGGCCTGCACCTTGGGCACGCCGTACACGAGGTGGGTCAGGCCGTCGAGCGACCAGTGCTCGGCGAGCCCGTCGAGCAGGAGCCGCAGCGACTGCCGGGACGCGTCGTCGAGGGACTTCAGCAGCTCGGTGTCGGGTTCGTCGCGCACGATGGTCCGCTGGTCGGCGGGGACGTGCGTGTTGATCCAGGCCTCGGCCTTGTCGTAGCGCGGGCGGGCCTCGTCCAGGTCGGACAGCGGGTTCTCCGGGTCGAGCTCGGAGAGGATGCGCAGCGCCTGGTCCTGGTGCCCGGCGGTGATGTCCGCGACCGACGCGAGGGTGCGGTACGGCAGCGGGCGGGGCGTGCGGGGCAGCTCACCGGCGGCGGTGCCGACGGCGCGGGAGTGCGCCGCGACGTCGGCGGGCAGCGCGGTGCCGTCGGCGACCTTGGCGTCGAGCTTGTCCCACTCGTCGTAGAGCCGCTGGATCTCCTGGTCGAAGGCGATCTTGAACGACTGGTTGGGGCGGCGGCGGGCGTACAGCCAGCGCAGCAGCTGCGGCTCCATGATCTTCAGCGCGTCGGCCGGGGTGGGCACGCCGCCCTTGGACGACGACATCTTCGCCATGCCGCTGATGCCGACGAAGGCGTACATCGGGCCGATGGGCTGCTCGCCGCCGAAGATGCCGACGATCTGCCCGCCGACCTGGAACGACGAGCCCGGCGATGAGTGGTCGACGCCGCTCGGCTCGAAGATCACGCCCTCGTAGGCCCAGCGCATCGGCCAGTCGACCTTCCAGACCAGCTTGCCGCGGTTGAACTCCTCGAGCCGCACGGTCTCCGCGAAGCCGCACGCGTCGCACGTGTACGACAGCTCGGTGGTGTCGTCGTCGTACGAGGTGACGGTGGTGAGGTCCTTCTCGCAGTTGCCGCAGTACGGCTTGTACGGGAAGTAGCCGGCGGAGCCGGAGCTGCCGTCGTCCTCGGCGGCGGCGCCGGAGCCCTCGGCGGCCTCCAGCTCGGCCTCGTCGAGGGGCTTCTGCTGCTTCTTCGCCGGGGCCTTCTTGGTGCGGTACTGGGCGAGGATCGCGTCGATGTCGCCGCGGTGCTTCATGGCGTGCAGGATCTGCTCGCGGTAGACGCCCGAGGTGTACTGCTCCGTCTGGCTGATGCCGTCGAACTCCACGCCCAGCTCGGCCAGCGACTCGACCATCGCGGCCTTGAAGTGCTCGGCCCAGTTCGGGTACGGGGAGCCCTTCGGGGCGGGGACCGAGGTCAGCGGCTTGCCGATGTGCTCGGCCCACGACTCGTCCGTGCCGGGGACGCCGGCCGGGACCTTGCGGTAGCGGTCGTAGTCGTCCCAGGAGATCAGGTGCCGGACCTCGCGGCCCCGGCGGCGGATCTCGTCGGCGACCAGGTGCGGGGTCATGACCTCGCGCAGGTTGCCCAGGTGGATGGGGCCGGACGGGGAGAGACCGGACGCGACGACGACCGGTTTGCCCGGGGCCCGACGCTCCGACTCCTCGATGACCTCATCCGCGAAACGGGAGACCCAGTCAGTGGTCTCGGTGCTCTGAGCCACGATCGGCACGTCCTTCTTTCTCCACAGGGCAGCCGCACGTCCGCGGCCGACACGTCATTCTCCCAGACGGTCTCGCGCTCGAGAAAACGGCTTTACCACCCATGGGATACTGGCTGGGTCTATCCGTCCCACGAGGAGAACGGCATCCCATCCCATGGCCTCGGTCACGCCCCTCAGCGCTTCTGTCGAGCAGCAGCTCACGTCCGCCCTCTCGGCCACCCTGCCGGAGGCGACCGACGTCGACCCGCTGCTGCGACGCAGCGACCGGGCGGACTACCAGGCGAACGGCATCCTCGCCCTCGCCAAGAAGGCCAGGTCGAACCCTCGGGAGCTGGCCGGCCAGGTCGTCGCGGGCATCACCACCGGTGACGTGATCCAGGACGTCGAGGTCTCCGGGCCCGGCTTCCTCAACATCACGCTCGCGGACCGCGCCATCGTGGAGAACCTGGCCGCGCGGTACGCCGACGGCGACCGGCTCGGCGTGGCACCCAAGGCCGAGCCCGGTGTCACGGTCATCGACTACGCCCAGCCGAACGTGGCCAAGGAGATGCACGTCGGCCACCTGCGTTCCGCGGTGATCGGCGACGCCCTGCGGGGCATGCTCGACTTCACCGGCGAGAGGACGATCGGCCGGCACCACATCGGCGACTGGGGCACGCAGTTCGGCATGCTCATCCAGTACCTGATGGAGCACCCGGGCGAGCTGGCGCCGCCGTCGGAGGTCGACGGCCAGGAGGCCATGTCGAACCTGAACCGCGTCTACAAGGCCTCGCGGGCGCTCTTCGACGCCGACGACGACTTCAAGGAGCGGGCCCGCAAGCGGGTCGTCGCCCTGCAGTCCGGCGACAAGGAGACCCTGGAGCTGTGGCAGCAGTTCGTGGACGAGTCGAAGGTCTACTTCTACTCGGTCTTCGAGAAGCTCGACATGGAGATCCGCGACGACGAGATCGTCGGCGAGTCCGCGTACAACGACGGCATGCCGGAGACGGCCCGCCTCCTGGAGGAGATGGGTGTCGCGGTGCGCTCCGAGGGCGCGCTCGTCGTGTTCTTCGACGACATCCGGGGCAAGGACGACCAGCCGGTCCCGCTGATCGTGCAGAAGGCGGACGGCGGCTTCGGCTACGCGGCCTCCGACCTGACCGCGATCCGCAACCGGGTCCAGGACCTGCACGCGACGACGCTGCTGTACGTGGTGGACGTGCGTCAGTCGCTGCACTTCAAGATGGTCTTCGAGACCGCCCGCCGGGCCGGCTGGCTGGGCGACGACGTCACCGCGCACAACATGGGCTACGGCACCGTGCTCGGCGCGGACGGCAAGCCGTTCAAGACGCGTGAGGGCGAGACCGTACGGCTGGAGGACCTGCTGGACGAGGCGGTGCAGCGGGCCGCCGAGGTCGTCCGGGAGAAGGCGCAGGACCTCACCGAGGACGAGATCCAGGAGCGGGCCGCGCAGGTGGGCATCGGCGCGGTGAAGTACGCCGACCTGTCCACGTCCCCCAGCCGGGACTACAAGTTCGACCTGGACCAGATGGTCTCGCTGAACGGCGACACGTCCGTCTACCTCCAGTACGCCTACGCCCGGATCCAGTCGATCCTGCGCAAGGCCGGCGAGGTCCGGCCCGCCGCGCACCCCGAGCTGGAGCTCCACGCGGCGGAGCGGGCGCTGGGCCTGCACCTGGACGCGTTCGGGGACACGGTCTTCGAGGCGGCGGCGGAGTACGCCCCGCACAAGGTGGCCGCGTACCTGTACCAGCTGGCGTCGCTGTACACCACGTTCTACGACAAGTGCCCGGTGCTGAAGGCCGAGACGTCCGCGCAGGTGGAGAACCGCCTGTTCCTGTGCGACCTGACGGCCCGCACACTGACCAAGGGCATGTCCCTGCTGGGCATCCGGACGCCCGAGCGCCTCTGACCTCGCCCGAACACGCGGGCACGCGGCCCGTCCTCTCCGATACGGAAGAGGACGGGCCGCGTCCGTGAAAGGCCGGCGCGTGCTCAGGCGTTGGCGAAGCGCTTGAACGCCGCCTTGGTGCCGGACCCGGCGACCCCGTCGATGGCGCCGGTGTAGCCGTAGTTCCTGAGCAGCCGCTGGAGCGCCTTGATGGTGTTCGGCCCGACGACACCGTCGATCGAGTCGTTGTAGCCCCAGTACTGCTTGAGGCAGCGCTGGAACGCCTTCCAGCTGTTGGTGCCGAGCTGTCCGTCGATCGCCCCGGTGTAGCCCCAGTACTCCTTGAGCCAGCTCTGGACCTTCTTCGCCTCGGCCGTGCTCAGTCCGAGGTTGTTCACCGCGAGGACGCTGACGTCGGAGCTCACCGCCGGCTGCCTGTCCGGCGCCGCGAAGCTCGTCCCGGCGGTCGCGAGGCTGCCGGCGGCGAGGCCGGCGACGGCGGTGACGCCGACGAGGGTCCTGGTCCAGACATTCGGTCGCATACGTGTCCCTCTCGATCTCGGTCAGATGGCGGCCGGTGCCGCCTGGCTGGCGATACGAGCCTGGGGCCTGCCGCCGGCCGGGTGCCACGACCGCCGCGGAAGTGACGTCGTCGCGGGACGTCCCACGCCGCGACCTGCGGGAACGCGGCGCGCCGGGACGTCACGGCGGGACGCCCGCGGCCGGGCGGTGGCCGAATCGCCGTCACTGCCGGAACCGGCCTCCGGTGCGGGTCGTGGTTGCTGATGCAGAATGCGGCGGGGGGCGCGGGGGCCACTGACCACGGACCGCGGGCCCGCACCGTGAACGCGAATGGGGGGAACATGTCGCGTTGGGCAGCGCTGCCCGCGGAACTGGATCCGCGTGTACGCCGGTTCGTGGTGTGCACACGCCGTGTGAAGGACCACAGCGGGCTGAGTCTGCGGCAGCTCGCGGCACGCACCGGGTACAGCCAGAAGTCCTGGGAGCGGTATCTGGGCGGCCGTTCGCTGCCGCCCGGGGAGGCCGTCGAGGCGCTGGCGCGGGCCGTCGGGGAGGATCCGACGCGGCTGCTCGCGCTGCGCGAGGTGGCGGCGGAGGCGTGGCACACCGGACGCGCCGGACCCGACGGACCGCCTGCCCCAAAGCCGAACTCGGACCCGGAGCCGGAAGCGGGCCCGGACGTGGACCCGGACGTGGACCCGCTCGTGGCGCCGGACGGCCCCGACGAGCCGCGCCCACCCGGCCGTTCGCCGCGGATCGCCCTGGCCGCCGGGGCCGTGGCGCTGGTGCTGGCGCTCTCCACGGCCGTGCTCCTCGTCGTCCGGCTGAGCGGCGGTGAGCAGGGCCGGCCGCCCGCCGCACTCGTGGCCACCGACGTACCGTCTCCGGCGCCCGCCTCGGCCACGGCACCGCTCTACACCTGCCGCCTGGAACGGGTCGACGGCCACTGGTACGCGGGCCTCAGCCGCACCCGGGACGCCATCCTCGCCCAGGGCCAGGCCGGACCGGACGTCGCCGAGGCGCAGTGCCTGCTGCGCCGGGCCGGTCTCGCGCCGGGCGCGGTCGATGGGATCTTCGGTCCGGTGACGCGGCGCGCGGTGAGGGAACTCCAGCGGCGGGACGGTCTCGTGGTGGATGGCATCGTCGGGCCGCACACCTGGAAGGCGCTGCGGGGATGACGTCACCGACGCCGCCGCCGTCGCCGGAGCGGGCCCGGCTCGCGGGCGCCCTGCGGGAGTTGAAGGACCGCACCGGGCTGAGCCTGGCCGGTCTCGCCGCCAAGACCACGTTCAGCAAGTCCTCCTGGGACCGCTACCTCAACGGCCGTACGCTCGCCCCGCGCGAGGCGGTGCGGGAGCTGTGCCGTCTCGCCGGGGAACCGGAGGGGCGCTGCCTGGCGCTGTGGGAGATCGCCGAGTCGGAGGGCAGCGGCCGGGCGGCGGAGCGCGTGGAACCGGTGTCGCGGCCGGCACCGCCCGCTCCGGAACAGCCCGCGCCCGCCGGAGCACGGCACCCGGTGCGGGACGGCTCCGCGTACCGCCGGGCGACGCTCGCCGCCGTGCTGGCCTCGGTGTCCGCCGTGGTCGTGGGCGCCCTGGCTGCGGTGGCCCTGCTCCTGCCGGGCCGGGGCGGCGGACCGGGAGCCGCGCTGTCACCGCCCCCGTCCGCGACGGGGCCGCGCTGCCGGGGCGCGGTCTGCGAGGGCAAGAGCCCGATGCGGATGAAGTGCGCGGGCGCGCCGCGGACCCTCGCCGCCTACCGGACGGCGACCGGCGCCTGGCTGGAGCTGCGCTACAGCCAGGAGTGCGGCACGAGTTGGGCCCGGATGTGGGGGACGCGGATCGGTGACCGGCTGGAGATGTCGGCGGCCCCGGGCGCCGGGACGGCGGAGGACCGGGTGCGCGGCGTGCGCATCGAGGACGGCGTCGACGCGGACTCGTACGTCTACACGCCGATGACGGCGGCCACGCCGGGCAGCGTCGTCCGGGCCTGCTTCGACCCGGCCGCCGGGGGCGGCGAGGAGTGCTTCGACAGCCGGATCGCGCGGTGAGTGTCAGTGCCGCCCCCTACAGTCACCGGCATGGCGACTCTTCCCAACCCGCTGCCGAAGCTCATGAGCGACCCCACCGGGGCCGCCCTCGGCCTCCGACTCCCGCCCGGGCGGCTCGTCGACACCACCCACCAGGGCGTCTGGCCCGAGCCGCTGCTGTGGCTCGCGGACGCGCCGGCCGCGCCCGGCGACTGGGCGGAGCTGGCCCCGGCCCGGCGGTCCGCCGGACTGCTGCCGGTCGTCGTCGACGCGGGCGGCGGGCAGGGCGGCCCGCAGGAGTGGGAGCTGGCGCCCGACGCGATGTCGTACCCGGGGGACCATGACGCCGACGAGGTCCTGGCCGACCTGTGGGAGGAGTACGCCGCCGGGGAGACCGGCCAGGACTGGCCCGGCCTGACCGAGGCCGGCGCCGCCGACCCCGGTCCCGACTCGCCGCAGGACCCGGACGCGGTGGCGATGACGCTCGTGGACGAACTGGTGGAGAGCGGCGGCCTGCTGGAGGACCCCCGGCTGGCCCTCGTCCCGGCCCGCCGCAGCGCGGACATCCCGGCGGCGATCGGCTGGTCGGGCCCGGTGAACCACGAGGGCGACACCGCGCGCCTGTGCGCGGTGCTCCGCTCCTGGGAGGACCGCTTCGGGATACGCGTGGTGGCGCTGGGCTTCGACCACCTGCTGGTCTCCGTCGCCGCGCCGCCGCTCACCCCGGCCGAGGCGGAGGCCGTCGCCGCCGAGCACTTCGCGTTCTGCCCGGACAACATCCTGCAGAGCGGCGACCCGAGCGTGCGCGCCTACGCCGGGACCCGGGTGCTCGGTCAGCCCGCCTGGTCCTTCTGGTGGGACTGAGCCCCGCCCGCCGGACTCAGGAGCGCAGCCCCTCCCCCAGCCGCCGCAGCCCCTCCGCGATCTCCTCGGGCGTCTGCGTCACGAAGCACAGCCGCAGCGTGGACCGGTCCGGCTCCCCGGCGTAGAAGGGCGCCCCGGGGACGTAGGCGACGTCGTGCCGCACCACCTGGGGCAGCAGCGCGGTGGTGTCGTACGAGGCGGGCAGCCGGACCCAGACGAACATGCCGCCCTCGGGCCGCTGCCAGACCGAGCCCTGCGGGAGCGTGTCCGGCAGCCCGGCCAGCAGGGCGTCGCGGCGGACGCGGTAGACCTCGCGGACCCCGGCGACATGGGGGTCGAGGCCGGGCAGGCAGCGCGCGGCGACGAGCTGGTTGACGGTCGGGGTGTGCAGGTCGGCGGCCTGCTTGGCGACCGCGCACGCCCTGCGCAGCGCGGCCGGGGCACGCAGCCAGCCCAGCCGCAGCCCCGGCGCCATCACCTTGGAGAAGGAGCCGAGCAGCGCGGTGCGGTCCTCGGCGCCCGGGTGGGAGGCGATCCAGGGCACGCGCTCGCCCTCGTACCGCAGTTCGCCGTACGGGTCGTCCTCGACGATCCACAGCCCGCGCTTCGCGGCGACCCGGGCGACGGCGGCCCGGCGGTCGGCGGGCAGGGTCCGGCCGGTCGGGTTCTGGAAGGTGGGAACGGTGTAGAAGAGCTTGGGCCGTTCCCGGGCGACGAGTTCGTCCAGCGCGTCGGGGTCCACGCCGTCCGCGTCACCGGGCACGGCCACGATCCGCGCCCCGGCGAGCCCGAACGCCTGAAGTGCCGCCAGATAGCAGGGCTCTTCGACGAGCACGGTGTCGCCGGGTTCCAGCAGCGCGGTCGCGAGGAGGGACAGGCCCTGCTGGGAGCCGGTCGTCACGAGGAGGTCGTCGGCGTCCGTGGCCAGGCCCTGGGCGGTCGTCCGGGCGGCGAGCCCGGCGCGCAGGGCGGGTTCGCCCTCGGTCGTGGAGTATTGGAGCGCCCGCTCGGGCACCTCGGTCAGCACGGACTGGAAGGCGGCGGCGACGGCCTGACGGTCGAACAGCTCGGGCGCGGGCAGGCCGCCCGCGAAGTTGATGACCTCGGGCCGGGCGGTGACGGCGAGGATGTCCCGGACGGGCGATCCGCCGACGGCGGTGGTCCGCGCCGCGAGCGGCGGTACGGCCGCCGGAGCCGCCGGAGTGCGGGGGGTTGCGGGCGCGGGCTCGGCGACGGTCATCGGACGGCTCCTTCGGCTGAGGCGACGGGTGCGCTTCCCTGCCCGGCAGCCTAGAGATCCATATGCCCTGTACAACGACCTTTCCGCGATACGGACGGAGCGGCCCGGGCGTCCCACGATCACGTCCCGGCCCCTCACATCCCCGCAGGTCAGAGACGTGCGGTCGCCTCAGGCGTCCCAGGTTTCCCGTACGGGGTAGCGAGCGCCCTCGCCGATCGAGCAGTGTGGGCACGATCCCAGCCCCTAGTCACGGAGGGCCTCGATGTCCGCACACCCCCCACGCTTCCGCGCCCGGCTCACCGCCGCCACGCTGGTGGCGGCCGCCACCCTCGCGCTCACCGCGTGCGAGGACGGCAAGGGCCTGCGCGACGAGGGCCCGTCGAAGGCGGCGGCCGACAACGGCCCGTCGCTCGGCGCCGCTACTGACGGCCGAGCTTCTGCGCGACCTCCGTCGCCCAGTAGGTGAGGATGTTCCGCGCGCCCGCGCGCCGGATGCCGGTCAGCGACTCCATGATGGCCCGGTCGCGGTCGATCCAGCCCTTCTCGGCGGCGGCCTCGATCATCGAGTACTCGCCGGAGATCTGGTAGGCGGCCACCGGCACGTCCACCGCGTCGGCGACCCGCGCCAGGATGTCGAGGTAGGGCCCGGCCGGCTTGACCATCACCATGTCGGCGCCCTCCTCCAGGTCGAGCGCCAGCTCGCGCAGGGACTCCCGGGCGTTCGCCGGGTCCTGCTGGTAGGTCTTGCGGTCGCCTTTGAGGGACGAGCCGACGGCCTCCCGGAAGGGGCCGTAGAACGCGGACGCGTACTTGGCGGTGTAGGCGAGGATGGCGACGTCCTCGCGCCCGATCTGGTCGAGCGCGTCCCGGATGACGCCGATCTGCCCGTCCATCATGCCGCTGGGCCCGACGACATGGGCGCCCGCGTCGGCCTGCACCTGGGCCATCTCGGCGTACCGCTCCAGGGTGGCGTCGTTGTCGACGCGCCCGTGCTCGTCGAGGACCCCGCAGTGCCCGTGGTCGGTGGTCTCGTCCAGGCACAGGTCGGACATGACGAGCAGGTCGTCGCCGACCTCGGCCCGCACGTCCCGCAGGGCGACCTGGAGGATGCCGTCCGGATCGGTGCCCGCCGTGCCGACGGCGTCCTTCTTGCTCTCCTCCGGCACCCCGAACAGCATGATCCCGGAGACACCGGCCGCGACGGCCTCCGCGGCGGCCTTCTTCAGGCTGTCCCGCGTGTGCTGGACGACGCCGGGCATCGCCTCGATCGGCACCGGCTCACTGACACCCTCCCGCACGAAGGCCGGGAGGATGAGGTCGGCGGGGTGCAGCCGGGTCTCGGCGACCATGCGCCGCATGGCGGGGGTGGTCCGCAGACGCCGCGGCCGAGTACCGGGGAAGGATCCGTACGTCGTCATACCTCTACGCTACGCCCGCCCCACCCGTGCCTTTGCCGACGCACAGTCGGCCCGGCGGACCCCGTTGTCAGTCCCGCCCCCTACCGTGCATGCGTGGACCGGACGACGACAGAAGACGACCGCACCCTCCCCGCGCCCCTCGCGGAACTGGCGTGCACGGAGATCGACTACGCCGACGGCGAGGGCATCGACTTCGAGCCCTACGACGCCTTCGAACCGGCCGAGGAGACCACCGGCTGGCTGCGCCAGTGGACGGGGAACGGTGAACTCGACGGCACCGCCTACCGCGTGTTCGGGCAGGACGGGACGGGCGGCCTCGCGGCCCTGTGGCTCGTGCGCCCGGGCCGCCCCCTCGTCGAGCAGCCCGTGGTGTTCATGGGCTCGGAGGGCGAGGTCGGCGTGGTCGCGGGGAACCTCTCGGACTTCCTGTGGATGCTGGCCGACGGCTGCGGCCCCATGGAGGCCGTGCAGTTCGGGGTCGGGGAGCCCCGCCCGGATGCGGCCCTCACCGCCCTCGCGGAGCGCCACGCCACGACGCCCCGCCGCCCGGCCCAGGTCGTCGTGGACGAGGCCCGCGCCGAGTTCCCGACCTTCGCCGAGGACATCGAGGCCCTCTGCCGCTGACCCCGCTCACGCCACCTGCGGTGGTGCGGGCACGGCGACGGAACGGCAGTCCCGGCACCGACCAGGCTGGGCGGCACGGAAGGCCCGTTCGCAGCCGTCGCAGGTCTGGAGGGGCAGGGGGCGCTCCCTCCTGCCGTCCGCGAGCGGCGGCGACGGCGCGGGACGGGGTGGCAGCGCCACCGGCAGCAGGGCGTCGAGCCGGTAACCGATCAGCCGCGCCGGGTTCCTCAACTCGATCGGCAGGTTGTCGGTCAGCGCGTGCTGGATCATGACGGCCGAGACCCCGTTGTCGAGCCACGCGGTGACGGCCGGCGTCAGCCGGTCGACATCCCGGCGCGAGAGGATCAGGCGGTCGTCCGCGCGGCGCAGGCCCGCCAGCAGGGCGGCAGCCCTGTCGTGCCGGGGGTCACGGGGTGCCGTCGGCTGCGCGGGGGGCGCTTCAGCCGGGGGCGTCGGAGGGGGAGGCGCTTGGTCGCCCTCCTCGGGAGCGGCCCGCACGTCCCCGCGTGCCACCGGCTGCCGCTCGACGGCCCGGCGCCGGGCCGGGGGACGCTCCGCCACGCGCAGCGGCGTGACGGCCGCCGCCGTCACCGGGGCGTGGTGGGCGTACGTGCGGGTGACCAGGCGACCGGACTCGGTGTGCTCGCGGACCCGGCGCAGATAGCCGTGCGCCTCCAACTCGCGCAGGGCGGAAGCGATCCGGTCCCGGCCCTCGGGGAAGCGGTCGGTGAGGCTGCGGATGTCGACCGGCGTGCCCTCGGGCACCGAGAAGATGTGGGTCGCGAGCCCGATGGCGGTCAGCGAGAGCTGACGGTGCTGGGCGAGGTGATTGCCGACGACGACGTACTGCCCGGACTGGTACGTGCGTACGTGGGTGACCCCGGAGGGGGTGGTGGTGCGCCGAAGCTCCTGCTTCGGGGGCACGGCAGCGATAGGCTTGTGCTCAGCCATGGGGAAGCCTCATTCTTCCTCGATGGTCAGGCCCTCGCATCGGGATTGCAGTCCCGGCGGGGGCCGTTGCATGTGTGCGGTTGTCGAGTGCGGCCGTCCGGCGCATATGCCGCGACCACCTCGGGCTGAGCCTGCACGCTCGACGGGCCGTTACGCCAGCCGGACCGACCACATTCACCCAGCCGAGTGACGGATGCCGGGTTTGGTTTGGTTGGTTGGTTTTTTCCCTGGGTTCTTTGGTCTTTTTACCGCCCGCAGCCCCGCTCCGCGCACCGCCGCACGACGTGTTTCCAGGCTCCGGCACGAGCGGATCTGTCCGGCCTCTGTCCGGGCCGTCCGGGGTGACCCCGCGCACCGGCACCGAGTTGGTCCGGGGAAGGGGTGATGGCATGAGCGGCTGGGAGACGGAACTGGACGACGAGGAGGCGGGGGCCGTGATGCGCACGGTCGCCCGGCAGTTGAAGGTGTGGCGGGAGACGTCCGGGCTCACCCAGGCGGAGCTGGCGGCGGCCATGGGGTACGGCGAGGAACTGGTCTCCGCGGTGGAGCGGGGCCGGCGCATTCCCCGTCCGGAGTACCTGGACGCGGCGGACCGGGCGCTGCGCGCGGGCGGGAAGATCGCCGCGATGAAGCGGGACGTGGCGGAGGTCCGGTACCCGAAGAAGGTACGGGACCTGAAGCGGCTGGAGGCGGAGGCGGTGGAGCTGGGCGCCTACAACAACTCCGTCATCCATGGGCTGTTGCAGACGGAGGCGTACGCACGGGCGGTGCTCGGTGCCCGGCGACCGCCCTTCACCGCCGACCAGTTGGAGCAGCAGGTCGCGGCGCGCGTGGCACGGCAGGAGATCGTCGACGACCGGGCGGGCCGGGCCGCCTTCAGTTTCGTCCAGTGCGAGTCGACGCTTCGTCGGCCCATCGGAGGCAGGATGGTGATGCGTGGACAACTCGAACGGCTGCTGGAAGTCGCCGCGTTCCGCAACGTCGACCTCCAGGTACTGCCCCTGGGCCGCGAGGAGAACTCGGGACTCGACGGCTCATTCAGGTTGCTGAGGCTCCGGGACGGCACCGCGGCCGGTCATGTCGAGGTGGCGCACATCAGCCGTGTGATCACGGAGCCGAAAGAGGTGCAGCTCCTGGAGATCCAGTATGGAATCATCCGGGCGCAGGCTCTCAGCCCACGGGAGTCGGTGGCCCTCATCGAGATAGTGCTGGGAGAGACATGAAGCTGGAGTGGATAAAGAGCAGTTACAGCACGTCCAGCGGCCCCGACTGCGTCGAGGTCGCCGCCGCCCCCGGCACGATCCTGGTCCGTGACTCCAAGGACCCGGACGGCCCCCGCCTCGCCCTCACCCCCACCACCTGGACGGCCTTCCTCCCGTACGCCACCGCCTCCCGGCGCTGACGGAACGGAGGGGACGCGAACGGCCCGCACCCGAATACACGGGTGCGGGCCGTCTCTCACGGTCAGGTCGTCGACCGGCGTCTCCGCGCCCCCGGCCGCCGCTCGCTCGGCCGCGTCACCGGGTCGCCCGCGTCGAGCGCCGCCGCACGGCGCCGCGCACCGAAGTCGGCCAGGGCCTCCGCCAGCTTGTGCACGGACGGCTCGGGAGCCATCACGTCCACCCGCAGGCCGTGCTCCTCGGCGGTCTTGGCCGTGGCCGGGCCGATACACGCGATCACCGTCACGTTGTGCGGCTTGCCCGCGATACCGACCAGGTTGCGGACGGTGGACGACGACGTGAAGAGCACGGCGTCGAAGCCGCCGCCCTTGATCGCCTCGCGGGTCTCCGCCGGCGGCGGCGAGGCCCGTACGGTCCGGTAGGCCGTGACGTCGTCGACCTCCCAGCCCAGCTCGATCAGCCCGGCGACCAGGGTCTCCGTGGCGATGTCGGCGCGCGGCAGGAAGACGCGGTCGATCGGGTCGAAGACCGGGTCGTAGGGCGGCCAGTCCTCCAGCAGGCCGGCGGCCGACTGCTCGCCGCTCGGCACGAGGTCCGGCTTCACGCCGAAGGCGATCAGGGCCTTCGCGGTCTGCTCGCCCACCGCCGCGACCTTGATCCCGGCGAAGGCACGGGCGTCGAGCCCGTACTCCTCGAACTTCTCGCGGACCGCCTTGACCGCGTTGACCGAGGTGAACGCGATCCACTCGTAGCGGCCGGTGACGAGGCCCTTGACGGCCCGTTCCATCTGCTGGGGCGTGCGCGGCGGCTCGACGGCGATCGTCGGCACCTCGTGCGGCACGGCCCCGTAGGAGCGCAGCTGGTCGGAGAGCGAGGCCGCCTGCTCCTTCGTCCGCGGCACGAGCACCCGCCAGCCGAACAGCGGCTTGGACTCGAACCAGGACAACTGGTCGCGCTGGGCGGCCGCGGAACGCTCGCCGACCACGGCTATCACCGGCCGGCCGCCCTCGGGCGAGGGCAGCACCTTGGCCTGCTTCAGCGTCTGGGCGATCGTCCCGAGCGTCGCGGTCCACGTCCGCTGCCGGGTGGTGGTGCCGGCGACGGTCACCGTGAGCGGGGTGTCGGGCTTGCGCCCGGCGGACACCAGCTCGCCGGCCGCGGCGGCCACGCTGTCGAGGGTCGTCGACACGACGACGGTCCCGTCCGACGCGCCCACCTCGGTCCAGCACCGGTCGGTCGCGGTGCGCGCGTCGACGAACCGGACGTCCGTGCCCTGCGCGTCCCGCAGCGGCACACCGGCGTACGCGGGCACGCCGACGGCCGTCGCGATACCGGGCACGACCTCGAACGGCACACCGGCCGCGGCGCAGGCCAGCATCTCGTCGGCGGCGTACGTGTCGAGCCCGGGGTCCCCGGACACCGCACGCACGACCCGCCTGCCGCCCCGCGCGGCCTCCATGACAAGATGTGCGGCATCCCGCACCGCGGGTAGCGCAGCGGTCGTTGACGCGCCGTCAACCACCGCCAGCTGGGGCGTGCCTGTGCCCGGGACGGTGTCCCCGTCGGGGCCCGTGTCCGTGTGCACTTCGGCGACGCCCTGCCTGGCGTGCTGACGTACGACGTCGAGCACCTCGTGCTCGGCGACGAGGACGTCCGCGTGTGCCAGCGCCTCTACGGCGCGCAGAGTCAGCAGCCCCGGATCCCCGGGTCCGGCACCCAGGAAGGTGACGTGCCCGTGATCGAGGCCGGCGGGAAGGGTGGTGGGGCTCACTGTGCTCGCTCCCCCATCAGACCGGCCGCGCCCTGGGCAAGCATCTCGGTGGCGAGTTCGCGACCGAGCGCAAGCGCTTGGTCGTGCGTCTCGGGCACGGGACCGGTGGTGGACAGCTGCACCGTGCGCGTGCCGTCGGAGGTTCCGACGACGCCACGCAGGCGCATTTCCTTGACAATCTGCCGTTCGGCCTGGGGGTTCCCGCGCTCCAGCGGAGCCGTGAGCGGGGGAAGGTCGGCCAGCGCGCCCACAGGGGCGGAGCAACCGGCCTCCAGGGCGGCGAGCAGGGACCGCTCGGCGGTGACGGCGACCCGGGTGAAGGGGTCGTCGAGCTCGCCGAGCGCGGCGATGAGGTCCGCGTCGGCCGCGGTGCACTCGATCGCCAGGGCCCCCTGGCCGGGGGCGGGCAAAACCGTGTCGACCGACAGGAAGTCGGTCACCTCGTCGAGGCGGCCGATGCGGCTCAGGCCGGCGGCGGCCAGGACGACCGCGTCCAGCTCGCCGTCGTGCACGTACCGGATGCGGGTGTCGACGTTGCCGCGGATCGGGACCGTCTCGATGTCCAGTCCGTGGGCGCGGGCGTACGCGTTCAGCTGGGCGGCCCGGCGGGCCGAGCCCGTGCCGATGCGGGCGCCGCGCGGCAGGTCGGTGAGCTTGAGGTCGTGCCGGGCGACGAGCACGTCGCGCGGGTCCTCGCGCTGGGGGACCGCCGCCAGGACCAGCTCCTCGGGCTGGGCGGTCGGCAGGTCCTTCAGGGAGTGCACCGCGAAGTCCACCTCCCCGCGCAGCAGGGCGTCGCGCAGCGCGGTGACGAACACACCCGTGCCGCCGATCTGCGACAGCGCCTCGCGCGAGACGTCACCGTACGTGGTGATCTCGACGAGTTCGACGGGGCGTCCGGTCACCTGGCGCACGGTGTCCGCGACCTGCCCGGACTGGGCCATGGCGAGCCTGCTGCGCCGGGTGCCGAGCCGTAGTGGCTGCTGAGTCATCGTGGGCCTCGGTTCTTCTCGGTGCTGTCCTCGGCCCGGGAGACGGAGGCCACCGTCTCCTGGTCGAGGTCGAACAGGGTCCGCAGGGCGTCCGCGTACCCGGCGCCGCCGGGCTCCGCGGCGAGCTGCTTGACCCGTACGGTCGGGGCGTGCAGCAGCTTGTCGACCACGCGCCGCACGGTCTGCGTGATCTCGCTGCGGTGCTTGTCGTCCAGACCGGGCAGTCGGCCCTCCAGGCGGGCGATCTCGCCGGCCACGACGTCGGCGGCCATCGTGCGCAGGGCGACGACGGTCGGCGTGATGTGCGCGGCCCGCTGCGCCGCCCCGAAGGCGGTGACCTCGTCGGCGACGATACGGCGGACCTGGTCGACGTCGGCCGCCATGGGGGCGTCGGCCGAGGCCTCCGCCAGCGACTCGATGTCCACCAGCCGTACTCCGGTGAGCCGGTGCACGGCGGCGTCGACGTCCCGCGGCATGGCGAGGTCGAGGAGTGCGAGGACGGGGGCCCGGCGGGGCGTCTCGGCGACCGGTTCGGGCCTGCGGCGCTCGGGGATGCGGCCGACGGTGGCCGCGGTCGCGGCGAGCGCGGTGATCAGCTCGGCGTCGGCCTCGGGGCTGCGGCGGGTCGCCTCGCGGCGGTCCACGGCGCCTCCGGCCGCCCAGGCCGCGTGCTGCTCCAGGGTGGCCGCGTCCATGCCGGCGACGGCGGCCTCGCCGTGCACGGAGAAACCTCCCTGCACGGCGGCGAGGTCGAGCGGGCACTCCTCGTCGGTGCCGACCCCGGAGGGCGGCAGCGGGGTCCGCGGCGCGTCGGTGCCGTCGGCCTCCGTGCGGGGCGCGGGTGCCGTACGCCCGGTGCCGTCGAAGGCGGCCGGCCGGCCGGTGCGGCCCTCGACCGCGCCGACGACGTCCTCGGCGGTCAGGACGAGGCCGGTGGCACCGGTGCAGGACACGACGACGTCGGCACGTGTCAGCTCGACCGGCACCGAGTCCATCGGTACCGCGCGGGCCGGCACGTGGGTGCCGTCGGTGAGGATCTCGGCGAGCCGCTCGGCGCGCTCCCGGGTGCGGTTGGCGACGACGATCTCGCCGACGCCGGCCCGCGCGAGGGTGGCCGCGGCCAGGGAGGACATCGAGCCGGCCCCGATGACCAGGGCCTTCTTGCCGCGCGCCCAGGCGGAGACGTCCGCGCCGTCGGCGAGCTGCTCCAGGCCGAAGGTGACCAGGGACTGCCCGGCGCGGTCGATGCCGGTCTCGGAGTGGGCGCGCTTGCCGACCCGCAGGGCCTGCTGGAACAGGTCGTTCAGCAGCCGTCCGGCGCTGTGCAGGTCCTGCGCCTTGGCCAGGGAGTCCTTGATCTGGCCGAGGATCTGGCCCTCGCCGACGACCATGGAGTCCAGCCCGCAGGCCACCGAGAACAGGTGGTGGACGGCCCGGTCCTCGTAGTGGACGTACAGGTACGGCGTGAGCTCCTCGAGGCCCACCCCGCTGTGCTGGGCGAGCAGCGTGGACAGCTCGGCGACACCGGCGTGGAACTTGTCCACGTCGGCGTACAGCTCGATGCGGTTGCAGGTGGCGAGCACCGCGGCCTCGGTGGCCGGCTCGGCGGCGACCGTGTCCTGGACCAGCTTGACCTGGGCGTCCGCGCTCAGCGCGGCGCGCTCCAGGACGCTGACGGGGGCGCTGCGGTGGCTCAGCCCGACGACGAGCAGACTCATGCCGGCATCACGGCGGGTACGTCCCCGTCGGGTCCCTGGTCGGCGGAGTCGCCGCGCGCGGCGGTGGTCCGGACACCGCCGTCGGAGGCGGCCTCCTCGCCGGCCTTGCGCTGCTCGTGGAAGGCGAGGATCTGCAGCTCGATGGAGAGGTCGACCTTGCGCACGTCGACGCCGTCCGGCACGGACAGCACGGTCGGCGCGAAGTTCAGGATGGAGGTGACGCCGGCGGCCACGAGGCGGTCGCAGACGGCCTGGGCGGCACCGGCCGGGGTGGCGATCACGCCGATGGACACGCCGTTGTCCTGGATGATCCGCTCCAGGTCGTCGGAGTGCTGCACGGGGATGCCGGCGACGGGCTTGCCCGCCATCGCGGGGTCGGCGTCGATGAGCGCGGCGACCCGGAAGCCGCGGGAGGCGAACCCGCCGTAGTTGGCGAGCGCGGCACCCAGGTTTCCGATGCCGACGATCACTACCGGCCAGTCCTGGGTGAGCCCGAGCTCACGGGAGATCTGGTACACGAGATACTCGACGTCGTACCCCACGCCACGGGTCCCGTAGGAGCCGAGGTAGGAGAAGTCCTTGCGCAGCTTCGCGGAGTTGACCCCCGCCGCGGCCGCGAGCTCCTCGGAGGAGACCGTGGGGACCGAGCGCTCCGACAGTGCGGTCAGGGCTCGGAGGTACAGCGGTAGCCGGGCGACGGTGGCCTCGGGAATCCCTCGGCTGCGGGTCGCCGGTCGGTGAGTTCGGCCAGTTGCCACGGTGCTCCTGCGGGTAGAGCGGGGCTGTAGGCGGTCACACGTCCCTACATGACCGCCCCGTCGAATAGAGGCTATGTCTTTGTGAACGCGTGCACAAAGATGGTGTCCGATTTGCCCGCCCAACGTGACCGGGCTCACGCACGCCCGGCGCACTGCCGTGGAACCGGCGCATACGCACCACCGTTCCTCTGCTCCTGGGGGCAAAACCGCACACTCTCCTCGATGATCCCCGCCCCCGAGACCACTTCGCCGTCGATCCTAAGCCGTTTCCGGAGAACTTTGGACTACCCGGTCAGTGCTTTGCGGAGGCGATCACCGTCCACACGCCAGAACGTGTGCTGCTCCCCGTCGACGAGGACCACGGGAATCTGCTCCCAGTACTGGTCGTGCAGCCGCGGGTCCTGGGTGATGTCCTTCCACTCCCACGGCACGCCCGCCTCGGCGCACACCCGCTCCACCACACTCTGTGCGTCATCACACAGATGGCAGTCGGGTTTGCCGATGAGGGTGACGAGCCGGTCCTGCGGAGGCTTGGCCTGAGTACGGCGGAAGAGCGGGCTCATGTCGGCCATTGTCCCGCGCCCCGGCACGGATGTCCGACCACGCCGTTTAACTGCGCGGTCGCGGAGAGTTCACAGCTTTTGAACGTCGCGGCTCCAGGGCCTCCGAACAGAATGGCTATGCTCACGGACATGGCCGCTCTTGGATGGCTCACTCCCCGTAGGCGCCCCGCCACGGCGCGGAGCGTGTTGGCTGGCGAGGCCTCGGCGGAGGCAGCGCGCAAGTCCTCGCAGGAGGTGGCGGAGGTCTCCGCCGCCGAACCGGAGTTCCCGGTGCTCGGCGACGAACGGGCCGCCGCGTTCTTCGACCTGGACAACACGGTGATGCAGGGCGCCGCCCTCTTCCACTTCGGGCGGGGCCTGTACAAGCGCAAGTTCTTCGAGACCCGCGAGCTCGCCCGGTTCGCCTGGCAGCAGGCGTGGTTCCGGCTGGCCGGCGTCGAGGACCCCGAGCACATGCAGGAGGCCCGCGACTCGGCGCTGTCGATCGTCAAGGGCCACCGCGTCGCCGAACTCCAGTCGATCGGCGAGGAGATCTACGACGAGTACATGGCCGAGCGCATCTGGCCCGGCACCCGCGCCCTCGCCCAGGCCCACCTCGACGCGGGCCAGAAGGTGTGGCTCGTCACGGCGGCACCGGTCGAGATCGCCACGGTCATCGCCCGCCGCCTCGGCCTGACCGGCGCCCTCGGCACGGTCGCGGAGTCGGTCGACGGCGTCTACACCGGCAAGCTCGTCGGCGAGCCCCTGCACGGCCCGGCGAAGGCGGAGGCCGTCCGCGCCCTCGCCCTCGCGGAGGGCCTGGACCTGTCCCGGTGCGCCGCGTACAGCGACTCGCACAACGACATCCCGATGCTCTCCCTGGTCGGGCACCCCTACGCGATCAACCCCGACGCCAAGCTGCGCAAGCACGCCCGCAAGCTCGACTGGCGGCTGCGCGACTACCGCACGGGCCGCAAGGCGGCCAAGGTCGGCATCCCCGCGGCGGCGGGCGTCGGCGCGGTGGCCGGGGGCACGGCGGCGGCGATCGCCCTGCACCGGCGCCGCCGGTAGGCACGCCCGGCCCGCGGGCCGATCCGTCTCTCTACCCAGGCACCCGTCTGTCCAGTCGCGTTGGCTGCACACGGCCACAAGACGCCCCGTTGTCAGCCGGAACACGGACGGACTCGATCAACAAACGGTCACTCTGTGGCACTTGATCGGGCGTCAATCGGTTACAGAAGAGACGCAATCGGTGATTTGAGCAACTGGGCGTAGCAGTGCCTGCACGAAGCGTTATTCTCCTCAGACGCATTCCGGTACCCCTCCGTCGCTACGACGGGTGAACGGTCCCGTACTGCACGTGATGGAAGCTCTGCCTCTGGGAGTCCCGTGTACCCACACGTCGGGGTTGACGCCTCGGGCCTGGCTACGCTCCGCGCGACGGTCCTCGACCTGTTGCGCGGTCTCGTCCCCACCGCGTACGCCGTCCCCGCCCTCGCCGTAACCGCCGCACCCGTAGGCCCGTGCTACGCGCTCGCCGAGGGGAGCGCCGCCGTCGGCAGACGGGGGCGCTCGACCGGCGCGACGACCGCCCGCCGGCCCGCCGCCGACAGCGACAGCGCGCGCATGATGGACCTGGTGGAACGCGCGCAGGCCGGCGAGGCCGACGCGTTCGGCCGGCTCTACGACCAGTACAGCGACACCGTGTACCGCTACATCTACTACCGCGTCGGAGGGAAGGCCACCGCCGAGGACCTCACCAGCGAGACCTTTCTGCGGGCCCTGCGCCGCATCGGCACCTTCACCTGGCAGGGCCGGGACTTCGGCGCCTGGCTCGTCACCATCGCCCGCAACCTGGTCGCCGACCACTTCAAGTCCAGCCGCTTCCGGCTGGAGGTCACCACCGGCGAGATGCTCGACGCCAACGAGGTCGAGCGCTCCCCCGAGGACTCCGTCCTCGAATCGCTCTCCAACGCCGCGCTGCTGGAGGCCGTCCGCCGACTCAACCCGCAGCAGCAGGAGTGCGTCACCCTCCGCTTCCTCCAGGGCCTCTCCGTCGCGGAGACCGCCCGCGTCATGGGCAAGAACGAGGGCGCCATCAAGACCCTCCAGTACCGGGCCGTCCGCACCCTCGCCCGGCTCCTCCCGGACGACGCGCGCTGACCGCGTCCCCCTTACCGCACCGACACTCTCCGCAATCCCCAACTCACCCACGGTGAAAGTCCGTTGACTTCGCGGCCCGTTCATTCTCCGTCCGTAACCCAAGTGCCGCGCCACTCGTTGTGCGGGATGCAGGCTCCCTGTGGTCACTCCCTGATCCACTTCGATCACCCGATCGTGTGGATTCGATCAGGGGGTGCAACCCTCAGGACCCCCTGGGGAGTCGACCGTCATGACGAGAGGAGGTGCCGCCAGTGATCGCGAACGTATCGGCGCACCGGCGGGCGAGCGCCTTCGCCCAGGCCCTGGAGGAGTCGACCGACCGGGGCACGGCGGCCGAGCAGGCCGAGCAGCCCGGGGCACCGGCACCGGCTGCTGCGGAACAGACCGAGCACGGGCGCCTGTTGGCCCTGGCCACGGGTCTCGGCGAGCTGCCCAAGCCCGTGCTCGACCCCGAGGTCAAGGTCGTGCAGCGAGCCCAGCTCGTGGCCGCGATGGAGGCCATGCTCCAAGAGGGCACCGCGGCGGGCGAGGCGGGCCCCACCCTGCCCGGGCAGCGGTCCGACCGCGCGCGCGGGGCCCACCGGGCGACCCCGATGAGCAGGCTCCGCCCGCGCTCCCGCCTCGCCAAGGGACTCACCGCCGGCGGACTCAGCGTCGGAGTGGCCGCCGGAGCCTTCGGCGGAGTGGCCGCCGCCAGCGGCGACGCCCTGCCCGGCGACTCCCTCTACGGCCTCAAGCGCGGCATCGAGGACTTCAAGCTCAACGTCCTGGCCGACGGCCAGGACGAACGCGGGCGCGTCTACCTCGACCAGGCCTCCACCCGGCTGAGCGAGGCCCGCCGCCTGATGGAGCGCGGCCGCGGCGGCCAGTACGACCACGAGTCGCTCGCCGAGATCCGCCGCGCCCTGTCCGGCATGCAGCACGACGCCTCCGAGGGCCACCGGCTGCTGCGCGAGGCGTACGAGCGCGACCCCGAGTCCCTGGGCCCCATCCAGGCCCTCTCCGCGTTCTCCCGCTCCCACCGCGCCACCTGGGGCAGCATGCGCGAGCGGCTCCCCCTCCAGCTCGGCGACGTCAGCCAGCGGGTGTCGTCCGTCTTCGACGCCATAGACCAAGAGGTCGCCCCGCTGCAGTCCCTGCTCCCGCCGCCCGCCCAGGACGGCGGCGACGGCAAGGGCCGTGGCGGCTCCGGCTCGTCCTCCCCCGGCACGTCCGGCGCCGACAAGTCGGCCCACCCCAGCGCCGGCGGCAGCGGCGCCACCGAGGGCGGCCACCGCACCAGCAGCCCCAGCAAGTCGGCCGAGGGCTCCGCCGGCGAGGACGAGGGCCTGCTCGGCGGGAACACGGGCGGCCTGCTCGACCCGCCCAAGGCCACCGGAGGCTCCGGCGCCTCCCCGTCCGCGTCCGCCCCTGCGGGCGGCCCGGCGGTCACCCTCCCGCCGCTGCTCCCCGGCCTCCTGCCCGGCCTGGGCATCGAGGGCGAGGACGCCGACTAGCGGCCCCACAAGCCGCCCGTACGCCGATGGGGCACCCCTTCCACCAGGGGCGCCCCATCGGCGCGTACGCGCCCGTCGGACGGTCGGCGGGAGAGCGTCAGAAGAACACCGACCGGCGCTGCACCAGCAGCTTGTAGAGCGTGTGCTGGATCTGCTCCCTGACCTGGTCGGTCAGGTTGAACATCAGCATCGGGTCCTCGGCCGCCTCCGGCGGATAGCCGTCGGTGTGGATCGGCTCCCCGAACTGGATCGTCCACTTCGTCGGCAGCGGGATCGCGCCCAGCGGACCCAGCCACGGGAAGGTCGGCGTCAGCGGGAAGTACGGGATGCCCAGGACCCGGGCCAGCGTCTTCGCGTTGCCGATCATCGGGTAGATCTCCTCGGCCCCGACGATCGAGCACGGGATGATCGGCGTACGGCGGCGCAGCGCCGTGGACACGAACCCGCCCCGGCCGAAGCGCTGCAGCTTGTACCGCTCCCCGAAGGGCTTGCCGATGCCCTTGAAGCCCTCCGGCATCACCCCGACCAACTCGCCCTGGCCGAGCAGCCGGTCTGCGTCCTCCGCGCAGGCCAGCGTGTGCCCGAGCTTGCGGGCGAGCTCGTTGACCACCGGCAGCATGAACACCAGATCGGCGGCGAGCAGCCGCAGATGACGTCCCGCGGGATGGTGGTCGTGCACGGCGACCTGCATCATCAGGCCGTCCAGCGGCAGCGTCCCGGAGTGGTTGGCGACGATCAGCGCGCCGCCGTCGGCCGGGATGTTCTCCACGCCCTTCACGTCGACCCGGAAGTACTTCTCGTACACCGGCCGCAGCAGGGACATCAGGACCTGGTCGGTCAGCTCCTCGTCGTACCCGAAGTCGTCGACCTCGTAGTCCCCGGTGAGGCGCCGGCGCAGGAAGGCCAGGCCGCTCGCGACGCGCCGCTCCAGACCGCCGTCGTGCGGGGTCTGCGGGGCCGGCTCTTCCTCAGGGGTCACAGGGACATCATCCTGCGCGAGAGACCGTCCCGGCAGGGGCTGGACCTCGCCGACCGGCCCGCCCTCACCGTTCTTGCGCCGGCTCGCCGTGCTCCGGCGCCGCGGCGGCCGCTGTACGGCGCCTCCGCGGGACCGGTCGTCGTCGAACGGAATGACCTTGGCGTCCGCCATCGTTGATGCGCTCCTCAGTTGGCGCTCTGCGTCGGGGGGTGACCGCCGTCCAGGACGGGCAGCGCGGCGATCCGGTCGACGGCCCCCGCGAGGGCCTCGGGCGGCAGCAGTCCCGGGCCGCGGCCGCGCGCGAAGTCCGCGAACGTCTGGGCCGTCGTGTACTTCGGCTGGAATCCGAGGGTCTCGCGCATCTGGTCCGTGGACACCACCCGGCCGTGGGTGAGCAACCGGATCTGCTCCGGCGAGAAGTCCGACATGCCCAGCGTACGCACCAGGGTGCCCGCCCACGTCACGGCGGGCAGCAGCAGCGGCACCGTGGGCCGGCCCAGCCGCCGCGCGCACTGGGAGAGCAGCAGGACGCCGTCCCCGGCGATGTTGAAGGTGCCGCTGTTCAGCGTGCCCCGGCGCGGCTCGTGCGAGGCGATGCGCAGCACCTCGATGACGTCGTCCTCGTGCACGAACTGCAGCCGCGGGTCGTACCCGAGGACGGTCGGCAGGACGGGCAGCGAGAAGTACGAGGCGAGCGGGGTGTCCGCGCTGGGGCCGAGGATGTTGGCGAACCGCAGCACGCACACGGCGACGTCCGGCCGCCGCCGGGCGAACCCGCGCACATAGCCCTCGACCTCGACGGTGTCCTTCGCGAAGCCGCCGCTGGGAAGGGACTTGGGCGGGGTGGTCTCGGTGAAGACGGCCGGGTCGCGGGGCGCCGACCCGTACACGTTCGTACTGGACTTCACCACCAGCCGCTTGACCAGAGGGGACTTCTGGCAGGCGCCGAGGAGCTGCATCGTCCCGATGACGTTGGTCTCCTTGACCGTGGTCCGGCTGCCGCTGGCCAGCGCGGTCCCGGTCACGTCCATGTGCACGACGGTGTCGGCGCCGCTCTCCGCGAGGACCCGCGCGATGGTGGGCTGCCGGATGTCGGCCTGGATGAAGTCCGCGCCGCCCAGGTGGTGCTCCGGTGGGACCGCGTCCACGGCGATCACCCGGTCCACCTGGGGGTCCCGCTGGATACGGCGTACGAAGCGGCCCCCGAGTTGACGGGCCACCCCGGTGACGAGCACGACCTTGCCCAAGATCAGCGCCTTCCTTCCAGCCCTCGTACCCCAGCCGAGTTCCCCGTGTGCCGCCAACTTAGCGGGTCGTTGTTGCGCTGTGATGACCACCCGATGCGTGACGTGACGGGATTTCCCCCGTCATACACCTGTGGCCCCCCACCGGATGCGGTGGGGGGCCACAGACACGCCGCTTCGCGCGGCGCCGCCTACTTCTTGTTGCGACGCTGGACGCGCGTGCGCTTGAGCAGCTTGCGGTGCTTCTTCTTGGCCATCCGCTTGCGCCGCTTCTTGATAACAGAGCCCACGACTACCCTCGCTCACTTCTCATCACTCGGTGTTTGGGCGCCATGGGCCCACACGACCTACGAGGGGCTAGCCTACCCGCCCGAGCGCTGAGGTCGTAATCGAGGGGGCGAGGGGGGTCACCGGCGGTCCCGGGCACCCCCCGGCCCACTGCCGTCAGGCGGTTTCCACCCCCACGTAACTCTCGCGAAGGTACTCGTGAACCGCTTGCTCCGGGACGCGGAACGACCGTCCCACCCGGATCGCGGGCAGATGACCGCTGTGCACCAGCCGGTACACGGTCATCTTCGACACTCGCATCACCGAGGCGACCTCCGCCACGGTAAGGAACTGAACCTCGTTCAGAGGCCTCTCGCCAGCTGCAGCCATGACACACCTGAACCTTCCGCACTCGACGGCCACCGGCTTCCCCTTCCGGTGACTCTTCGTCGTTGCGTGCTCACTCCCCAATGTAGGTGCGCATGATGCGAGTGGGGAAGAGGTGCAGCCATCGGCGACCTACTGTGACAGACACGCTCGATTGAGTACGTAGCGGGTAAGCGGCCGGTAGTAATCAGACCGCACACCGTCATCAAGTGGAACGGCGACGGACACGGACCCCTCGGCCTCCCCCACGAAGAGCGCGGGGTCATTGGTATCGGCGAGCCCAATGGCCTCGAACCCCAGCTGACCTGCCCCGCAGACCCAGCCATGGTCCCCGATCACCAGCTGCGGCAGCGGCCCGCCGGCCTCGGCGGCGGCGGCCAGCGCGAGCCGAACCGGGAGGGGGGAGTGCGTGTGCGCGCCGGGCTCACAACCGGAGCGGGACGCGTCGGGCGCCCGCACCAGCGCGACTCCCCGTACGTAGACGAGGTTGTGCGTACGTAGACCGAACCGGGTCGTTATGTCGACACGGCGACCATGCGCGGGGGTGAGGACGGCACACCCCGCCGCCGAGAGCGCGTCTGCCAGGGCACCGTAGAACCCGAGCAGCCGGTGCGGATGCCCGGTGCCGAGCAGCACCGGTCCGCCACGCTGGGCGACTGTGGCGAGCCGATCGGAAAAGGCGTCCAGAGCGGTCAGGGTCCGTTCCGGATCGATCGCATCGGGTCCCGAGACACAGCAGGGATCGGCTGAAACCCCACACTTCTCCGCCATGAGGGCGAGCAGCTCACGCTGCCCCCAGGCCCCCTCGGGATCCAGCCCGATGAGCACCCGGGGATCCCGGGCGGCGAACAGCCGGTAACTCCTGAGACTCGCCTCACGGGAGGTCGCCACGGTCCCGGCGAGCCCCACGGCCACGAGATGAGCGCGAAGCGCCGCGGTACTCAGCACCCCAGCGATGCTGGCGGACCGCACCCCCCGAGGACGCCCGAACCGGGCGAAGGCCCCTCGGTCGGGCTAATGGAACACGTCCCAGGCGGGCAGCCCGCTATGGGAACCCTCCTAGGCGAGCAGCCCCCGCAGCGGGAACACCGCCTTGCGCGTCGCCAGCACCGCCTGGTCCAGCCGGTCCGCCGGGTCGTACCCCGCCTCCCAGTCCGCCCAGGCCACCGGCCACCGCCCGTCGGTCATCCGCGCCGGCCCCAACTGCCGTGTCCGCGCGTACACTTCCTGCCGCCAGCTCTCCGGGATCAACGTCGTCGGCTCGATCGGCCGCCCCGCCGCGATCGCCACCAGATGCGTCCACGACCGCGGCACCACCTCGACCACGGCGTACCCGCCGCCGCCCAGCGCCAGCCACTTCCCGTCGGCGTACTCGTGCGCCAGGTCGTGGCAGGCCACCTGCACGGCCCGCTGCGCGTCCAGCGACACCGCAAGATGCGCCAGCGGGTCCTCGAAGTGCGTGTCGGCCCCGTGCTGCGTCACCAGCACCTGCGGGCGGAAGTCCGCCAGCAGCTCCGGCACCACGGCGTGGAACGCCCGCAACCAGCCCTCGTCCCCGGTGCCCGCCGGCAGCGCCACGTTCACCGCCGACCCCTCGGCGGCCCCGGTCTCCTGTGGCCATCCGGTCTGCGGGAACAGCGTCGCGGGGTGCTCGTGCAACGAGATCGTCAGCACCCGCGGGTCCTCCCAGAACGCCGCCTGCACCCCGTCCCCGTGGTGCACGTCGACATCCACGTACGCGACCCGCTCCGCACCCAGCTCCAGCAGCCGGGCGATGGCCAGCGCCGCGTCGTTGTAGACGCAGAACCCGGACGCGGCGGCCGGCATCGCGTGGTGCAGCCCGCCCGCGAAGTTCACCGCGTGCAGCGCGCTCCCCCGCCACACCGCCTCCGCCGCCCCCACCGACTGCCCGGCGATCAGCGCCGACACGTCGTGCATCCCGCCGAACGCCGGATCGTCCAGGGTGCCGAGCCCGTACGCCTGGTCCGCCGACCGCGGATCGGCCGACGCCGCCTTCACGGCCTCGATGTAGTCCTCCCGGTGCACCAGCCGCAGCGTCGACTCACCGGCCGGCTGGGCCGCGACGACGTCCATGTGCCGGTCGAGCTCGAAGGCTTCGACGAGTTTCCTGGTCAGACCGAGGCGCACCGGGTCCATCGGATGGTCCCGGCCGAAGTCATAGCCCGTTACTGCCTGGTCCCACATCAGCTGTGCGCGGCCGCTCATGCCCGCCACCGTATCGGTCCGGCCGCGCGGCGAACGAAGGGGCGTACACGAGCGTCACCAGCACCAACACCATCGGCACCAGCATCGCCCCCCGATAGCTCCACGCGTCGCCCAGCGCCCCCACGAGCGGGGAACCGATCAGGAAGCCCACGTAGTTGAAGACGTTGAGCCGCGCGACGGCCGCGTCCGACGCCCCCGGGAACAGCCTCCCGGCCGCCGCGAACGTCTGCGGCACCAGCACGCACAGCCCCAGCCCGAGCAGCGTGAACCCCAGCATCCCCACCCACGCGCCCGGCGCCGACGCCACCACCGCGAACCCGACGGCCGCCACCAGCGCCCCCAGCCGCACCACGGCCACCGCCCCCAGCCGCCGCACCCCGAAGTCCCCGATGGCCCGCCCCAGCAACGTGGTCACCATGTACACGTTGTACGGCACGGTCGCCAGCTGCTCGGAGCTGCCCAGCACGTCCTGGAGGTACTTCGCGCTCCAGTTGGAGACCGTCGAGTCCCCGATGTACGCGAAGGTCATCACCAGGCACAGCGGCAGCAGCAGCTTGAACACGACGGGCTGCTGTCCGGCGGCCTGCGCGTCGGGCGTCTCCGTCGCCCTCGTCGCGTCGACGTACCACCGGCTCCCCACCAGTGCCGCCGGCAACAGCACCACGACGACCGGCAGATACGACACCGCCAGCGGCAGCTCCCAGTGCGCCCCCGCCCACGCCAGCGAGGCCCCGACGATCCCGCCCAGGCTGTATGCCGCGTGAAAGCTGAGCATGATGCTGCGCCCGTACGCCCGCTGCAGGCTCACCCCGAGCATGTTCATCGTGGCGTCCAGCGCCCCCACGGCCAGCCCGAACGCCGCGAGCGAGACGGCCAGTTCGACCATCGTGTCCCCGGCCCCCACACCGAGCAGCGCCAGCAGCACCACGGGCTGCGACCAGCGCAGCAACCGGCTGGGACGGATGCGCCGCACCAGCCGCTCGGTCGTGACGCTGCCGACCCCGGCGAGGATCGGCACGGCCGCGAGGAACGCCGGCAGCAGCGCGTCGGACACCCCGTACCGGTCCTGGATGGCCGGGATCCGCGTCACCAACAGGGCGAACGCGACGCCCTGGGCGAAGAAACCGAACGCCAGCGAGGCCCTGCCGCGCCGCAGCACATCAGTCATGGCGGCGAGCGTAGGGCCCCGGGGTACCCGTGGGTAGATCCAGCCAAAGGTGAATTTCCCTCAGCTTCGGCCGGCGTCACCCTGCGGCGACAAGGGGCGCGGTGGACGGACCCCTCACCACGGTCTCGCCCTGGCGCGCGTCGCGTTCGGCCCACGCCTTCGTCTCGGCGACGACCATCGCGGCCATCGGCCCCGCGCCCAGCGCCCCTCCGACGAGGAAGCCGAGCACCATCGCGACGATCATGATCACGTTGCCGAGCCACACCATGGTGTCCACCGGCAGGCTGTACGCCCCCACGACCCGCACCACACACTCGGCGAGCAGGACCACACCCCACACCAGCGAGAACATCCGCTCGGCCCGCCGGAACCGCGCCGAACCCCGGTGCAGTCGCGCCCAGGCGGCCTCCCGGCCCGCGTCCCCCTTCACCACCCACGGCTTCATCCCGGCCGTCATCATCGGCTTGCCCAGCACCACCGAGACGATGATGCCGATCCCGATCGTGCTGCTGATCGCGCTGTCCTTGGCCATCATCAGCCGCGGGTCCCCCGCCACGAAGCTCAGCAGCAGCGAGACGACGTTCACGACCAGGATGAGCGTGGCCATCCCGTTGACCTCCCGCGCCCTGCACACGCTCCACCCGGTCCGCACGGCCGGCACGACGCTGCTGAGCGCGAGCGCCATGAGGGTGCTCATCCCGAAGCCGTTCTTCAGCAGGTAGTACGCACCGAGCGGCACCGCCACATCGATGATCAGCGGCAGGAAGTTCCGCAGCCGCCTGTTGCGCCCACCGCTCGCGCTCTTCTTGGTCGTGCTTCCCTCGGTCGTCCCCGTGTTCGTCGTCATGCCCTCAGCTTCGCGGCCGGGCGGGGGTCGCCGGTAGAAACGATCGTCCGGCCCTCGGCATGACAAATGTCAGTCCAGCAATGCGATCAACTCGCCCATGTCGGCGAAGAGTTCGTTCGCCCCGGACAGCCGCTCGGCCGGCGTCATGGCGGTGAACCCGAGGACGTCCATCCCCGCGGCCACGGCCGCCTTCACCCCCAGCGGGCTGTCCTCGACGACGACACACCGCTCGGGCGCGACCCCCATCCGCCGGGCGGCATGGAGGAAGAGGTCCGGCGCGGGCTTCCCACGCCCCACATCCTGTGAACTGAAGATCCGGTCGTCGTCGAAGAACCGGTCCAGGCCGGTCGTCCGGTGCCCCACCCTGATCCGCTCATGACTCCCCGAGGACGCCACGCAGTACAGCACTCCGCGCCCCGCGAGCGCCTCCAGGACGTCCACGGCACCGGCCACGGGCTTCAGCTCCCGCTCGAACGCCGCGAACACCCGGGCATGGAAGACATCGTCGAAGTCCCCTGGAAGCCGCTCCCCCGTGCGCTCGAGCACCAGGTCGTGCACCCGGTGCATCGCCGACCCCATGTAGTCCCGGATGGAGTCCTCGTACGACGTCGGGTGCCCGAGCTCGGTCAGGTACGCGGCGAGCAGCCGATTGGAAATGGGCTCGCTGTCGACGAGAACACCGTCGTTGTCGAAAATCACGAGGTCGTAGCGCATAAACCGAGCTTAAACGCAGAAAGGGCCCACACCGTAAGGTGTGAGCCCTTTCCCAAAAATTGTTCGGCGGTGTCCTACTCTCCCACAGGGTCCCCCCTGCAGTACCATCGGCGCTGTAAGGCTTAGCTTCCGGGTTCGGAATGTAACCGGGCGTTTCCCTCACGCTATGACCACCGAAACACTATGAAACAATCAACCGCACCATGTGTGGCACATGGGGTTGTTCGTGGTTTCAGAACCAACACAGTGGACGCGAGCAACTGAGGACAAGCCCTCGGCCTATTAGTACCGGTCACCTCCACACATTACTGTGCTTCCAGATCCGGCCTATCAACCCAGTCGTCTACTGGGAGCCTTACCCCATCAAGTGGGTGGGAGTCCTCATCTCGAAGCAGGCTTCCCGCTTAGATGCTTTCAGCGGTTATCCCTCCCGAACGTAGCCAACCAGCCATGCCCTTGGCAGAACAACTGGCACACCAGAGGTTCGTCCGTCCCGGTCCTCTCGTACTAGGGACAGCCCTTCTCAAGACTCCTACGCGCACAGCGGATAGGGACCGAACTGTCTCACGACGTTCTAAACCCAGCTCGCGTACCGCTTTAATGGGCGAACAGCCCAACCCTTGGGACCGACTCCAGCCCCAGGATGCGACGAGCCGACATCGAGGTGCCAAACCATCCCGTCGATATGGACTCTTGGGGAAGATCAGCCTGTTATCCCCGGGGTACCTTTTATCCGTTGAGCGACGGCGCTTCCACAAGCCACCGCCGGATCACTAGTCCCGACTTTCGTCCCTGCTCGACCCGTCGGTCTCACAGTCAAGCTCCCTTGTGCACTTACACTCAACACCTGATTGCCAACCAGGCTGAGGGAACCTTTGGGCGCCTCCGTTACCCTTTAGGAGGCAACCGCCCCAGTTAAACTACCCATCAGACACTGTCCCTGATCCGGATCACGGACCCAGGTTAGACATCCAGCACGACCAGACTGGTATTTCAACGACGACTCCACCCGAACTGGCGTCCGAGCTTCACAGTCTCCCAGCTATCCTACACAAGCCGAACCGAACACCAATATCAAACTGTAGTAAAGGTCCCGGGGTCTTTCCGTCCTGCTGCGCGAAACGAGCATCTTTACTCGTAGTGCAATTTCACCGGGCCTATGGTTGAGACAGTCGAGAAGTCGTTACGCCATTCGTGCAGGTCGGAACTTACCCGACAAGGAATTTCGCTACCTTAGGATGGTTATAGTTACCACCGCCGTTTACTGGCGCTTAAGTTCTCAGCTTCGCCGAGACGAATCTCGACTAACCGGTCCCCTTAACGTTCCAGCACCGGGCAGGCGTCAGTCCGTATACATCGCCTTACGGCTTCGCACGGACCTGTGTTTTTAGTAAACAGTCGCTTCTCGCTGGTCTCTGCGGCCACCCCCAGCTCACCAAGTAAATTGGATCACCAGTGATGGCCCCCCTTCTCCCGAAGTTACGGGGGCATTTTGCCGAGTTCCTTAACCATAGTTCACCCGAACGCCTCGGTATTCTCTACCTGACCACCTGAGTCGGTTTAGGGTACGGGCCGCCATGAAACTCGCTAGAGGCTTTTCTCGACAGCATAGGATCATCCACTTCACCACAATCGGCTCGGCATCAGGTCTCAGACACATGGTGTGCGGATTTGCCTACACACCGTCCTACACCCTTACCCTGGGCAGATCAGCTTGACCCAGGAACCCTTAGTCAATCGGCGCACACGTTTCTCACGTGTGAATCGCTACTCATGCCTGCATTCTCACTCGTCAACCGTCCACAACTCGCTTCCGCGGCTGCTTCACCCGGCAGACGACGCTCCCCTACCCATCCCAGCCTCCGTTGGGAGTACATGCTGGAATGACACGACTTCGGCGGTACGCTTGAGCCCCGCTACATTGTCGGCGCGGAATCACTAGACCAGTGAGCTATTACGCACTCTTTCAAGGGTGGCTGCTTCTAAGCCAACCTCCTGGTTGTCTCTGCGACTCCACATCCTTTCCCACTTAGCGTACGCTTAGGGGCCTTAGTCGATGCTCTGGGCTGTTTCCCTCTCGACCATGGAGCTTATCCCCCACAGTCTCACTGCCGCGCTCTCACTTACCGGCATTCGGAGTTTGGCTAAGGTCAGTAACCCGGTAGGGCCCATCGCCTATCCAGTGCTCTACCTCCGGCAAGAAACACACGACGCTGCACCTAAATGCATTTCGGGGAGAACCAGCTATCACGGAGTTTGATTGGCCTTTCACCCCTAACCACAGGTCATCCCCCAGGTTTTCAACCCTGGTGGGTTCGGTCCTCCACGAAGTCTTACCTCCGCTTCAACCTGCCCATGGCTAGATCACTCCGCTTCGGGTCTTGAGCGCGCTACTGAATCGCCCTATTCGGACTCGCTTTCGCTACGGCTTCCCCACACGGGTTAACCTCGCAACACACCGCAAACTCGCAGGCTCATTCTTCAAAAGGCACGCAGTCACGAGGCAAGCACAAGTGCTTGCCCGACGCTCCCACGGCTTGTAGGCACACGGTTTCAGGTACTATTTCACTCCGCTCCCGCGGTACTTTTCACCATTCCCTCACGGTACTATCCGCTATCGGTCACCAGGGAATATTTAGGCTTAGCGGGTGGTCCCGCCAGATTCACACGGGATTTCTCGGGCCCCGTGCTACTTGGGTGTCTCTCAAACGAGCCGCTGACGTTTCGACTACGGGGGTCTTACCCTCTACGCCGGACCTTTCGCATGTCCTTCGCCTACATCAACGGTTTCTGACTCGTCGACCAGCCGGCAGACTGATCAAGAGAGATCCCACAACCCCGAATGCGCAACCCCTGCCGGGTCTCACACGCATACGGTTTGGCCTCATCCGGTTTCGCTCGCCACTACTCCCGGAATCACGGTTGTTTTCTCTTCCTGCGGGTACTGAGATGTTTCACTTCCCCGCGTTCCCTCCACACTGCCTATGTGTTCAGCAGCGGGTGACAGCCCATGACGACTGCCGGGTTTCCCCATTCGGAAACCCCCGGATCAAAGCCTGGTTGACGACTCCCCGGGGACTATCGTGGCCTCCCACGTCCTTCATCGGTTCCTGGTGCCAAGGCATCCACCGTGCGCCCTTAAAAACTTGGCCACAGATGCTCGCGTCCACTGTGCAGTTCTCAAACAACGACCAACCACCCATCACCCCGAACCGAAGCTCGAGTGCACTGGGGCCGGCACTGAAGGCGACCTCGCGGCCGTGCCCTCAGACACCCAACAGCGTGCCCGACACAGTCAGTCGACCAGATCAGCGTTCCACGCTCCGAAGAGCAGTACTAGCGCCTGGCCCGTCCTGGACCGTGCCGAGTAGTCAACGTTCCACCCATGAGCAACCAGCATCAGACATTCGCTGATGTACTGGCCTCTGACCAACCGAAGTTGGTGAGAAGTGCTCCTTAGAAAGGAGGTGATCCAGCCGCACCTTCCGGTACGGCTACCTTGTTACGACTTCGTCCCAATCGCCAGTCCCACCTTCGACAGCTCCCTCCCACAAGGGGTTGGGCCACCGGCTTCGGGTGTTACCGACTTTCGTGACGTGACGGGCGGTGTGTACAAGGCCCGGGAACGTATTCACCGCAGCAATGCTGATCTGCGATTACTAGCGACTCCGACTTCATGGGGTCGAGTTGCAGACCCCAATCCGAACTGAGACCGGCTTTTTGAGATTCGCTCCACCTCGCGGTATCGCAGCTCATTGTACCGGCCATTGTAGCACGTGTGCAGCCCAAGACATAAGGGGCATGATGACTTGACGTCGTCCCCACCTTCCTCCGAGTTGACCCCGGCGGTCTCCCGTGAGTCCCCAGCACCACAAGGGCCTGCTGGCAACACGGGACAAGGGTTGCGCTCGTTGCGGGACTTAACCCAACATCTCACGACACGAGCTGACGACAGCCATGCACCACCTGTACACCGACCACAAGGGGGCGCCCATCTCTGGACGTTTCCGGTGTATGTCAAGCCTTGGTAAGGTTCTTCGCGTTGCGTCGAATTAAGCCACATGCTCCGCCGCTTGTGCGGGCCCCCGTCAATTCCTTTGAGTTTTAGCCTTGCGGCCGTACTCCCCAGGCGGGGCACTTAATGCGTTAGCTGCGGCACGGACAACGTGGAATGTTGCCCACACCTAGTGCCCACCGTTTACGGCGTGGACTACCAGGGTATCTAATCCTGTTCGCTCCCCACGCTTTCGCTCCTCAGCGTCAGTATCGGCCCAGAGATCCGCCTTCGCCACCGGTGTTCCTCCTGATATCTGCGCATTTCACCGCTACACCAGGAATTCCGATCTCCCCTACCGAACTCTAGCCTGCCCGTATCGACTGCAGACCCGGGGTTAAGCCCCGGGCTTTCACAACCGACGTGACAAGCCGCCTACGAGCTCTTTACGCCCAATAATTCCGGACAACGCTTGCGCCCTACGTATTACCGCGGCTGCTGGCACGTAGTTAGCCGGCGCTTCTTCTGCAGGTACCGTCACTCTCGCTTCTTCCCTGCTGAAAGAGGTTTACAACCCGAAGGCCGTCATCCCTCACGCGGCGTCGCTGCATCAGGCTTTCGCCCATTGTGCAATATTCCCCACTGCTGCCTCCCGTAGGAGTCTGGGCCGTGTCTCAGTCCCAGTGTGGCCGGTCGCCCTCTCAGGCCGGCTACCCGTCGTCGCCTTGGTGAGCCGTTACCTCACCAACAAGCTGATAGGCCGCGGGCTCATCCTGCACCGCCGGAGCTTTCGAACCACTTGGATGCCCAAGTAGATCAGTATCCGGTATTAGACCCCGTTTCCAGGGCTTGTCCCAGAGTGCAGGGCAGATTGCCCACGTGTTACTCACCCGTTCGCCACTAATCCCCACCGAAGTGGTTCATCGTTCGACTTGCATGTGTTAAGCACGCCGCCAGCGTTCGTCCTGAGCCAGGATCAAACTCTCCGTGAATGTTTACCCGTAATCGGGTGCACACATCACGAGAGCGGAACATCGGGAGGAATGATCCCGACGTTCACAGCGTCCTCGCTGTGTTTATTTCAAAGGAACCTCGCCCCAGCAGATGCTGGAGACGGGGTATCAACATATCTGGCGTTGACTTTTGGCACGCTGTTGAGTTCTCAAGGAACGGACGCTTCCTTTGTACTCACCCTCTCGGGCTTTCCTCCGGGCGCTTCCCTTCGGTCTTGCGTTTCGACTCTATCAGATCTTTCCGATCCGATTTCCTCGGCGCTTTCCAGGTTTCCGCTTCCGCGTTTCCCTTTCCGGCGGTTCCGACTTTACCAGATCCTTTCGGCCCTGATCCCCAGTCAGCGGGGGCTGTCTTCCCGGCTGTTGGGCCGTTCCGACGAGTGAGACTTTAGCGGATTCCTGGCTCCCGATCTAATCGGGGGCCGGCGTCCTTTCGAACGCGGATTCCTCATTCCGTAAATACGCGCGCCAATGACACGACGGCAGCCGAACGACTGTCGTCGGAGAGTGGTTGGTACTTGCGGAGTGGCTGTCCGGGGACCGACCGGGGTCGGCGCTCACGTCGGACAACTCGGAGAACACTACGGATGGGCCTGGGGCGTGTCAACTTCGCTGCGGTCGGCACCCTGGGGGCGTACCCTGAGCCGCATGACGACGCGCACGTACAGCCAGTTCTGGTGGGCCGCCTGACGGCGGCCGATGTCACGTGCGCACACACGGCCGCCGCCTCGGCGGCCGTTCTTGTCTCTCCCTCCTGAGGATCTGAGGGCCGGCCGGCCGGGACGGCGGCCTCGACCAGGAGGTGGAGAGATGACGCGGGTCTTCAGCGGGATCAAGCCGACCGGGCACCTGACGCTCGGGAACTACCTGGGCGCGATGCGGCGGTGGGCCGCCGTGGACCAGCACGAGTCCGACGCCCTGTTCTGCATCGTGGATCTGCACGCGCTGACCGTGGACCACGATCCGGCGCGGGTGCGCAGACTCAGCCGGCAGGCGGCGACGCTGTTGCTCGCGTCGGGGCTGGACCCCCGGTTGTGCACGGTCTTCGTGCAGAGCCACGTGGACGAGCACGCGCGGCTGTCGTACCTGCTGGAGTGCGTGGCCACGGACGGCGAGATGCGGCGGATGATCCAGTACAAGGAGAAGGCGGCGCGGGAACGGGTGCGCGGCGGGAGCGTACGGCTGTCCCTGCTGACGTATCCCGTGCTGATGGCGGCGGACATCCTGGCGTACGGGACCGACCAGGTGCCGGTCGGGGACGACCAGACGCAGCATGTGGAGCTGGCGCGGGACATCGCGGTGCGGTTCAACCAGCGGTACGGGCACACGTTCGTGGTGCCGCGGGCCACGCCGCCGCGGGTCGCGGCGCGGGTCATGAACCTCCAGGACCCGGTGTCGAAGATGGGCAAGAGCGATGACTCGGGACCGGGGATCGTCTATCTGCTCGACGAGCCGGACGTGGTGCGCAGGAAGATCATGCGGGCCGTCACCGACAGCGCCCGGGACGTCGTGTACGACCCGGAGGCGCGGCCGGGTCCGGCGAACCTGCTGGAGATCCTCGCGGCGTGCACGGGTGGGAACCCATCCGAGCTGAGCGGTGTATATGAAACGTACGGGGCTTTGAAGCGGGACACCGCGGACGCCGTGGTCGAGGTGCTGAGGCCCGTGCAGGAGAGGCACAGGGAGCTGTGCGCGGATCCTGGCTATGTGGAGGGGGTGCTGCGGGATGGTGCGGAGCGCGCGAGGGCGATGGCCCGGCCGACCGTGGATGCCGCGTATCGGGCGATCGGGCTGCTGCCGGCGGCAGCGGCGGACGGTGTGGCCGTCGCTGATATCGGGGTGACCGTGTAGTCGGGCCGCCCGGTGTCGGGCGGCCCGGGGCGTCAGCTGTTGCCGGAGGCCAGCTCGCGGCTGCGGTCGCGGGCGGCCTCGAGGGCGGCGATGAGGGCTGCGCGTACGCCGTGGTTCTCCAGTTCGCGGATGGCGTTGATGGTGGTGCCGGCGGGGGACGTCACGTTCTCGCGGAGCTTGACCGGGTGCTCGCCGCTGTCGCGGAGCATCGTCGCGGCGCCGATCGCGGACTGGACGATGAGGTCGTGGGCCTTGTCGCGGGGCAGGCCGAGCAGGATGCCGGCGTCCGTCATGGCTTCGACCAGGTAGAAGAAGTAGGCCGGGCCGGAGCCGGAGAGCGCGGTGCAGGCGTCCTGCTGGGACTCGGGCACGCGGAGCGTCTTGCCGACGGCGCCGAAGATCTCCTCGGCGTGGGCGAGGTGGGCCTCGTCGGCGTGGCTGCCCCCGGAGATGACGGACATGGCCTCGTCCACCAGGGCCGGGGTGTTCGTCATGACGCGGACCACGGGGGTACCGGCGGCCAGGCGGGACTCGAAGAAGGAGGTGGGGATGCCCGCCGCGCCACTGATGACGAGGCGGTCGGCGGGGACGTGCGGGGCGAGTTCGTCGAGGAGGGTGCCCATGTCCTGCGGCTTCACGGTGAGGATCAGGGTGTCGGCCGACTTGGCGGCTTCCGCGTTGCTGACCGGGGTGACTCCATGGCGGGAGCGGAGTTCCTCGGCGCGCTCCGGGCGGCGGGCCGTGACCAGGAGGTCGGCGGGGGTCCAGCCGCCGCGGATCATTCCGCTGAGCAGGGCTTCGCCGATCTTTCCGGTGCCGAGGACTGCGACTTTCTGGGTCATGGCTGGGGTGCCCTCCGGGGGTTGCGTCGTCCGGGTTCATCCTCGCACCGGAGGGCGGGGCGCGCGGTGGAGTGTCCGGTGGGCGGGACGCGTGGGGGCGCGGGCGGTCAGGCCGTCCGGCGGCGCAGGGTCGCCGCACCCAGGCCGAGGACGAGGAGGGCGCAGCCCGCGACGATCAGGGCGTCGCGGACGAAGGTGGCGGTCATGTCGGTGTGCTTGAGCACCTCGTTCATGCCGTCGACGGCATAGGACATCGGGAGGACGTCGGAGACGGCCTCGAGGGCGGGGTGCATGGCGTCTCGGGGAGTGAAGAGTCCGCAGAGGAGGAGCTGGGGGAAGATCACGGCCGGCATGAACTGGACGGCCTGGAACTCGGAGGCGGCGAACGCCGAGACGAAGAGGCCGAGGGCGGTGCCGAGGAGCGCGTCGAGCAGGGCGACGAGCAGGAGCAGCCAGGGGCTGCCGGTGACGTCGAGGTCGAGGAACCACAGGGCGAGTCCGGTGGCGAGCGCGGACTGGACGACCGCGAGGGCGCCGAACGCGAGGGCGTAACCGGCGATGAGGTCGCCTTTGCCCAGCGGGAGGGCGAGGAGGCGTTCGAGGGTGCCCGAGGTGCGTTCGCGCAGGGTGGCGATGGAGGTGACCAGGAACATCGTGATCAGCGGGAAGATCCCGAGGAGGGAGGCGCCGATGGTGTCGAAGGTGCGCGGGCTGCCGTCGAAGACGTAGCGCAGCAGGAAGAGCATCACGCAGGGGATGAGGAGCATCAGGGCGATGGTCCGCGGGTCGTGGCGGAGTTGGCGCAGGACGCGGGCCGCGGTGGCGAGCGTGCGGGCGGGGCTGAGCGGGGTGGGTGTGCTCGCGGTCGTGCTCATCGGGTGGTCTCCTTCGCGCGGGCGGCGGCGGCCGCCTCGTCGACCAGGTGCAGGAAGGCCGCTTCGACGGTCTCGGAGTCCGTGCGGGCGCGGAGGGCTTCGGGGGTGTCGTCGGCGAGGACGCGGCCCTCGCGCATGAGGAGGAGGCGGTGGCAGCGCTCGGCCTCGTCCATGACGTGGGAGGAGATGAGGAGGGTGGCGCCGCGGGAGGCGGCGATGTCGTGGAAGAGGGCCCAGAGGTCGCGGCGCAGGACGGGGTCGAGGCCGACGGTCGGTTCGTCCAGGACGAGGAGTTCGGGGGCGCCGAGGAGGGCGACGGCCAGGGAGACGCGGCTTCGCTGTCCGCCGGAGAGGGCACCGGCCAGGGCGTCGGCGTGGCTGGTGAGGTCGACGTCGGCGATGGCGCGGGTGACGTGCTCGGCGCGCCGGTCGGCGGCGGAGCGGCCGGGGTCGAGGATCGCCGCGAAGTAGTCGAGGTTCTGGCGGACCGTCAGGTCGTCGTAGACGGAGGGGGCTTGGGTGACGTAGCCGATGCGGGTGCGCAGGGAGGGGTGTCCGGCGGGGTGGCCGAGGACGTCCAGGGTGCCGGTGACCTTGGCCTGGGTGCCGACGACGGCCCGCATGAGGGTGGTCTTGCCGCAGCCGGAGGGGCCGAGCAGGCCGGTGATCTGCCCGCGCGGGACGGTGAAGGCGAGGTCCCGCAGGACCTGGCGGGTGCCGCGGACGACGGTGAGGGAATCGGCCCGGACGGCGGGCTCGTCCGGGGTGCCGTCGCCGTCGGGAGGGTCCGTGCGGACGGCGTCATAATTCATCATGTGATGAATAATGCTCGCGTCGGGAGGGGAGCGTCAAGGGCCGTGCGGGCTCTCGGGGGTGACGGCGACGATCAGGTCCACGTCGTAGGTCTCCTCGACGGTCCCGTCCGGGAAGGCGTCGAGGAGGTGGCGCCTCTCCTCGGCGAAGAAGGCGGTGCTCGCCTCGGTGCCGTGGACCAGGAAGACCGAGTGGCTGCCGAGGTTGGCGAGGTGGGTGTCGACGGGGACGCGCCGGCTCCAGCGAACCCTGCGGGAGGTGAAGGTGAGGCGGCCGCTGGGGTCGGCCTGGGCGGCCCGGTCACCCCGGCCCTGCAGGTCGGCGGCGGGGGCCGGATCGCCGGTGTGGAGGCCGAAGCGGCGCTCGATGCGGACCGCCTGCTCGACGTGCCAGGGGATGTCGAGCGGGGTGATGTTCCACCAGAGGGCCAGCGCGCCGCCCGGGCGCAGCACCCGCAGCGCCTCCGGCACCGAGCGGGCGGGGTCGGTCCAGTGCCAGGCCTGGGCGTAGGTGAGGAAGTCGGCGGAGGAGTCGGCCAGGGGAAGGGCGTCGCCGTTGCCCCGCACGAGCGGGATGCCGGGGTGACTGTGGCGGAACTGGGCCGCCATACCGTCGCCGGGCTCCACCGCGAGCACGTCTGCGCCGCGCTCGCGCAACAGGGCTGTGGCGATCCCGGTACCGGCACCCACGTCGACGACCCGTGCGCCGGTCAGTGACCGTCCGGCGAGTTCCTCGACCGCGTCGAAGAGGGCGGGCGGGTAGGAGGGCCGGTTCGCCGCGTACTGGGCGGCGGCGGAGTTGAAGGAGTGGGCACGGGCTGCGTGGGAGGGGGCCGTCATGGGGCCATGGTCCTCCGGGTGGCGGGGCGACGGCAGGGTGGCCGGAGGTTGGGGAGTGCGCTGGCGCGAGCGGTTGGGTGGGGGCGGCCGGCGCAGGCGGGCGCCTACGCCGGCAGGGCGGGCGGGGCGTGACATCGCAGGCAACCCCGGACGGGTCGGCCGCAACGGCGCCGGCTGGCCCCGGCAGGGCAGGCGCCCCGGGCGGGCCCTGGCATCGCAGCCGACCAGGCCAGCCGCGGCGCGGTCGGCCTCAGGTGCGGCGCTTGCGCTTGGACGGGTTACCGGTGCAGCGGGGCCCGGCGGCGCGGGCGACTGCGGCCGGTCGGACCGGGCGGGTCGTGACGGCACAGGTGCTTCCGGTCGGCCAGGCGGGCGGGCCTCGGCAGCCCTGGTGACCGGACGGGTCGACGGCCCGGGCAACCCCGAGGGGGTGGTGCGGGGCGTGGTGGCGCAGGCGCCCCCGCGTGGGCAGGCCCCGACAGCGCGGGCGACTGCGGGCGGCCGGGCGATCGGGGCCGTGACAGCGCACGCGACCCCGGGCGGCCGGAGAATCGGGCCCCACCGACGCTCGCGGGCCGTGCCGGCGCGGGCGGGCGGACGCGTTGGCTCCGGCAGCGCGCGCGACTACGGCCGGGCGATCGGGCCGTGACGGGGCAGGCGACCAGGCTGGCCATTACCACGCAGGCGACCGGACGGGCCGTGGCAGCGCAGGTAACCGAGCCAGCCCCGGCACTGCGGGCCCCCGGGCGGGCTGACTCCGGCTGCGCGAGCGACCCCGGGCGGCCGGTTCATCGGGGCGCAGCGGCGCCGGCGGGGCGTGTCGGCGCGGGCGAGCGGACGCGCTGCCCCGGCAGAGCGGACGACTTCGGGGTGGGGGCCGTGGCAGCGCAGCCGGCCGGGCTGGCTGGCGGCACGGTCGGCCTCAGGTGCGGCGTTTGCGCTTGGAGGGGTTGCCGGTGCGGCGGGTGGTGCGGGACTCGTGGCGTTTGCGGGCCGTCTCGTACTCCTGGCGGTGGAGTTTCTCGCCGGGGGCCTCGACGAGGGAGCGGAAGAAGTAGGCGAGGAGGGAGCCGACGAAGCCGATGGTGAGCAGGCCGCGCAGGCTTGCCTGGCGGTCCGGGTCGGGGCGCTTGGTGAAGCCGTCCCAGGTGTGGCGGAACGCGAGCGCGCTGCACACCGCGAACATCACCACGACCAGTACGGTCACGAAGCCGCCGCTGCCGGCGATCGCGATGCCCTCGTAGGCGAAGCGCAGCACGAGGCATGCGGCGGCCGCGGCGGCCAGGGAGCCGACGGCCACGCCGGCCCGGCGGAGCGCGTAGCCGTGGTCGTGGTCGACCCAGGTCGTGCCGAAGAAGCGCAGGGGCTCGGGGCAGGGGCCCGAGGAGCCCGCGGGGGTGGCCGGGGTGCCGTTCGTGTCGCTCACGCGTCGATTATCGCCCCGGCGCGTTCGCGGGCCGGCTGCCCGGTTCCCGCATCCCCGACCAGGCCGCCCTCGACTGACCAAGCCCTCCCCCGACCGGGCCGCCTCCGTCAGACCTGGCCCTCGCCCGACCGGGCCGCCTTCGCCACACCTGGGCCCTCAGCCGACCGGGCCTCACTCGCCCTGGCCCCCGCCCGAGGTCGCCCGAGCCGCGCCCCGCTACGAGCAGCGCGGGCGGATGTAGCCGTCGCTGCCCGTCTTGATGTACGCGTCCGAGACGTACTCGCCGTTGGCGATGTTGTCCCAGATGGACGAGGTGCCGTACGGGCCGGTCACGGTGGTGCCGGGCCGCTGGCAGTAGATCGAGACCCGCGCGCCCTCGGGCAGGACCTTGACGATCGGGTAGCTGGTGCCCGGTCCGCCGCGGACGTTGAGGCGGACGCCCGGCGCGACCGGGAAGGTGGCCGCGGCCGCGGTGGCCGCGAGCGTGGTGACGGCGTCGTCCTCGCCGCGGTCGGTCACGTCGGCACGGTCAACAGACATAGGTACTCCCCCCGTTGGAGCCCACGACGATCGTGGGGCCCCGTTGATTCCCCCAAATCACGCCACGAAACAGGCGTCCACACATCGAACGCGCACACTAGCAAGCCGCCTCTGTCTCGCACGCATCATCGACTAGGCTCCGTGCGTCGCGCGCGTGGACGAACAGCACGGGGGTGGTCCCATGGCGTCACGGCACAACTCCGGGACGGACGCGGAAGCGGAACTTCCCGAGTACGCCGGGCCCTACCGCCTGGAGTCGCACCTCGGCTCCGGAGGCATGGGTGTCGTCCACCTGGCCAGGAGCACGTCCGGCATGCAGGTCGCCGTCAAGGTCGTGCATGCCGAGTTCGCGAAGGACCCCGAGTTCAGGGGTCGATTCCGGCAGGAGGTCGGGGCGGCGCGCAAGGTCAGCGGGGCCTTCACGGCACCGGTGGTGGACGCCGATCCGGAGGCCGGACGGCCGTGGATGGCCACGCTGTTCATCCCCGGTCCGACGCTCTCCGAACAGGTGAAGCGGAACGGCCCGATGGCCCCCGCGCAGCTGCGGCGGCTGATGGCCGGACTGGCGGAGGCGCTGCGGGACATCCACCGGGTCGGCGTCGTGCACCGCGACCTCAAACCGAGCAACGTCCTGCTCGCCGACGACGGGCCGAAGGTCATCGACTTCGGCATCTCTCGGCCAAAGGACAGCGAACTGCGGACCGAGACGGGCAAGTTGATCGGCACGCCGCCGTTCATGGCCCCGGAGCAGTTCCGGCGGCCCCGGGAGGTCGGTCCGGCCGCGGACGTCTTCGCGCTCGGCTCGGTGCTGGTGCACGCGGCGACGGGACGGGGGCCGTTCGACTCGGACAGCCCGTACGTCGTCGCCTACCAGGTCGTCCATGACGAGCCGGATCTGACCGGGCTGCCGGAGGACCTGGCGCCGCTCGTGCTGCGCTGCCTCGCCAAGGAGCCCGAGGACCGGCCCACCCCGGACGAGCTCATGCGGGAACTGCGGTCCGTGGCGGCGTCGTACGACACACAGGCGTTCATACCGGCGCAGCGCACGAGCGAGGAGCAGGACCCGGGGCCCGGGCCGCGGCCGGAGCGGGGGGCGGCCGGGCCGCGGCGGCCCCGTACGACGAGGTGGGGGCGGGTGGCCCTGGTGACGGCGGCCGCCTTGGTGGCGCTGGGCGTCGCCGCGGGTGCGCTGCTGTGGCCGGGGGATGGGGAGAAACCGATGCAGAAGACAGGCGTGGGGAAGGCCGCCGCCGCGTCCGCGGTCCGGTCCTGGGCCGTGGAGCCGTCGCCGAAGGACGGTGGTCTGCCGCGCTGCGCGCAGGTGGACCGGCGGTTGCTGTGTGCCCAGTCGGGGCTGGTGAGCGCGCTCGACCCGGCGGACGGCCGGGTGCTGTGGCGGTACGAGCCGGCCGAGGGGGACATGGCGGGCCGTGCGCCCGAGATCTCGGGCGGGCTGGCGCACGTACTGACCCACGCGGGCCGGCGGCTGGAGGCGCTCGACCCCGTCTCCGGCGAGCGCCGGTGGGAGCTGGACGTGTCGGCGTACGGCGGATTCCGGTTCGCGGGCGACATGCTGGTGCTGATCTCGGTGGACGGCGGGGCGCGGGGTGTCGACAGCGCGACCGGCAGGACCCGCTGGGAGCGGCGGATACCGGGGCTGGGTGACGCGCAGGCCCTGTCGTTCCCGGGGAACCCCTGGCTGTTCACCGCGCGTACGTCGGCCGACGGCAGCCGTACACGCGTGCGGTCCATCGACCCGAAGGACGGCACGGTGCGCTGGGACGCGCCGTTCGACGGCACCGTGGTGCCCGTGGGCGCCACCGACGGCGAGGTCTTCCTCGTCGTGGGCGGCGGAGTCAGCGGCGAGGCGACGGCTGTCGTCCGCTACAGCCCGGCGTCCGGCGCGACGCGGCGCGTGCCCCTGTCGGAGTCGCTCGGCCAGGCGCAGGCCGGGGTGCGCGACGGGACCGTCTACCTGCTGGGGGCGGGCGGATCCCTGGTGGCCGTCGACCTGCGCGCGGGCCGGCAGCGGTGGTCGGTGCAGACCGGCGTCAGCCAGGGCTCGGCGCCGGTCTCGGACGGCCGGCATGTGTACCTGAGCGCGGCCGACGGACGGCTGCTCGCGGTGGACGCGGCCGAGGGGAGGCTCGCCGGCCAGACGGACCCCCGGCTGAACCCGGACGCGGCGGCGGCCACCGCCGACCTGCCCGCGCCCACGCTGGGCGGCGGCCGGGTCCACGCCACCGCCCCGGACGGCACGGTCTTCGCCGTGGACGCGCAAGGGCCCGGCACCTGGTGAGCGTCACCGCGGACACTGGACACCACCACGGGCACTCACCCGCCCCCCTCCCCCGCTGAGCCGTTCCGGGCCGCGTACGGCGAAGGGGCCGCCCCCGAGGAGACGGCCCCTTCGCCCGCGTCGTGACCGAGCGGGTCAGCCCAGCTTCGAGACGTCGCGCACGGCGCCCTTGTCGGCGCTGGTGGCCATCGCCGCGTAGGCGCGCAGGGCCGCCGAGACCTTGCGGTCGCGGTTCTTCGGCGCGTAGGCGCCGTTCAGCGCCTGCTCGCGGCGGTTGAGCTCCGCGTCGTCGACGAGGAGCTCGATCGTGCGGTTCGGGATGTCGATGCGGATGCGGTCGCCGTCCTCGACGAGGGCGATGGTGCCGCCGGACGCGGCCTCCGGGGAGGCGTGGCCGATGGACAGGCCCGAGGTGCCGCCGGAGAAACGGCCGTCGGTGATCAGCGCGCAGGTCTTGCCGAGGCCGCGGCCCTTGAGGAAGGACGTCGGGTACAGCATCTCCTGCATGCCGGGGCCGCCCTTGGGGCCCTCGTAGCGGATGACGACGACGTCCCCGTCGGTGACCTGCTTGTTGAGGATCTTCTCGACGGCCTCCTCCTGCGACTCGCAGACGACGGCCGGGCCCTCGAAGGTCCAGATGGACTCGTCCACGCCCGCGGTCTTCACGACACAGCCGTCGACGGCGAGGTTGCCCTTGAGGACCGCGAGGCCGCCGTCCTTGGAGTAGGCGTGCTCGACGCTGCGGATGCAGCCGCCCTCCGCGTCCTCGTCGAGGGCGGCCCAGCGCTCCGACTGGGAGAACGCCTCGGCCGAGCGGACGCAGCCGGGGGCCGCGTGCCACAGCTCGACGGCCTCCGGCGAGGGCGAGCCGCCGCGCACGTCCCAGGTCTTCAGCCAGTCGGACAGCGACGGGCTGTGGACGGCGTGGACGTCCTCGTTGAGCAGGCCGCCGCGGTGCAGCTCGCCCAGCAGGGCGGGGATGCCGCCGGCGCGGTGCACGTCCTCCATGTAGTACGTGCGGTCCTTGGCGACGTTCGGGGCGACCTTGGCCAGGCAGGGGACGCGGCGCGAGACGGCGTCGATCTCCTCCAGGCCGAACGGGACGCCCGCTTCCTGGGCGGCGGCCAGCAGGTGCAGGATCGTGTTGGTGGAGCCGCCCATGGCGATGTCGAGCGCCATGGCGTTCTCGAACGCCGCGAAGGTGGCGACGTTGCGCGGCAGGACCGTCTCGTCGTCCTGCTCGTAGTAGCGGCGGGTGATGTCCATGACGGTGCGGGCGGCGTCCTCGTACAGGCCCTTGCGGGCCGTGTGCGTGGCGAGGACCGAGCCGTTGCCCGGCAGGGAGAGGCCGATGGCCTCGGTGAGGCAGTTCATCGAGTTGGCGGTGAACATGCCGGAACAGGACCCGCAGGTCGGACAGGCGTTCTCCTCGATACGGAGGATGTCCTCGTCCGAGATCTTGTCGTTCACGGCGTCGGAGATCGCGTCGACCAGGTCGAGGGTGCGGACCGTGCCGTCGACGAGGGTGGCGCGGCCGGACTCCATGGGGCCGCCGGAGACGAAGACGGTCGGGATGTTGAGGCGCAGCGCGGCCATCAGCATGCCCGGGGTGATCTTGTCGCAGTTGGAGATGCAGATCAGGGCGTCGGCGCAGTGCGCCTCGACCATGTACTCCACGCTGTCCGCGATGAGGTCGCGGGAGGGCAGGGAGTAGAGCATGCCGCCGTGGCCCATGGCGATGCCGTCGTCGACGGCGATCGTGTTGAACTCGCGCGGGATGCCGCCGGCCTCGCGGATGGCGTCGGAGACGATCCGGCCGACGGGCTGCAGGTGCGTGTGGCCGGGCACGAACTCGGTGAAGGAGTTCGCCACCGCGATGATCGGCTTCCGGCCGATGTCCGCACCGGGTACACCGGAGGCGCGCATAAGGGCGCGGGCGCCCGCCATGTTGCGGCCGTGGGTGACTGTGCGGGACCTCAGCTCGGGCATCTCGCTCGCTCCTTCAGACAGATAGGGCTGTTAGTGAGCGTACGCCGCTCATCCAGTGGGCGGGACGAGGTGTCCGGATCGCGGGACGGATGTCTCGCGGACGGGGCGGCGACCGCCTCCGAGCAGCACGGGACGGGGCGGCGACCGCCTCCGGACGGCACATCTAGGGGCCGGTGAGGTGGGCTTGGACGACGGGGGCCACGCGCGCGACGATCCGCTCCAGGTCGGCCGAGGCGATCGGCTCGATCTTGATGACGTACCGCATCATCGCGATCCCGACGAGCTGCGCGGCGGCCAGCTCGGCGCGCAGCTCGGCGTCCGGCGCGTCGATCTCCCCGGCGATCCGGCGCAGCAGCTGGCTGGCGACGAGGCGGCGGAAGACGGTGGCCGCGACCTCGTTGGCGACCGCGGACCGGACGACCGCGAGCAGCGGCTTGCGGGTCGCCGGGTTCTCCCAGAGCCCGAACAGGAAGCGGGTCATCCGCTCGCCGACGTCGTCCAGCGGTGCCGCGAGGACGGCGTCGCGTGCCTTCAGGGCGGGGACGAGGGCGACCTCGACGGCGGCCTCGAAGACCTGCTCCTTGGTGCCGAAGTAGTGGTGGACGAGGGCCGAGTCGACCCCGGCGGCCTTGGCGATGCCACGCACGGACGTCTTCTCGTAGCCCCGCTCGGAGAACTCCTCGCGGGCCGCGTCCAGGATGCGCTCGCGGGTGCCGGCGGACTCGGTGCGCGGCGGGCGGCCCCGGCGTCGCGCGCCCGGCCCGCCGGGGGCGGGTCCCGCGCCGGTCACGGCCGGGGCACCTTCACCGCGGACGCCAGGTGGAGCCGGGTGAAGGCGAGGGCCTCGGCGAGGTCGGCCTCCCGTTCGGCGCCGGACATGGCGCGCCGCGTGTTGACCTCGATCACGACGTGCCCGTCGAAGCCGGTCTGGGCGAGGCGCTCCAGCACCTCGGCGCAGGGCTGGGTGCCGCGGCCGGGGACGAGGTGCTCGTCCTTCGCGGAGCCCCGGCCGTCGGCGAGGTGGACGTGCCCGAGCCGGTCGCCCATGCGGTCGACCATCTGGAGCGCGTCGCAACGGGCGGTCGCCGTGTGGCTGAGGTCGATCGTGAAGTGCCGGTAGTCGTCGCGGGTGACGTCCCAGTCGGGGGCGTACGCCAGCATCTCGCGGTCGCGGTAGCGCCAGGGGTACATGTTCTCGACGGCGAAGCGCACGTCCGTCTCGTTCGCCATGCGCCAGATGCCCTCGACGAAGTCCCGGGCGTACTGGCGCTGCCAGCGGAACGGCGGGTGCACGACGACCGTGCCGGCCCCCAGCTTCTCGGCGGCGGCCTGGGCGCGCTGGAGCTTGGTCCAGGGGTCGGTGGACCACACGCGCTGGGTGATCAGCAGGCAGGGGGCGTGGATGGCCAGGATGGGGATGCGGTGGTAGTCGCTGAGCCGGCGCAGGGCCTCCAGGTCCTGGCTGACCGGGTCGGTCCACACCATGACCTCGACACCGTCGTAGCCGAGGCGCGCGGCGATCTCGAAGGCCGTCGCCGTCGACTCCGGATAGACCGAGGCCGTCGACAGGGCGACCTTCGCATCCGGGATGCGCACCACTGGATCTGCCACGAGGGACAGCGTACGGGGACTCCCGCGGCCCGCGGGAACAGGATGACCATGTGCCCGGCGCCGCCGTACACAACCGGCCACCTGTGCGAACAGGGCATTTACGGCCCGGGAGGCGGCCCCGGGCTCCGGCCGGGGTGTGGTGGGCTTCACGCGGGTGGTGCGGTGGACCGCCGGGGCGCGTGGGGCGCAGCCGAGCGCCGTCGAGGCCCGCGCGGGGGCGGCAGCGGAGCGCCGCCGAGGGCCCCGCGCGTGGGCGGCGGCCGAACGCCGCCGAAGCCCCACCCGAAGCCCACAGCCGAACACCACCGAAGGCCCGCGCCAGAGGGGCCGTCACGGAGTAGGCCGTCACGGAGTAGGCCGTCACGGAGTAGGCCGTCACGGAGTCATGTGGTCCAGCTTGCGCAGGATGACGCCCTCGCGCAGGGCCCACGGGCAGATCTCCAGCGCCTCCACGCCGAACAGGTCCATCGCGCCCTCGGCGACCAGCGCCCCGGCGAGCAGCTGTTCCGCGCGGCCCTCGGAGACGCCGGGCAGTTCCGCGCGCTGGGCGGCGGTCATCCCGGCCAGCCGCGGCACCCACGCCTCCAGGGACTCCCGCTTCAGCTCGCGCTGCACGTACAGGCCCTCCGCGGAGCGGGCGGCACCGGCGATCCGGGCCAGCTGGCGGAACGTCTTGGACGTGGCGACGACATGGTCGGGCGCCCCGAACCGGCTGAACTCGCCGACCGTACGGGCGATCTCGGCCCGTGCGTGGCGCCGCAGCGCGCGTATGTCCTCCGGGTCCGGCGGGTCGCCCGGCAGCCAGCCCGCGGTGAGGCGGCCCGCGCCCAGCGGCAGGGACACCGCGGCGTCCGGCTCCTCGTCGATGCCGTACGCGATCTCCAGGGAGCCGCCGCCGATGTCCAGGACGAGCAGTTTCCCGGCCGACCAGCCGAACCAGCGCCGGGCGGCCAGGAAGGTCAGCCGGGCCTCGTCGTCCCCGGCCAGGACCTGGAGCTCGACCCCGGTCTCGGCCTTCACGCGCGCGAGGACCTCGTCGGCGTTCACGGCCTCGCGCACGGCGGACGTGGCGAAGGGCAGGACCTCCTCGACCCCCTTGTCCTCGGCGGCCTGGAGCGCCTCGTGGATCACGCCCACCAGGCGGTCGACGCCCTCGGTGCCGATGGCGCCCTTGTCGTCGAGGAGTTGGGCGAGGCGCAGTTCTTCCTTGTGCGAGTGCGCGGGCAGCGGGCGCGCGCCGGGATGCGCGTCCACCACCAGCAGATGCACCGTGTTGGAACCCACGTCGAGGACACCGAGTCTCATGTACGGCACGCTACTGCCAGCGGGGGGCCGCTCCGTCCTCGAAGCCGCAGGTGCGCACGCCGTACCCTGGACCCGTGCCAAAGACGAAAAAGGCGAAGGACGACAAGACGGCCAAATCAGCCAGGGTTTCTTCGCAGGCGAAGGCAGCCGCGGTGGCGAAGCGTCCCAGGGTGGCCCCGGAAGCGGACGAGAAGGGGCTCGACTTCGCACGCGCGTGGGTGGAGTTCCCTGATCCGGCGGACGACGAGCAGGTCTTCCGCTGCGATCTGACATGGCTGACCTCTCGCTGGAACTGCATCTTCGGCAGCGGCTGCCAGGGCATCCAGGCGGGCCGCGCGGACGACGGGTGCTGCACGCTGGGCGCGCACTTCTCCGACGAGGACGACGAGAAGCGCGTCGCGGAGCATGTGGCGCGCCTCACTCCGGACATCTGGCAGCACCACGACGAGGGCACGCGCAACGGCTGGGTGTCCGAGGACGAGGACGGCGACCGCCAGACACGCCCCTTCAACGGTTCGTGCATCTTCCAGAACCGCCCCGGCTTCCCCGGCGGCGCGGGCTGCTCGCTGCACATCCTCGCCCTGCGGGAGGGCCGCGAGCCGCTGGAGACCAAGCCGGACGTCTGCTGGCAGCTGCCGGTCCGGCGCACCTACGACTGGATCGACCGGCCCGACGACACGCGTGTGCTGCAGATCTCGATCGGTGAGTACGACCGCCGCGGCTGGGGCCCCGGCGGCCACGACCTGCACTGGTGGTGCACCTCGGCGACCTCGGCGCACGGCGCGGGCGAGCCGGTCTACGTGTCGTACCGGCCCGAGCTGATCGAGCTGATGGGCAAGGAGGGCTACGACCGCCTGGTCGAGCTGTGCGAGCAGCGGCTGGCCTCGCAGCTGCCACTGGTGGCCCCGCACCCGGCGGACCCGATCGCCTGATCGGCAGGACACCGCCCTACGAGTCCGACGGGCTCGGCTCGCCGCTCCCGTCGGACGGCGGGGTGGAGTCCGCCGGGCCGGACGGGTCCGTCGGGCCCGGCGTGGAGGGGTCCGTCGAGGGAGGCGGCTCGGTGCCGGGGTCGCCGGGCGTCGGGTCGGTCGGCGCCGGAGTGGTGGGCGTCGGGTCGGGACCGGACGACGACGGCGGCGGATCGCCGGGCGTCCCGGGGCCGGTCGGCCGGCCGGGGTCGGAGGGCGTCGGCGCGGTGCCGTAGCCCTGGATGGTGACGAGGGTCCCGGCGGGTGAGATCGCCAGGCGTCCGCTCCAGAAACCGGACGGCTCGCGCAGGTGGTCGACGAGGACCTTGACCGTGGCCGACTCGCCGGGCGCGAGCGTGCCCGACGACCGGCTCAGATAGAGCCAGGGCGCGGAGGTGCTCGCGGACCAGCGCACGGGGGTGCGGCCCGTCGCCCTGAGCGTGACCAGCGTGGTGTCGCCGCCGGTCGCCGCCGACACCTCCAGCCGGGCGGTGCTCTTCCCGCCGGTTCCGCCGACGCTGACGACCTCCACGGAGACGTCCGGATCGTCGTCGCGGCCGGCGAAGCGGTCGTCCTGGCGGGGGCTGGCGTTGCCGGCGTTCTCGTAGCCGCCGTCCGCGCCCTGCCCGTCGAGGGCGCCGGGGCCGTGCGCCGCGCTGGCCGCGTGCCCGTCGGACTCTCCGGTCGGTGTGCCCCGGTAGGCCGCCCACAGGGCGAGGACCGGGGCGGCGACGACGGTGGCGACGACGGTCGTGGTGACGGCACGCGCGCGGAGCCGGTCCCGGCGGGCGGCACGGTCCTTCGGGTCCATCGGGAAGCCGCGCCGGTCGAAGCGGGGCGACACGGCGCCCCGCGCGCGCGGGGAGTGCGCGAGCGCCATGTGCAGGGCCGCGCGCGGGGCGGGCAGGACGGGCAGCTCCGCGGGGGTGACGGCGGCGCCGGGCCACCGGCCGGGGACGGCGCGCTCGGCCGTGCGGCGGCAGCGCGGGCAGTCGTCGACGTGCCGGACGAGCTCGCGGCGCAGGGCGGTGCCGAGGACGAGCTGCTGGTCGCCGGTGAGCCGGGCGACGCCCGGGCAGGTGCCGGTCTCGACGACGGCGAGGGCCGCGCGGGTGCGTTCCACCTCGCAGGCGGCGGAGGCGAGCAGTTCGCGTGCGGCGGCGAGACCGAGGCCGAGGACGGCGGCGACCTCGTGGGCGGCGAGGTGGTGCCGCACGGCGAGTTCGAGGGCCTCGCGCTGCTCCGGCGTGGTGCCGGCGGCCTCCGGCCAGGCCAGCCGGGCGAGTTCGCGGCGCCGCTGCTCCTGGACCTCCTCGGGGACCGACGGGCCCGGCTCGGGTCCGGTCCCCCGGTGGGCGCCGTGCCGGCCCGCCGCGTGGCTGCCCTGACGTTTCTGCTTGGCCTCGGCCAGCTTGCGCAGGCACGCCCAGCGGGCCAGCGCGTACAGCCAGGGCCTGCGGTCGGCGGGGCCGGCGGGCATCCGCTGCCCGCGGCGCTCGGCGAGCGCGAGGACGTCGGCGAGGGCGGCGGTCGCGGCGTCGTGGTCGCACAGCACGGACAGGCAGTAGGTGAACAGCCCGTCCAGATACGGCTCGTAGCGCGCGGGCGGGTGCTGCGCCACCGTTCGCGCGGCCGCACGATCACGCGCTTCCCGATGCGCCCTGTGCGCGCCGGTGGTGCGGGTCGGGGTCTCCGGACTGCTGCTCGTCATTGGGGGACCGTAGGCGGCCGGCGCCGGCGCCTTCTCCCTGCTTGAGCACATTTAATCCTTACGGGTGAAACGATCCCTCAATGGGGTACAGGAGCCCCGGATTCCATGTCCTGTGCATGCCGAAAGCGGGCCGCTGCATGCCGAAAGCAGGCCGAACGCGTCACCGAACGCGTGCCGGGCCCCGTCGAGCCGGTCCGCGGCCGGGGCGCTGTCAGTGGCCTCGGCTACGGTTCATCGCATGGCTGCCCGTACCAAGTCCACCAAGGACCGCCCGTCCTACCGCTGCACCGAGTGCGGCTGGCAGACGGCCAAGTGGCTCGGCCGCTGCCCCGAGTGCCAGGCGTGGGGGACGGTCGAGGAGTACGGCGCGCCCGCGGTCCGGACCACGGCGCCCGGCCGGGTCACCAGCTCCGCGCTGCCGATCGGCCAGGTCGACGGCCGTACGGCGACCGCCCGCACCACCGGCGTGCCCGAGCTGGACCGCGTCCTCGGCGGCGGCCTGGTGCCCGGCGCGGTCGTCCTCCTCGCGGGCGAGCCCGGCGTCGGCAAGTCCACGCTGCTGCTGGACGTCGCCGCCAAGTCCGCGAGCGACGAGCACCGCACCCTGTATGTCACCGGCGAGGAGTCCGCGAGCCAGGTGCGGCTGCGCGCCGACCGCATCGGCGCCCTCGACGACCATCTGTACCTGGCGGCCGAGACCGATCTGGCGGCCGTCCTCGGGCACTTGGACGCGGTGAAGCCGTCCCTGCTCATCCTCGACTCCGTGCAGACGGTGGCCTCCCCGGAGATCGACGGCGCCCCGGGCGGCATGGCCCAGGTCCGCGAGGTGGCCGGGGCCCTGATCCGCGCGTCCAAGGAGCGCGGCATGTCCACGCTCCTCGTGGGACACGTCACCAAGGACGGCGCCATCGCCGGTCCCCGCCTCCTGGAGCACCTGGTCGACGTGGTGCTGCACTTCGAGGGCGACCGGCACGCGCGCCTGCGCCTCGTCCGGGGCGTGAAGAACCGCTACGGGGCGACGGACGAGGTCGGCTGCTTCGAGCTGCACGACGAGGGCATCACGGGCCTGACCGACCCGAGCGGCCTCTTCCTGACCCGCCGTGACGAGCCGGTTCCGGGCACCTGCCTGACGGTCACCCTCGAAGGCCGCCGCCCCCTGGTCGCCGAGGTCCAGGCGCTCACCGTCGACTCCCAGATCCCCTCCCCCCGGCGGACGACGTCCGGTCTGGAGACCTCGCGGGTGTCGATGATGCTGGCCGTGCTGGAGCAGCGCGGCCGGATCAGCGCGCTCGGCAAGCGGGACATCTACACGGCGACGGTCGGCGGGGTGAAGCTCTCGGAGCCCGCGGCCGATCTCGCGGTGGCCCTGGCGCTGGCCTCCGCCGCGAGTGACACACCTCTCCCCAAGAATCTCGTCGCGATCGGCGAAGTGGGCCTCGCGGGCGAGGTCAGACGGGTCACGGGTGTGCAGCGCAGACTGGCCGAGGCCCACCGTCTGGGCTTCACGCACGCCCTCGTCCCGGGTGACCCCGGAAAGGTCCCGTCGGGCATGAAGGTGCTGGAAGTGGCCGACATGGGGGACGCCCTCAGGGTCCTTCCGCGCTCGCGTCGGCGAGAGGCCCCACGGGACGACGAGGACCGCCGGTAGACTTTGCCCAGGTCTCGCCCGTCCGTACGAACCGAATGTGCGAAACGGGAGCGCCTTGGAACCTGCGACCGGAGGAGTGCAGTGGCAGCCAACGACCGGGCAGCAGCTCCCGGAAAGGCCGGCGGGAGCTCCGGTGCCGATGGCCTGATGCGCGCCTCACTGAGCGCCGTGGCACCGGGCACGGCGCTGCGCGACGGCCTGGAGCGGATCCTCCGCGGCAACACCGGCGGACTGATCGTCCTCGGCTCCGACAAGACCGTCGAGGCGATGTGCACGGGCGGATTCGTCCTGGACGTCGAGTTCACGGCCACGCGGCTGCGTGAGCTGTGCAAGCTCGACGGCGGCATCGTGCTCTCGTCCGACCTGTCGAAGATCCTGCGGGCCGGCGTCCAGCTGGTCCCGGACCCGACGATCCCCACGGAGGAGACGGGCACCCGGCACCGCACGGCGGACCGGGTCAGCAAGCAGGTCGGCTTCCCCGTCGTCTCGGTCTCCCAGTCGATGCGGCTGATCGCGCTGTACGTGGACGGTCAGCGCCGTGTCCTGGAGGACTCGGCGGCGATCCTGTCCCGCGCCAACCAGGCGCTGGCGACCCTGGAGCGCTACAAGCTCCGCCTGGACGAGGTCGCGGGCACGCTGTCGGCGCTGGAGATCGAGGACCTGGTGACGGTCCGGGACGTCTCGGCGGTCGCCCAGCGTCTGGAGATGGTCCGGCGCATCGCGACCGAGATCGCCGAGTACGTGGTGGAGCTGGGCACCGACGGGCGGCTCCTGGCGCTCCAGCTGGACGAGTTGATCGCCGGTGTGGAGCCCGAGCGCGAGCTCGTCGTCCGCGACTACGTCCCCGAGCCCACCGCCAAGCGCTCCCGCACGGTCGACGAGGCGCTCTACGAGCTGGACGCCCTGTCCCACGCGGAGCTGCTCGAAATGCCCACGGTCGCCAAGGCGTTGGGGTACACGGGCTCCCCGGAGGCGCTGGACTCGGGCGTCTCCCCGCGCGGCTTCCGGCTGCTGGCCAAGGTGCCGAGGCTGCCGGGCGCCATCATCGACCGGCTCGTGGAGCACTTCGGCGGCCTGCAGAAGCTGCTGGCCGCCAGCGTCGACGACCTCCAGACCGTGGACGGCGTCGGCGAGGCCCGCGCCCGCAGCGTCCGCGAGGGCCTGTCCCGCCTGGCGGAGAGCTCGATCCTGGAGCGGTACGTCTGAGGCCTCTCGTTCGGATCATGCCGTGCTCGCTGGGTCCGGCACCGCACCCTGATCCGGCCTGATCCAGACGAAATACCCCGGCGGACCCTCCCGATTCCGCCGTCAGTCCTTGTCCAGCACGAACGACGTCTGCACGACGCCGAAGCCCGGCGTCTTCGTCTCCACCAGGTAGGTCCCGGCCTTGGCCGCGCCGGCCTTCGGGGTCGCGCACTGCGGCGCGCTCGGCTTGCGGTCCCACTTCACGGTGTACGTGATGCTCGCCTTGGCCGGCACCCGGAACTGCAGATTGCCGGCGCCCTTGGGGCAGTCGGCGGAGGACCAGATGTCGTCGTCGGCCCCGGCCTGCGTGATGGTCGTCACCGCGTTCTTCGGGCCGAGGTCGATCTTGCAGTCGTAGCCGGAGGAGTTGGCCGCCGTCAGCCGCAAGGTCGGCTGCCGGCCGGGCGCGTAGGAGTTGCGCAGGCTGCGCAGCGTCAACTTTACCTGTCCCGCGACGCAGTTGGGCAGCGAGGACCCTTCGGCGACCGTGTCGCCCGCGCCGACCGCGGTGCCCGGACCGCCGCCCGCGGAGCCGCCGCCGGAGCCGGCCTCACCGCCGGAACTCCCCGCCTCACCGTCGTCGGAGCCCGATCCGGAGCCGTCGTCCGCGCCCGATCCGCCGGAGTCCGAGCCGCCCGGCGACTCGTCGCGTCCGCCCGGCGCCTGGCTGATGGCCGGGCCCGAACCCGTCGGCCCCGGAGTGATCGTCGAGGGCGAGGGGTTCTTGCCGTCGGACCCGCCGGCGCCGTTCTTGCCGCCGCCACCGCCCGAGGTGACCACCCAGGTGACCAGGAGGGCCAACAGGGCGACCACGGACAGCATGACGGCCCTCCGTCGCCAGTAGATGGAGGAGGGAAGCGGCCCGACCGGATTGCGCAGAGATCCCACGGCGCAAACTGTACGAGAGATCGGTGCCCGACCTGGCGTCACCCGCCGCCGAGACGACAACTTTTCCGGATCATCATCCCGGAGACGTTCCGGAACGCGCTTCCGCCGCCGAACTGGGCGGACCCGGGCGGCACTTCACGACGGCCGTCACGGTCGCCGCTCCGGCGCGGCCCACCGCCCGCCCCCGGCGGGAAACGCACCGACACCGCCGCCTCCCCTCCCCGCCGCCCCCGGCATGGCAGGATCGGAAGGCCATGACTGCGCCCACGAAACCCCCGCACAGCCACTCCGCCGCGCCCCGTTCCGACGGCCCCCTCGGTCAGCCGCTGCACGGCGCCGTCATCGACTGGTTCGAGGAGAACGCACGCGACCTGCCCTGGCGGCGCCCCGACGCCGGCCCCTGGGGCGTGATGGTCAGTGAGTTCATGCTCCAGCAGACCCCGGTCAGCCGTGTCCTGCCCGTCTACGAGCAGTGGCTGGCCCGCTGGCCCCGCCCCGCCGACCTCGCCAAGGACACCCCCGGCGAGGCGGTCCGCGCCTGGGGCCGGCTCGGCTACCCGCGCCGCGCGCTGCGGCTGCACGGTGCCGCCGTCGCCATAGCGGAACGGCACGGCGGCGACGTACCGACCGACCACGCCCAGCTGCTGGCGCTGCCCGGCATCGGCGAGTACACGGCGGCCGCGGTCGCCTCGTTCGCGTACGGCCAGCGGCACGCCGTCCTGGACACCAACGTCCGCCGGGTGCTCGCCCGGGCCGTGACCGGTGTGCAGTACCCGCCGAACGCCACGACGGCCGCCGAGCGCAAGCTCGCCCGCGCGCTGCTCCCCGAGGACGAGGGCACCGCCTCCCGGTGGGCGGCCGCGTCGATGGAGCTGGGCGCGCTGGTGTGCACGGCGAAGAACGAGGCGTGCCACCGCTGCCCGATCGCCGCGCAGTGCGCGTGGCAGCTGGCGGGCAAGCCGGAGCACGAGGGCCCGCCGCGCCGGGGGCAGACGTACGCCGGGACCGACCGGCAGGTGCGCGGCAAGCTGCTCGCCGTGCTGCGGGACGCGCACGCGCCCGTGCCGCAGGCCGCGCTCGACCGGGTGTGGCACGAGCCGGTGCAGCGGGCCCGCGCGCTGGACGGGCTGGTCGCGGACGGTCTGGTGGAGCCGCTGCCGGACGGGATGTACCGGCTGCCGGTGAGCTGACGGCCGGCGGGAGGACCGGTCCCTGTCACAGGAACCGGGCTCCCGCGCCCCGTACTTCACAGCCGTTCCTCAGCCCAGACCCGGACATACAGCCGCACAGCAGGTCCAACCACCCTGGTCGTTTCGCCCGTTTCCTGCTTCCGTTACACAACCGACGGACAGCCGAGCGTTCCCCGCAGGCTGCCTCGGACAGGCCCGTGACAACGCCTCCGTAGCTTCTTTCCCGTACCCGGCAGACGGGGACGACCACGAAGCACAGGCAGGAAGACCGACGGCGAACGGGCCGCCGGTGACGGGGAATCAGGAGGCGGTCGGCATGGCACAGGGAGAGGTGCTCGAGTTCGAGGAGTACGTCCGTACCCGGCAGGACGCGCTGCTGCGCAGCGCCCGCCGGCTGGTCCCGGACCCGGTCGACGCCCAGGACCTGCTGCAGACCGCGCTGGTGCGCACGTACCACCGCTGGGACGGCATCGCGGACAAGCGCCTCGCCGACGCCTACCTGCGCCGCGTGATGATCAACACCCGCACCGAGTGGTGGCGTGCCCGCAAGCTGGAGGAGGTGCCCACCGAGCAGCTGCCCGACGCCTCGGTCGACGACGCCACCGAGCAGCACGCGGACCGTGCCCTGCTGATGGACATCATGAAGGTTCTCGCTCCGAAGCAACGCAGTGTCGTGGTCCTGCGACACTGGGAGCAGATGTCCACGGAGGAGACGGCCGCCGCCCTCGGCATGTCGGCGGGAACGGTCAAGAGCACGCTGCACCGGGCGCTCGCCCGGCTCCGCGAGGAGCTGGAGAAACGCGATCTGGACGCACGCGCGCTGGAGCGTGAGGAGCGGGAGCGTTGCGCGGCCTAGGCACGACGACGGGCGGCACCGGGCGCTCGGACGACGGCGGTCCCGGCACCGAGCCGGACGCCGAGGACGACGAAGCGGCGGTCCGGGGGAACCTTCAGGCGGCGTTCACGGCGGTGGCCGTGGTCGTCGCCCTCGCCCTTTTCGCCTCCGCCTGCGCCACCGGCGGCACCGGCGCCCGCGACGAGGGTCCGGCGCGCGCGGAGAGCGTCGGCAGTTCCGCCTACACCTCCCCGGACCTCGCCTCGGCCTCCCCCACCCCGGTCCCGGACCGGGGCGCGGCCGTGCGGCTGGTGCTGGCGGACCCCGAGGTCTCCCGGCAGGTCAAGCGGGCGCTGAAGCCGTGCGTGTCCGACGAGTACCCGGTGGACGTGTCGTACGGTGACCTCACCGGAGGGCCGGCCGACGACATCGTGGTCAACGTCCTGTCCTGCGGGGACGCGGTCGGGGTCGCCTCGTACGTGTACCAGGAGCGCGACGGCGCGTACCGGAACGTCTTCAAGGCCGAGCAGCCTCCGGTCTACGCCGAGATCGACCGGGGCTACCTGATGGTGACCGAGCAGGTGTACGCGAAGGACGACGCGCTGTCGAACCCGTCGAGCGAGAACGTCGTGTCCTACCGGTTCAGGTCCGGCCGGTTCGTGCGCGAGTACAGCACGCACACCGACTACGGCACCCTGGACGACGGCCAGGACACGCCCGCGCCGGCCGGCTGAGTGGCGCCGCCCACGGCGGTGAACGCTTCGCCGGACCCACGCGTCTGTCAAGTGAGCACGTCCGCCGCACCCCTGACCGCACACGAGGACTGAGAGCACCTGGATGGCAGAGCAGACCCACGTCCTGTTCGTCGAGGACGACGACGTCATCCGTGAGGCCACCCAGCTCGCCCTGGAGCGGGACGGCTTCGCGGTCACGGCCATGCCCGACGGGCTGTCGGGGCTGGAGGCGTTCCGGGCCGACCGGCCCGACATCGCGCTCCTGGACGTCATGGTCCCGGGACTGGACGGCGTGAGCCTGTGCCGCCGCATCCGTGACGAGTCGACCGTGCCGGTGATCATGCTGTCGGCCCGCGCGGACTCCATCGACGTGGTGCTGGGCCTGGAGGCGGGCGCCGACGACTACGTGACCAAGCCGTTCGACGGTGCCGTGCTGGTCGCGCGCATCCGGGCCGTGCTGCGCCGCTTTGGGCACGCGAACGGAGGCGACCGGGCGGACGACGAGGGCGACGGGGCCGGCGGCGGGCTGCTGACCTTCGGGGACCTGGAGGTCGACACCGAGGGCATGGAGGTGCGCCGGGCCGGGCAGCCGGTGGCGCTCACGCCGACCGAGATGCGGCTGCTGCTGGAGTTCTCCTCCGCGCCCGGGACCGTGCTGTCCCGCGACAAGCTGCTGGAGCGCGTGTGGGACTACGGCTGGGGCGGGGACACCCGGGTCGTGGACGTCCATGTGCAGCGGTTGCGCCAGAAGATCGGCCAGGACCGGGTCGAGACGGTCCGTGGCTTCGGCTACAAGTTGAAGGCCTGAGCGGGGCGGCATGCGGGGGTTGTTCGGACGTACGGCCGCGTCGGGCGCGGGGAGCGCCGGGCTCGCCGGGCCGGCCACGGGCGGGGGCCCGGGCGCCGGCGGTGTCATGGACCTGGACCGGCCTGGGGGCGCGCTCATGACGGGACGGACGCGGGGGCGCCTCGCCGGGCTGCGGGGCCGGGTGGCGATCCGCACGGGCCTGCGCTGGAAGCTGAGCGCGGCGATCGCGCTGGTCGGCGCGCTCGTCGCGGTCGTCCTGAGCCTCGTCGTGCACAACCAGGCCCGGGTCTCGATGCTGGACAGCGCGCGGGACGTCGCGGACGAGCGGGTGCAGATCGCCCAGCGCAGCTTCGAGCAGTCCAAGCGGCTGAACTTCCCCAACGCCACGATCGACGACCCGGAGCTGCCCGCCGCGCTGCGCGACAAGGTCGAGGAGGGCCGGCGGGCGACCTACGTCACGGAGACCGCCGGGGGTGCGCCCGACATCTGGGCGGCCGTCCCGCTGAGCAACGGGCATGTGCTGTCGCTGCGGACCGGCTGGACCGACCGCAGCGAGCAGATCCTCAACCGGCTCGACCAGGCCATGATCATCGGCTGTATCGCGGTGGTGCTCGGCGGCAGCGCGCTCGGGGTGCTCATCGGCGGGCAGCTGTCGCGCCGGCTGCGCAAGGCGGCGGCCGCGGCCAACCGGGTCGCGAGCGGCGAGCCGGACGTCCGGGTGCGGGACGCCATCGGGGGCGTCGTACGGGACGAGACGGACGATCTCGCGAGCGCGGTGGACGCCATGGCGGACGCGCTGCAGCAGCGGCTGGAGGCGGAGCGCCGGGTCACCGCCGACATCGCGCACGAGCTGCGCACACCGGTGACCGGGCTGCTGACGGCGGCCGAGCTGCTGCCGCCCGGACGGCCCACGGAGCTGGTCCTGGACCGGGCGAAGGCCATGCGCACGCTGGTCGAGGACGTCCTGGAGGTGGCCCGGCTGGACAGCGCCTCGGAGCGGGCCGAGCTGCAGGACATCCTCCTGGGCGAGTTCGTCGCACGGCGGGTCGCCGTGAAGGACCCCGCCATCGAGGTGCGGGTCGTGCACGAGTCGGAGGTCACCACCGACCCGCGGCGCCTGGAGCGCGTGCTGTTCAACCTGCTGGCGAACGCCGCGCGGCACGGCAGGCCGCCCATCGAGGTCACCGTGGAGGGGCGGGTCGTCCGGGTGCGCGACCACGGCCCCGGCTTCCCCGAGGACCTGCTCGCCGACGGGCCCAGCCGCTTCCGCACGGGCAGCAGCGACCGCGCAGGGCACGGCCACGGGCTGGGGCTGACGATCGCGGCGGGCCAGGCCAGGGTGCTGGGCGCCCGGCTGACGTTCCGCAACATCCGCCCGGCGGGCTCGGCGGACCACGTCCCGGCCGAGGGCGCGGTCGCGGTCCTGTGGCTGCCGGAGCACGCGCCGACGAGCACGGGAAGCCATCCCCTGCTTCCCTGACGCTCCTCCTCCGACCTTGCTCGCCCGACCTGCGCGAAGGCCCCCGTACGGATCACCGTGCGGGGGCCTTCGCGTGGTCCTTCGACCTGCCTACTCCTTGACGGCCGCCTCGACGGCCGCCTCGGGTCCGGTCCCCTTGAGCGGGACCTCCTTCACGAACACGGCCGTCACCAGGGACAGCACGGCGACCACGGCGCCCAGCAGGAACGCGGAGTGCGTCCCGGACGACACCGCGTGCTGGTACGCCTCACGGGCCGCCGCCGGCAGCTTCGCGAGGCTGGCCGCGTCCAGCTGCGCCGACTGCTCGGTGATCTTCGCGCCGAGGGCACCGGCCCGCTCGGCCATGACGTCCTGCACGCGGTGGTTGAACAGCGCGCCCATGATCGCGACACCGAAGGAGGAGCCGAGCGTGCGGAACAGCGTGGTGGAGGAGGAGGCGACGCCCATGTCCTTCATCTCGACGCTGTTCTGCGCGACGAGCATGGTGATCTGCATCAGGCAGCCCATACCGAGGCCGACGACCGCCATGAACACGCCGGAGGTGAACCGGCTGGTCCCGGTGTCCATGGTCGACAGCAGGTAGAGGCCGACGACCATCAGCGCGCTGCCGACGACCGGGAAGAGCTTATAGCGCCCGGTGTTCGTGGTCACGCGGCCGGCGACCATCGAGGTGACGAGCATCGCCCCGAGCATCGGGAGCAGCAGCAGACCGGAGTTGGTGGCCGAGGCGCCCTGCACGGACTGCTGGTACAGCGGCAGGAACAGCGTGGCGCCGAACATCACGAAGCCGGTGATGAAGCCGATGAGGGACATCAGGGTGAAGTTCCGGCTGCGGAAGATGTGCAGCGGCACGACCGGCTCGGCGGCCTTGGTCTGCCAGAACACGAACCCGACGAGCGCGACCACGCCGATCGCGATGAGCTCCATGATCATCGCGGAGGTCCAGGCGTACTCGGTGCCGCCCCACGTGGTGACCAGCACGATCGCGGTGATGCCCACGGTCAGCAGCCCGGCGCCCAGATAGTCGATGCGCGCCTGGGCCCGCTTCTTCGGCAGGTGCAGCACGGCGCTGATCGCGGCGAGCGCCACGACACCGAGGGGCAGGTTGATGTAGAAGGCCCAGCGCCAGCCCCAGTGGTCGGTGATGGTGCCGCCGACGAGCGGGCCGCCGATCATCGCGAGCGCCATGACGCCGGCCATCATGCCCTGGTACTTGCCGCGCTCCCGGGGCGGGATCAGGTCGCCGATGATCGCCATGACGCCGACCATCAGACCGCCGGCGCCGAGGCCCTGCACGGCCCGGAAGCCGATGAGCTGGCCCATGTCCTGGGCCATGCCGCTGAGGGCGGAGCCGACGAGGAACAGCACGATCGACGACATGAAGACGCCCTTGCGCCCGTACATGTCGCCGAGCTTGCCCCACAGCGGCGTGGAGGCCGCGGTCGCCAGCGTGTACGCCGTCACGACCCACGACAGATGCTCCAGACCGCCGAGCTCGCCCACGATCGTCGGCATCGCGGTGCCGATGATCATGTTGTCGAGCATCGCCAGCATCATCGTGATCATCAGCGCGAGGAGGACGACGCGTACGCTCCTCGGCTGTTTGTCGGCCTGGTCCTCCTGACCCGCCGGTCCGGTGTCCACCGTCAGTGTCTCGGCCATGATCCCCACTCCCCCAGCTACTTACTTGCCGCCCGGCTAGTTGTTTACACTCAGGGAGCAAGGTAGAGAATCCACTAGCCGGGCGTCAAGTAAGTTTTCTCTGAGGGCCGAGGAGTACGAGGATGGGTGGCACCATGGACGGCACCAAACAGCGGCGCCGCGGGAACACCCGCCAGCGCATCCAGGACGTGGCCCTGGAACTCTTCGCCGAGCAGGGCTACGAGAAGACCTCGCTGCGGGAGATCGCCGAGCGTCTGGACGTCACCAAGGCCGCGCTCTACTACCACTTCAAGACCAAGGAAGAGATCATCGTCAGCCTCTTCGAGGATCTGACGAAGCCGATCGAGGAGCTCATCGACTGGGGCCGGCAGCAGCCGCACACCCTGGACACGAAGCAGGAGATCATCCGCCGCTACAGCCAGACCCTGACCGACGCGGCCCCGCTCTTCCGCTTCATGCAGGAGAACCAGGCGACGGTCCGCGAGCTGAGCATCGGCGAGATGTTCAAGTCCCGCATGCTCGGCATGCGGGACATCATCATCGACCCGGACTCCGAGCTGGTCGACCAGGTGCGCTGCGTCAGCGCGCTGTTCACGCTGCACGCCGGGATGTTCGTGCTCAGAGACCTCGAAGGCGACCCCGAGGACAAGCGGGAAGCCGTCCTCGAGGTCGCCATCGATCTGGTCACCCAGGCGCATCAGGGCGCCCGGACGTCGCGGTAGGTCAGATCTTCAGACCCTTGGCCTGCAGGAAGGCCACCGGGTTGATCGCGGAACCGTAGTTCGGGGTCTTGCGGATCTCGAAGTGCAGGTGGGGACCGCTGGAGTTGCCGGTGTTGCCGGACTTGGCTATCTCCTGGCCGGTCTTGACGACCTGGCCGATCTTCACCTCGATGCGCGACAGGTGGGCGTACTGGGAGTACGTGCCGTTGCCGTGCTTGATCACGATGGCGTTGCCGTACGCCGGACCGTCACCGGCGCCGTTGCCGCCGGCCTTCACGACGGTGCCGCCGTGCGCGGCCATGACCTTGGTGCCGGAGGGCACGGCGAAGTCCTGACCGCTGTGCTTGTGGGCCCAGCGGGCGCCGTTCTGCATGAACGAGGCGGACTTCGTGTACTTCTTCACCGGGGCCACCCAGGACACGGCCTTCTTGGCGGCGGCCTTCTTGGCGGCGGCGCTCTGCGCCGTGGCGGCGGCACCGGTGCCCGAGTTCATCTCGGCAGCGACCGCGCCTCCGGCGCCCAGCACGACCGAGGCCCCCAGGCCGGCGGCCAGCACAGCTGCACGGGTGCGGAACGCGGACGTACGGGGCGAACGGAGAGAAAAGCGCGGGGACATTCGAAACCTCACGGGGAAGACGACGGGGAAAGCCATTCGGCACTTGAGCCGCACCGGATGGCGCCATCCCTTGGTAACCCCTCTCCCGCCCCGCCCCAAAACCCCCTATCTACGGCCCTACCTAGTACATGCCTGTAAAAACCAATGAATCTTGGCAGAGCACTCAATACGGACGAACCAGGTCAGACGCCTTGACAGAGGGCCGCACAGCCCCTTCATGGACCGTAATGTCCGTTTTGCACATTAGGGCGAGGCCACTATTTCGCTTAGTACGTGACGTACCTCGCGTGCCCCATGTCACCGGCCACCCCCTCTCAGGAACCCCGGAATGTGACCCGCGCTACGCGAATGCACAGGCCTTTCGGTAACAAATTCGCGCCCGCCTATGTGAGCCACACCTCTCGGTCGGCTACCGTCCGGTAACCCGCGGGACTCCCGCGGGTCACCACGTTCCACGACCATGCACGCGACCATCCAGCGCACATAACGTGAGAGGACCCCCCAGATGACGCTTCGCCCCTGGGCGCGCCGTATCGCGGTCGGAGCCACCTCCGCCGCCGCTCTCGTGGCCTTCGCGGTCCCCGCCGAAGCGGCGGCCCCCGCGACGACGTCCGCAGCCGCCAGTACGGCCGTGACGGCCGCCGCGGACGTCGACTACGCGACCTGGCAGCGGGACTGCCAGGCGGTGATGGACCAGGCCCTGCCGTATCTGCGGCAGCGGATCGCCGGCGCCCGGCCCGGCGAGAAGCAGGCGATCGTCTTCGACATCGACAACACGACCCTGGAGACGGACTTCGGCTTCAGCTTCCCCCAGCCGGCCAACAGACCGGCCCTGCGGGTCGCGCAGTACGCCCAGGACCACGGCGTCGCGCTGTTCTTCGTGACGGCCCGTCCGGGCATCATCGCCGGGGTCACCGACTTCAACCTCGAGCACGTCGGCTACGAGGTCTCGGGCCTGTACGTGCGCGGGTTCCTCGACCTGTTCAAGAACGTCGCCGACTACAAGACGGCCCAGCGCGTCGACATCGAGAAGCGCGGTTACACGATCATCGCGAACATCGGCAACAGCGCCACCGACCTCTCCGGCGGCCACGCCGAGAAGACGTACAAGCTCCCCGACTACGACGGGCAGCTGTCGTAGCGGGGCGTCCGGGCATGCCGAAGGGGCCGGTGCTCGTCGCACCGGCCCCTTCGGGTGGGTCGTGAGGCTTACGCCTCCTTGCTCAGGTTCGGGCCCGTCCCACCGGCGGCCTGCTCGATCGGAGGGACGTCCGGCAGGGCCGACTTCTCCTCGCCGCGGAAGGTGAAGGTCTTGCTCTCACCCTCGCCCTCGGTGTCCACGACCACGATGTGGCCGGGACGCAGCTCGCCGAAGAGGATCTTCTCCGACAGGGAGTCCTCGATCTCGCGCTGGATGGTCCGGCGCAGCGGCCGGGCGCCCAGCACGGGGTCGTAGCCCTTCTTGGACAGCAGCTCCTTGGCGGACTGGGAGAGCTCGATGCCCATGTCCCGGTCCTTCAGGCGCTCGTCCACCTTGCCGATCATCAGGTCGACGATCCGCAGGATGTCCTCCTGCGTGAGCTGCGGGAAGACCACCACGTCGTCGACGCGGTTGAGGAACTCGGGGCGGAAGTGCTGCTTGAGCTCGTCCGACACCTTGTTCTTCATGCGCTCGTAGTTGGTCTTCGTGTCGCCCGAGGCCGCGAAGCCCAGGTTGAAGCCCTTGGAGATGTCCCGGGTGCCGAGGTTGGTCGTCATGATGATGACCGTGTTCTTGAAGTCCACGACCCGGCCCTGGGAGTCGGTCAGGCGACCGTCCTCCAGGATCTGCAGCAGCGAGTTGAAGATGTCCGGGTGGGCCTTCTCGACCTCGTCGAACAGGACCACGGAGAACGGCTTGCGGCGGACCTTCTCGGTCAGCTGGCCGCCCTCTTCGTAGCCCACGTATCCGGGCGGGGAACCGAAGAGCCGCGAGACCGTGTGCTTCTCGCTGAACTCCGACATGTCGAGGGAGATCAGCGCGTCCTCGTCGCCGAAGAGGAACTCGGCGAGCGCCTTGGACAGCTCGGTCTTACCGACACCGGACGGGCCGGCGAAGATGAACGAGCCACCGGGGCGCTTCGGGTCCTTCAGACCGGCACGCGTACGGCGGATCGCCTTCGACAGCGCCTTGACGGCGTCGTTCTGGCCGATGACCCGCTTGTGCAGCTCGTCCTCCATGCGGAGCAGACGGCTGGACTCCTCCTCGGTCAGCTTGAAGACCGGGATGCCGGTGGCGGTCGCGAGGACCTCGGCGATCAGCTCGCCGTCGACCTCGGCGACGACGTCCATGTCGCCGGCCTTCCACTCCTTCTCCCGCTTGGCCTTGGCGGCGAGGAGCTGCTTCTCCTTGTCGCGCAGGGAGGCGGCCTTCTCGAAGTCCTGCGAGTCGATCGCGGACTCCTTGTCCCGGCGGACACCGGCGATCTTCTCGTCGAACTCGCGCAGGTCCGGCGGCGCGGTCATCCGGCGGATGCGCATCCGGGAACCGGCCTCGTCGATCAGGTCGATCGCCTTGTCCGGCAGGAAGCGGTCCGAGATGTACCGGTCGGCCAGGGTGGCGGCCTGGACCAGCGCCTCGTCGGTGATGGAGACCCGGTGGTGGGCCTCGTACCGGTCGCGCAGACCCTTGAGGATCTCGATCGTGTGCGGCAGGGACGGCTCGGCGACCTGGATGGGCTGGAAGCGGCGCTCGAGGGCCGCGTCCTTCTCCAGGTGCTTGCGGTACTCGTCCAGGGTGGTCGCACCGATGGTCTGCAGCTCACCGCGCGCCAGCATCGGCTTCAGGATCGAAGCGGCGTCGATGGCGCCCTCGGCGGCACCCGCACCGACCAGCGTGTGGAGCTCGTCGATGAACAGGATGATGTCGCCGCGGGTGCGGATCTCCTTGAGCACCTTCTTCAGGCGCTCCTCGAAGTCACCGCGGTAGCGGGAGCCGGCGACCAGCGCGCCGAGGTCCAGGGTGTAGAGGTGCTTGTCCTTGAGGGTCTCGGGCACCTCGCCCTTGACGATGGCCTGCGCGAGGCCCTCGACGACGGCGGTCTTGCCGACGCCGGGCTCACCGATCAGGACCGGGTTGTTCTTGGTACGGCGGGACAGCACCTGCATGACCCGCTCGATCTCCTTCTCGCGCCCGATGACCGGGTCGAGCTTGGACTCACGAGCGGCCTGGGTGAGGTTCCGGCCGAACTGGTCGAGGACCAGGGACGTCGAGGGGGTGCCCTCGGCAGGCCCGCCGGCGGTGGCGGTCTCCTTGCCCTGGTAACCGGAGAGCAGCTGGATCACCTGCTGCCGCACCCGGTTCAGATCAGCGCCCAGCTTGACCAGGACCTGGGCGGCGACGCCCTCGCCCTCACGGATCAGGCCGAGCAGGATGTGCTCCGTGCCGATGTAGTTGTGGCCCAGCTGAAGGGCCTCGCGGAGCGACAGCTCCAGGACCTTCTTGGCACGGGGGGTGAAGGGGATGTGCCCGGACGGGGCCTGCTGGCCCTGGCCGATGATCTCCTCCACCTGCTGGCGGACCGCCTCGAGCGAAATCCCGAGGCTCTCAAGGGCCTTGGCGGCGACACCCTCACCCTCGTGGATCAGGCCCAGGAGGATGTGCTCGGTGCCGATGTAGTTGTGGTTGAGCATCCGGGCTTCTTCCTGAGCCAGGACGACAACCCGCCGCGCGCGGTCGGTGAACCTCTCGAACATCGTTAATCGCTCCTCAGAGCGGTCAGGCAGTGGGGGGAACTTCCCCTCCCTGTCCTTCCGCAGCTTAGTCCCGCAAGCGGGGACCGCTCATTCCAACTGCCGACACCGTCGATGGCCTCCTGACCCGTGACGCCGACATCTGCTCCAACCCGATGGTGCGAGACGATGTTCCCGCAGGCCAGGTGGTTACCCTCACCATCAGTACGCCGATGGCGAACGTGAGACCCACTGTCCTGCGTGTCGCCCCCTCCCACTAGGGATGTCTTACCCGCTGGGACTGACACTCCATGCCGTGGCCCCCGGTTCCCTCCGCTACGGGCGAACAACCTTGCGCCACCTCACGCCCCCGGGCGCTCCCCCGAGCGCCACGATGAGCGATCGTCACGGCACCCAACGTAACCGTTGGGGCGTCGCCGCGGTTCACCGGACATGGTCGGCCCCCGCCCCGCGGTCGCCGCGGAACCCGCCGTGATCCCCCCGCCCCGCCGGCCGCTCGATCCGCACACGCGGCTCCGCGGCTGGTACGGCGGCGTGCTCGGCTGGGCGGCGCTGCTCACCCCGCCCGGCCCCGCGCCGCGGCTGCGCCTGGGGGTGCGGTTCGACGTGCTGGACGTCCCGGCCGAGGCGGGCCGGGCCGCGCTGCGTCATCTCGCCCCCGGGTCGCCGGTGGCGGCCCTGGGCGGCCGGATGCGGCTGCTGGTGGCCGCGGGGAGCGCCCCGGAGGTGCCGGGGGTCCTGGACTGGCTGGAGTGGGGCGCGCTGCCGCTCGATCTGGCCGTGCTCGGCGCGGGTGCCCACATGGAGGCGCCCCTGCCGCCCGGGCAGGGGCTCGCCGTGCAGGGGGCCGCCGTGTGGCTGCGGCCCCCCGAGCCTGGGGGCGAGGTCGAGGCCTCGCTGCCGACGCTGTCGGCCCTGGGGGGCGGTGGGGGCGCCCCCGATCTGGTGCGGGTGCTGGACACGGTGGCGACGCACTGCCACCGCCTGCGGCTGCGGCACGGGTGCCCCCGGCCCGCCGTCAGACCGTAGCTCAGCCGTTGGCCTTCTCGTAGGCCTCGCGGATGCTCGCCGGCACACGCCCGCGGTCGTTGACCTCGTAACCGTTCTCCTTCGCCCACGCACGGATCTGCGCGGTGTCCTGGCTGCCGCCGCCGGACGCGGCACGCGCCTTTCCACGCCCACCCGAAGCACGGCCCCCGGTACGACGGCCGCCCTTCACGTAAGGCTCGAGAAGGCCACGGAGCTTGTCCGCATTGGCAGTCGTGAGATCGATCTCGTACGTCTTGCCGTCCAGCGCGAACGTCACGGTCTCGTCCGCCTCGCCGCCGTCGAGGTCATCGACAAGAAGGACCTGAACCTTCTGTGCCACCGGATTTCCTTTCATCGATAACGTGAGGGCCGGGGGTCGCGGCGTCCGCCGTTTCGCCGTCCCCTGTTATATGCAGTACTGCAGTACGTCGGAAAGCAAACCGCTTTTGCCGGAAAAACACAAACCCTCGGGAGAAGCTGGCTCCCACCCACGGCCCGGAAACATGCGCGTTTCGGACATAGGGCACCTGGGCATGCCCGGTCGGGCGGAATACGGCTTGCCGATGCGGCGATCACAGATGCAGAAGCATCCGGCTGTTGCCCAAGGTGTTCGGTTTCACTCGTTCGAGACCCAGGAACTCCGCGACGCCTTCGTCATAGGAACGCAGCAGCTCGGCGTAGACATCCGTGTCGACCGGGGTCTCGCCGATCTCGACGAAGCCGTGCTTGCCGAAGAAGTCCACTTCGAAGGTGAGACAGAAAACCCGGCGAACGCCGAGCCAGCGCGCGGTGTGCAGCAACTTCTCGAGCACCTGGTGCCCGACGCCGGCGCCGCGCAGGCCGGGCTTCACGGCGAGGGTGCGGACTTCCGCCAGGTCTTCCCACATGACGTGCAGGGCGCCGCAGCCGACGACCTCACCGTTGTCGTCACGTTCCGCGACCCAGAACTCCTGGATGTCCTCGTAAAGCGTGACCGTGGCTTTGTCGAGCAGGATGCGGCGCTGGACGTACGCGTCAAGGAGCCGGCGTACCGCCGGGACATCGCCGGTTCGCGCCCGCCGGACGGTGATGGCTTTTGCGGTGACTTCCGTGCTCTCCGCCGAGGCGCTTCCCCCGGAGTGGCTCTCTGCTGACATGAGCGGACGCTATCGCCCGCCGGGCCCCTCTGCCGAGCCGGGGTTCTCCCCCGCGGTATCGCCGGCCGTATCGGAGGCGGTATCGGCGCCGGACGTATAGGCGCCGCCGCTATCGCCCCCGGTAACGCCGCGTGTATCGGGCGGTTGCGGCGGCTCGGCCGTTTCCGGGCCCTGGACGATGCGTACGGCGTCCCGCAGGGCGGTGCGCTGTTCGTCGCTCATCATGCCGAAGAAGGCGACGAGAGCGGCGGCGGGGTTGTCGCTCTGCGACCAGGCGTCGTTCATCAGGGCCGCCGCGTAGGCGGCGCGAGTGGACACCGCCTCATATCGATAGGCCCGGCCTTCCGCTTCACGCCGGACCCAGCCCTTCTGATGGAGATTGTCCATAACGGTCATCACGGTCGTGTACGCGATGGACCGTTCCTGCTGGAGATCTTCCAGGACTTCTCGAACGGTCACCGGGCGGTTCCACTTCCACACCCGCGTCATGACCGCGTCTTCGAGTTCTCCCAAGGGGCGAGGCACAACTCAGAACAATAGTGGGAGAACTGATCGTTGGCGCCCCGACGTGCGCCTTCACCTGCAAACGTGAACAAAAAGGGCGTACGACCCGGAAAACGCACGCGGGGGCGTGCGCCGGCCGGAGTCGTACGCCGGAGAGGCCGGGCGGGTCAGGCGTCGGGCTGGGCGGAGGCCCCGCGGGAGCTCTCCACGCGCGCGAGGGCGGCGTCCACGGCCGCGTCCTCCTTGGCCTTGTTCGCCCCGCCCTGCGTCTTCACGATCACCCGGATCAGTCCGATGAAGAACACGGCCATCACGACCGGGGGGAGCAGTGCGGAGACGTAGTCCATGGGTCCCAGGGTAGCCACGGGGCGGGGCGATCTTCGCGCAGGGGCCGGTCAGCCCGCCGCCAGTTGCTGGGGCGGGGCGGTGGTGGGCGGGGCGGGCCTGCGGCGGGGGAAGACCTCGCCAGGGGTCGGGATGGGGCGGCCCGGCTTGGGGGCGGCGGGTTCCCGGGCGGGCGAGGGAGCCGGGGCGGCCGGCTTCTCGGCGGGCCGCTTGCGCGCCGGCTTCGCGGGCTCGTCCCCGGCGGCCTGGGCGGGCAGCGTGACGGCCGCGCCCTGGAGGCCGCCGGGAAGGGCCTGGAGGTGCGCACGGGACGCCGGGACGAGCGGCCCGGCGGGGACGGCCGGGGCGGCGGCGGGACGCGCCAGGAGGGCCACCACGTCCGTCGCGGCCCGCGGCGCGCAGCGCTCCAGCAGGGCGGCCGCGAGGCTGTTGCCGCGCAGCGCGCCGAGGGCGGCGAGGTCGTCGCGGGTGGGCCGGTGCCCGGCGTCCAGCGCCTCCGCCAGGAGGGCGAGGTAGCCCGTCGCGCTGCCGGGGAGGGCGGCACGGTAGCGGGCGAGGTCGTCCAGGAGGAAGGCGCGCTGCCGGGCGCCTTCGCGGATCGCCTCGTCGAGCGACCCGGCGAGGTGGAGACAGTCCTGGACGTCTTCGGCCGAGGCGGGGCCGGCGTGGAGGGCGAGGGCGAGGGCGCGGCGGAGCACACGCAGCTCCTCCGCGCCGAAGGCCATGCCGCCGAGGGATCCGTAGGGCGTGGGCATGCCGCGACGATACGCGCTAATCGGACAATCCCGGCATAGGGGGATGGGTGTCGCCGGTGAGACACCCGGCTGGGGGTGCGCCGGGAGGACCGGGCTCACCAGGGCCGATACCGCGATACCGGCCCTGGTGGCGGGCTCGGGTCAGCTCCGGGCGACGTTGCGTTCGTAGACCAGGCGGAGCCCGATCAGGGTCAGCCACGGCTCGTGCTCGTCGATGACGGTGCTCTCCCCGAGCACGGTCGGGGCCAGCCCGCCCGTGGCGATCACCGTCACGTCGTCGGGGTCGTCCGCGAGCTCGCGCGCCATCCGGGTGACGACCCCGTCGACCTGGCCCGCGAAGCCGTAGACGATGCCCGACTGCATCGCCGCGACCGTGTTCTTGCCGATCACGGTCCGGGGCCGGGCCACCTCGATCTTCCGCAGCTGCGCGGCCTTGACGCCGAGGGCCTCCACCGAGATCTCGATGCCGGGCGCGATCACGCCGCCGACGTACTCCCCGCGCGCGGAGACCGCGTCGAACGTGGTCGCCGTGCCGAAGTCGACGACGATCGCCGGGCCGCCGTACAGCTCGTTCGCCGCGACCGCGTTGATGATGCGGTCGGCGCCGACCTCCTTGGGGTTGTCGAACTGGATCGGCACACCGGTCTTCACGCCCGGCTCGACGAGGACGGCGGGGACGTCGCCGTAGTAGCGGCGGGTCACCTCGCGCAGCTCGTGCAGGACCGACGGGACGGTCGCGCAGATGGCGATGCCGTCGATCCCGTCACCCAGTTCGTCACCGAGGAGCGGGTGCATGCCCATCAGGCCCTGGAGCAGGACCGCGAGCTCGTCGGCGGTGCGGCGCGCGTCCGTGGAGATGCGCCAGTGCTCGACGATGTCCTCGCCGTCGAAGAGGCCGAGGACGGTGTGGGTGTTGCCTACGTCGATCGTGAGCAGCATGCCGGTACCTACTCCGCCGCTCGCAGGTCCAGGCCGATGTCCAGGATCGGCGAGGAGTGGGTGAGGGCGCCGACCGCGAGGTAGTCCACGCCGGTGTCCGCGTACGCCTTGGCGTTGTCCAGGGTCAGCCGGCCGGAGGCCTCCAGGGCGGCGCGGCCGTCGACGAGCGCCACGGCCTCCTCGCACTCGCCCGGCGTGAAGTTGTCCAGCAGGATCAGGTCGGCGCCCGCGTCCATGACCTCGCGGAGCTGGTGCAGCGTGTCGACCTCGACCTCGATCGGCACCTCCGGGAAGGCCTCGCGGACCGCCTTGAAGGCCTGCGCCACCCCGCCCGCCGCGACGACGTGGTTGTCCTTGACGAGGGCCGCGTCCGACAGGGACATGCGGTGGTTGACGCCGCCGCCGCAGCGCACGGCGTACTTCTCCAGCGCGCGCAGCCCCGGCGTCGTCTTGCGGGTGTCGCGGACCTTCGCCCGGGTGCCGTCCAGGGCGTCCGCCCACGCGCGCGTGGCCGTAGCGATGCCCGACAGGCGGCACAGGATGTTCAGCGCGCTGCGCTCGGCGGTCAGCAGGTCACGGGTGCGGGTGGTCACCGACAGGAGCTTCTGCCCCGCCGCGATCCGGTCGCCGTCCTCGACGTGCCGCTCGACCTCGAACTCGTCCTCGCAGACGATCGAGAGGACCGCCTCGGCGACCCTGAGGCCGGCCACGACGCCGTCCTCGCGGGCGACGAAGTCGGCGGTGGCGACGGCCTCCTCGGGGATGGTCGCGACCGTCGTCACGTCCACGCCGCCGGCGAGGTCCTCCTGGAGGGCCACGTTGGCGATGTCCTCGACCTCGACCGGGTCGAGGCCCGCGTCGGCGAGGAGCTGGGCGAGCGCGGGGTCGAGCCCGCACTCCAGGTACTCCTCGCCGGCGCCGCAGGCGCAGTCGTCGCCGCAGCCGCCGTTCGGGGCGAGGGGAAGGTCGGGGGTGGTCACTGCTGTCACTGCTCCTGGGGCCGGGTCGGGGGGAGGTCTGCGGTGTCGGTGGTGTGCACGGCCAGTGTGCGGTCGGGGTTCAGGCGTACGACGATGTGGCGCCGCCAGGCCGTGTCGTCGCGGTCGGGCCGGTCCTCGCGCCAATGGCAGCCGCGGGTCTCCTGGCGCAGCCGGGCGGCGGCCACCAGGGCGCGGGCCACGCACAGCAGGTTCGTGGCCTCCCAGGTGTCGACGCCGGGCTCGGCGGTCTTGCCGTTCTCCAGGAGGGCGTCGCGGGCCTCGGCGCGCAGCCGCTCGATCCGCTCGGCGGCCTCGGTGAGGGAGGCCTCGGAGCGGATCACACCGGCGCCCTCGGTCATGATCCGCTGGATCGCGAAACGGGCCTCGGGGGCGAGCAGGGGGTGCCCGGTCTCCGCGTGCGGCACCGGCTGCGGCACGCGCGCGGGGAGGCCGTCGGCCGCGCGGGCCCCGGCGATGTCGGCGGCGATGCGCTCGGCGTAGACGAGCCCTTCGAGGAGCGAGTTCGACGCGAGGCGGTTGGCGCCGTGCACCCCGGTGCAGGCCACCTCGCCGCACGCGTACAGGCCGGGGACGGTCGTCCGGCCCCGGGGGTCGGTGCGTACGCCGCCCGAGGCGTAGTGGGCGGCCGGGGCGACCGGGATCGGCGCGGTGACGGGGTCGATGCCGTGCGCCCGGCAGGCGGCGAGGATCGTCGGGAAGCGGTGCTCCCACATCTCGGCGCCGAAGTGCCGGGCGTCGAGGAACATGTGCTCCGCGCCCTGCTCCAGCATCCGCCGCGTGATGCCCTTGGCGACGATGTCCCGGGGCGCGAGCTCCGCCAGTTCGTGCTGTCCGACCATGAACCGCACGCCGTCGGCGTCGACCAGGTGGGCGCCCTCGCCGCGGACCGCCTCGGAGACCAGCGGCTGCTGGCCCTCCGCCTCCGGCCCGAGGAACAGGACGGTCGGGTGGAACTGCACGAACTCCAGGTCGCTGACCTCGGCGCCCGCGCGCAGCGCGAGGGCCACGCCGTCGCCGGTGGACACCGACGGGTTCGTCGTCGCCGAGAAGACCTGGCCCATGCCGCCGGTCGCCAGGACCACGGCGGGCGCGTGCACCGCGCCCACGCCGTCGTGCTGCCCCTCGCCCATGACGTGCAGGGTGACGCCCGCGGTGCGGCCCTCGGCGTCCGTGAGCAGGTCGAGCACCAGCGCGTTCTCGACGGTGCGCAGGCCCCGCGCGCGCACGGCCTCGACCAGGGCGCGGGAGATCTCCGCGCCGGTCGCGTCACCGCCCGCGTGGGCGATGCGGCGGCGGTGGTGGCCGCCCTCGCGGGTGAGTTCCAGCTCGCCCTCGGAGGACTCGTCGAAGTGGGCGCCGGTCTCGATCAGCCGGCGGACGGCGTCGGGGCCCTCGGTGACGAGGATGCGCACGGCCTCCTCGTCGCACAGCCCGGCGCCGGCCACCAGGGTGTCGTCCAGGTGCTGCTCGGGGGTGTCGCCCTCGCCGAGCGCGGCGGCGATGCCGCCCTGGGCCCAGCGGGTCGAGCCGTCGTCCAGGCGTGCCTTGGTGACGACGACGGTGGCGAGGCCGGCCGCCTCGCAGCGCAGGGCGGCCGTCAGGCCGGCCACGCCGGAGCCGACGACCACGACGTCCGCGGAGATGGCCCATCCTGGCGCGGGCGCGTGCAGTCGTATGCCTGTGCTGGTCACGAGGCGGCTCCGAAGGTGAGGGTGATGTTGTCGATCAGCCGGGTCGCGCCGACCCGGGCGGCGACGGCGAGGACGGCCTCGCCGGTGAAGTCGTCCCCGATCTCGGTGAAGTCGGACGGGTCGACGAGGGCGAGGTAGTCCAGTTCGAGCGGCGGCGTGAGCCGGGCGGCGTCGTCCAGGACCAGCCGGGCGGCGGCGCGGACGGCCGCGGCGGAGCCGGGCGTGGCCTTGGCGACGGCGTGCGCGTCGGCGGCGGCACGGGACTCGCCGAGGGCGCTGAGCGCCTCGGCACGCGCGCGCGTGGCCGGCACCTCGCGGGCCCGCGCGCGCAGCGCCTCCTGGGCCGCGTGCCGGTCGGCGCCGGCGAACAGGGCCTGCGACAGGGCGAGCGCGGTGCGCCGCTCCGCGGGCGAGAGGTAGCGGTTGCGGCTGGACAGCGCGAGGCCGTCCTCCTCGCGCACGGTGGGGACGCCGACGATCTCCACGGAGAAGTTCAGGTCGCGGACCATCCGGCGGATCAGCGCGAGCTGCTGGGCGTCCTTCTGCCCGTACAGGGCGACGTCCGGCCGGGTCAGATGCAGAAGCTTGGCGACGACGGTGAGCATGCCGTCGAAGTGGCCGGGGCGCGAGGCGCCCTCCAGCCGCTCCCCCATGGGCCCCGCGGTGACCCGGACCTGGGGCTCGCCGCCCGGGTAGACCTCGTCGACGGCCGGGGCGAACACGACGTCCGCGCCCGCCCGGCCGGCGACCTCGATGTCGGCGTCCAGGGTGCGCGGGTAGCGGTCGAGGTCCTCGCCCGCGCCGAACTGGAGGGGGTTCACGAAGACGGTGACAACGACCTCGCCGTCCGGCCCGGCGATCCGGCGGGCGGCGCGGATCAGGGTGGCGTGGCCCTCGTGGAGGGCGCCCATCGTCATCACGACGGCACGGCGGCCCGTACGCACGCGCGCGTGCAGCTCGGCAGCGGTGCGCAGCAGAGTGGGGGTCATCGGGCATCTCCCTCGGCGCCGTCGGTCCCGGTCGCGAGCACGCCGAGCAGGTCCTCGGCGAGTTCCGGCTTGAGCAGGCCGTGGGCCAGGGCGCGGTCGGCGGTGGCGCGGGCCATCGCCAGATAGCCGGCGACGGTCCCCGGCGCGTGCCGGCGCAGCTCGGTGACGTGCGCGGCGACGGTGCCCGCGTCGCCGCGCGCGACGGGGCCGGTCAGGGCGGCGTCGCCGGAGCGCAGGGCGTTGTCCAGGGCGGCGCCGAGCAGCGGGCCCAGCATCCGGTCGGGGGCGGCCACGCCCGCCTCGCGCAGCAGCTCCATGGACTGGGCGACCAGCGTGACCAGGTGGTTCGCGCCGAGGGCGAGGGCCGCGTGGTAGAGCGGGCGCCGCTCCTCGGCGATCCACTCGGGCTCGCCGCCCATCTCGATGACGAGGGCCTCGGCGGCCAGCCGCAGTTCCTCCGGGGCCGTGACGCCGAAGGAGCAGCCGGCCAGGCGCTGCACGTCGACGGGGGTGCCGGTGAAGGTCATCGCCGGGTGCAGGGCCAACGGCAGCGCGCCCGCGCGCAGGGCGGGGTCCAGGACCTTGGCGCCGTACCGCCCGGAGGTGTGCACGAGCAGCTGGCCGGGGCGGACCGCGCCGGTCTCGGCGAGCCCCTCGACCAGTCCGGGCAGCGCGTCGTCGGGCACGGTCAGCAGCACGAGCTCGGAGCGGGCCAGGACCTCGGCGGGCGGCACCAGCGGCACCCCGGGCAGCAGGTGCTCGGCGCGGCGCCGGGAGGCGTCGGAGACCCCCGAGACGGCGACCGGGCGGTGTCCGGCCAGTTGGAGGGACGCGGCGAGCGCGGGGCCCACGCGGCCGGCGCCGACGACACCGACGGTGAGCCGCGCGGGGCGGTCCCTGGGATCCGGCTGTTGGCTTGTACTCACTCGACGGTGGCCTTCCCGTTCCAGTCCGCTCGGGGTACCGGACGATTTCTCGTCATGTTAACGCGATCGGTCCGAGGGGGGCCCGGTCGTCCACAGGCTGTGGGCCATCGCACGGCCCCGCGTCCGGGGGCGGAGACGGCCGGTGCCGCGTAATCCGGATGCCCGCGCGCACCGCCGTACGGGATCATCCCCGGATGAGCGACACGGAGCCGCGGAGCGGCCACCAGCGGGACGAGACGTCGGACGAGGAACGCCGGGGGCGGTTGCGGGAGCGGCGCATCACCGCCCAGCGCACCGCATCGCGCGTGCTCGCGCGCCACGGCTTCCAGCAGACCCTCCGGGAACGCCTGGCCCTGCTGGACGCGGCCCAGGACGTGTACGACCTGGACGAGCCGTCGGACGTCTACGGCAACCGTGTCGTCGAGGCCCTGGAGGAGAAGGTCGCCGCGCTGCTCGGCATGGAGGCCGCCGCGTTCTTCCCGACCGGCACCATGGCCCAGCAGATCGCCCTGCGCTGCTGGGCGGGCCGCACCGGGAACCCGGCGGTCGCCCTGCACGCGCTGAGCCACCCCGTGGTGCACGAACGGGACGCGCTCAGCCAGGTCAGCGGTCTGCGCCCGGTGCGGGTGACGTCCGAGCCCCGGATGCCGACGGCCGCCGAGGTGCGCGACCTCGCGGAGCCCTTCGGGACGCTCATGCTCGAACTGCCCCTGCGCGAGCCGGGGTTCCTCCTGCCCACCTGGGAGGAGCTGACCGAGGTGGTCGAGGCGGCGCGCGAACGGGACGCCGTGGTGCACTTCGACGGCGCCCGGCTGTGGGAGTCCACGGTCCACCTCGGCCGCCCGCTGGAGGAGATCGCGGGCCTCGCGGACAGCGTGTACGTGTCGTTCTACAAGTCGCTCGAAGCCTTCGGGGGCGCCGCGCTGGCGGGCCCCGGCGCCTTGATCGAGGAGGCGAAAACCTGGCGGCACCGCTACGGCGGCCAGGTCTTCCAGCAGTTCCCCACCGCGCTGTCGGCGCTGGTGGGCCTGGAGACACGGCTGCCCCGGCTGCCCGAGTACGTCGCCCACGCGCGCGTGGTCGCCGCCGCCCTGCGCGAGGGGCTGGCGGCGGCCGGAGTGCCGTGGGCGCGGGTCCACCCCGAGCCGCCGCACACCCACCAGTTCCAGGTGTGGCTGCCGTACGACACCGACGTGCTCACGGAGGCCGCGGTCCGGCAGGCGGAGGAGACCGGGACGTTCCTGTTCGCCCGCACCTGGGAGGCCGCCGGCCCCGGGCTGGCCTTCACCGAGGTCGCCGTCGAGGCCGCCGGGCTCGACTGGTCGGCCGACGACGTACGGGAGGCCGTCGCCGGGTTCGCGGCCCGGCTGGAGGAGGAGGCCGGCCGCCGGAAGACCGCTTAGCCGCCGGAAGACCGCTCAGGCGTGCCGCCACCGGTCCAGGGCCCGCCGGACCGGACCGCGGGCCGGGCGGCCCGCCAGGACGGCCCGGAACTCCCGCAGCTCGCGGATCTCACGCAGGACCCGCCGGTCGTGGCTGCCCGGCGCCGGGGGTACGGCCTCCCCGAGCGACCGCGCCCGGTACGAGTCGAGGAGGTGGTCCTGGATGCTGCTCATGGCCGATCGCCCTCTCCCGGTCACGGGGCGACGGGCGGCTCCGCGGCCCCTTCGGACCTCCCAGACTGCTCCGGGTCCGGGGTGCTGTCGCGTCGATTGACGGCCGCCGTCAATCGACGGCCGCGTTGTCGGTGGCGGGGTGCACCATGAGGGCATGAGCGTGAGCATCGACATCGCGGGGCTGCGGCCGGAGAGGGTCGCCGTCGTGCCCTCCCCCCTCGCCGAGCTCGGCATGGCGCTGCACGCGCTGTCCGAGCCGGGGCACCACCCGGGCCTGCAGGGCTGGGTGACGGGCGTGACGGCCCGGCTCGACCCGCATCTGGCCGACCGGATGTGCGAGGCCGACTTCCTGTGGCGGACGACGTTCTCCGACCTGTTCCTGCCCTATGCGGGCGTTCCGGGCGGTGCCCTGCCCGGCGCGACCCTCGCCGAGGAGCTGGACCTGCTGGACAAGCTCTCCGACGAGCAGTTCGTGGACGCGGCCCTGGAGTTCACCTGCGCCCTGCCCTACGGCACCCCGAGCCCGAGCGTGCTGGCCGACGCCGAGCTGCGCCGCCGCTCCCTGGAGCTGGCCGCCGCGCGCGGGCCGCAGCAGCTGCGTTTCACCGGACGGCTGCTCGACGAGCCGGCGCTGATCCGGGCCTGGCTGCGGCAGTTCCTGGAGGACTGCGACGAGGCGTTCTTCGCCGACGCCTGGTCCCGGCTGCGCCACCAGCTCACGGCGGACGCCCGCCGCAGGACCGACCTCCTGCGGCACAAAGGGCTCACCGAGGCGCTGACCTCGGTCTCCGCCGCGGTGCGGCTCGACGAGGCCGCCGGACGCATCACCATCGACAAGCTCCGCCAGGGCCACAGCCTGATCAAGGACGGCGGCCTGCTGCTCGTGCCGACGAGCCTCGGCTGGCCGCACCTCACGGTGCTGCACCGGTACGGCTGGCAGCCCGTCCTGCACTACCCGGTCGGCTCCCCGGAGATCGCGGCACCGCCGTCGGTCGGGCAGCTGACCCTGCGCATGACCGCGCTGTCCCACCCGGTGCGCATGCAGCTGTGCCGCAACCTCGCCCGCAGCACGTACACGACGAGCGAGCTCGTCCAGATCCACGGCATGTCCGCCCCGGAGATATCCCGGCACCTGAGCGTCCTCAAGAAGGCGGGCCTGATCACCACGCGCCGCCGGGGGCGCTACGTCCTTTACCAGCTGGACGTGACCGCGGTGGCGCGGCTCGGCAGCGACTTCCTCGAGGCGCTGCTGCGCTGAGGGCCGTACGGGACCCCGCCCCGCCGTCAGTCGAGGCGGATGTGCCGGACCCCGACCGCCGCCTGCCGCAGCCGTGTGCGGACCGCGCCCTCGTCGTTGGGCCGGAGCTCCAGCCCGGCGAGGACGGCGATCCGGTCCGCCGTCCTCGGCACGCTCGTGCGGTCGGTCCACAGATGCTCGGCGAACTCCGGCTCGCGCAGCCGCTCCAGGCAGTGGTCGAGCCGGGACACCGCCCAGCTCTCGCGGCGCAGCCCGCCGCCCTTCCCGCCGGCGACCTGCGCCAGCCGCCCGAAGCCGCGCTCACGCAGCCGCCGCAGGACGGTCTCCCGTTCCGCGAGGAGCGTGAAGTGCCGGACGTCGTGGCCCAGTTCGCCGAGCCGGCCCACGGTCTCGGCGAAGTAGCCGGGGTCCGTGACGGTCATCGGCGCGATGACCACGCCGTCGTGCCGGGTGAGGGCCAGGTCGAGGACCTCGACGACGCCCTGCCGCCAGGCGGCCAGGTCCTGGAAGTCCCCGCGCAGCTCGGGCGGGAGCATGCGGTGCAGGCCGAACCCGGCGTGCTCGGGGTCGCAGACGACGCTGCCGGGCAGCCGGCGCCGGATCTCGTGTGCGGTCTGTGTCTTGCCGCCCCCGAAGGGGCCGTTGATCCACAGGAGCATGCGCAGACCTTAGTGGGAACCGCGTCAGCCGTGCCCGCCCGCGCGGACGAGACCCGTCTCGTAGGCCAGGACGACCACCTGCACGCGGTCGCGCAGGCCGAGCTTGGTCAGGATGCGGCCGACGTGGGTCTTCACGGTGGCCTCGGACAGCACCAGCCGGGCCGCGATCTCGCCGTTGGACAGGCCCTGCGCGACCAGCACCATGACCTCGCGCTCCCGGTCGGTGAGCCGCTCCAGCTCCTTGTGCTTCGGCTCCCCTCCGGTGGAGGGCAGCATGGGCGCGAACCGGTCCAGCAGCCGCCGGGTCGTCGACGGGGCGACCACGGCGTCGCCGCTGTGCACCGCGCGGATCGCGCCGAGCAGTTCGGCGGGCGGCACGTCCTTGAGCATGAAACCGGAGGCACCGGCCTTCAGCCCGGAGAACGCGTACTCGTCCAGGTCGAAGGTGGTCAGGATCAGCACCTTGGGCGGCTCGGGCTCCGAGCAGATGCGGCGGGTGGTCTCCACGCCGTCCAGCTTCGGCATGCGGACGTCCATGAGGACGACGTCGACGGCGGTGGAGCGCAGCACCTGGAGGGCCTCGACGCCGTCCCCCGCCTCCGCGACGACCTCCATGTCCGGCTGGGCGGCGAGCACCATCCGGAACCCGGTGCGCAGCAGCACCTGGTCGTCGACGAGCATCACGCGGATCGCCATCGGGTCCTCTTCCGTGTCTTCGGGCGCCCGGTTCCTCCGGGTCCCTACGAGTGTGCCGGGGCCGTGTCAGTGGGCCGGTTTCAGCGGCAGCAGGGCGCTGATGCGGAATCCTCCGCCCGGCCGCGGCCCGGCGTCCAGGGTTCCGCCGACCATGCCGACCCGTTCGCGCATGCCGATCAGGCCGTGCCCCTTGCCGTCGGCGCCGCCGTCCTCGTACAGCTCGTGCGGGGCGCCCTTGCCGTCGTCCTCGACGAGCAGCCCGAGGCCGTCGTCGAAGTAGACCAGGCGCACGCTCGCCCCGGCGTTCGGGCCGCCGTGCTTGCGGGTGTTGGTGAGCGCCTCCTGCACGATGCGGTACGCCGTGAGCTCGACGCCGCTGGGCAGCGGGCGCGGGGTGCCCTCGACCTTGAAGTCGACGGGCAGCCCGGAGCTGCGGCACTGCTCGACGAGGTCGTCGATCTGCTCGACGTCGGGCTGCGGGACGTACTCGCCGGTCTCCTGGTGCTCGCCGGTGCGCAGCACGCCGAGCAGGCGGCGCATCTCGGCGAGGGCCTGCCGGCCCGTCGAGGAGATCGTCTCCAGGGCCTTCTTGGCCTGGTCGGGGGCGGCGTCGAGGACGTAGGCGGCGCCGTCGGCCTGCACCACCATCACGGAGACGTTGTGCGCGACGACGTCGTGCAGCTCGCGCGCGATCCGGGCGCGTTCGGCGGCGACCGCGACCTTCGCCTGGGCCTCGCGCTCCTTCTCCAGCCGGGTCGCGCGCTCCTCCAACTGCTCGTAGTAGGCGCGGCGGGTGCGGATGGAGTCGCCGAGCACCCAGGCGAGCGCGAAGGGCACGGTGAGGAAGATGATCAGGGCTATGTTGCTCAGGACGGTGGCGTCCTGCTCCGGCCACCGCAGCTGGGACAGGGGCGCCGCGCACAGGCCCACGCCCAGCGCGAGCCGGGAGGCCCAGCGGGCGCCGGTCGCGGCGACGGTGTAGGTGATCACCAGGAACGCGAAGTTCGACGGCGTGGTCGCCACGTCCAGCACGAGCTGCAGCACCCCGACCGCGATGGCCAGCAGCAGCATCTTCTCCGGCATCCGCCGGCGCAGCGCGATGACCAGGGACAGCAGCAGGAGGATCGGGACGACGAGGGCCGCGGACCCGGTGCCCTGGCCGCCCGCCTGCCCGCCCTCCGGCTGGACGGCCACACTCACCGCGGAGATCCCGAACAGGAGGACGGCCCAGAAGGTGTCGACCCCGGTCGGGTGCCTGCGGAGGAAGTCATAGAGGCGCTGCACGTAACCCAGCGTAGGGACACCAGATGCGTGCAAGGGTCAACCGGAGGGCCGATCCGCACCCCGCGCGCGTACTCCGCAAGGTGGAGGGCCCGTTCTCCTGTGCGCACGGGAACGGCCCGCGCGGACACGACCTAGCTGTCGTCGCACGCCCGCCGGGAATCACGGGACAGCCCTTTAGCCTGGGCCGGTGGCAGCGGAGGCGACAGGCGGATGGCAGGGCTGGCGGGCGGCGGCGGAATCCGCCCTGTACGGGCCGGAGGGCTTCTACCGCCGCCCGGAGGGACCGGCCGGGCACTTCCGGACGTCCGTGCACGCCTCGCCGCTCTACGCGGCCGCCGTGGCCCGGCTGCTGTGCCGGGTGGACGAGGCGCTGGGGCATCCCGGGACGCTGGACCTGGTCGACATGGCGGCGGGCCGGGGCGAGCTGGTGACCGGGGTGCTGGCCGCGCTCCCCGCCGGGGTGGCGGCCCGCACGCGCGCGTACGCCGTCGAGATCGCCGCCCGCCCGCCGGGACTGGACCCCCGGGTGACCTGGCTGCGCGAGCCGCCGCGGTCGGTCACGGGACTGCTGTTCGCCAACGAGTGGCTGGACAACGTCCCGGTGGAGGTCGCCGAGGTGGACTCCGCCGGAGTGCCGCGCCGGGTGCTGGTCCGGCGGGACGGCACCGAACGCCTCGGCGGCCCGGTGACCGAGGCGGAGGCGCGCTGGCTCGCCCGCTGGTGGCCGCTGCCCGAGGAAGGCGGCGAAGGGCTGCGCGCCGAGATCGGGCTGCCCCGGGACGAGGCGTGGGCCGCCGTGGCCGGGACGCTGAAGCGGGGCCTGGCGGTCGCCGTGGACTACGCGCACACGCGCGGGTCACGGCCGCCCTTCGGCACGCTGACGGGCTTCCGGGACGGGCGGGAAACGGCTCCCGTGCCGGACGGCTCGTGCGATCTCACCGCGCATGTGGCCCTGGACGCCTGCGCACTGCCCGGCGCCCGTCTGCTGACCCAGCGCGAGGCGCTGCGCGCCCTCGGCATCACCGGCGCACGCCCCTCACTGGAACTCGCCTCCACCCGCCCCGCCGAGTACCTGCGCGCCCTCGCGGGCGCCGGTGAGGCCGCCGAGCTGACGGCGACGGGCGGCCTCGGCGACTTCGGCTGGCTGCTCCAGCCGGCCGGCGTCCCGGACCCGCTGGCCGCCTGACCTCGCCCCGGCCTACTTGTCGATGTCCCCGACCACGAAGAACATCGACCCCAGGATCGCCACCATGTCCGCGATCAGCGTCCCCGGCAGCAGCTCCACCAGCGCCTGGATGTTGTTGTACGAGGCCGAGCGCAGCTTCAGCCGGTACGGCGTCTTCTCGCCCTTGCTGACCAGGTAGTAGCCGTTGATGCCGAGGGGGTTCTCGGTCCACGCGTACGTGTGGCCCTCGGGCGCCTTCAGCACCTTGGGCAGCCGCTGGTTGATCGGCCCCGGCGGCAGCCCGGCGATCCGGTCGAGGCAGGCGTCCGCGAGGTCCAGGGAGTTGTGCGTCTGCTCCAGCAGGCACTCGAACCGGGCGAGGCAGTCTCCCTCCTCGCGGGTCACCACCTTCAGGACGTCCCCGAGGTCGCCGTAGGCCAGGTACGGCTCGTCCCGGCGCAGGTCGAGGTCGACGCCCGAGGCGCGCGCGATCGGCCCGCTCACGCCGTACGCGTGCACGGCCTCCGGCGCGAGGACGCCCACGCCCCGCGTGCGCCCCCGGAAGATCTCGTTGCCGAGGACCAGGTCGTCGAACCGGTCCATACGGGAGCGCACGTCGGCGACGGCGGCACGCGCGCGCGTGGTCCACCCGGCCGGGAGGTCCTCCTTGAGGCCGCCCACCCGGTTGAACATGTAGTGCATGCGCCCGCCGGAGACCTCCTCCATGACGTGCTGCAGTTCCTCGCGCTCGCTGAAGGCGTAGAAGATCGGCGTGATCCCGCCCAGCTCCAGCGGGTACGAGCCGAGGAACATCAGGTGGTTGAGGACGCGGTTCAGCTCGGCCAGCAGCGTCCGCGTCCACACGGCGCGCTCCGGCACCTCCATGCCGAGCATGCGCTCCACGGCGAGGACGACGCCCAGCTCGTTCGAGAAGGCCGACAGCCAGTCGTGCCGGTTGGCGAGCATGATGATCTGGCGGTAGTCACGGGCCTCGAAGAGCTTCTCCGCGCCCCGGTGCATATAGCCGATCACGGGCTCGGCGCTCGTGATGCGCTCGCCGTCCAGGACGAGCTTGAGGCGCAGCACACCGTGCGTCGAGGGGTGCTGGGGGCCGATGTTGAGCACCATGTCGGTGCTCTCCGCGGCGCCGCCGATACCGACCATGGTCTCCGTCGTAGGAGTCATGGCCCCAGTCTCCCCTACGTACGCTGGCCCCATGGAGACGGGGAGCCCGAAGGACACGGGAATCACGCGGGACGCGCGCGCGGGGGACGAACCGGTGTGGACCGCCCTGCCGCCGGGGCTGCTGCGGATGCGCCGGCTGCTGCTGGTGGTGTGGCTGGGGCTGCTGACGGCCGGCCTGGGTGTGCTGCTCGGCTGGCTCGCCGGACCCGGCTGGGCGGCGTTCGCCCTGCTGCCGCTGGCCCTCATGGGGTGGGGCTGGGTGATGCTCGGACGCAACTGGCGTTCCTGGCGATACGCCGAGCGCGCCGACGACCTGCTGATCAGCCGGGGCGTGCTGTGGCGCGAGGAGACGGTCGTGCCGTACGGCCGCATGCAACTGGTGGAGGTCACCTCCGGGCCGGTGGAACGTCACTTCGGGCTGGCCAGCGTGCAGCTGCACACGGCCGCCGCCGCGACCGACGCCACCATCCCCGGCCTCGACCCGGCCGAGGCGGAACGGCTGCGGGACCGGCTCACCGAGCTGGGCGAGGCCCGATCGGCGGGCCTGTGACGGCCCCGGGCGTCGAGGGCGCCCTGCGCGAGGCGCGGGCCGTGCCGGAGCGCCGGCTGCACCCCGTGACGCCGCTCAGGCGCGCGTGGGCGCCCGTCGCCGTGCTCATCGGGTGGGCGGTGCACGACCCCGACCAGGCGCAGCGCCAGCTGACCCGGCTGACGACCACGACCCTGCTGATCGCGCTCGCCGTGCTGGTCCCGGCGGCCGCCCTGTACGGCTTCCTCACCTGGTGGTACACGCACTTCGCCGTCACCGACTCCGAACTGCGCATCCGTACGGGCCTGGTGTTCCGGCGCACCGCGCACATCCGTCTCGAACGCATCCAGGCCATCGACGTCACCCAGCCGCTCCTCGCGCGCGTGGCGGGTGTCGCCAAGCTGAAGCTGGACGTCGTCGGCGCGGACAAGAAGGACGAGCTCGCCTTCCTCGGGGCGGAGGAGGCGCGCGCCCTGCGCGCGGAACTCCTCGCGCGCGCCGCCGGGTTCGCGCCGGAGACCGCGCACGAGGTGGGCGAGGCCCCCTCCCGGGAGCTGCTGCGGGTGCCCCCGCGCGTCCTCGCCGTCTCCCTCGTGCTGACCGGCGCGACCTGGGGCGCGCTGGCCGCCGCGCTTATCGTGCCGACCGTGCTGTGGCTGGTCACTCAGAGCGCGTGGACGGTCCTCGCCACCGCCGTCCCGCTGGTCGGCGCGGCGGGCGCGGCCAGCGTCGGGCGGTTCGTCACCGAGTACGACTGGACGGTGGGCGAGTCGCCGGACGGACTGCGCCTCGACCACGGCCTGCTCGACCGCGCCCACGAGACGGTCCCGCCGGGCCGGGTGCAGACCGTACGGCTGGTGGAGCCGCTGCTGTGGCGGCGGCGCGGCTGGGTGCGGGTGGAGCTGGACGTGGCGGGCTCGTCGAACTCGGTGCTGCTGCCGGTCGCCCCGCGCGAGATCGCCGAGTCGGTCGTCGCCCGGGTGCTGCCCGGGGTGACCGTCCCGCCGCGGGAGGCCCTGACGCGTCCGCCCCGGCGCGCGGGCCGGTGCCTGCCGCTGTGGTGGCGCGGGCACGGACTGGCCGTGACGGACACGGTGTTCGCGGCCCGCTCGGGCCTGCTCAGCCGCGGTCTCGCCCTGGTCCCGCACGCCAAGGTGCAGAGCGTACGGCTCACCCAGGGGCCCTGGGAGCGGCGCTGGGACGTCGCCGACGTGCACGTGGACACCGGAGCCGGGAAGACCGTCACCGCACGGCTCAGGGACGCCGGCGAGGCCGCGGAACTGCTGCGCACACAGGCCGAGCGGTCCCGCACCGGACGCCGGGACGCGCGGCCGGACCGCTGGATGGCTTGAGAGAGGGCGGCGCGGGAAACACGAAGGGGCGCCGGGATGTTCGTCCCCGGCGCCCCTTCGGACGGGTCAGGAGACCGCGCTGCGCAGTCCCTGCACGTCGATGTGCTCGGTCTCGTCGTGGGCCGTCAGGTCGATGACCTGGCCGACGCCCCGGGACCGGTCGTCGGCGGGCTTGAACTCCGCCTCCGCCTCGGCCTTGTGCAGGGCGAGCGCCTCCTCGCCGACCACGTCGGCCAGGTCCTCGTTCTGCACGGACTCCAGCGCGGCGGGCCCGCTCTCCTTCTGGGTGCCGAAGAAGTCGAAGCCGCCCTCGACCGTGGGACGCCGTACGGGTGTCCCCGGGACGACGGCCACCGCGGTCGGCGCGATGAAGTGGCCCGAGGGGCGCCGGGCCGGCGGCAGCGCGGGCTGGGCCGGGGCGGACGCGCCGGCCGGGGTGGTGGCGGCCGCGTGCTCGTGCCCGTCGGCCGCCCCGGACTTCCCCTGCGGGTCGTCCTCCGGCGCGCGCTCCGTCTCGGACGCCGCGGTGCGCGCCGTCTCGGGCGCGCCCGCGCCGGTCTTCACGCTCCTGCGGCCCGAGGGGCCCTGCGGCGGGACGTGGTGCGGGGGCTCGTCCTTCGGGGAGGTCCCGTCGGCGTCCTCGGCGGAGGCGGCGCCGGTGCTCCCGGTCTCCTGGGGCGCGGAGTCGTCCGCAGGTTCGACCGCCGGTTCGTCAGCCGCGTCCTCGGCGGCCTGCGTGGCGTCGGTGGCTTCCGGAGCGTCGGCGGCTTCCGCGTCCGCGCTCCCGTCCGCCTCGCCGTCCGGGGCGTCCCGCGTGTCCCGCGCGTCCCGGTCGTCCTTGCCGTCCCGGTCGTCCTTGACGTCCTCGTCGAACCGCGACAGCGCCGCCTGCGCCCGCAGGAACAGGTGGGAGCCCTCGGGGGAGAACACCGCCGGGGCCTCCTCGCCGGACTCCGTCTCGTCCGCCACGGCCTCGTCCGGCTCCACGGCCCCGGCCTCGTCCAGCGCCTCCGCGTCCGCCCGCGCCTCGGCCGCCGCGGTGTCCTCGCCGGCCGGGGCGGCCACAGCCCCGTCGGCGGAGGGGGCGCCCGGCGGCAGGGCACGCGCGGGCGTGGTCGCCTCTATCTCCAGGACCCGGCGTTCCTCCAGGACGCTCGCCCGCTCCGTCTCGGCGGTGGCGTAGCGGCGCAGCAGGGCCGCGTGCTCGTTGCGCAGCTTCGCGAGTTCGGCCCGCTTGGCGCGCAGCCGCTGCTCCAGCTTCTGGCGCAGCTCGCGGGACTCGTCGAGGTCGGTCTCCAGTTCGGCGACCCGTTCCTCGTGCCGCCACTCGTCGCTCGCCCGCGCGCGCGTGAGGTCGGCGACCTGTTTGCCCGCCTGGGCGTCCCAGCGGCGCATGACGACCGCGCCGACGACCGCGGTGGCCGCGGCGGCCGCGGCCAGGCCGCGCAGCACGACGGGTTCGGTGAACACCCAGGGCGCCAGTGCCCAGACGACGGACACGCCTGCGATCGCCGACGGGGGCAGCACCCTGTGCAAGGGCGGGGAATGACGGTGACGTCCACGTGGCATGGCCAGAAACTTACCGCGCGTAGGCGATTCTTGGAGCCCCGCCCCGTAAAAACACGGCCATCCCGTGCCGTTCACAGGGCATCAGGAATCACATTCACCGTGGAATTGACCAGGAATCAAGATCCGGGCGGCTCTTCGGCCCTCTCCGGGGCGCTCAGCCGCTCCCCCATCCACTCCAGCGTCGCCGGAATCTCACGCCGCCAGGTGTTGAAGTTGTGCCCGCCGCTTTCGAGGATGATCGAGGAGATCCGCGTCCGCTTCGTCGCCTTCACACGCTCGATGAACTTCAGGGTGTCCTTGTAGTTCGTCTCGCCGACCTTGCTGCTGCTGACGAGGAGCGAGGTGTCCGGCGCGGGCAGGTGCTCCAGGCACCACCGCAGGTCGGCGCGGTCGCGCAGGGCGGTGTCGCCGTGGAAGAGGTCGCCGGTCGTCGCGTCGACGGGCGCCTTGTAGTAGGCGGAGAGACCGGCCCCCGCGCCGAACACCGCGGGGTGGTGCATCGCGAGCTTCAACGCGCAGTACCCACCTGTGGAATCACCGATCACGCCCCAGCCGCCGGGTCCTGATCCCACCCGGTAGTGGCCGCCGACCGCGTCGGGCAGATCCTCCGCGAAGAAGCTCTCGGTCTGCGGCCCGCCGGGGATGTCCACGCATTCCGTGTCCCGGGGCGGTGCCACCGTCGGACGCATCATCACCAGCACCATCGGCGGCATACGGCCCTGACCGGCGAGCCGCGCCGCCGTCTGCGGATAGTCGAGCTTGTCCACCAGCGCCTGGGCCGTCCCCGGATAGCCGGTCAGGACGACGGCCGCGGGAAACGCCCGGGTGTGAAATCCCGGCCGGAAATACTCCGGTGGCAGATAGACGTACGCGGGCGTGGCGATACGGGTCGTGCGGCCCACGATCTCGACCTTCTGGATCTGCCCGCCGACCGAGGGGTCCGAGCTCGCCGATCCCGGCACCCGCCGCGTCTCGACGACACGCAGCGGACCGTCCGCCGGCGTGTGGTCGACCACCACCCCCATGCCCTTCTCCCGCCCCAACAGGTCGTCCCAGCCCGCGTAGAAGCCGAACGCCTGGTTGGCGGCGAGCCCGGCCGACGCGAACAGCGCCACCTGCGTGCCCAGCAGCAGCCCGACCCGCCCGGTCACGGCCCGTACGCTCCGCCGTGCCAGCCGCGGCCACAGCCACACCGTGCCCGTGAACAGCCCCACGGCCGCCAGGACCGCCAGCGCCAGCACCTTGTCGCTCGTAAGACCCATCGATGGTTACCCGTCCGCACTTTCCTTGGCCTTTGAACACGCTTTTGCGGAGCCGAGTGAACCTCTCCCCGCATGACACCGTCCTAGAGGGCGCAATGTCGCCGGATGCCCGGATCGGGACCGGATCCAAAACTCTCGCAGAACTCATGGGATGCGATGTCTGTCAGGACAGATGTGGATATGTCGGGCGGGGTTCCGCAACGGGTGAGCCGGATACGGCATCTGTCGGGCCGGCTGCGGCCGCTTCTGCTGGGCCCGCGCCCCGAGTCCGTCCCCCTGCTGGTCGGACGGGCCTGCGCGCTGGTCGGGCTGCTGGACGTCGCCGCGGGCGTCTTCCCGCGCTTCCGGCACAGCCGGATGCACGCCCTCGCCGAGGTACTGCCGGGCGCCTTCGGCCCGTTCGCGGCCGCGCTGTCGCTCAGCGCCGGTGTGCTGTTGCTGCTGCTCGCCCACGGGCTCAGGCGCGGCAAGCGGCGGGCGTGGCGCGCGGCCGTCGTCCTGCTGCCCGCCGGGGCGGTGGCCCAGTTCGCGTACCGCCACTCCGTCATCGGCGTCTTCATCTCCGTCTGGCTCCTCGTCACCCTGGTGCGCCACCGCGACCAGTTCACGGCTCTGCCCGACCCGCGCAGCCGCTGGCGGGCGCTGGCCAACTTCGTTCTGATGGGCGCCGGTTCGCTCGCCCTCGGACTCGTCATCGTCAGCGCCCACCCGGGGGCGCTCCTCGGCGACCCGAGCCTGGCCGACCGCATCAGCCACGTCCTGTACGGCATGGCCGGCTTCGAGGGCCCGGTCGACTACCGGGGCAGCACGTCCTGGACCGTCGCCTTCTCGCTCGGCGCCCTCGGCTGGATCACCGCCGTCACCACCATCTACCTCGCGTTCCGGCCCGAACACCCGGCCGCGCACCTCACCGAGGACGACGAGACACGCCTGCGCGCACTGCTCGCCCGGCACGGCGGCCGCGACTCCCTCGGCCACTTCGCGCTGCGCCGCGACAAGGCCGTCGTCTTCTCTCCCAGCGGCAAGGCAGCGGTGACCTACCGCGTCGTCTCCGGCGTGATGCTCGCGAGCGGCGACCCCATCGGCGACGTCGAGGCGTGGCCCGGCGCCATCGAACGGTTCATGGACGAGGCCAAGGCCCACTCCTGGACCCCGGCCGTGATGGGCTGCTCCGAGACGGGCGCCGAGGTGTGGACCCGCGAGACCGGGCTCGACGCCCTCGAACTGGGCGACGAGGCGGTGGTGGACGTCCCGGATTTCTCGCTCGCCGGCCGCGCGATGCGCAACGTACGCCAGATGGTCAAGCGCATCGAGCGCGCCGGTTACGAGACCCGGGTACGCCGCGTCCGTGACCTCGGCCCCACCGAACTGGAGCGCGTCCGCCGCGCCGCCGAGGACTGGCGGGGCACCGACACCGAGCGCGGCTTCTCCATGGCCCTCGGCCGGGTCGGCGACCCCGCCGACGGCGACTGCCTCATCGCCACCGCCCACAAGAGCGACGCCGAACCCGGCCCCTACGGCGACCTGAAGGCCATCCTGCACTTCGTGCCCTGGGGCACCGACGGCGTCTCCCTGGACCTGATGCGCCGCGACCGCTCCGCCGACCCCGGCATGAACGAACTGCTGATCGTGGCCGCCCTCCAGGCCGCCCCGAAGTTCGGCATCGCGCGCGTGTCGCTGAACTTCGCCATGTTCCGCTCGGCCCTCGCGCGCGGCGAGAAGATCGGCGCGGGACCCGTCCTGCGGGCCTGGCGCGGTCTGCTGGTCTTCCTGTCGCGCTGGTTCCAGATCGAGTCGCTGTACAAGTTCAACGCGAAGTTCCAGCCCCGCTGGGAGCCCCGCTTCGTCGTCTACCGCGCCTCCGCGGACCTCCCCCGCCTCGGGATCGCCGCCATGCAGGCGGAGGGCTTCGTGAACCTGGCCCTGCCGCGCTTCCTGCGCCGCCGCGGCGCCGCCCCGCGCCCCTGCCCGCACCGCGTCCCGGAGAGCGGCGTCAGGGCGGCCTGAGGCCCCCCACCAGGGCGGGGCGGGGCCACGGCACGTCACCGCCCCGGCTTGGGCCTACGCTGAACGTATGAGCAAGCAGAGCGGACGCGGGCGGGTCGCGGGCCTTCCGCAGTGGGACCGGTGCGCGGTCATGGGAGTCGTCAACGTGACCCCGGACTCCTTCTCCGACGGCGGCCGCTGGTTCGACACCACGTCCGCCGTCAAACACGGCCTCGCCCTGGTCGAGGAGGGCGCCGACCTCGTCGACGTCGGCGGCGAGTCCACCCGCCCCGGCGCCACCCGGGTCGACGAGGACGAGGAGCTGCGCCGCGTCATACCCGTCGTCCGCGGCCTCGCCGCGGAGGGCGTCACGATCTCCGTCGACACCATGCGCGCCTCCGTCGCCGAGCAGGCCCTCGCCGCCGGCGCCGCCCTCGTCAACGACGTCAGCGGCGGCCAGGCCGACCCCGCGATGATCCCGGTCGTCGCCGCCGCGGGCGCCCCCTTCGTCGTCATGCACTGGCGCGGCTTCCTCGAGGGCGGCAACGTCCGGGGCGTGTACGCCGACGTCGTCTCCGAGGTCGTCGACGAGATCCACGCGCGGGTGGACGCCGTCCTGGCCGGCGGCATCGCCCCCGACCGCATCGTCGTCGACCCCGGCCTGGGCTTCTCCAAGGACGCCGAGCACGACCTCGTCCTGCTCGCCCACCTCGACCGGCTGCGCGCCCTCGGGCACCCGGTCCTGGTCGCCGCCTCCCGCAAGCGGTTCCTCGGCCGCGTCCTCGCCGGGCCCGAGGGCGAGCCGCCGCCCGCGCGGGAACGCGACGCCGCGACCGCCGCCGTCTCGGCGCTCGCCGCGCACGCCGGCGCCTGGGCCGTCCGCGTCCACGAGGTGCGCGCCTCCGCCGACGCCGTACGCGTCGTGCACGCCGTCGAGGAGGCGCGCGGCGGCGCGGCGGGCCGCGAAGGAGCCCGGTGAGCGCCCCCCACACCGACGTCGAACAGGTGGAGGCCGCCAACACCGCCTTCTACGAGGCGCTCGAGCGCGGCGACTTCGAGACGCTGTCCTCGCTCTGGCTCACCCCGTCCGACCTCGGCGTCGACGAGAGCTACCACGACCCCGCCGACTCCGGCGTGGTCTCCTGCGTGCACCCCGGCTGGCCGGTGCTGACCGGGCGCGGCGAGGTCCTGCGGTCGTACGCGCTGATCATGGCGAACACCGACTACATCCAGTTCTTCCTCACCGACGTGCACACCTCGGTGACCGGGGACACCGCGATCGTCACCTGCACCGAGAACATCCTCAGCGGCGGCCCCGCCCCCGAGGGACACGACGACGAGCTGGGGCCCCTGGTCGGACAGCTCGTCGTCGCCACGAACGTGTTCCGGCGCACACCCGACGGCTGGAAGATGTGGACCCACCACGCCTCCCCCGTCCTCGCCGAGAACGACCGGGAAGAGGGCGACGAGCCCCCCGGCTGAGTGGGTACGCGGGCCACAGGGACCAAGAGGTGGTTGGAATCACGCACCCGCGGGTAGGGGCGGCTACCGACCCGTGAGCCGCCGCGATCCCCAGGGACACCAGGCGTCGCGCCCCCTGGGGCGACGGATCGGGCCGCTCCCCCGCGGCCCGGCCCTGTCGGTGCCCGCGGGTAGATTCGGTCGAGGCCGGTGTGCCGCCCGCACACGGCACCGACCGGCCGTCACCGACGACTGCAGGAGTGATTCGCGTGGATCGTGTCGCGCTGCGCGGCCTGAGGGCCCGCGGGTACCACGGGGTGTTCCCCGAGGAACGCAGAGAGGGCCAGACCTTCGTCGTGGACCTCGTCCTCGGCCTGGACACCCGGCCCGCCGCCGCCGACGACGACCTGGCGAAGACCGTGCACTACGGCATCGTGGCGGAGGAGGTCGTGGCCGTGGTCCAGGGCGAGCCGGTCAACCTCATCGAGACGCTCGCCGAGCGCGTCGCCCAGGCCTGTCTGAAGCACGAAGGAGTCCAGGAGGTCGAGGTCACCGTCCACAAACCGGACGCGCCGATCACCGTGCCCTTCGACGACGTGACCGTCACCATCACCCGGAGCCGAGTATGACCGCACCGTTCATCAAGGGCCCCAGCGACCCGACCGTCCAGCCGGTACCCGCGTCCGTCGTCGACAAGGTCGACGCCGCCGACACCACCCTCCACAACCCCAAATGGGCCGTGGTCTCCCTCGGCTCCAACCTGGGCAACCGCCTGGAGACCCTCCAGGGCGCCGTGGACGCCCTCGCGGACACCCCGGGCCTGCGCGTCAAGGGCGTCTCCCCCGTCTACGAGACGGAGCCCTGGGGCGTCGAGCCCGGCAGCCAGCCGTCGTACTTCAACGCGGTCGTCGTCCTGAAGACCACCCTGCCGCCGTCCTCGCTGCTGGAGCGGGCCCACGCCGTCGAGGAGGCCTTCCACCGCGTCCGGGACGAGCGCTGGGGCGCCCGCACCCTCGACGTCGACATCGTCGCCTACGCCGACGTCGTCTCCGACGATCCGGTGCTCACCCTCCCCCACCCGCGCGCCCACGAGCGGGCCTTCGTCCTCGCGCCCTGGCTCGACCTGGACCCGGAGGCCGCGCTGCCCGGCCGCGGCGCGGTCGCCGACCTGCTCGGCACCGTCACCCGCCAGGGCGTCGTCCCCCGCCAGGACCTGGAACTCCGGCTGCCCGAGTAGTCGTTAAGGTCAAGAGCCGGCCTCCACTCCGTGGGGCCCCGGGGGGAGCTGAAGGGACACCGTGAGAGAGCTGCGCATCAGGTTGCTGGTCGGCGTGTTCGTGGTCGCCGGAGTCCTGTCCTGGGCGGGCGCCCGTCTGTGGAACGCGGTGGGGACCCTGCCCAGCGTCCCCCTGGCCGCCCCGATCGTGCTGGCGATCATCGCCGTGATCCTGCTGTCCACGGCGCTGTCCATCCGCTCCCGGCTCAGGGCGCAGCGCGAGCGCGACCCCGAGGCCAAGGGCGTCGACCCCCTGATGGCGGCCCGCGCCGTCGTCTTCGGCCAGGCCAGCGCTCTGGTGGCCGCCCTGGTCGCCGGCATGTACGGCGGCACCTGCGTCTTCCTGCTGGAGCTCCTGGACGTCCCCGCCCGCCGGGACCAGGCGATCTACGCCGGTTTCTCGGTCGTGGCCGCCGTCGGCGTCATAGCGGCCGCCCTGTTCCTGGAGCGCGTCTGCAAGCTCCCGGACGACGAGGACGACCACAACGGCACCGGGGCGGCCCCGACCACCTAGGCCTTTCGTTCGGATCAGGCCGGATCAGCGGGCCAGGATCAGGCTCATCGCCTCGGCGCGGGTCGTGGCGTCGCGGAGTTGGCCGCGCACCGCCGACGTCGTCGTCTTGGCGCCGGGCTTGCGGATGCCGCGCACCGACATGCACATGTGCTCGGCCTCGACGACCACGATCACGCCCCGGGCCTCCAGGATCCGCATCAGGGAGTCGGCGACCTGCGTGGTGAGACGTTCCTGCACCTGGAGCCGGCGGGCGAACACCTCGACCAGCCGGGCGAGCTTCGACAGACCGGTGATCTTGCCGCTCTCGGCCGGGATGTACCCCACGTGCGCCACACCGTGGAACGGCAGCATGTGGTGCTCGCAGAGGCTGACGATCTCGATGTCCTTCACGAGCACCATCTCGTCGTGCCCGAGGTCGAACGTCGTCGTCAGCACGTCCTCGGCGTCCTGACGCAGCCCCGCCAGCAGCTCCCGGTACGCCCGCGCCACCCGGGCCGGCGTCTCCTTGAGGCCCTCGCGGTCGGGGTCCTCGCCCACCGCGATCAGCAGCTCCCGTACGGCGGCCTCGGCGCGCTTCTCGTCGAACTCGCCGATGCGGCCTTCGCCGTCCAGCGTCACCGGGTCGGTCATCTGGGTGCCTCGTTCCTTCGCGGGTGCGCGTATGGGTCACGCGTCTGATCTGCGGTCATACGAAATGCCGCGCCCCCCAGGCTAGAACCAGGGGGGCACGGCATCCATTCCGGGCCCGGTCACCGACCGGGTGGGGGCGTCAGCTCTCGGGACGCTCCTCGGGGGCCTGCTCGGTCGCGGGGGCGGGCTCCGACACCGTCGACTTCGCGGTGCTGATCGCCGGGGTCGTGCCGTTGGCACCGTTCGTCAGTGCGAGCTCCTTGGGGGAGAGCACCGGCGGGCGGGTCGACGGCGTACGGCGGGAGGAGCCGGTCCAGGCGGGCCGCGGCGGGCGCTTGACGATGGGGGCGAAGATCTCGGCGATCTCCTCCTTGCCCAGCGTCTCCTTCTCCAGCAGGGCCAGGACGAGGTTGTCGAGGACGTCGCGGTTCTCCACCAGGATTTCCCAGGCTTCGTTGTGCGCGTTCTCGATGAGCTTCTTGACCTCCTCGTCCACCAGCGCGGCGACCTCTTCCGAGTAGTCGCGCTGGTGAGCCATCTCACGTCCGAGGAACGGCTCGGTGTTGTCGCCGCCGAACTTGATGGCGCCGAGACGCTCGGTCATGCCGTACTGCGTGACCATCGCGCGAGCCGTGGTCGTGGCCTTCTCGATGTCGTTCGCGGCGCCCGTGGTCGGGTCGTGGAAGACCAGCTCCTCGGCCGCGCGACCGCCCAGCATGTAGGCCAGCTGGTCCAGCATCTCGTTGCGGGTGGTCGAGTACTTGTCCTCGTCCGGGAGCACCATCGTGTAACCGAGGGCCCGGCCTCTCGACAGGATCGTGATCTTGTGGACCGGGTCGGAGTTCGGGGAGGCCGCCGCGACCAGGGCGTGTCCGCCCTCGTGGTACGCGGTGATCTTCTTCTCCTTGTCCGACATGATCCGGGTCCGCTTCTGCGGGCCCGCCACGACGCGGTCGATGGCCTCGTCCAGCATGTGGTTGTCGATCAGCTTCTTGTCGGAGCGGGCCGTGAGCAGCGCGGCCTCGTTGAGGACGTTGCTCAGGTCGGCACCGGTGAAGCCCGGCGTACGGCGGGCGACCGCCGACAGGTCGACGTCCGGGGCGACCGGCTTGCCCTTCTGGTGGACCTTGAGGATCTCCAGACGGCCCTGCATGTCGGGGCGGTCGACGGCGATCTGCCGGTCGAAGCGGCCCGGGCGCAGAAGGGCCGGGTCGAGGATGTCGGGCCGGTTCGTCGCGGCGATGAGGATCACGCCGCCCTTGACGTCGAAGCCGTCCATCTCGACGAGCAGCTGGTTCAGCGTCTGCTCGCGCTCGTCGTGCCCGCCGCCGAGGCCGGCGCCGCGGTGGCGGCCGACCGCGTCGATCTCGTCGACGAAGACGATCGCCGGGGCGTTCGCCTTGGCCTGCTCGAACAGGTCGCGGACCCGGGAGGCACCGACACCGACGAACATCTCGACGAAGTCGGAACCGGAGATCGAGTAGAAGGGCACGCCCGCCTCGCCGGCGACGGCGCGCGCGAGGAGCGTCTTACCGGTGCCGGGAGGGCCGTAGAGCAGGACGCCCTTGGGGATCTTCGCGCCGACGGCCTGGAACTTGGCGGGCTCCTGGAGGAACTCCTTGATCTCCTGGAGCTCCTCGACGGCCTCATCCGAGCCGGCGACGTCGGAGAACGTCGTCTTCGGGGTGTCCTTGGTGATGAGCTTCGCCTTCGACTTCCCGAAGTTCATGACCCGGGAGCCGCCGCCCTGCATCTGGTTCATCAGGAACAGGAAGACGACGACGATGAGGACGAAGGGCAGCAGGGAGAGCAGGATGCCGACGAACGGGTTCTGCTTGGACGGCGAGACCGTGTAGCCGTCGGGGATCTGCTTCTGCTGGTACTTGTTCTGCAGGGTGTTGGCGATGTCCACGCCCTGGTCGCCGATGTAGCTGGCCTGGATCTTGGTGGATCCCTCGACCTTCACACCGTCCTTGAGCTGGACCTTGATGTTCTGCTCGTCGCCGGTGGTGATCTTGGCCGACTCGACCTTGTTCTCATTGATCGCCTGGACGACCTGGCCGGTGTCCACCGTCTTGTAGCCGCCGGACGAGCCGACGACCTGCATCAACACGACCACGGCAAGGACGGCCAGCACGATCCACATGACCGGCCCACGGAAGTATCGCTTCACGTCCATCCATACGGAGCGGTGCCGCCCCGTCCCTCCTGCCATAGTGAGTTTGATAAGACAGTTCTTCTGACGGTACCCCAGCTTCGACGCCCGTAGCCGCACGGGACGGCTGTCAAGCCCGTCTGCTTGCTCCAACGGCGCGATGCCCGCCGGGGTTCCCGATCTTCCTACGGAACGGGGTCAGCCGCCGTAGACGTGGGGCGCGAGGGTACCGACGAACGGGAGGTTCCGGTACTTCTCGGCATAGTCGAGGCCGTAGCCCACGACGAACTCGTTGGGGATGTCGAAGCCGACCCACTCGACGTCGATGGCCACCTTGGCCGCGTCGGGCTTGCGCAGCAGCGTGCACACCTTGAGCGTCTCCGGCTCGCGGGAGCCGAGGTTCGACAGCAGCCACGACAGGGTCAGGCCGGAGTCGATGATGTCCTCGACGATCAGGACGTGCCGGCCCTTGATGTCGGTGTCGAGGTCCTTGAGGATCCGCACGACCCCGGAGGACTGGGTGCCGGCGCCGTACGAGGAGACGGCCATCCAGTCCATGGTGACGGGGGTGGACAGCGCCCGCGCCAGGTCGGCCATGACCATCACCGCGCCCTTGAGCACGCCGACGATGAGCAGGTCCTTGCCCGCGTACTCAGCGTCGATCTTCGCGGCCAGCTCGGCCAGCTTCGCGTCGATCTCTTCCTTGGTGATGAGCACCTTCTTGAGGTCGGCACCCATGTCTTTCGCGTCCACCCGCATCACTTTCGGTCGGTCGTCCCGCTTCTGCACGGCTCACGGCCCTACGGCTGACGTCCCCCGCGGGAGTCCGGGGCCCTCCGGTCCGGAGGCCCGGTCTCTCCCTGGGGTCTTTTTCAGCCTTGCCGAATCACCAGTCTGCCACCCTGGCGACGGGCGACGACTTTGCCGGGGAGGTTGATGGCCCCCTGGCCGCGCCAGCCGGTGATCAGGCGGTCCACTTCCTCGACGTGCCGGGCGAAGAGCGAACCGGCGGGCGCGCCCGCCTCGATGGCGGCCCGGCGCAGGATCCGGCGGCGCACCGCGGGCGGCAGCGTGTAGAGCTTGGCGCAGTCGAGGTGTCCGGCGGCGTCACGGACGGCGGTCTCGGCCTGGCCGGCCCACGCGTCGAGGGCGTCGGCGTCGTCGCGGGAGAGCTGGGCGGTACGGGCGAGGGCTTCGACGACGCCTTTGCCGAGCGCCTTCTCGAGGGCGGGCAGGCCCTCCTGGCGCAGCCGGGAGCGGGTGTAGGCGGGGTCGGAGTTGTGCGGGTCGTCCCAGACGGGCAGGGCCTGGACCATGCAGGCCTTGCGGGCGGTCTGCCGGTCGAGGCCGAGGAACGGGCGGCGGTAACGGCCGCCGTCCCCCGAGACCGCGGCCATCCCGGACAGGGAGCGGATGCCGGAGCCGCGGGCGAGGCCGAGCAGGACGGTCTCGGCCTGGTCGTCGCGGGTGTGGCCGAGCAGGACGGCGGCGGCGCCGTGGCGTTCGGCGGCGGCGTCGAGGGCGGCGTAGCGGGCGTCGCGGGCGGCGGCCTCGGGCCCGCCGCCGCGGCCGACGGTGACGGCGATCGACTCGGCCGGGTCGAGGCCGAGTTCGCGCAGGCGCAGGACGACTTCGTCGGCGCGCAGGTCGGAGCCGGGCTGCAGACCGTGGTCGACGGTGATGCCACCGGCGCGGATGCCGAGTTTGGGGGCCTCGAAGGCGAGGGCGGAGGCGAGGGCCATGGAGTCGGCGCCGCCGGAGCAGGCCACGAGGACGAGCGGGGAGGGGGTTCGCTCGTGCGGGGTGGCGCGCCGGGGGGTGCGCTGGGCCGGGCCGGGGAGGTCGTACGCCGTCTCACGCGCGGTGTCGCGGGCGACGCGCGCGGCGGCGACCGGCGTCACGGCCGGTGCCTGCGGCCGGGGGGCGCGGCTGCCGGGGGCGGGGACGTCGGTGGTGCGGTTGTGTTCGGTGAGGAGGTCGTGGAGTACGCGGCGAACCGCCAGGCGTATCGCCGCGACCGCAGGATGGGGACCCATGTCCGGTTCCCTTCATGAAGTTGTCCGGGGATGTGGCCGAGCTCGGTCACTCAGAGTGTGTAGATGGTGACAGAAGCGGGCCGTTCCCCGAGCATTGCACGCCTACCCATGGCTCACGGTCCCTCGGACGGGTGATTGGAGGGGCGTTCCCCTGCCGTCGGCCGGTTTCGGTTCACGACCGTCGTATGAGATGCGCGGTGCGCGGCGCGGCGGGCCGGGGGTGTCATCCGTCGGCCTTGCGGTGCACACGGGAGATCCAGTCCGCCGGGGCGGCGATCTCCGCCTTGGTGGGCAGGGTGTTCGGGGACGTCCAGACGCGGTTGAAGCCGTCCATGCCGACCTCGTCGACGACGGCCCGGACGAAGCGCTCGCCGTCGCGGTACTGGCGGAGCTTGGCGTCGAGGCCGAGCAGCTTGCGCAGGGCGGTGTCGAGCCGGGAGGCGCCCTTGGCGCGCCGCTGCTGGAACTTCTCGCGGATCTCGGCGACGGAGGGCACGACCGCGGGGCCGACGCCGTCCATGACGAAGTCGGCGTGGCCCTCCAGGAGGGACATCACGGCGGTGAGGCGGCCGAGGATCTCCCGCTGGGCGGGGGTCTGGACGAGTTCGACGAAGGAGCGCCCGCCGTCGTCCTCCTCGGCCTCGGGCCGGCCGCCGGCCAGGGACTGGGCGGCCTCGCGGACCCGCTCCAGGACGGTCATGGGGTCGACGTCGGTCTCGCCGAGGAAAGACTGGATTTCGCCCTCGAGGTGGTCCCGCAGCCAGGGCACGGCGCTGAACTGCGTGCGGTGGGTCTCCTCGTGGAGGCACACCCACAGCCGGAAGTCGTGCGGGTGGACGTCGAGTTCGCGTTCGACGTGGACGATGTTCGGGGCGACGAGGAGCAGCCGGCCGCCGCCGTGCTCCCCGGCGGGGAGGTCACGGGTGGCGGGGGCGAAGGTCTCGTACTGGCCGAGGACGCGGGAGGCCAGGAACGACAGCAGCATCCCGAGCTCGACGCCGGTGACCTTGCCGCCGACCGCGCCGAGGACGGCCTGGCCGGTGCCGCTGCCCCGGCGCTCCTGCATCTTCTCCAGCAGGGGCTTGAGGATCTCGCGGAACCCGGCGATGTTGGCCCGGATCCAGCCGGGCCGGTCGACGACGAGGACCGGGGTGTCGTGGATCTCCTCGGTGCCCATGCGGGTGAACCCGCGGACGTGTTCCTCGGAGGACTTCGCGTGCCGGCGCAGTTCCGCGACGACGGCCCTGGCCTCGTCGCGGCTGACCTCGGGGCCCGGCCGTACGAACCGGGTCGCGGTCGCCACCGCGAGGTTCCAGTCGACCATCTGAGAAGAAGCAGCACCACCGATGCTCGTCATGCGTCAACCGTACGTGAGCGTTCCCGGTCGGGGCAGGGCGTGCGAGCGGACGTCCCCCGGGCCGGTGCCGGGGGCCGGTCACCGGCAGCCGCAGGAGGCGAGGGCCGTGGCGGCCCGGTCGAGGGCGGACTGGGCCGCGTCCCGGTCGGTGGTGTCGGAGGCGAGGAAGGCGAAGGCGAGCAGGCGTCCGTCCTGGTCGACGACGGTGCCGGCCAGGGTGTTGACGCCGGTGAGGGTGCCGGTCTTGGCGCGGACGACGCCCGCGGCCCCGTCCGCGTAGCGGCTGGTGAGGGTGCCGGTGAAGCCCGCGACGGGCAGGCCGGTGAGGGCGGCGCGCAGTTCGGGGTGGGCGGGGTCGGCGGCGTGGGCGAGCAGGGCGGTGAGGAGGTCGGCGGTGAGGGCGTCGCGCCGGTCGAGGCCGCTGCCGTCCCGGAACGTGACGCCGGAGACGGGCAGTCCGAGCTTGCCGAGCCGGGCCGCGATGGCCTTGCCGCCGCCCGCGAAGTCGGGGCGCTCGCCGCTCGCGAGGGCGGTGTGGCGGGCCAGGGCCTCGGCGATGTCGTTGTCGCTGTTGGTCAGCATGCGTTCGACCAGGGCGGTGAGCGGGGGCGAGGTGACCTGGGCGAGGGACTCGGCGCGGTTGGTGGCCTTGGAGGGGCCGGGGGCGCCGGCGCGCACGCCGTGGTCGGCGAGGAGGCCGGCGAACCGTTCCGCCGTGTCCTTGGCGGGGTCGTCGCTGCGGTCCGCGGTGCCGCTGCTCGAGTCGTCGAGGCGGCCCTCGTCGGCCATCAGGGCGCTGACGGGGGCGAGGTTGCTGTTCTTGCCGATGACGTGTCGTTCGGAGCCGGCGTAGAGCGTGGTGTCGTAGGAGAGCGTGACCTTGCGCAGGCCGCGCTGCTTCAGGGCGCCGGCGGTCCGCGCGGCGAGGTCGCGCAGTCCGGCCCAGCCGCCGGTCTTCTCGCGGGCGGTGAGGGTGGGGTCGCCGCCGCCGACGAGGACCAGTTCCTTCGTGTCGGGTTCCAGGACGGTGCGGGTGGTGAGGCGGTGGTCGGGGCCCATCGCGGTGAGGGCGGCGACCGCGGTGGCGATCTTGGTGGTGGAGGCGGGCGTGAGGGCCTCGGAGGCGCCCTCGCCGTACAGGCGCCGGCCGGTGGCCACGTCCACGACGGCGGCGCCGGTGCGGCGGCCGAGCCCGGGGGCGTCGAGGAGGGGGCCCAGGACGGTCGCGAGGGCCTTGCCGTCGGGCACGGACCCGGCGTGGCCGGCACCGGCGCCCAGGGCGGTGAGGACGGCGCCCGCGCTGGGCGCGGGGCGCGGGCCCTTGTCCCGCGCGCCGGGGGGCGCGGCGTCCCGGCCGTGATCTGTGCCACCCGTGCGCTCCCGGGCGGCCGCCCGGTCCCGCTCGGCCGTACGCTGACCCGTGGAGTCCCAGGGGCCCACGGCGGTCACCACCGTGGCGGCCAGCGCCAGTCCGGCGGTGGCGGCACAGGCGGTGTACTGCCAGGTCTTCGGCCTCGTGGCGCGTGCGAGACGTGGCCGCAGGGCGTCCGCGGCCCGCGTCAGTCGCGGTCGCACGGCGTTCGCGAGCCGCGTCACCCGCGGTCCCGCGGCTCGCCAAGGCCTCAGCTCTGGCACGACCACCAGCCCCTTTCGCGATCACACACCTGCGTGAGGGACACTTAATCACCAGAACTATGTGTTGATCATGGAGGAGCCACCGGTGGAGTTCGACGTCACGATCGAGATTCCGAAGGGTTCGCGGAACAAGTACGAGGTGGACCACGAGACCGGTCGGATCCGCCTGGACCGTCGACTCTTCACCTCGACCGCCTACCCGACCGACTACGGCTTCGTCGAGAACACCCTCGGCGAGGACGGCGACCCGCTGGACGCGCTGGTCATCCTGGACGAGCCGACGTTCCCGGGCTGCCTCATCAAGTGCCGCGCCATCGGCATGTTCCGGATGACGGACGAGGCCGGCGGCGACGACAAGCTGCTGTGCGTCCCGGCGACCGACCCGCGCGTGGAGCACCTGCGCGACATCCACCACGTGTCGGAGTTCGACCGCCTGGAGATCCAGCACTTCTTCGAGGTCTACAAGGACCTGGAGCCGGGCAAGTCCGTCGAGGGCGCCGACTGGGTCGGCCGTACCGAGGCCGAGGCCGAGATCGAGCGGTCCTACAAGCGCTTCAAGGACCAGGGCGGCCACTGAGCCTCATCGAAGCCGTTCCACGGACGGGCCGCACGCAGGGCGTGCGGCCCGTCCGTGTGTCTGTGCGCATACTGAGAGCGGCGGAAGGTGTCGTTCAAGGAGAGCTGCGTACGTGACGGACGCGGAGGACCGCAAGCCGCAGTCGGACGAGGCGAGGATGGCGTTCACGCCGCCCGCCGGGGTGGAGGTCGGGGACAGCGAGTCGGAGACCACGTCGGAGTTCGCGCTCCCCAAGGGTCTCGACGTCCCGCAGGCGCCTCCCCAGGAACAGGAGAGGTCGGCCTTCAGCGCGCCGAGAGGATACAGCGCCGAGGACACCCTGCCCGGCTTCACGCCCCCCGGCGGCATACCGCAGGTCAGCCTGACCAAGGACGTGCCCTGGCAGGACCGGATGCGCACGATGCTGCGGATGCCGGTGGCCGAGCGGCCGGCGCCGGAACGGATGCCGAAGACCGAGGAGGAGGGCCCGGCCGTCCCGCGCGTGCTGGACCTGACCCTGCGTATCGGTGAGCTGCTGCTGGCGGGCGGCGAGGGCGCCGAGGACGTGGAGGCCGCGATGTTCGCGGTGTGCCGGTCCTACGGCCTCGACCGCTGCGAGCCGAGCGTCACCTTCACCCTGCTGTCGATCTCGTACCAGCCGTCGCTGGTGGACGACCCGGTGTCGGCGGCGCGCACGGTGCGCCGGCGCGGCACCGACTACACGCGGCTGGCGGCCGTGTACCAGCTGGTCGACGACCTCAGCGACGCCGAGAGCCACATCTCCCTGGAGGAGGCCTACCGGCGGCTCGCGGAGATCCGGCGCAACCGGCACCCCTACCCGACCTGGGTCCTGACGACGGCCAGCGGGCTGCTCGCCGGCGCGGCGTCCGTGCTGGTCGGCGGCGGGCTGCTGGTGTTCGTCGCGGCGGCCGTCGGCGCGATGGCCGGCGACCGGCTGGCGTGGCTGGCCGCGGGGCGCGGGCTGCCGGAGTTCTACCAGTTCACGGTCGCCGCGATGCCGCCGGCCGCGGTCGGGGTCGCGCTGACGCTGACGCACGTCGACGTGAAGGCGTCCGCGGTCATCACCGGTGGGCTGTTCGCGCTGCTGCCCGGGCGGGCCCTGGTGGCGGGCGTGCAGGACGGGCTGACCGGCTTCTACATCACCGCGTCGGCGCGGCTGCTGGAGGTCATGTACTTCTTCGTCGGCATCGTGACCGGCGTGCTGGTGGTCCTGTACTTCGGCGTCAACCTGGGCGCCAAGCTCAACCCGGACGCGGCGCTGCACACCTCCGAGCGGCCCTACTTGCAGATCGCCGCGTCGATGCTGCTGTCGCTGACCTTCGCGGTGCTGCTCCAGCAGGAACGGACCACCGTGCTCGCCGTGACCCTGAACGGGGGTGTCGCCTGGGTGGTGTACGGGGCGATGCGCTACGCGGGCGAGCTGTCGCCGGTCGCCTCGACGGCGGTCGCCGCGGGTCTGGTCGGTCTGTTCGGGCAGCTGATGGCCCGCTACCGGTTCGCGTCCGCGCTGCCCTACACGACTGCCGCGATCGGGCCGCTGCTGCCCGGTTCGGCCACGTACTTCGGGCTGCTGTCGATCGCGCAGAACGAGGTGGACGCGGGGCTGGTGTCGCTGGCCACGGCGGCGTCCCTGGCCCTGGCCATCGCGATCGGCGTGAACCTCGGGTCCGAGATCTCCCGGCTCTTCCTGCGGATCAGCTCGCCGGAGAAGCGGCGCTCCGCCAAGCGGACGCGCGGCTTCTGAGACGGCGACGGACGCCCCCCGGGGAGGGCGTCCGTGACGAGCGGTCCGGCCGGAGGCCTCAGTAGCCCTGGTCCGGCGGGTACTGCCGGTCCTGCCGGCCGTAGCCCTGCGGATACTGCTGCGCGTACGGCTGCTGAGGCTGCTGCTGCGGGTGCTGCTGCCCGTAGTACTGCTGGTCGTAGCCCTGCTGCTGTCCGCCGTGGTCCTGCTGCTGCCCGTAGCCGTACCCCTGGTCCTGCCCGGGGCCGCCCTGGCCGCCGTACGGCTGCTGGTGCTGGTCGTGGGACGGGATGCGGCGCAGCTGCGTCGTCGCGTCGTCCATCGGCTGGTAGCCCTGGTGCCGCTGCCCGTCCTGGGCGGCCGGGGCCTCGGCGGCGGCGCGCTTCTTCTTGCCGCGCTCCCGCAGGTACTCGATGAGGATCGGCACCACGGAGACGACGACGATCAGGACCAGGATCGCCTCGACGTTGCTCTTGATGAACGAGATCTGCCCGAGCCAGTAGCCCGCGAGGGTGACACCGGTGCCCCAGGCGACGCCGCCGATGACGTTGTACGTCAGGAAGGTGCGGTACTTCATCCGGCCGGCCCCCGCCACGATGGGGGCGAAGGTCCGCACGATCGGCACGAAGCGTGCCAGCACGATCGCCTTGGGGCCGTACTTCTCCATGAACTCGTGCGCCTTGTCCAGGTTCTCCTGTTTGAAGAGCTTGGAGTTGGGGCGGCTGAAGAGCCTCGGGCCGAAGAACTTGCCGATCATGTAGCCGACCTGGTCGCCGAGGACGGCGGCCGCGACGATCAGCGCGCAGACCAGCCACAGCGGCTGGCTGATGAAGGTCCCCTCGGCGACGAACAGGCCCGCCGTGAACAGCAGGGAGTCCCCGGGCAGGAACGCGAAGAGGCCGGACTCCGCGAAGACGATCAGCAGGATGCCGGGAAGGCTGAACGTCTCGATGAGGTAGTCCGGGCTGAGCCACTCGGGGCCGAGCGCAAGGGTGGTCACGGGATTGTGGCTCCTGCGGGGGAAGGGGCGGACGATCGGTCACGAGCGAGTCAAAAATATCAACGCGCGACCGGTGTCCCAGGTTCCATGGACCCGTTCAGGATGCACTGTGCGACCCCGGCGACAAAGCTGTGGGGCATGGGCATCGATGAGTACGGCGGCGGGCAGGGGCCCAGCCCCGACGTTCTTGTAGTGACCACGAACGACGTCCCCGGGCACCGCGTGACGCGGGTCGTCGGGGAGGTCTTCGGGCTGACCGTGCGCTCCCGGCACGTCGGCAGCCAGATCGGCGCCGGGCTGAAGTCGCTGGTCGGCGGCGAACTGAAGGGCCTCACCAAGACGCTGGTGGAGACCCGCAACCAGGCGATGGAACGCCTCGTGGAGCAGGCACGCGCGCGGGGCGCCAACGGGGTGCTGGCCTTCCGCTTCGACGTGACGGAGGCGGCCGACGTGGGCACCGAGGTGTGCGCCTACGGGACCGCGGTGGTCCTGGCCCGGGAGGAGTAGCGGCCCCGGGCCGGGACCCTCAGGCGGAGTGCCGGTCCGCGTTGGCGAGGATCGCCTGCCTGAGGTGCTCGGCGAGACCGGGCCGCAGGGAGTCGTAGTACGCCTTGAAGCGCTCGTCGGAGACGTACATCTCGGCGAAGCACCTGTGCATCTCGTAGGGCACCTCGAAGTACCACTTGCCGATGTGCCGGCGGTGCTCCTCGGCCAGGTCCATGGCTGTCTCGCCGGACGGCTGCCCTCCGGCGGCCATCAGGGCCGTGTACCGCTCCTGCCAGTCGTCGACCTCGGCCTGGACGCGCTTCCAGTCCTCCTTGGTGTAGCGCGCCGCGCGGCGCTGCGACTCGGCGTACGCCTCGGTGCCGCCCCAGCGTTCCTCCGCCTCCGCGGCGTACTGCTCGGGGTCCTTGTCCCCGAACACCTCGAACCTCTCCTCGGGCGTCAGATCGATTCCCATCGTGCGTGCCTCCATGGCCTGTTCCACGGCCGCCGCCATCTTCCGCAGCTTCTCGATCCGGGCGGTCAGCAGCTCGTGCTGCCGGCGCAGGTGCGCGCGCGGGTCCGCGTCCGGGTCGTCGAGCAGGGCGGCGACCTCGTCGAGGGGGAAGCCGAGCTCGCGGTAGAACAGGATCTGCTGCAGCCGGTCGAGGTCGGCGTCGCTGTAGCGCCGGTGGCCCGCGTGGCTGCGCTCGCTGGGCACGAGCAGACCGATGCCGTCGTAGTGGTGCAGGGTGCGCACCGTCACCCCGGCGAACCCGGCGACCTGTCCCACGGAGTAGCCCACTTCCGCTCCCTTCTCGGTACGCGCACCACGGTGCGCCCTCACGCCGCGTGAGGTGCAAGCCCCCAGGTCTGGGCCTACCGTCGATGCATGGCACTGCACCGCGGGAACAGCGCATCACCGGACCGACGCGGCGGCGGACACAGGCTGTCCGTCAACCCGTTCTACGGCGAGACGAACCCGGCCGCCGGCATGACCGAGGCCCCGCCCACCCATCGCCTCCCGGACTCCCCCATGGCGCCGTCGACGGCGTACCAGCTGGTGCACGACGAGCTGATGCTGGACGGCAACTCGCGGCTGAACCTCGCCACCTTCGTCACCACCTGGATGGAGCCGGAGGCGTCGGTGCTGATGGCGGAGTGCCGCGACAAGAACATGATCGACAAGGACGAGTATCCGCGCACCGCCGAGCTGGAGCGGCGCTGTGTGTCGATGCTCGCCGACCTGTGGAACGCGCCCGATCCGTCGGCGGCCGTGGGCTGTTCGACCACGGGCTCCAGCGAGGCGTGCATGCTCGCGGGCCTGGCGCTGAAGCGGCGCTGGACGAGCCGCAACGCCGACCGGTACCCGTCCCCGGATGCCCGCCCCAACCTGGTCATGGGCGTCAACGTCCAGGTCTGCTGGGAGAAGTTCTGCAACTTCTGGGAGGTCGAGGCCCGGCTGGTCCCGATGGAGGGCGAGCGCTTCCACCTCGATCCGCAGGCGGCGGCCGAGCTGTGCGACGAGAACACCATCGGCGTCGTCGGCATCCTCGGCTCCACCTTCGACGGGTCCTACGAGCCGATCGCGGACCTGTGCGCAGCGCTGGACGCCCTCCAGGAGCGCACGGGTCTGGACGTCCCGGTGCACGTGGACGGCGCGTCCGGCGCGATGGTGGCGCCCTTCCTCGACGAGGACCTGGTGTGGGACTTCCGGCTGCCGAGGGTCGCCTCGATCAACACCTCGGGGCACAAGTACGGGCTGGTGTACCCGGGCGTCGGCTGGGCGCTGTGGCGGGACAAGGAGGCGCTGCCGGAGGAGCTGGTGTTCCGGGTGAACTACCTGGGCGGCGACATGCCGACGTTCGCGCTGAACTTCTCGCGGCCGGGCGCGCAGGTGGTGGCGCAGTACTACTCGCTGCTGCGGCTGGGCCGGGACGGGTACCGGGCGGTGCAGCAGGCGGCGCGGGACGTGGCCGGCCGGGTCGCGGAGGCCGTGGAGGAGCTGGGCGACTTCCGGCTGCTGACCCGGGGCGACCAGCTGCCGGTGTTCGCGTTCACGACGGCGCCGGACGTGACCCGGTTCGACGTGTTCGACGTGTCCCGGCGGCTGCGGGAGGCGGGCTGGCTGGTGCCCGCGTACACGTTCCCGCCGAACCGCGAGGACCTGTCCGTGCTGCGGGTGGTGTGCCGCAACGGCTTCTCGGAGGACCTCGCGGACCTGTTCGTGGACGACCTGCGCCGCTCCCTGGAGGACCTGCGCCGACAGCCGCACCCGCTGACGCACGACCGGGGCGCGGCGACCGGGTTCCATCACTAGTAGTGCTTCGTTAGGTTGAGGGCTGTCTGCGGCTGCTCCGGGGGCGGGGCAGGGGGCGTCCGCAGGTGGTGCAGGTACCGGTCCAGCACCTCAGCAGGTCCTGAAGAACGTCGAGGACCTGGTAGAGAGTCAGGCCGGTGTGTGGACTTTTGGGTCGAGCCGCCGGAGAGTGAGGAATGCCTGGACAGCGGTGACGAGGGTGACGTGGTGGTGCCAGCCGCGCCAGGTGCGGCCCTCGAAGTGGTCCAGCCCGAGGCCATGCTTGAGTTCGCGGTAGTCGTGCTCGATCCGCCAGCGCATCTTCGCCCACCGCACCAGGTCAGCGACCGGGGTGGTGACGGGCAGGTTCGATATCCAGTAGTCCGTCGGAGTGTCCTGGCCGTCCGGCCATTCGACGAGGAGTGTCTGGACGGGCAGGACGCCGTCCCAACGGTTGCGGCCGCCGCCGGTCTTCTGGGCTGCGGCCAGGGACTGCTTGCCCGCAGTCCGCACTGGCAGCACCGCGAACCGTGAGGTCATCACGCCTTTGCTGCCCTGCCTCCAGGTCACCTCAGTGAACCGCTCCGCACCCGCCTGCGCTGCCAGGACGCAGACGGCTCGCGGTGGGGTGCGGTAGCGGGGAAGGGTGGGCGGTCCTAGCCCGCCGTAAACCGGCTGGTGCGGCTCGACGTCCCCCGGGTGGGCGACTTCTTTCCCGTTCAGGGCCAGGACATAGAACAGTCCTCGTTCTTGGAGACCGAGCCGGAACGGGGTGCTGACGCCGTAGCCGGCGTCGGCGACCACGACCGGCGCCTTCAGCTGCCACTCGGCGAGTGTGTCCAGCAGGCCGAGCGCGAGACGCCACTTCTCCTGGTGCACCACGTCGTCGGGGACTCCCGCCCTGCGGCATCGGTCCGGCTCGTCGGTCCACTCACGCGGCAGATACAACTGCCACTGCAGTGGGCACGAGGCGGTATCGGTGGCGGCATGGACACTGACCGCGACCTGGCAGTTCGCCCGTTTGCCGACCGCTCCGCAGTACTGGCGGGCCACCCCGGCCGACGCCTTGCCGCACTTGGGGAACGACACATCGTCGATCACCCACACCTCAGGAGTGATCACCTCGGACAGCCGCCCCGCGATCCGCTGCCTGACCGGCAGCGGATCCCACGGCGACTGGTTCACGAACTGCTGCAGGGCCTGCATGTTCCCGTCCGGCAGCCGCTCGGACATCGGCTGGATCGACTTGCGCCGGCCGTCGAGCATCAGGCCCCGCAGATAACACTCGCCCCAACGCCGCTGATCCCGACGCGGCAACGACCCGAATACATCGGCAACGAACTCCGCTAACTCGCCCCGGAGTCGTTCCACTTCCCCCAGCCTCATGCCAAGAAGATGCCCAACACCAAGCGAGGTCACCCGACGTAACGAAGCACTACTAGGGGGTGTCTTGTCGATCAGGCCGGGTCAGCTCCCGGTGTCTGGTGCTGTGCATCGCAAGGCGGAGGAGGGAGTCGATGCGGCGCATCGGCGACCGACGACAACGCGGCGAGGCGCGGTGCCAGGCGCCGGGAGCCCGGCCTGATCGGCAAGACACCCCCTGCAGGCCGTGTCCGACCTAGCCCGGCTGACTGTCGTCGGCCAGGAGGCCGGCGAACGGCTCGCCCTCGTCGGCGAAGGTGTAGGCGCCGCCCTCGACGCGGGCGATGAGGCCGCGGGTCCACTCGGTCTCGGAGTCGGCGGTGTGGACCCACATGTTCATGATCTCGCCGATGTGGCCGAGCTGTTCGGGGCCCTCCTCGGGCACGTAGTGCTCGAGGACCTCCGTCCGCCACTCCTCGATCCGCCGGACGCGCTCGCGCAGCAGTTCCACGGCCTCCGCGCGCGGCAGGTCGACCAGGAAGCCCACGGCGGCCGTCTTCATGTCGCCGCGCTGGTCGTAGGTGACCAGCGCCTCGCGCAGCAGCCGGAAGTACTCCTCGGTGCCCTCGCCGGTCACCTCGTACTCGGTGCGCGGCGGACCGCCCGCCGTGGACGGGGCGATCTCGTGCGCGTGCAGCAGTCCCTGCTTCGCCATCTGCTTCAGCGCGTGGTAGATCGAGCCCGGTTTGGCGTGGGACCACTCGTGCGCGCCCCAGAACTCCAGGTCGTTGCGGACCTGGTAGCCGTGGGCGCGGCCGTGCATACGGACCGCGCCCAGGACGAGGAGGCGGATGGCTGACATGCCGTCCAGGTTAGAACGGGAACCCGCTGCGGCCGTGCTGCACGGAGATCCACTTCATGGTGGTGAAGGCGTCCAGCATGGTCTCGCCGTTCAGCCGTCCGACACCGGAGGCCTTCTCGCCGCCGAAGGGGACGATCGGCTCGTCGTGGACCGTGCCGTCGTTCACATGGAACATGCCGGAGTCGATCCGCTTGGCGAAGGCGACACCGCGCTCGACGTCGGCCGTGTGCACGGCGCCGCTCAGACCGTACGGGGTGTCGTTGACCAGGCGGACGGCCTCCTCCTCGCCGTCGAACGGGACGAGGAAGACGACCGGGCCGAAGACCTCCTGCCGCAGCAGCGCGGAGTCCTCCGGGAGGCCGGTCAGGACGGACGGCTCGACCAGGTTGTCCGTGGCCGTGCCGTGCACGAGGGCCGTCGCGCCCTCGGCGAGGGCCTGCGCGACCGTGCCGGTGAGCGCCTCGGCCTGCGAGGAGTTGATGACCGGGCCGATGACGGTCTCGGGGTCGCTCGGGTCGCCCACCTTGAGCGACTTCACCTTGGCGACGAACTTCTCGGTGAACGCGTCGGCGACCGTACGGTCCACGAGGACGCGGTTCGCCGCCATGCAGACCTGGCCCTGGTGGACGAACCGGCTGAAGACGGCCGCGTCGACGGCGTAGTCCAGGTCGGCGTCGTCCAGGACCACCAGCGCGCTGTTGCCGCCGAGTTCGAGCACGGAGCGCTTGAAGTGCGAGGCGCACACGGTGGCGACGTGCCGGCCGACCTTGTCGGAGCCGGTGAAGGAGATGACCTTGGGGACCGGGTGCTCGATGAAGGCGTCGCCGATCTCGGCGATGTCGGTGATGACGACGTTGAGCAGACCGGCCGGGAGCCCCGCCTCCTCGAAGATCTTCGCGACCAGGGAGCCGCCGACGATCGGGGTGTTCTGGTGCGGCTTGAGGACCACGCCGTTGCCGAGCGCGAGGGCCGGGGCGACCGACTTCAGGGAGAGCAGGAAGGGGAAGTTGAACGGGCTGATGACCCCGACGACACCGACCGGAACCCGGTAGACGCGGTTCTCCTTGCCGTCCACCGGCGAAGGGATGATCCGTCCCTCGGGGCGCAGCGCCAGATGCACCGCCTCGCGCAGGAACTCCTTGGCCAGGTGCAGTTCGAACGCGGCCTTCAGCCGGGTGCCGCCGAGCTCGGCGACGATCACCTCGCTGATCTCCTGCTCGCGCTCCTCGACCACGCGCAGCGCCTTCTCGAAGACGGCGCGGCGGGCGTAGGGGTTGGTCGCGGCCCACTGCTCCTGGGCGCGGGCCGCCGCCCGGTACGCCTCGTCCACCTCGTCGACCGTGGCTATCGTGATCGACGCCAGCTTCTCGCCGTCGTACGGGTTGAAGTCGATGATGTCCCAGGAGCCTGTGCCCGGGCGCCACTCACCGTCGATGTACTGCTGAGCCAGGTCGGTGAAATAGGACGACATGTGATCCCTCAATCCCTCGCAGACATCCGATCGGCGCGGTCGCCATCGTGATCGTCCTCACGGTCTGATCACACGTCATCGTACGTGTGTTTCAAGAGAGTTGGAGGAGTCCCCGGAGAAGATCCCGGCTCTCGTCGGGCCCCGGACTGTCCTGCTGGAGCTCCTTGAGGGCGAGCTCGTACTGGGCGACGTCCTCGCGCTTGTCGAGGTAGAGCGCGCTCGTGAGCTGCTCCAGGTAGACGACGTCCGAGAGGTCGGACTCGGGGAAGCTGAGAATGGTGAAGGCGCCGGACTCGCCGGAGTGCCCACCGAACCCGAACGGCATGATCTGCAGCCGCACGTTGGGCCGCTCGGAGATCTCGATGAGGTGCTGGAGCTGGCCGCGCATCACCTCGCGGTCGCCGTACGGCCGGCGCAGGGCGGCCTCGTCGAGGACGATGTGGAACTCGGGGGCGTTCTCCGCGACGAGGTACTTCTGGCGCTCCAGGCGCAGCGCGACGCGCTTGTCGACGTCGGACGCGCTCGCGCCCTTCATGCCGCGCTTCACGACCGCGTGGGCGTACGCCTCGGTCTGCAGCAGGCCGTGCACGAACTGCACCTCGTAGGCGCGGATCGAGCTGGCCGCGCCCTCCAGGCCGACGTAGGTGGGGAACCAGCTGGGCAGGACGTCCGAGTAGCTGTGCCACCAGCCGGCGACGTTGGCCTCGCGGGCCAGGGAGAGCAGGGAGGCGCGCTCCTGCTCGTCGGTGATGCCGTACAGCGTCAACAGGTCTTCCACGTCACGTGTCTTGAAGCTCACCCGGCCCAGCTCCATCCGGCTGATCTTCGACTCGGACGCGCGGATCGAGTATCCAGCCGCCTCACGGGTGATTCCGCGCGCTTCCCGCAGTCGCCTCAGTTGCGAGCCGAGCAGCATGCGCCGCACCACCGATCCGGGCTCTCCCGCGCTCACGTTCGCCAGCCTCCCCAACCGTCTTCCCGGCCCGCAGTCTGCCACTAAATCACTTCGAGCTGTACTCGCCCGATTACAGAGACGGAAAGAAGCCAAGGATTCCACTCGTGAAGCGGTCGACGGAAGGCAAGAAGAGGGGGTGAAGTTGGCGGAAAAAATGGCCAACAAGCGGTACGGGAACGTCCAATTCGGTCACGTGCACGTGCATCTGCCCTTGCATCTGCCCTTGGCTTCCGAAACCATGGTCCCGCGCAACCGCTGCATCGCCACGACCGCGAACTCCCGGGAGTGCCTCGCATGGGGACGAATGGATCGACCATGCTCGAGCCGTTACGGCAGGGCCTTCCGCCACTGGACCCCGCGGCCGTCTCCAACGCAGCCTCCTGCGCCCTGCCGGCCCGGTACGAGGCCGTCCGGGAAGCCCGCGGCTTCACGCGCCGCACCCTGGACCAGTGGGAACTGGGCGACCGTTTCGACGACGTCTGCCTCGTGGTCTCCGAACTGGTGACCAACGCCCTGCGGCACGCCCTGCCCTCGAACGCCCCCCGCGTCTGCGAGCAGCCCCCGCCGGTGCGGCTGCATCTGATGCGGTGGACCGAGCGGCTGGTGTGCGCGGTGCGCGACCCCAGTCACGACAGTCCGGTCGCGCGTGACTCCGAGGACTTCTCGGCGGAGTCCGGCCGGGGGCTGTTCCTCGTGGAGTCCTTCAGCGACGGCTGGGGCTGGCACCCGATGGCCGGCACGCTGAGCGGCAAGGTGGTCTGGGCGCTGTTCCGCCTCCAGCCCGGCACCTGCGCCGGCCCCGCGGACTGACACGGCGCCGCCTGCCGTGACGTGCGGGTTCTACGCGCGTCATCACGGCCGGGGCGGCGCCGCCCGTATCCACGGGGCGGCGGAAGGCGTCAGCCCGCGACCAGGTGGTCGAACTCGCCGTCCTTGACCCCGAGGAGCATCGCCTCGATCTCGGCCCGGGTGTAGACGAGGGCCGGGCCGTCGGGGAAACGCGAGTTGCGCACGGCGACGTCGCCGCCGGGCAGCCGCGCGAACTCCACGCAGGAGCCCTGGGAGTTGCTGTGCCTGCTCTTCTGCCAGGCCACCCCGTCCAGCTCCGTGGCCGCCATGCCGTTGTACACGTCGTGGTCCACAGGTCGCTCCCCGATGGTGCGGTGGCTCTTCGCCATGAGGCATGAGGTGATGCAGTGGTGATGCAGTGGTGCGTGTGCCGGACAACTGCTTTCGGATCATAGCCCCTGCTCACGTGCACCTGCACGAGCAGATGCACGTGCACGCGGGGTGTTCCCGCGGTTACTCCTGGGACGTACGTGGGTGGTCCATACGTTCCAGCGCGTGCCCCAGGGATCGCATCACATGAGTGCGCCAGCCCCCGCCCATGATCTTCCGCGCCATGAGCTGAACGGGGTCGTCCGGATCGAACCCCTCGTGCACTAGAAAAAGACGTGTTCCTCGCCCTTCTTGTTCCAAACGCCAAGTAACCGTCCAGTCAGCGGAGTTGGCCGAGGATGCGTCGCGCCAGCGGACGCTCAGCATCCGTTCGGGGGCGTAGGCGAGGACCTCCGCCTCGACCGTGCCGGAGAAGTCGGTGTTCGGTCGCGGCACGGACGTCATCGTGTACCGGTGCCCGACCTCCAGCCGGAACGCCTCGGCCCCCTGCATCTGCCACTGCACGAGCAGCTCGGGCTCGGTCAGGGCGCGCCAGACCTTGGCGGGCGGGTGCGGGAAGAACTGGTCCACGCGGATGACGGTGAGGTCGTCCTCGAGCGGTTCGGGGACCGGATCGGGGCCGTGGCCCGGGTCTGTGCTCATGTCGGGTCATCGTCGGGCATGCGGTCGAGCAGATCGCCGAGGTCCTTCAGACGCTCGCGCCAGAACCGCTCGTACGGATGGAGCCAGTCCCGCACATCGGCGAGCGGGGCCGCCTCCAGCCGGTAGATGCGCTGCCGGCCGGACCGCCGCTCGGAGACCAGCCCGGCCTCGCGGAGCACCCGCAGATGCTCCGACAGGCTGGGCCTGCGCATGGCGAAGTGCGCGGCCAGGTCCTGTACGGCCTGGGGCCCGCCGTCTCGGAGCAGCCGCAGCACCTCGCGGCGGGTGCCGTTGGCCAGCGCGGCGAAGACGCGGTCCTGGGGCGTCTCCTGGACCCCGGTCGTGGTCATGCCCGTCCCTCTCCGGTCAGTGAGCGGCCTCCGTCAGCAGCATCAGCCCGTTGCCGTCGGGGTCCTGGAAGCCTGCCATGCGCCCCCAGGGCACGTCGTCCGGGCCCTGTACGGCGACCCCGGCCTCCGCGAGCCGCGCGCAGTCCGCGTCGACGTCGGTGGTGACCAGCATGATCCCCCGTGCCGTGCCCGGCTCGAAGCCGCCCATCCCGGGACCGGAGAGCGTGAAGACCGTCTGCGCGCCCTCGGGCGCGACCTGGAGCCATCGGCCCTGGGGGGTGGCGAGATCGGCGGCGACCCGGAAGCCGAGGACGTCGGTGTAGAAGCGCAGGGCACGGTCCTGGTCGGCGACGGGGAGCGTGACGAAGGAGGCGTGGGTGATGGTCATGGCACGACAGTAGGTAGGCGTTTCCCTACGCGTCAACCGTAGGAGATCTCCTACCTGTCAGCCGTGCCGCGCCGTCCGGCACCCCGCACAGAAGTCCCTTCCTTCCCGCGGTCTTTCCGGCGACCGTGAACCGACTCCCTGGTAACTTGCTGCGGACGTTTCGGCCACGCCCGGCCGATCCGGCCATGCCGACCGCTACAGCTTGGGGGCTCCCAGTGACCTCGGCGACTTTCCCGCGTACGCGCACCCTGCCGGGCCGGTGGACGAGGAGCGCGGCCGTGGCCGCCTCCCTCGTGGGCGTGCTCGCGCTCACCGCGTGCAGCGGAGGCGGCGACTCGGACGGCGACTCCACCCCCAGCGGCGCCCCGACCAGCGCCGACGCCGGCACCGGTGGCACGGGCGGCGACTCGGGGGGCGGTTCGGGAGGCGGTTCGGGCTCGGCCGCGGGCGAGCTGGAGGGCAGTTGGCTGGCGACCACCGACGGCAAGGCCGTCGCCCTCGTGGTCACCGGCGACAAGGCCGGGCTCTTCGCGACCGGCGGGTCCGTGTGCAGCGGAACGGCCAGCGAGCAGGGCGGCAAGCGCACCATCCGGCTGCAGTGCACGGACGGCAGCAAGGACCGGGCGGCCGGGACCGTCGACTCCGTCGGCAAGGGCGAGCTGAAGGTGACCTGGGAGGGCGGCCTCGGCGTGGAGACGTACACCAAGGCCGAGGGTGGCAAACTGCCCACGGGCCTGCCCACGGCCGGTCTGGGATCGTGATGTCCGATCGGTGACCGGCTCACCGACGCGACTCCCGAGGACTCCATGCGCACCATCTCCGTCACCGCCACCGTCGCCGCCCTCGCCGCGGCGCTCCTGCTGACCTCCTGCGACAGCGCCGGGGACGACAAGGACACCCAGGACAAGGCGGGCGGCGCCGGCTGCGTCGCCGATCTCGCCGTGCGCTTCGGGCCCGCCAACGCCGCGCCCGCCGCCGGGGACACGGGCAACGTGCCGGTGACCGTCACCAACCGCGGGGACGCCCCGTGCACCGTGGAGGGCCTGCCCGGCGTGGACCTGGTCGCCGGGGACACGACCGCCGCGGTCCCGGCCGCGGACGCCGCCTCGGCCGGGAAGGCGACCTTCGCGAAGGGCGCCTCGCTGGCGTTCACGCTCACCTACGTCCGCGGCGAGGAGGGCGGCGACGGCTCCCTCGCGGCACGGTCGGCGACGGTGCGGCTGCCCGGTGCCGACAGGAGCGAGAGCTTCGAGTGGGCGTACGGCGCTGTGGCCCTGAAGGACGACGGGCGCACGCCGGACGCCTCGGTGACCGGCTTCCAGCAGTCGACCGACTGACGACGGACGTACGGCTGCCGGCAGGCGACCGGCTGACGACGGGAGACCGACCGACGACGGACGACCGGCAGACGACGGTCGACCGACTGACGACGGACGTACGGCTGACAGCAGCCGACCGGCTGGCGAGACGGACGACCGACCGACGGCAGCCGACCGACCGACGACAGACGACCGAGACGGCAGACGACCGGCCGACGCCAGGCCACCGGCAGACGACGGACGTACGGCTGCCGGCAGCCGACCGGCTGGCGAGACGGACGACCGACCGACGCCAGACGACCGACCGACGCCAGACGACCGGCCGACGACCAGGCCAACGGCAGACGGCGCTCAGGTCAGTGGCCGGCGCGGGTCCACCCGGGCCCGGTCGGCCGCCTCCGACCCCTCGGTCCAGCCCGCGTCGTCGCTGACCCCGCGCAGCCGCGTCGTCGTGGTCCGCGGGAACATGCGGTCCAGCCGGCCGGTGACCGCCAGCTCGCGGGAGGCCAGGACCGGCAGCAGGTCGTCGGTCACCTGCGTCCGGGCGGCGGCGTTGAGACGGGTGCTCACCCGATGGGCGTAGGCCGCCAGGAACGACTGCCGGAACGTCTTGGTGCGCTTGCGGCCGCCCGCCCGCTGGGCCGCCTCCGCCTTGGTCATCGCGGTCTGCGCCTGCACCAGCAGCGAGGTGTACAGCAGCTCCACCACCTCCAGGTCCGCCTCGAACCCGACGACGGTGGAGAAGCCGAACGGCTCGTTCCACACGGCCCGGCAGTGGTTGGCCCGCGCCACCGCGTCCAGCAGCACGGCCTTGGCCTGCTCGTACGGCGGCTCCACGCCGATCCGGCAGGCGCCCGGCGCGTCGGCGGCCCCGGCGGGCGCACGGGAGGCGACCAGCGCCTCGTCGATGCTGTGCCGGGCCATCAGCTCCTGCGCCTTGGCGGTCAGCGCCTCGGCCTCCTGCGGGAACCCGGTCGCCTCGGCCTTCGCGAGCAGCGCCCGGACCCGGGTCAGCATGCGGGACTCCGGGCGGGCGGCGGCGCCGGACGGGGCGGCCGTCTCCTCCAGGGGCTCGAGCGCGGGCAGCCGCAGCAGCAGGCGGTACAGCTCCAGGACGGCGGTGGCGTACGAGAAGCGGTCGGTGCGGGTCGGCGCCTCGCCGGGCAGGGCGTCGAGCTGGGCCCGCCAGCGGGGGCCGCGCGCCCGGTCCCGGGGGGCCTGCGCCCGCACCAGCACTGCCAGAAGGCGCACGTGCACGTCGTCCAGGTCGCGCCGCACCAGCCGTACGACGTCGGCGGGCTGCCAGCCCCTGCGCCAGGCCGCCGCCACGAACTCCTCGCCGCGCCGGGCCAGTTCGGCGTCGGACGCGGGGTCTGCGGCGAGCAGCGAGGCGCCCGTGTCGAGCGTCGCGTGCCCGGTGTCGTAGAGGGCGGCCTCGAGGGCGCGGTCGACGGTGCTGGGCGTGCTCACCAGGCGATCGTAAGTCTGTTCCCGGCACCCCACTGTCAACTACGGGTTGACGCCCCGCGACTGTCAACCTACGGTTGACACATGTCGACGAACCCCAGCATCACGTCATCCGTGCGTCTCGACGAACTCATCGCGGCCATCAAGAAGGTCCACGAGGAGCCCCTGGACCAGCTCCAGGACGCCGTGATCGCCGCCGACCACCTCGGTGAGGTGGCGGACCATCTGATCGGCCACTTCGTGGACCAGGCGCGCCGCTCCGGTGCCTCCTGGACCGACATCGGCCGCAGCATGGGCGTCACCCGGCAGGCCGCGCAGAAGCGGTTCGTGCCCAAGGAGGGCAACGACCTCGACCCCCAGCAGGGCTTCGGCCGCTACACCCCGCGCGCCCGCAGCGTCGTGATGGCCGCCCACAACGAGGCCATCGCGGCCCGCAACCCCGAGGGGCGCCCCGAGCACCTGGTCCTCGGCCTGCTGGCCGAGCCGGACGGCATCGCCGCGAAGGCCATCCTCGACCGGGGCGTCCTCCTGGACTCCGTGCGCCAGGCCGCCACCGCCGCCCTGCCGCCCGCCGCCGACGAGGTCCCCGAGCTCATCCCGTACGGCTCCGACGCCAAGAAGGTCCTGGAGCTCACCTTCCGCGAGGCCCTGCGCCTCGGCCACAACTACATCGGCACCGAGCACATCCTGCTGGCCCTGCTGGAGTTCGAGAACGGCACCGGCGTCCTGTCCGGCCTCGGCATCACCAAGCAGGACGCCGAGGCGTTCACCGCCGCGGCGCTCTCGCAGTACCTCGGCGCCGGTGAGCGGACCGCCCGGGAGGCGGCCGGCGAGGACGGCACGCCCCAGGGCTGAGGCCGATGTCAGACCCGGGTGCCACACTCGCGGCATGACCGACCGGTGGGCGCTCGCCCCGGCCGAGGACGGCGGCGCCGAGATCGCCCCCCTCGGCCGGGACGGGCTGCTCGCCGCGCCGCCGCTGCGCGCCCCCGACCTCGCCGAGGCGGTGCGCGCCCGGCCCGGGGTGGCCCGCTGGGTGTGGTGCTCCACCTCCGAGGTCTATCCGCGCCTGCTCGCGGCGGGCGTCCGCGTCGAGCGGTGCTACGACATCGAGGACGCCGAGACCCTCCTCCTCGGCCACGAGGGACGGCACGGCGCGCCCCGGTCGGCCGCCGCCGCCCTCGCCCGGCTGCGCGGTGGCCCCGTACCGCCCGACCCGCCGCAGCGCGCCGCCGAGCCCGGCGCCCAGTCCTCCCTGTTCGACCCGCAGACGGCCCCCGTGCCGCTCGCCGACCTGGCCGAGGTGTACGCCGACCAGCAGCGGCGGCACGACCTCACCGCCCACCCCGACCGCATGCGGCTGCTGACCGCCGCCGAGTCCGCGGGCATGCTCGTCGCCGCCGAGATGAACCGCGCCGGGCTGCCCTGGAGCGCCGGCGTGCACCGCCAGGTGCTCACCGACCTGCTCGGCGAGCGGTACGCGGGCGGCGGGGAGCCGCGCCGGCTCGCCGAGCTGGCGGACGAGGTGTCGGCCGCGTTCGGGCGCCGGGTGCGGCCCGATCTGCCCGCCGACGTGATCAAGGCGTTCGCCCAGGCCGGCGTCAAGGTCAAGTCGACCCGGCGCTGGGAGATCCAGTCCGTCGACCATCCGGCGGTGAAGCCCCTCATCGAGTACAAGAAGCTGTACCGGATCTGGGTCGCGCACGGCTGGTCCTGGCTCCAGGACTGGGTGCGCGACGGGCGGTTCCGGCCCGAGTTCCTCGCGGGCGGCACCGTCACCGGACGCTGGGTCACCAACGGCGGAGGCGCCCTGCAGATCCCCAAGGTGATCCGGCGCGCGGTCGTCGCCGACCCCGGCTGGCGGCTCGTCGTCGCCGACGCCGACCAGATGGAGCCCCGCGTGCTCGCCGCGATCTCCCGGGACCCCGGGCTGATGGAGGTCGCCTCCCGGGAGACCGACCTCTACCAGGCCGTCTCCGACCGCGCCTTCTCCGGTGACCGCGCCCAGGCCAAGCTCGCCGTGCTGGGCGCCGTCTACGGCCAGACGTCCGGCGACGGGCTGAAGAACCTCGCCGCGCTCCGCCGCCGCTTCCCCCGCGCGGTCGCGTACGTCGACGACGCGGCGCGGGCCGGCGAGGAGGGGCGGCTCGTGCGGACCTGGCTGGGACGGACCTCGCCCCCGGCCGCCGGGGCGTCGGAGGAGGCCGCCGAGGAGGCGGGCATCCCCGTCCCGGACACGCCCTCGGGGCCCGACGGACCGGCCGGCGGGTCCGCGCCCCAGGACTGGGTTCCCGGCTACGCCTCCACCGACGCCCGCGCCCGCGGCCGCTTCGCCCGCAACTTCGTCGTCCAGGGCAGCGCCGCCGACTGGGCCCTGCTGCTGCTCGCCGCGCTGCGCCGGTCCTGCGCGGACATGGCGGCCGAGCTGGTCTTCTTCCAGCACGACGAGGTGATCGTGCACTGTCCCGAGGAGGAGGCCGAGGCCGTCGTGGCCGCGATCCGCGAGGCGTCCGCGCTCGCCGGACGGCTCACGTTCGGGGAGACGCCGGTGCGGTTCCCGTTCACCACGGCGGTCGTGGAGTGCTACGCGGACGCGAAGTGAGGGACGGGCCGGTCCCTCTGCCCCGACCTCAGAGGACGGGCGGCCGGCCCAGCCGGGTCAGCCGCACCACCGTGCGCCAGCGCATGGGCCGCCGCTCGCCCGCGGACTCCCTGACGCCCTCCAGGAAGCCGCCGAACCAGGCCCGCAGACCGGCCGCCGACCGGGTGCGGGCGAGCGTGAGCAGCACCCAGATCCCGAGGTGGACCGGGATGAGCGGGAGCGGCAGCCGGCGCCGGGTCAGCCAGACCCGGTTGCGGGCGTTCACCCGGTAGTAGATGGCGTGCCGCGCGGGCGAGGTCTTCGGGTGCTGGAGGAGGAGTTCGGGCGCGTAGAGGATGCGCCAGCCGGCGTCGATCGCCCGCCACGCCAGATCCGTCTCCTCGTGCGCGAAGAAGAACTGCGCGGGCCAGTCACCGGTCTCGGCCAGCATCGCCATGCTCAGCGCGTGCCCGCCGCCGAGGAAGCCCGTGACCTCACCGCCGCGCATCGGATCGGACTTGCCGACCCTCGGCACGTGCCGCTGCTGGGTCTCGCCGTTCTCGTCGGCGATCCGGAACCCGACGATGCCGAGACGGTCGTCGGCGGCGTACAGGTCCCGCACCCGGCGCAGCACATCGGCGTCGACGAGCAGCCCGTCGTCGTCCAGCTCGACCACGACGTCGACGTCCCCGAACGCGCGCAGCCGCTCCAGGGCGACGTTGCGCCCGCCGGGGCAGCCCAGGTTCTCGTCGAGCTCGATCCCGGTGAACTCCCCCGGCAGGGACAGGCGTTCGGCGAACTCGGGCAGCGGGCAGCCGTTGCCGACGACCACGACGCGGTGCGGGGCGAGGTCCTGCTTGGCGACGGACTCCAGCAGCGCGTCGACCTCCGCGGGCCGGTTGCCCATGGTCACCACGGCCACGGCGATCCTCGGTTCCGTCATGCCCGTCCCTCGTCCGTCCTGTCCGGCTCGTCCGGCTCCCGCTCCCACGCTCACCGGCGTGATGCTAGTGGTTCACCGGGACGCCGTCCCCCGTTCGCCCCCCGCCCGCGTCAGGCCCGCAGCGGGTTGAAGCGCTCGGCGGCCATCACGTACCAGGCCGTCGCCCCCAGATGCCGGTACGGGTAGTACCCGAACCCGAACCCGGTGTCGATCGGGCTGCTGGCCGACACCACCCCGGCCCGCGCGGGCAGGGCGCGCCCGCCGGCCGTCTGTCCGCCGCCGAGCCGGTCCTGGGCCCGCTCGATCGAGTCCAGCAGCCGCCGCGCCCTGGCCTCGTCGCCCCGGCCGTGCCGGTCGCGCAGGCAGAGCGCGAGATGGGCGGTGCCCTCGAACCACACGCCGTTGCGGTCGGGTCTGGGCTGCCCGTCGGCGATCGGGGCGCCCTCGTCGGCGAGCAGACTGGCCGAGCTGAAGGTGACCCCCTCGTACGACTGCCCCGCCGGGACCGTGCTGTTGGGGCGGCCGGCGTGGTCGAGGACGGCGAGCCGGCGCGCGGCCCAGTCCAGGGAGCGGGCCCGGGATCGATCGTCGAGGGCGAGGTAGGTCCAGGTCTGGGTGTCCTCGGGGACCGGCGAACGGTTGACGGTCACGCCGTCGTTGGTGCCGGTGTAGAAGAAGCCGCCGTCCGGCTCCCACATCCGCTCCACGAACGCCCGGGCGTGCGCGCGCCGCTCGCGCCAGACGCGGTCCCCCGTGAGCCGGGCGAGCCGGCCGAAGAGGCCGACGAGGTCGGTGTTGTGCTCGGTGGAGGAGAACGGCAGCTTGGCCCCGGCCCCGTCTACGCCGAACTTGTAGCCGCCGAGGGGTTCGTCGTCCGTACGCCCGTTGCGCTCGATCCACTCCGCGATCCGCACGGCACCGTCGCGGAAGCGGCGCTTCCCGGTCCGCCCGGCGAGCGCGGCCAGCGCGATCCCGGCCCAGGCCATGTCGCCGACGGCCGTCCCCGTGAACCCGAACTGCGTCCCCACGTTGGCCGTGCCGTCCGCCCGCACGAACCCGTCGGGCTGGAGCGAGCCGTCGTAGAAGGTGTACGGCCCCACGTTGTACGCCTGCCGCAGCCGCCCGTCGTCGTGCTCGGGGTCGTGCGCCTGCGCGTACAGCAGCGCGTCCCCGAGCGCGACCGCGCGGGCGTGCGCGTCCGGCGTACGGGCGGCGAGCAGAGCGAGGACCGCGAGCCCGTTGTCGTAGGTGAAGGCGGTGCTGAAGAGGCCGGCCTGGTCGGTGTAGCTCTGGGCGAGCCGGATACGCCCCTGCTCGGGGTAGGCGTCCATCGCGGCGGCGAGGAAGGCCACGGCCCGCCGCCCGGCCGGCCCGCCACCGGCACCGCTCCCGCCGGAGGGGCCGCCCGCGTGCGCGGTGCCCACGCCGGCCGCGGTGAGCACGGCGGCGCCGATACCGGCCCCGAGCAGCCCGCGGCGGCTGAGCGCCGGGCCCTGTCTGTCGCTGAAGTCGGTCATGGATCTCCCTCGGCCGGAGCGGGCACGCCTGTTTGAGAGCGCTCTCAAGAACGCGCGCTCATTCTGCTGGCGGCCGGGAGCCGGGTCAACGCTCGTGCAGCCTCGGGGACTTGACGGGCGGACGACCCGCCTCGGCTACCGCACGACCTTGGCGAGCAGCGCGGCCAGGTCGGCGAGGAACTGCAGCCAGGGCCGGGCACGCTCCGCCCGCCGCCCCAACCGCCTCCCCCAGCCCACCGGCCGACGGCTCTCCCGGCGGCTGAGCACCTTGTCCCGCACCCGCTGTAAGTCCCTGACACGCCGCGCGCCAATCCGTGTACGTCGTCTCATACGGGGACGCTAGCGACGGCCGGCACGGCGCCACAGGGCGGCGGACCGCCAAAGGGCGGTGCGGGTTATTGGCGGTAACCGTCAGACCGTCACACGACGGCCCCGTTCTGCACCGAACTCCCTTTCCCATCCCACCAGTTGCCCCGCGACCCCGTGCACCGTCACGCATACTGTCTGTCGTGGTCGCCAGGTGGCGGTCGTCACCGACGCCTGGCGCGACGGCGGCCGCGTCGAGGTGTGGGACGTCCGGCGCGGCACCCGGGTCGCCCGCCTGGAGGGCACGCCCCTGGACTACGACGGCGACCGCTGGGTGACGTTCACCCCCGACGGCGACCGGCTCGCCGTGCTCGACGAGGACCGGCGGGTGGTGTGGTGGCGGGTGGACGCCGAACGCCGGGACGGCCTGACCCGCTCCATCGCCGACGCGACGGGCCTGCTGGGCGTGGCGCCCGACGGCACCCTCGTCGTCAACCTCGTGGGCGACGTCGGCCTGTTCTCCCCGGACGACGCCGAACCGCTGGGCCGCCTCCGCCAGACCTCGGGCGACAGCCTGCGCACCGCCCGGCTCCGGGGCGATCGCCTGCGCCTCCTCTCGGACAAGGACGACCGCACCCTCGCCCTCTCCCCCACGACCTGGCACACAAGACTGTGCGCGGCCCTGCCGGGCCCCAACAGCCGCGCCCAACGCGAACGCCCGGCCCTGGAGATGGCCCGTCAACCGGACCCGTGCCCGTCGGACTGACCGCGGCTGCACGCCGCGCTCCGGAGACCCGCGGACGCCCCGCCCTGCCCGAAGGCGGGGGCGGGGCCCGGGGGACGTACCGCTCCGCGTGCACGGGGGTGGTACGGCGGAGCCGTGCGGTGCCGATAACCGGTCGGCGCCTCGTCCCCTCACCGGGAAGGCGGGCCTCCTGCCGGGGGAGCGTCGGCTGCTTCCCGGAGTCCGAACGGTGCGGAGCGCCGGCTCACGGCTCCCGGCGGCCCTGCACCTTGATCGCGGCGGCCAGCAGCGCCGCCGTCACGGCCGCCACGTAGACGCAGGCCAGGTAGGGGCCGCCGGGGAACGAGACCCCACCGGACTGCCCCTGGAAGTCGCTCAGCGCCAGGAACGGCATCCACGGGCCGATGTCGACCCCCGCCAGCCAGTCCCCCGTGGCGGACAGTGACGGTTCTACGACCAGCGCCCACACCAGCAGGACGGTGATGGTCGCGCCACCGCTCTTCAGGAGGAGGCCGACGGCCAGGCTCAGCACGGCCACGAGGGCGAGGGCGACGGGAACGGTGAGGAGCTGACGCCACTCGAGCCCGCCGGAGGGAAGGACGTCCGCGTCGGGCGCCACGACCGAGGCGACGGCCACGCCTCCCGCCCCCAGCACGACCCCCGTCAGGGCCGCGAGGGCCGCGACCACCCCGGCCTTCGCCAGCAGCAGCCGGGTCCAGGACGGTACGGCGAGACGGGACTGCCAGATCGTGCCCGTCCGGAACTCCATCGTGGCGCTGCGGGACGCGAACACCATGATCAGGAACTGTGCGAAGGCGGGACCGACCAGAACCTCGGAGAGCCCGGGCTCGTCCCCCTCCACGGGCGACCGTACGGCGAGACCGCTGAGGGTGAGCGACACCAGCGCCGTGGCCCCCAGCAGCCACGGTGTGGAGCTGAGCGAGCGCAGCTTGTACGCCTCGGCCTTCAGCACGGCGGTACTGGTCATACGGCCCTCTCCTCCGCCGGGCGCACCGAGCCCCGGTACTCCACCGAACTGCCCGTGAGCTGGAGGTAGGCGTCCTCCACCGTCCCCCGGCGCGGTGTCAGTTCGAACAGCACGAGGCCCGCCCCGGCCACGGCCCGGCCGATGTCCTCGCAGCTCATGCCGGTGACCAGCAGAGGCGGAGCGGCCGGATCGGGCCCCGGCACGCCGTCGGTCACGGTGGCTCCCGCATGGGTGAGCAGCTCCCGCAGCCGGCCCGGTTCGGGACCGCGGACGAGCACCTCGCCCGCGGAGGAGGCGTCGACCGTGGTGAGTTCCGCGATGGAGCACTGCTTGATGAGGCGCCCGCGGCCGATCACCACCACCTCGTCGGCCAACTGCGCCATCTCGGCGAGCAGATGGCTGGACACCAGCACGCTGCGCCCTTCGGCGGCGAGCTGCCTGAGGAGCCCGCGCATCCACGCGATGCCCTCGGGGTCGAGGCCGTTCGCGGGCTCGTCCAGGATCAGGACCCCGGGATCGCCCAGCAACGCCCCGGCCAGTCCCAGCCGTTGGGACATGCCCAACGAGAAGCCGCCGACCTGCCGGCCCGCCACCTCCGTGAGCCCGACCCTGGCCAGCACCTCGTCCACCCGGCCGACGCCGATCCGGTTGCTGTGCGCGAGCCAGGTCAGATGCGCCCGCGCACTGCGCTTGGGGTGCGCCCAGCGCGCGTCCAGCAACGCCCCGACGACACGCAGGGGTTCGGCGTGCTCGTGGTAGCCGCGCCCCTGGATGCGGGCCGTCCCCCGGTCGGGCCGGGTCAGGCCCAGCGCCATGCGCAGGGTCGTGCTCTTGCCGGCACCGTTCGGCCCCAGGAATCCGGTGACGGACCCCGGGCGCACGGTGAACGACAGGCCGTCGACGACGCGCTTCCTGCCGTACGCCTTGGTCAGGTCGTCGATCTCGATCGTGGACATACCCTGCCCCCGCCCGTCAGGCCGTCGCGAGCTGGTGGACCACGGCGAACACGCCGGCCAGCAGCAGGAGGAGCACCCAGACCACCCTGCCGACGGGGGTGCCGCGCCGCACCGCCCGCACGCACTCGGCCACGGCGATCACCGCCGCCAGCAGCCCTATGCCGCCGATCACCGCACCCAGGACGTACGCCCAGGTGTGGTTGCCCAGAGTGCGCAGCAGCCCGGCGGCCAGGCCGAGCGGCAGCACCGGCCAGGCGTCGCCACTGACGGAGGACGGAGCCTCGTTCGGCGTCACGGAGGGGCTTTCGTTGCTCATGTCTTCCTTGAGTCGTCGAAGGGAGATCCGGTGGGGCGCGGTGGGGCGGGCGGTGCGGCGCGCGGGCCCCGGAACGACGAGGTCCCGGGGTCCGCGCACGCCGCGCCCGTGTCCGGCTGTCAGAGACCGAGGACGTCCCGGACGGCCGAGTAGACCTCGTGCACCGTCGCGCCGACCTCGATCGCCTTGCGGACGAGCCACGGCACGTAGCGCTCGTACGCCCGCTTGAAGGCGTCGTAGCCCGCGCGGGCCGCGTCCTTCAGCTTGTTCCAGGCGCCGGAACCGAGGCCCTTGAGCTTGTTGATGATCCAGGTCCACCGACCGCGCTCCCCGGCCCGGTCGCTCTGGACGTCCTTCGAGGCGGTGTCCGCCTTGCCGGCCGTCGAAGCCGACGGGGCCGGCTTCACCTCGGCGGCCGAGGACACCGCGCGGTGGGTGTCGGCGGCCTGCACCTGAGTGACGTCGGCGGGGCGGGCCTGCGGCATCGCGGAGGCGGCCGGAGCACCGACGCCGATGAGCGCGCCGACGAGCACCGTGCTCGCGATGATGCGGTTCTTGTTCAAGGAATCCTCCGTGAATCGACTGCCGAGCCGCCGTGGTCGGTCGACCAACGGCTCGAGCAGGCTCACGAGGCCCTCTCTTCGCGATCGCTTCGTTGCGACTCCCCGTTGCCTCAGGCATGTGGGAAGCATGCCCGTGAGGTGTCTTCACCGTGTCTCCGGTGCGCCCCTTGTCCTGGTCAGCCGACGGGATCGCGTCAATTCGTCGCACTCGTGAAAATCTTTTCGCGGCGTACTCGGGCCCGTCATACCGGACTACAAGGCGCTTGCGATCCGTGATCAGCTCTTGTTATTGCTAAGGCAGGTGATGCGCGTCGCTGACCACTTCGCGCCTCCACGGCAGGCCTATCCGGCCTTCCAGACAAACGGGGACAGGGGGACTTATGTCCAGATCGATGACCGGTGCCACCAGAGATCCTGGTTCCGTTCAACTCCGGTTGCTGGGCCATGACGGCGTCCACCTCGCCGACGACGAGGCCTACCGGCTGCCGCCGCAGACCGCGGAGCTGCTGGCCTACCTCGAACTGCGCGAAGGGCGGACCGCGCGCCGCCCCGCGATCATCAGGTCCCTGTGGCCGGACAAGGCGGAGCGCGTCGGGCGGCGCCGGCTGAGCCGGCTGCTGTGGCGGGTCAACCAGGCGGTGTCCAGGGAACTGGTGATCGCCGAGGGCGAGACCGTACGCGTCTCGGACGCCCTCACCAGCGACTGGCAGCAGGCGCACGACGCCCTCGCCCACCCGGACTGGCCGCACACGCCGTCCCTCACGGCCGACCTCGAACTGTTGCAGCTCCCGCTGCTGGTCGACGTGGACTCGCCCTGGGTCGAGGAACACCAACGGACGTGGGATCAACGGCGGTTCTACGCCCTGCGGGAAGCGGGGGAGATCCTGCTGGCCGACAAAAGGCTGAGAGAAGCCGTCGAGATCGCGGAATCCCTCGTCACCTGGGAACCGCTGGACGAGCCCAGTCATCTTCTTCTGATCAGCGCCCATATGAAACTCGGCGCCGCCGGCAGATCCACGGAGCTCTACCAGGAATTCCGGCGCCGCCTGCGGAAGGAACTGGGAGTCGAGCCGGCTTTCGAACTCGCCCAGGTGACGGCCCTGGCCGGCTGACCCCGCCACGGAGAAATGCTCCCCGGCGCACGTGCCGCCGGTGCCCTCCCCCTCACTCCGGCCGCACGCGGGCGGCGCGCAACTCGTCCACGCCGAGGCCGTCCGTCTCGTCGTAAGCGGTGCACAGCCTGTGGACCACCGTCCACCGGCCGTCGGGCAGGGCACCGGCGAACATGGAGGCCGTACCGGTCCCCCCGTTGTGCCAGATCAGGGGCAGCGGCCCCGTCCGCTGCCAGCCGAGAGCGGGCTCGCCCAGGGACCGGTCGACGACGAGACCGGTCAGCACGCGGGCCATCGTCCGCGGACTCGCCCACAGACCGCCCGCGGGCAGGATCGCCCCCGACATGGTCCACGGTTTCGCGCTACGACCGAACAGCCCCGTCGGCAACGACCGGTTGTGCGCCGGCGGCACGACGACCATCGCGTCGTCCGGCAACCCGAGGGGCGCCAGCAGATGCACGGCGACGAGCTCCCTGTACGGCCGCCCGGCCGCCGCGGTCAGGGCGGCCCCGAGCACCGCGTAGCCGAGGTTGGAGTACTCCTCCCGCTCCCCGGGAGGGCCGACGACGAGACGGTCGAGCCCCGCGAGCAGCATGCGCAGCCGGTCCTCGGTGAACGCCCGGTACGGATCGAACCGCGCGAGACCGGGCGGCGCCCGAGGCAGCCCCGACGTGTGCCCCGCGAGATGACGCAGGGTGATCCCGGTCCCGGCCGGAACGCCGAGCCACCGCTCGACGGGATCATCGAGCGCGACCACTTCCTGCTCGGACAGCCGCTGCAGCACGGTGGCGGTGACAACCTTGCTGAACGACCCCATCTCCGCGTACCGGTCCGGATCATGCCCGCCGATGACGACCGGCTCGTCATGGGAACTACCGAGAACACAGGTGGGGACGGGGCGGGAGCGCACGTGCGGAAGATCCTCGGGGTCGGCGCGGAGAAGACACACCAACCCTCTCGCGCAACGGCGTCGGACACATCCCCCTGCGAGACGGCCCACCCTCCGCCCCTGGACGGACACCGAAGCGATGGTCTGCTGCAGCCGACCCTGGTCATCCGTCGCGACGGCCGGATCGACACGATCATGGCCCTCCGGGGTGGGGGCGACGGCACTGGGCCGCTGACGCGAAAAGCCCAGCTCAGGAAGTTCTGAGCTGGGCTTCGGATGGAGCCGCCTTCGGGATTCGAACCCGAGACCTACGCATTACGAGTGCGTTGCTCTGGCCATCTGAGCTAAGGCGGCGCGCTGCCCGCACTATGGTGCGATCAGCAACGTCGGTAAGTCTACACAGTTTCTGTGGTGCTCCGAACCAGCCCCGACCCGGCCCCTGCCCAGCCGCGAGGCGGGCGCGAGGCCGGGCGCGAGGCCCGCCGTGAGGTGTCAGCAGCGCTTGTCCTGGGCCGGGGCCTTCCCCCGGACGAGGTACGTGTTGATCGTGCGGTCGACGCATGTGCTGCCCCGCCCGTACGCCGTGTGCCCGTCGCCGTCGTAGGTGAGGAGGCGGGCCGAGGAGAGCTGGCTGGAGAGAGCGCGGGACCAGCGGTACGGGGTCGCCGGGTCGCGGGTCGTGCCGACCACGAGGATCGGGGCGGCGCCCCGCGCCTCGATGCGCTGCGGCTGCCCGGTGGGCGCGACCGGCCAGTACGCGCAGTTCAGGGTGGCCCAGGCCAGGCCCTCGCCGAAGACCGGGGACGCCTTCTCGAAGGCCGGCAGGGCCTTGCGGACCTCGTCCGGCGTGGAGAAGGCCGAGGGCAGGTCCAGGCAGTTCACGGCGGCGTTGGCGAACATCAGGTTCGTGTAGCGGCCGTCGGCGTCCCGCTCGTAGTAGCTGTCGGACAGGGCGAGCAGTCCGGAGCCGTCGTTCTCCCGCATCGCCGAGTTCAGCGCGTCCCGCAGGGTCGGCCAGGCGCCCTCGTCGTACATCGCCGCGATCACGCCCGTGGTGGCCAGGGACTCGCCGAGCTTGCGGCCGTCCGCGTCCCCGGTGGGGACCGGCCGTGCGTCGAGCTTCTTGAAGAATTTCTTCAGGTTGCCGCCCACGTTCTTCGCCTCGTCGCCGAGCGGGCAGTCCTCGCGCCGGACGCAGTCCTGGGCGAACGCCCGGAACGCCGTCTCGAAGCCCGCCGTCTGGTCGAGGTTCATCCGCCGGGCCGGCAGGGACGGGTCGATCGCGCCGTCCAGGACCATGCGCCCCACCCGGTCCGGGAACAGACCGGCGTACGTCGCCCCCAGGAAGGTGCCGTACGACGCCCCCACATAGGCCAGCTTCTCGTCGCCGAGCACCGCGCGCAGGAGGTCCATGTCGCGCGCCGCCTCGGTGGTCGAGACATGGCGCAGCAGACCGGGGGCGTCCGCCCCGCAGCCCTCCGCGAACCTCTTGTACGCGTCGACCAGCTCACCGACCTCCTTCTCGTCGTCCGGCGTGAAGTCGGTCTGCGTGTAGCGGTCCATCTGCCGTCCGTCGAGGCATTCGACGGGCTCGCTGCGGGCGACCCCGCGCGGGTCGACGGCCACCATGTCGTAGCGGGCCCGCACGTCCACCGGGTAGCCGATCCCCGCGTACTGCTGGAGGTAGGCGATGGCCGAGCCGCCCGGTCCGCCCGGGTTCACCAGGAGGGAGCCCAGCCGTTCGCCGGGGCCGGTCGCCTTCTTGCGGGCCACGGCGAGCCGGGTCTGCCCGGCGTCCGGTTCGGCGTAGTCGAGCGGCGCCCTCAGCGTGGCGCACTGGAATCCGGGCACGCCGCACGCCCGCCAGGTCAGCTTCTGCTCGTAGTACGGCGTGAGCGCCGCCGGTGTCGACCGCGGCAGCGCGGCCAGGGCCGCCCCGGCCGCCGGGTTCCCGGCCGGCTTCGCGGATCCGCCGGAGGAGCAGGCCGAGACGAGCAGGGCGGCGACGCCGAGCAGGGCGCCAAGGGTGCCCGCCCGCCGGGAGCGGCGACGGCGGTCGCGTGCGCCCGACGTGCTCGGGGCCGGGCCGGGGTGAGCTGAGGTGCTGCGCCAGGTGTGCATCTGGCGAGGGTAACTCTATGGAGTCGGGCAGACGCTCTGCGTGCGGGTCTCCGCTCGTACGTGTTACCCGCAGGGTCACCCCAGGGTCGGAGACGCGCCCCGGTGTCAGCCCGCTCTGAGCGCCATCGTCATCGCCTCCACCGCCAGCAGCGGCGCCACATTGCTGTCCAGGGCGGTCCGGCAGGCGGCGATCGCCTCGATCCGGCGGAGCGTGGACTCCGGTGAGCTCTCCCGGGCCAGGCGCTCCAGGGCGTCCTCGACGTCGGTGTTGGCGAGGGCCACCCGGGAGCCGAGCTGGAGGGCGAGGACGTCCCGGTAGAACGCCGTGAGGTCGGTCAGCGCGAGGTCCAGGCTGTCGCGCTGCGTCCTGGTGCGGCGGCGCTTCTGCTTGTCCTCCAGGTCCTTCATGACCCCGGCGGTGCCGCGCGGCATCCGGCCGCCCTGGGCCGCGCCCAGCGCCGCCTTCAGCTCGTCGGTCTCCTTGGCGTCGGTCTCCTCCGCGAGCTGCTTGGCGTCCTCGGCGGCGGCGTCCACCAGCTCCTGAGCGGCCTTCAGGCAGGCGCCGATCTCGCCCAGCCGCAGGGGCAGCTTGAGGACGGCGGCCCGGCGCTGCCGCGCGGCCGGGTCCGTGGCCAGCCGGCGGGCCCGGTCGACGTGCCCCTGCGTGGCGCGGGCAGCGGCGGCGGCGACCTCCGGCTCGACGCCCTCGCGCCGGACGAGCATGTCGGCGATGGCGTCGACCGAGGGCGTGCTCAGGTTCAGATGGCGGCAGCGGGAGCGGATCGTGGGCAGGACGTCCTCGATGGAGGGCGCGCACAGCAGCCACACGGTCCGGGGGGCGGGCTCCTCGACGGCCTTGAGCACGGCGTTGGCGGACTTCTCGTTCAGCCGCTCGGCGTCCTCGACGAGGATCACCTGCCAGCGGCCGTTCGCCGGTGAGGTGAAGGACTTGCGGACGGTGTCCCGCATGTCGTCGGCGAGGATCTGCGTGCCCACGGCGGCGACGGTGGTCACGTCGGCGTGTGTGCCCAGCAGGGCCGTGTGGCAGCCGTCGCAGAAGCCGCAGCCGGGCGAACCGCCCAGGGCACGGTCGGGGCTGACGCACTGGAGGGCGGCGGCGAAGGCCCGGGCCGCCTGGTTCCGGCCCGCGCCGGGCGGGCCGGTGAACAGCCAGGCGTGCGTCATCTTGGACGCCTCGGGCGGCGGGGCGTCCGTGGCCGCGGCCGTGACGAGGGCGTCGGCGTCCCTGGCGGCGGCGTCCAGCTGCGCGCTGATCCGCTCCTGCCCCACCAGGTCGTCCCACACGGTCATGGGCGCCGCCCGCCTTTCGTCACACTTCGGGTCACCGCGTCCATTGTGCGGGGCGGCACTGACAACCCGGCCGGCCAGGACCGGCGGAGGTCAGCGCCGTCGGCCCCGGCCCCTGCCCCGGCCGCCGCCGTCCTCGTCGTCGTACGCGTCCTCGTGCGGGCCGAGCAGCTCGTCCGCCAGCGACGGCAGGTCGTCCAGCGGGGTCTCCTCGGCCCAGTCGGAGCGGGACCGGCGGCGCGGTGCGCCCGTCTCGTCGACCTGGGGCATCTCGCGCGTGCGCTCCTCCTCGCGGAAGTACCCCGGCGGGACACGGTCGTCGGAGCCGTCCGCCGGCACCGGCGGGAGGACAGCCGTCTCATCGGCGGCACCCGGCGGAACCGGAGGCAACACGGCCGTCTCATCCGCCGCACCCGGCGGCACAGGCGGCAGTACGGCCGTCTCGTCCGCCGCGCCCGGCGGGACCGGAGGCAGCACGGCCGTCTCGTCGGTGGCGCCGGACGGCGGCGACACCCGGGGCAGCTTCGAGGTGGACTCCGCGGCGGACTCCTCGTCCCGCGCGGGCTTCACCTCGCGCACCGGGCGCAGGACCGTCGTCTCGTCGGCCGCCCTGCCCGCCGCCGCCGCCTGCTCCGGGGTCACCACGGGCGTCGGGACGGTCATCGCGTCGTCCGGGGCGGCCGGGGCCGCGGGAGCCGTCGGACGGGGGCCGGCCTGTGCGGCGGCCGCGGCCTGCTCGGCGAGCCGCCGGGCCTCCTCGGCCCGCAGCAGGGCCTCCTCCGCCGCGCGCTGCTTCTCCAGGCGCCGCGCCTCGGCCTCGGCGCGGATGCGCGCCTCCTCCTCCGCCTGCTTGCGGCGGGCCTCCTCCTCGGCCTTGCGGCGCGCCTCCTCCTCGGCGCGCGCCTTCTCCTCCGCGAGGAGCCGCTTGCGCTCCTCCTCGGCGCGGCGCTGCGCCTCCTCGGCCCGCAGGCGGGCCTCCTCGGCCTGCCGTTCGGCCTCGCGGCGCTGCACCTCCTCCAGCTCGCGCCGCTTGCGCTCCTCCTCCTCGGCGCGCAGCCGGGCGAGCTGCTCCTGGCGCTCGCGCTCCAGGCGCTCCTCCTCGGCCTTGCGGGCGGCCTCTTCCTCGGCCTTGCGGCGGGCCTCTTCCTCGGCCTTGCGGCGCGCTTCCTCGCGGGCCTGGATCTCGGCCTCGGAGAGCGGGAGCATCTGGTCGAGCCGGTGCCGGATCACCGTGGTGACGGCCTCGGGCTCCTGGGCGCCGTCCACCACCAGGTAGCGGCCGGGGTCGGCGGCGGCCAGCGTCAGGAACCCGGAGCGCACGCGCGCGTGGAACTCCGCCGGCTCCGACTCCAGCCGGTCCGGCGCCTCGGTGAACCGCTCGCGCGCGGTCTCCGGCGCCACGTCCAGCAGCACGGTCAGATGAGGGGCCAGGCCGTTGGTCGCCCAGCGGTTGATGCGGGCGATCTCCGTCGGCGACAGGTCGCGGCCGGCGCCCTGGTAGGCGACCGAGGAGTCGACGTACCGGTCGGAGATCACGACGGCGCCGCGCTCCAGCGCGGGCCGGACGACGGTGTCGACGTGCTCGGCGCGGTCCGCCGCGTACAGCAGCGCCTCCGCGCGGTGCGAGAGCCCGGCGCTCGACACGTCCAGCAGGATCGAGCGCAGCCGCTTGCCGACGGGCGTCGCCCCGGGCTCGCGGGTGACGACGACCTCGTGGCCCTTGCCCCGGATCCACTCGGCCAGCGCCTCGGCCTGGGTGGACTTCCCGGCGCCGTCGCCGCCCTCCAGGGCGATGAAGAAGCCGGCGGCGGCCGGGACCTGATCGGGGTCGTGCCCACCGAGGACGGCGTCCCGCAGGTCCTTGCGCAGCGGCACCCCGGACCGGTCGTCGACCTTGGCCAGGACCAGCACGGCGACGGGCAGCAGCAGCGCGCCGACCAGCATCAGCGTGAAGGCGGCGCCGCCGTGCGCGAAGACGAACTTGCCGCTCTCCAGCCGGTGCGGCCCGATGAGCGCGGCCACCAGCGGGGCGAGCACGGCGCCGAGCGCGACGCACAGCCGTACGACCGCGTGCAGGTGCTCCGTGGTGCGGGGGCGGCGGAATTCCTCGGCCTCCTGGTCGAGCAGCGCGTGCCCGGTGTTGGCGGAGACGCCCGCGCCGTATCCGGCCAGGGCGAGGATCAGCAGCACGGTCGTGACGTCCGGGACCAGGCCCGCGGCGAGCAGGGCGACGCCGGTGACCGCGACGGCGAGCGCCAGCAGGCGGCGCCGCGACAGGGCCGGCAGCACGGAGGGCGCCGTACGGATGCCGGCGACCACGCCGCCGGTCAGGGCGAGCACCATCAGGCCGTACAGGACGGGACCGCCGCCCAGGTCCTTGGCGTGCAGGACGGCCACGGCGACGGCGGCGGCCACCGCGGCGGCGACGGCCGCGCACGCCGTCACGAGCAGGGCGATCGCGCCGGTCCGGCCCTTGTCGGCGCCGGTGCCGGTCTTGGGACGGCGCAGCCCCTCGAGCGGCGACCGCGCGCGCGGGGTGCGCGTGTCGGGCAGTTCCAGGAAGGTGACGACGGACAGCGAGGCGGCGAACAGTCCGGCGGCGACGTACGAGCCGAGCGCCGCCTGGTGCTGGGCGAACCAGTCGAGCCCGGCGCCGAGCAGGTTGTTCAGCAGGGACGCGGCGATCAGGGTGGCGGCGGCCAGCGGGACGGCCACGAAGGCGGTGCGCAGCGACAGCCGGCGCAGCGCGTCGAGGTGGTCCGGCAGCGGCCGTACGGTGGCGCCCTCCGGGGGCGGGGGCGGCAGCAGGGCGGGGGCCGCGCTCTCGCGGGCCACCGTCCAGAACCGCTCGGCGACGCCGCTCACGAAGACGGTGACCAGCAGCAGCGCCAGCGCGTTGTCCGGGGTCCAGTCGATCCAGAGCGGGGCGACGATCAGCAGGGCGGCGCGCAGCCCGTCGGCGCCGACCATGGTCCAGCGCCGGTCGAGCGGGCCGTCCTGGCCGGTCAGCGAGGTCAGTGGGCCGAGGAGCACGGCGCCGAAGAGGAGCGTCGCCAGGAGGCGCACACCGAAGACCGTCGCCACTGCGAACGCCGCGCCGCGGTAGCCGCTGCCGAACGACCCTTCGGCGATCGCCGCCTGAAGGGCCAACAGGACCAGCACGAGCAGCGCGAGGAAGTCGCCGACACCGCCGACGAGCTGCGCGCTCCACAGCCGCCTCAGCTGCGGTCGGCGCAGCAGGGCGCGGATGGCACGCTCTCGGGAGTCCGCGACCAGCGCGTCGTCGGGGGCTTCGGGGTGGGCCGTTGGCTGCTCGGCTCGCGTCATGCGTTCAGCCTATCGGGACGCACCGACAGCCCGGCGCGCCCGCCCGAACGGACGCCCGCCCCGACACCAAACTGATGCCGAGGCGTTCGTTTCGCGAACCCGAAACGCGGTACGGGCCCTCAACGCCGGGCCCGGAGCGCCGGATTCGGGCCGATATCGACCCGCGCCCTCTTCCCGTCCAGGCCGTCGCCCGGACTCAGTCGTCGTCGGACGAGTCCGGCGTGTCGGAGGCGCCCGCCCCGTTCGCGGCGGTGGCCTTCGCGGCGGTCTTCTTCGCCGCCGTCTTCTTGGCCGTCGTCGTCTTCTTCGCCGCGGTCTTCTTGGCGGCCGTCTTCTTGGCCGGGGCGGCCTTCTTGGCGGTCGTCTTCTTGGCGGCGCTCTTCTTCGCCGTCTTCTTCGCGGGGCCCTTGGCGCGCTTCTCGGCGAGCAGCTCGAAGCCGCGCTCCGGGGTGATCGTCTCGACGCTGTCGCCGGAGCGCAGGGTGGCGTTCGTCTCGCCGTCCGTCACATACGGGCCGAAGCGGCCGTCCTTGACGACCACGGGCTTCTCGCTCACCGGGTCGGTGCCGAGCTCCTTCAGCGGCGGCTTGGCGGCCGCGCGACCGCGCTGCTTGGGCTGGGCGTAGATCGCCAGCGCCTCGTCCAGCGTGATCGTGAAGAGCTGCTCCTCGGACTGCAGCGACCGCGAGTCCGTGCCCTTCTTCAGATACGGGCCGTAGCGGCCGTTCTGCGCGGTGATCTCCTGGCCCTCGGCGTCCTTGCCGACGACACGCGGCAGCGACATCAGCTTCAGGGCGTCGTCCAGCGTCACCGTGTCGAGCGACATCGACTTGAAGAGGGAGGCGGTGCGCGGCTTGACCGCGTTCTTGCCGGTCTTCGGGGTGCCCTCGGGGAGCACCTCGGTGACGTACGGGCCGTAGCGGCCGTCCTTGGCGACGATGGTGTGGCCGGTGGCCGGGTCGGTGCCCAGCTCGAAGTCGCCGCTGGGCTTGGCCAGCAGCTCCTCGGCGAGCTCGACGGACAGCTCGTCGGGCGCCAGGTCCTCCGGGATGTCGGCCCGCTGGTGCTCCTCGGTGTCCTTCTCGCCGCGCTCGATGTACGGGCCGTAGCGGCCGACGCGCAGCACGATGCCGTTGCCGACGGGGAACGAGGAGACCTCGCGGGCGTCGATCGCGCCCAGGTCGGTCACCAGCTCCTTGAGGCCGCCGAGGTGGTCCCCGTCGCCGTTGCCCGCCTCGGCCGCGCCGCCGATGCCCGGGCCGTCGCCCTCACCGAAGTAGAAGCGCTTCAGCCACGGCACGGACTGGGCCTCGCCGCGGGCGATGCGGTCGAGGTCGTCCTCCATCTTGGCGGTGAAGTCGTAGTCGACGAGCCGCCCGAAGTGCTTCTCCAGCAGGTTGACCACGGCGAAGGACAGGAAGGACGGGACGAGTGCCGTGCCCTTCTTGAACACGTAGCCGCGGTCGAGGATCGTGCCGATGATCGACGCGTACGTCGACGGGCGGCCGATCTCGCGCTCCTCGAGCTCCTTGACCAGGGACGCCTCGGTGTAGCGGGCCGGGGGCTTGGTGGCGTGCCCGTCGACCGTGATCTGCTCGGCGGTCAGCCGGTCGCCCTCGCCGACCTGCGGCAGCCGGCGCTCGCGGTCGTCGAGCTCGGCGTTCGGGTCGTCGGCGCCTTCGACGTACGCCTTGAGGAAGCCGTGGAAGGTGATCGTCTTGCCGGACGCGCTGAACTCGACGTCCCGGCCGTCGGCCGCGGTGCCGCCGATCTTGACGGTCACGCTGTTGCCGGTCGCGTCCTTCATCTGGGAGGCGACGGTCCGCTTCCAGATCAGCTCGTACAGCTTGAACTGGTCGCCGGTCAGGCCGGTCTCGGCGGGCGTGCGGAAGCGGTCGCCGGAGGGGCGGATCGCCTCGTGCGCCTCCTGCGCGTTCTTGACCTTGCCCGCGTAGGTGCGGGGCTGCGGGGGCAGGTAGTCGGCGCCGTACAGCTGCGTGACCTGGGCGCGGGCGGCCGCGATCGCGGTGTCGCTCAGCGTCGTCGAGTCGGTACGCATGTACGTGATGTAGCCGTTCTCGTACAGCTTCTGCGCGACCTGCATGGTGGCCTTCGCGCCGAAGCCGAGCTTGCGGCTCGCCTCCTGCTGCAGCGTCGTCGTACGGAACGGGGCGTACGGCGAGCGGCGGTACGGCTTGGACTCGACGGAGCGGACGGCGAACTGCGTCTGCTCGAGGCCGGCGGCCAGCGCGCGGGCGTTGGCCTCGTCGAGGTGGAGGGTGTTCGCGCTCTTGAGTTGTCCCAGGGAGTCGAAGTCGCGGCCCTGCGCGATCCGCCTGCCGTCGACGGTCTGGAGGCGGGCGACCAGCGTCGACGGGTCCGAGGGGTCCCCCGCGCGGCCGGTCGCGAAGGTGCCCGTCAGGTCCCAGTACTCGGCAGAACGAAAGGCGATGCGCTCGCGTTCCCGCTCCACGACGAGACGCGTGGCGACGGACTGGACACGGCCGGCCGACAGACGCGGCATGACCTTCTTCCACAGGACCGGCGAGACCTCGTAGCCGTAGAGGCGGTCGAGGATGCGGCGGGTCTCCTGGGCGTCGACCAGCTTCTGGTTCAGCTCGCGGGGATTGGCGACGGCGGCCTGGATCGCGGCCTTGGTGATCTCGTGGAAGACCATCCGCTTGACCGGGACCTTCGGCTTCAGCACCTCCTGGAGGTGCCAGGCGATGGCCTCGCCCTCGCGGTCCTCATCGGTGGCGAGGAAGAGCTCGTCGGATTCCTTCAGCAGGTCCTTGAGCTTCTTGACCTGAGCCTTCTTATCGGCGTTGACCACATAGATCGGCTCAAAGTCGTGTTCGACGTCCACGCCGAGACGGCGGACCTCACCCGTGTACTTCTCCGGCACCTCGGCGGCGCCGTTGGGAAGGTCGCGGATGTGCCCGACGCTCGCCTCGACTACGTAGCCGGGGCCGAGATAGCTCTTGATCGTCTTCGCCTTGGCAGGCGACTCGACGATGACGAGTCGGCGGCCGCCCTGTGCGGTCTCGCTGGTCGGGGACAACTTCGCTCTTCTCTCCGGTCGACGCTGGGCCTCCCCAGGATCGGTGGCGCCCGGGGTCGGGTGGTGGTGCTGACGCTGCGGAGTGTGACGGTACATCCCGCCCCGTTGTCAAACGGGAAAAGCCCGCAACGGCCACTCGAACGGTAACCCGACTTCCGCCATTCCTGCCGCCCGGAGTGGCCACCGGCCTTTTCGAGCCTTTCCGGAAGATCGGCCCCCAATTATCGGCCGCGCAGCTCACGAGCCGTTCTCAGAGACGGGAGAAGCCCCAGATGCCGGTGATCAGCGCGAGCACCGAGACCAGCCCCGCGAGCGCCGCCGATGCGACGGGGTTCACACCGTGGGCGACGGGCCGGCCCTGCCGCACCCGCACTACGGTCCATACCGAGAGGCCCCCGCCGAACAGGGCGAACACGACGCCTGTGAAGATCGCCGGCCCGGTTTCCATGGTCCCGCCCGCCCCTCTTTCCCGCCCCTCTTTCCCGCCGCGCGTCCCCACACGCGCGTGCCTCGGCCCGGCGAGGCTGTCAGGCGCGGGGGACGGGCGGGCGAACCCGGGGTGAACGGGAGTCGGCGCGGGGCGCCGGGCGCGCGGTCGTTCCGGGAGGTTGGCCGGTTCCAGGAAGGTTGGCCTGTTTCGCCCGCCTCCCGGCCGCGCCCGGCGTCCCGTCAGCGAGTCGGTTCGAGGAACCCCTGCTCCACCAGCAGCCGGATCTGCGCGGGCGTACGGTCGCGCAGCACCACCGGGTCCTCGCTCATCAGCTGGGCGATGGCGTCCAGGATCCGGCCCGCGGTCAGCGAGCCGTCGCACACGCCGGCGAAGCCCGCGCCGACCGTGTCGACCTGGGTGGCCCGCCGCATGCCCCGGTGCTGCCGCAGCACCACGTGCTCGGGGTCCTCGGCGCCCGGCAGTCCGATCTGCTCCTGCACGACCTCGGCCACCAGCCGGAAGCGGTCCTCCAGCAGCGCGGCGTCGTCCCGGCCGCGCAGATAGTCGAGGCGCTCGAAGTGCGCGCGTACGGTGTCCCCGAGCGGCTGTTCGACGGGGTGCGGCCACTCCTCGACCGTGATCGACGGCTCGGCGGCCGCCGTCCGGCGCAGGGTGATCCAGCCGAACCCGACGGCCTTCACCTTGCGCGCCTCGAACTCGTCCAGCCACGCGTCGTACCGCGCCTGGTACGCGGCCGTGTCCCCGCGGTGGTCACCGGCGTCCCGCAGCCACAGCTCGGCGTACTGCGTGACGTCCTGCACCTCGCGCTGCACGATCCACGCGTCGCAGCCGCGCGGCACCCACGCGCGGACGCGGTCCTGCCAGTCCTCGCCCTCCACGTGCTGCCAGTTGGCGAGGAACTGCGCGTACCCGCCCTCGTTCAGGCGGTCGCCCGCCCCCTGGACGACCGAACGGCACAGGTCGTCGCCGCCCATCCCGCCGTCGCGGTACGTCAGCCGGGCGCCCGGCGAGATCACGAACGGCGGGTTGGAGACGATCAGGTCGTACGTCTCCCCGTCCTCCAGCGGCTCGAACAGCGACCCCTGCCGCAAGTCCGCCGCCGGGGCGCCGGAGAGCGCCAGGGTGAGCGCGGTGATGTGCAGCGCGCGCGGGTTGAGGTCGGTCGCCGTCACGCGCGTGGCGTGCTGCGCGGCGTGCAGGGCCTGGATGCCGGAGCCGGTGCCGAGGTCGAGCGCGGAGGCGACCGGCGTGCGCACGGTGATCCCGGCGAGGGTCGTGGAGGCGCCGCCGACGCCGAGGACGACCTCCTCGGCCGTGTTCCCGATGCCGCCGGCCCCGCCGACCGCACAGCCCAGGTCGGACACGATGAACCAGTCCTCGCCCCCGGGCCCGCCGTAGGGCCGTACGTCGACCGTGGCCCGGACGTCGTCGCCGCCGGACCGGGCCAGCCAGCCGCTCTCCAGGCACGCGTCGAGGGGCAGGACGTCCGCCACGCGCGCGTACGGCACCGGCTGCTGGAGCAGGAACAGCCGTACGAGCGCCTCCAGCGGGGTGTCCCCGCGCGTGGCCCGGAGCGCGGGCACCGTCTCGCTGCGGGCGAGCGCCGCGTACGCGGGCGCGCCGAGCAGCTCGAGCAGCCCGTCGGCGGTGAAGGAGGCCCCGAGGAGGGCCTCCCGCAGACGGGCTGCGACATCCGGCTGCCCGGTGCCGGGCAGTGCGGGGAGGTCGGGCAGGACGGTCGGGGCGGGCTGGGGCCGGCTGGAGTCGCTCACGCCCTCATTGTGACCCGTGCCGCCTCACGGGGCGGTCAGCCGGCGGAGCCGGACTCGACGGCCTGCTTGCAGCCCTCCTGGGAGGTGAGGGCCGTCTTCACGTCACCCGACTCGAGCTTCTTCAGCGAGGCGATGGCGCTCTGACGCTGCGTCTCGACCTGCTTCATCTCGGCGGACACGTCCTTCAGGCCGGACGCGAACTTCCCCTGGTCCTTGGTGTTCAGCCCGTCGACCTGCTTCTTCAGGTCGCCGTAGGCCGTGGAGAGTTCGGTCAGCCGCTTGACGACGTCCTGCTGGTTCTTCGCGCCGTCCTCGACGCCGGGGGGCGCACCGGCGTCACGGATGAGCGTGGCGCGCGCCTTGTAGCCCTCGGCGAGGTCCTGGAAGGCCTTGGAGTCGGCGGCCTGCAGTTCCTTGGGCGTGCTGGAGGTGTCCTTGGCGGCCTTCGTGATCGCGACGTAGGCGGCCGAGATCTTGGCGTTCTGGGCCGGCACCTGGTCGCAGACCTTCTTGGCCCAGGCGTCGAGCTCCTTGTTGCCCTCGTCGCTCGTGCAGCCCGTCAGCGCCAGTATCAGTACCGCACCGCCGGACAGCGAGGCAGCGAGCTTCTTGTTCACCGGTCTGGTCCCTTCGTGGCTCTCGGCCACGGGACCCTACACGGCGGGCAGATGATGACACCGTGCTATTTGCGGCTTTTACTACCTCTTCGCGCCGTTTACACCATGTGAGACAAGCGTCACGGCGTAGGGCCTGAACAAGCGCGGAGCGGGCGGCCGGCACGTCGATGCGCGCCGGGCCGCCCGCCCATGGAGCCGTGCTGCCGTAAGACCGCCTACGAAACCACCGCGGGATCCGCCGGGTTGGACACCCTCTCGGCATTGCCGTCGTCGCCCATCGCGATGCCACGGCGCTTGGAGACGTAGACCGAGCCGACGATCACCAGCAGCGAGGCGATGGCGATCAGCACACGCACGGCGACGTTCTTGTCGTCGCCGTAGCTGAACTGGATGACCGCGGGCGCGATGAGCAGCGCGACCAGGTTCATCACCTTCAGCAGCGGGTTGATCGCCGGTCCGGCGGTGTCCTTGAAGGGGTCGCCGACCGTGTCACCGATCACCGTCGCGGCGTGGGCCTCGCTGCCCTTGCCGCCGTGGTGGCCGTCCTCGACGAGCTTCTTGGCGTTGTCCCAGGCCCCTCCGGAGTTGGCGAGGAAGACCGCCATCAGCGTGCCGCAGCCGATGGCGCCCGCCAGGAAGGCGCCCAGGGCGCCGACTCCGAGGGTGAACCCGATGAAGATGGGTGCCATCACGGCGAGCAGACCGGGCGTGGCGAGCTCGCGCAGGGCGTCCCGGGTACAGATGTCCACGACCTTGCCGTACTCCGGCTTCTCCGTGTAGTCCATGATCCCGGGCCGCTCACGGAACTGCCGCCGCACCTCGTAGACCACGGCACCCGCCGACCGGGACACGGCGTTGATGGCGAGTCCGGAGAAGAGGAACACGACGGCCGCGCCCGCGATGAGGCCGACCAGGTTGTTGGGCTGCGAGATGTCCATCATCAGGTTCATCGGCGCGCCCTCGCCGGTGAGCTTCTCGCCGACGTCCCGCGCTCCGGTGGTGATGGCGTCGCGGTACGACCCGAAGAGCGCCGCCGCCGCCAGGACGGCGGTGGCGATGGCGATGCCCTTGGTGATGGCCTTGGTGGTGTTGCCGACCGCGTCCAGGTTGGTGAGGACCTGGGCGCCCGCGCCCTCGACGTCACCGGACATCTCGGCGATGCCCTGCGCGTTGTCGGAGACCGGACCGAAGGTGTCCATGGCGACGATCACACCGACCGTGGTGAGCAGGCCGGTGCCGGCCAGCGCCACCGCGAACAGCGCCAGCATGATCGACGTGCCGCCGAGCAGGAACGCCCCGTACACGCCGAGGCCGATCAGCAGGGCGGTGTAGACGGCGGACTCCAGGCCGACGGAGATGCCGGCGAGGACGACGGTCGCGGGACCGGTCAGCGAGGTCTTGCCGATGTCCCGCACGGGGCGCCGGTTGGTCTCGGTGAAGTACCCGGTCAGCTGCTGGATGACGGCCGCGAGCAGGATGCCGATGCCGACGGCGACGAGCGCCAGGATCCGCGGGTCGCCGTCCTTGCCCGCGATGGCGGCGTCGGTGACGCCGTCGAGGTCCGCGTAGGACGACGGCAGGTAGGCGAACACGGCGATCGCGACGAGCACGATCGAGATGACCGCGGAGATGAAGAACCCGCGGTTGATCGCGGTCATGCCGCTGCGGTCGGAGCGGCGCGGGGCCACCGCGAAGATGCCGATCATCGCGGTGATCACGCCGATCGCGGGCACGATCAGCGGGAACGCGAGCCCCAGGTCGCCGAACGCGGCCGACCCGAGGATCAGGGCGGCGACCAGCGTCACCGCGTACGACTCGAAGAGGTCGGCCGCCATTCCGGCGCAGTCGCCGACGTTGTCGCCCACGTTGTCGGCGATGGTCGCGGCATTGCGCGGGTCGTCCTCCGGAATGCCCTGTTCGACCTTTCCGACCAGGTCGGCGCCGACGTCGGCGGCCTTGGTGAAGATGCCGCCGCCGACACGCATGAACATCGCGATCAGCGCGGCACCGAGACCGAATCCTTCGAGCACCTTCGGCGCGTCGGCCGCGTAGACGAGCACCACACAGGAGGCGCCCAGCAGACCGAGCCCCACCGTGAACATGCCGACGACGCCGCCCGTGCGGAAAGCGATCTTCATGGCTTTGTGCGATACGGCGGTGAGATCCTTTTCCGGTTCACCTTCCGCGGGGGTCGCTTCCCGTGCCGCCGCGGCGACGCGCACATTGCTGCGCACGGCGAGCCACATTCCGATATAGCCGGTGGCCGCCGAGAACGCGGCGCCGATCAGGAAGAAGACCGATCGGCCGATGCGCTGATTCCAGTCGTCCGCGGGCAGCAGCATGAGCAGGAAGAACACGACGACGGCGAATACGCCGAGCGTGCGCAGCTGCCGGGCCAGATAGGCGTTGGCGCCTTCCTGGACCGCGGCGGCGATCTTCTTCATGCTGTCGGTGCCCTCGCCCGCGGCGAGCACCTGACGCACCAGGACGCCGGCGACGACGAGCGCCGCCAGGGCGACCACGCCGATCACCGAGATGATCACCCGGTTGTCATCCGTCAGTACGGCCGCTGCGAGAGTAGTGGGATGGTCAAGCTGATGAGGGGTAGAAAGCCCCGCCATTCGTCCTCCTTGACGCTTGGGCTGAGCTCAAGATGTGGACGGATTCTAGGTACCGGAACCTGATCAAAACAGATGGCGGTAAGCGGAATTGGCCTTCACATGCCGTTCAGCAAATGATCGACATCCGGCCACGCAACCCGAAAGCGCTAATGCCCCAAAACCATTGACGCCCTGATTGCCCCTTGATCCGATGATCGCGACCTTGATCAATGATCGGACAATAGATCGTGAATTCCTTCACGAATTCGCCGCCGCCATACGATAAAACACGAAGGGGCCCTGCTCAGCAGGGCCCCTTCGGAAGTACGGGGAGGGGTCAGGGCAGCACCACGGTCTGCGGCGCGGTCGGCCACGTCATACGGATCAGGCCGCCGTGCTCGCCCGCCGAGACCTCGACGTCGTCGACGAGCCCGCTGATGACCGCGAGACCCATCTCGTCCTCCTCGGCGTCGGCCTCATCGGCGCCGACGACCCGCTCACCCGGAACGGTGTGCGGGGCCTCGTCGCCGACCTCGATGGAGAACTGTTTCTCCTCCTCGATCAGCGCCACCTTCACCGGTGCCGTGATGCCGACGCTCTGATGCAGTCCGACGGCACGGCTGCACGCCTCGCCCACGGCGAGCCTGACCTCGTCCAGGACGGCCTCGTCCACTCCGGCCCTGCGCGCCACCGCTGCCGCCACCAGACGGGCGGTCCTGACGTGCTCGGGCAGCGCGCTGAAGCGGAGTTCAACGGTGGCCATGCATCCCCCTCGGAACTTCGGGCGTGCTGTCAGGGGGACCGGGCCGCCGAAAGCCCAGTCCCCCGTCTCCTACCACTTCCCAGCCCGGGCACACGTCACCGCGCCCCCGGGTGTGCGGTGACTCAGTCGGTCGCCGCCACCGCTTCCTCGACCGAGGTGTGGATCGGGAACACCTTGGTCAGGCCGGTGATACGGAAAATCTTGAGAATGCGCTCCTGGTTGCAGACCAGGCGCAGTGAGCCCTCATGGGCACGCACACGCTTCAGGCCGCCGACCAGCACGCCGAGCCCGGTGGAGTCGAGGAAGTCCACGCCCTCCATGTCGACGACGAGGTGGAAACTCCCGTCGTTCACCAGCTCGACCAGCTGCTCGCGCAGCTTGGGCGCGGTATATACGTCGATTTCGCCACCGACCTCGACGACCGTACGATCGCCGACGGTACGGGTCGACAGGGACAGGTCCACGGATCCTCCAGCACCTTGCTATCGAGCGGTCGCCCCTCGGGACACCTCGGCTTGCAACCCCAAGGACGAGTTCGCCAGCCGCGATGGCATTCAATCACTTACCGGCAGGCGTGCACGACGCCTTGGTCCCATTGTCCGTCACGCCAGTGACACACTCGGTGCCGATGGCCGAGAATCTCCGATCCGATCGATCCCCGACGGGCCCCGTCTCCCGGGTGGACCCGGGAGCGGTGCTGGGCCGACTCGCCTCGGGGCCGAGTCGGGCTTCGCGCATCACTCATACGGAGCATGTGCCCCCGCGAGCGGGCCGCCATGCCGTCTGGCCCGACCGGATCCGCGCCGAGGTCATCGCCGCCGTGCAGCGCGCCGGGATCGAACATCCCTGGGCCCACCAGGCACGCGCCGCCGAGCACGCCCTGGACGGCGAGTCCGTGGTCGTCGCCACGGGCACCGCCTCCGGCAAGTCCCTCGCGTACCTCGTGCCGGTCCTCTCGACGCTCCTGGACGGCTCCGAGGCCCCGAACGGACGCGGCGCCACCACGCTGTACCTGTCGCCGACGAAGGCCCTCGCGGCGGACCAGTGCCGCTCCGTGAAGGAACTTTCACATCCACTGGGCAATGCGGTCCGCCCGGCCGTGTACGACGGCGATACTCCGTTCGAGGAACGCGAGTGGATCCGCCAGTACGCGAACTACGTCCTCACCAACCCCGACATGCTCCACCGGGGCATACTCCCGTCGCACCCGCGCTGGTCCTCCTTCCTCAAGGCGCTGAAGTACGTCGTCATCGACGAGTGCCACACCTACCGCGGTGTCTTCGGATCCCACGTCGCCCAGGTGCTGCGGCGTCTGCGCCGCCTGTGCGCCCGCTACGGCTCCTCCCCCGTCTTCCTGCTGGCCTCCGCCACCGCCGCCGAGCCCGCCGTCGCGGCGCGGCGCCTGACCGGGCTGCCCGTGGTGGAGATCGCCGACGACGCCTCCCCGCGCGGCGAACTCGTCTTCGCCCTCTGGGAACCGCCGCTCACCGAGCTCCAGGGCGAGAAAGGCGCACCCGTCCGGCGTACCGCCACCGCGGAGACGGCGGACCTCCTGACCGACCTCGCGGTGCAGGGCATCCGCTCGGTCGCCTTCGTCCGCTCCCGGCGCGGCGCCGAGCTCATCTCGGTCATCGCGCAGGAACGGCTGGCCGAAATCGATCGTTCGCTCGCCGGGCGTGTCGCGGCCTACCGGGGCGGCTACCTCCCCGAGGAGCGCCGCGCCCTGGAACAGGCCCTGCACTCCGGGGAACTGCTCGGCTTGTCCGCCACCACCGCCCTGGAACTCGGCATCGACGTCTCCGGCCTGGACGCCGTCCTGATCTCCGGCTACCCCGGCACCCGCGCCTCCCTGTGGCAGCAGGCGGGACGGGCCGGCCGCTCCGGGCAGGGCGCCCTGGCCGTCCTCGTCGCCCGCGACGACCCGCTGGACACCTACCTCGTCCACCACCCCGAGGCCCTCTTCGACCGCCCGGTGGAGTCGACGGTCCTCGACCCCGACAACCCGTACGTCCTCGCGCCCCACCTGTGCGCGGCGGCCGCCGAGATCCCCCTCACCGAGGAGGACCTGGCCCTCTTCGGCCCCGAGGCCGAGGGGCTGCTGCCCCAGCTGGAGGCCGCGAAGCTGCTGCGCCGCCGCACCCGGGCCTGGCACTGGACCCGCCGGGAACGGGCCGCCGACCTCACCGACATCCGCGGCGAGGGCGGACGCCCGGTCCAGGTCGTCGAGGCCGGCACGGGCCGCCTGCTCGGCACCGTCGACGCGGGCGCCGCGCACACGAGCGTGCACGAGGGCGCGGTCCATCTGCACCAGGGCCGCACCTACCTCGTCCGCTCCCTCGACCTCGAGGACTCGGTCGCCCTGGTGGAGCAGGCGTCCCCGTCGTACTCCACGGTCGCCCGGGACACGACGGCCATCTCCGTCCTCGAGACCGAGACCGAGATCCCGTGGGGCGACGGCCGCCTCTGCTACGGCTCCGTCGAAGTCACCAACCAGGTGGTCTCCTTCCTCCGGCGCCGGCTGATCACCGGCGAAGTGCTGGGCGAGACGAAACTCGACCTCCCTCCTCGGACGCTGCGCACCCGCGCGGTGTGGTGGACGGTCACCGAGGACCAGCTCGACGAGGCCCGGATCAACCCGGAGATCCTCGGCGGCGCCCTCCACGCCGCCGAACACGCCTCGATCGGCCTGCTGCCCCTCTTCGCGACCTGCGACCGCTGGGACATCGGCGGCGTGTCGATCCCGCTGCACCCCGACACGCTGCTCCCGACGGTCTTCGTCTACGACGGCCATCCCGGCGGCGCCGGCTTCGCGGAGCGCGCCTTCCACACGGCCCGCGCCTGGCTGACGGCCACCCGTGAGGCCATCGCCTCCTGCGAGTGCGAGGCCGGCTGCCCGTCCTGCATCCAGTCCCCCAAGTGCGGCAACGGCAACGACCCACTGCACAAGCGGGGAGCGGTACGACTGCTGACGGTGCTGTTGCGGGGGGCTCCGGAGGCCGAAGTGGGGGCGGCGCAGGCCGAAGCGGGGGTGCAGGCCAAAGCGGGGGCGGAGGCGGAGGGCGCCGACGGGGAGGCAGCAGCTTCGACTGGAGGGACCTCCTCCGCTCCGGGCGAGGGCGCTTCTCCGGCTCCGGGCAAGGGGGACTCTCCGGCTCCGGACGAGGAGGAGGCGCGGGCGTAGGCGGTGGGGGGCGGGCGGTGGGTGGCGGCTTCAACACCCGCGCCCGTCCCTCCAGGGAGCCTCCTACGGCTCCCCGGCACCCGGAGTGTCTCCCGGGCTCGGGCCAGGCGCACCCGGTCCCCCAGGGCCCGCCCGAGCCCGGACCTTCGCGGTGAACGGGCCCCGCCCCGACGCAGCCGTCACGTCCGACACGTCGCCCACCACCGCGCACCGCACGAGCCGCGCCCCGCTCGCCTCAGCAACCCGCTCCGCCCGAGCGCATGCCCCGGCCGTGCCCTCCGCCCAGTGGTCGGCCGCCGCGAGGGCCGCCAGATCCGCACCGCCCGCCGCACGGTGCCGGATCACCACCGCATGCCCGAGAGCCAGCACCACGCCGAACACAACACACAGAACGGCGATCAGGCCGAGGCTCCAGGCGGTGGCCGATCCCCGGTCGGAACCGGGACCTGTCCAGGACGCCCCGAAACGGCGCCTCCGCCCGCACCCCGCGCTCACGACTCCACCCCCACCCTCTCCTCCGCCGCCGCCACGGCCTCCTCCCGCACCTCGAAGGGCAGCCCGCGCAGCACCGGCGGTCTCGCCACCACGACCACCCGGACCACGCCCCCTTCCCGGGCGACCGTGACCTTCGCCCCGTCCGGTGCGACGTCTCCGGCCACCTCGATGACGGCGTCGTCCGGGTCCTGCCGGGCTGCCGCGCGGGCCCCGGTGCGGGCGGCATCCACGCACTGGATCTGCGCCGCCACCGCGAGCAGCCCCCACACCAGCGCCATGGCGAACATCACGAGCACCGGCAGCACGACAGCCGACTCGGCCGTCACGAACCCCCGATCCGACCCGAGCACTCCGCCCCGGCCCTTCCTGTGCCCCGCGGGGGCCCCACGGGCCGGACGACCGCCCGGCCCGCGTCGGCCTCCCCGCTCATGCCCCGCCATCGAGCGCCCGCTTCACGATGCCCTGGAGCTCCTCGCTGACCTCCCCGCTCGTCACGACCTTGTAGAGCACCACGGCGAAAGCCACCGCCGCCACGATGCCCATTGCGTACTCGGAGGTGACCATCCCCGCGTCCCTCCGCGCCGCCCGCGCCCTGCCCACCAGGGCCGCCATCCGTGCCCGTACCGCCTTGAACATCCGTAACCCCCGTAAGGTCCGCTTCTGTTGATCCAGGTCCCACACACATCCACGCTCGACGCGCTCTCACCACGCATCCGCGCCGCGCGTCCTCACCGCGCGTCCACCGCGCGTCCTCACCGCTCACCCCGTCACGTGCCGCCTCCTCCCAGCACACCGCCCGCCAGCCCGATGACCACGGGCGCCACCCCGACCGCGATGAACGCGGGCAGGAAACACAGGCCCACCGGCGCGGTGACCATGACGGCCGCTCTCCTGGCCCGCTCCGTCGCCGCACGTGTCCAGTCCGCGCGGGCCTCCGCAGCGAGCCGTGCGACCGGTCCGGCCGCCGGGAGACCGGAGACACCGGCGCGTTCCAGCAGCCGCGCCAGCGCCGCCGCCCCCGGTATCGAGGCCAACCGCCGCCACGACTCCCCCGGTTCACCACCGAGACGGCACTCCGCGGCACCCCTCGCCAGCGCATCCCCGACCGGCCCGCCCAACGCCTCGCCCACGGCCTGCGCCGCCACCACCGGACTCGCGCCGGCGGCGATGCAGGCCGCCAACAGGTCCGCTGCGAGCGGGAGTCGGCGCGACACCTCACCCGCGTCGACCGCGTCCACCTCCGCGCCCGCCGCGCCTCCACCGGAGCCCTGTCTCCGACGCCACCACCAGAGGCCGCCGGCCCCGGCCGCCCCGACCACCAGCCCCGCCAGACCACCCACCAGGGCCCAGCCGGCCATCCCGACGGCCGCGACGGGCGCCCAGCGCCGTATCCCGCGCCGCACGTCGAGGCGTCTACGAGCCGGTGCCAGGACGGCCCTCCTCATCAGCCCCACCAACCGCCCCCGGACCCTGCGCTCCCGGCGCACGTCCGCCCACCACCGCACCAGCCACCCGGCGATCAGAACCGCCCCCACAGCCATCCCCAGCCTGTGGGCAACTTCCCCGCTCACACCACCGCCCCCTTCCTGCCCGTCCGTCTCGGACCCGTCCTGTCGGACCTGCCCCTGTCCAAATCCGGGATCGCGCCCTCACTCCGCCTCCTCTCGCGGCCTCTCACCCCGCCTCCTCACCCCGCCTCCGCTCCCCGCACGATCCGCGCCGCCCACCACATGCCGGCCCCCTCCAGCACCCCGCCGACCGCGAGGCACCCGAAGCCCGCACCGGTGTGCAGCAGCACGTGCAGGGGATCCGCGCCCATGGCCGCCCCGAGCAGCAGCCCGAGCACCGGCAGCCCGGCGAGCATCACCACCGTCGATCTCGCTCCCGCCAACTGGGCCCGCAGATCGGCACGTTGATCGCGCTCCGCGCGGAGCGCCGCCTCCAGCCGGTCCAGCCCGGCCGCGAGGCCGGCGCCCTGGTCGACGGCGACCCGCCAGCACGCGGCCAGCCCCGACAGCCCTTCGGCACCGGGCTGCCGAGCCGCGGAGACGAGCGCGCCTGGCACATCGCCGCCGAACCGCGCCGCCGCCAGTACGGCGGACTGCGCCGCACCGAGCCCGCCCGAGTCATGCGCCGCCCGCAGCAACGCCTCACCGGGCTGCCGCCCCGCCCGCACCTCACCGGCCAGCGCCCCGCACAGCGCGATCACCGCGCCTCCGCGCAGCTCCCGCGCGCGCCGCTCCTCCCGGGCCAGCCGCATCCGTCTCAGCAACGGCACCCCGCCCGCCCCCGCGACGAGCGGCAGCACCGACGACCCGAGCACCGCCAGCACCAGACCGGCGACCAGAGCCCACCCCTCGGCTCGCACACGCCCCCGCACCCGCCGCAGCGTCCCGGTCACCCGCCACCAGTCGGACGGCCCGGCGTCCAGCCCCTCGCCGCCCGCGAACAGCACTCGAGCCCGCCGGACACCCTGGTCCTGCCCGCCCACCAGACAGACGGCCGCCGCTCCGAGGCACACACCGGCCGCGCCCAACCCGTCCAGCGCGCCGGAGACCACCTCACCCATGGCTCCCCCCACCTGCCCCCGCGGCACTCCTGACCTCGCCACCCCCGCGCAGAAGCGGCTGGAGCCGCTCCCAGCCCCGCTCGGCCACGAACCCCTCCGGGGCCCACCGCAGCGCCGGCACGGTCCGCACCAGCCCGGCCGGGTCCCGCTCCAGCACATGCACCTCGGCGATCCGCCGACGCCCGGTCCGGTCCCGTACGAGATGGAGGACGACCGACAGCGCTGCGGCCAACTGACTGTGCAGGGCGGCCCGGTCGAGTCCCGCCGCCGTACCGAGAGCTTCGAGACGGGCGGGCACATCGGCGGCCGCGTTGGCGTGGACAGTCCCACAGCCGCCTTCATGACCCGTGTTGAGCGCGGCGAGCAGATGTACCACCTCGGGTCCGCGCACCTCGCCGACGACGAGCCGGTCCGGCCGCATCCGCAGCGCCTGCCGCACCAGGTCCTCCAGGGTGACGAGCCCCGCCCCCTCCTGGTTGGCGGGCCGGCTCTCCAGCCGTACGACATGCGGGTGGTCCGGCTTCAGTTCCGCCGAGTCCTCGGCGAGCACGATCCGCTCACCCGGCCCGACCAGCCCCAGCAGGGCGCTCAGCAGCGTCGTCTTACCGCTGCCGGTGCCGCCGCTGATGAGGAAGGACAGCCGCGCGCCGACCAGGGCCCGCAACACCCGGTCCCCGCCCGGCGGCACCGTCCCCGCCGCGACCAGTTCGCCGAGTCTGAAGGCCCGTGGCCGCGCCACCCGGAGCGACAGACACGCACACCCCACAGCCACCGGTGGGAGCACCGCGTGCAGCCGGGTCCCGTCGGGCAGCCGGGCGTCCACCCAGGGCCGGGCGTCGTCCAGGCGCCGGCCTGCCACCGCTGCGAGGCGCTGCGCGAGACGTCGTACGGCCGCCGCGTCGGGGAAGCACACGGAGGTCAGCTCCAGGCCCCCGCCCCGGTCGACCCAGACCCGGTCCGGTGCCGACACCAGCACGTCGGTCACGGCCGGATCGGCGAGCAATGGCTCCAGCGGGCCGCTGCCGACCAGCTCGGACCGTAACTGCTCGGCCGCGCCCAGCACTTCGGCATCCCCCAGCACCCTGCCCTGCTCCCGCAGGGCCTGCGCGACCCGGGCCGGAGTCGGCTCGGACCCGCTCTCCGCCAGCCACTGCCGCACCCCGTCGAGCAGCCCCGCCGGCACATCCGCCGTCCCACCGACACCGCCCGGCGCCCACCGCCCACCGGCCGCACCACCCACGCCACCCGGCCGGGCTCCGCCTTCGCCGGCCGCCGTGCGCACAGACACCCCATGAACGCCCGACCGGACCCGCGCCCCGCCTCCACCCTCCGAACTCCGCACCGCCCAACTGGGCACCCGCGCCCGTGCAACAACACGCGCGCCCGCACCCGCACCCGCGCTCATCACCGTCTCCGAGCCCCCGCGCGCCGAACCCGAACTCACCCGGCCACCGCCGACCTCTCGCACAACTCCGCCCTCCACCTCGCCTAGACCCCTCACGCCGCCCTCCACCTCGCTCAGGCCCGTCACGCCGCCCTCGCCTCGCACAGCGCCCGCTCCCAGAACTCCCTGCAGAAGCGGGCCAGCGGGCCCCGCGCCGCCGCGCCGGGTGGTTCCCGGTGCTCGTGGGGCCGCAGCAGCCCCGGCTCCACCGGCACCTCGCCCACCAGCGGCAGATCCAGGAGCCGGGCCACTTCCCGGTCGTCGAGTCCGGGCGCGTAGGGCCCCCGTACGACCAGGCGCAGGTCTCTCAGCAGCAGTTGGATCGCCGACGCCACCTGCCGGGCGGCGGCGACGGCGCGCAGCTCGGCGGGGACGACGAGGAGGCCGACGTCGAGCTGGGCCAGGGCTTCCGCGACGCCGTCGTCGATCCGGCGGGGCAGGTCGACGACGACGGCTCCACCGCGGCGCCGGGCCGCCGCCAGTACGGCACGCATCGCCTGCGGAGGGACCGCGACGCTGTCGCCCCGGTCCCAGCTGAGGACCCGCAGGGAGTGCAGTTCGGGCAGGGACTCCTCGAGGGCGCCGCTGCCCAGCCGTCCGCGTGAGCCGGCGAAGGCGGGCCAGCGCAGGCCCTCGACGGCCTCTCCGCCGAGAACGACGTCGAGTCCGCCGCCCAGTGGGTCGCCGTCCACCAGCAGCGTGCGCAGTCCCTCGCGCGCGGCCGTCACGGCGAGGGCACACGCGAGCGTGGAGGCCCCCGATCCGCCGCGTCCTCCGATGACCCCGACGGTGAGGGCGGGCCGGCCGACGCCTTCGGCGACGTCGGCGATCCGGTCGACGAGCCACTGCTCGCCGTCGGGCAGCATCAGGACGTGGTCGGCGCCGATCTCGACGGCCCGGCGCCAGACCCCCGAGTCGTCCTGGTCGCGGCCCACGAGGACCACTCCGCCTCGGCGTCCGGCGCCGCGTACCCGGCGGGCCGCGTCGTCGCCGACGAGCACGAGCGGGGCCGCCTCCCAGCCGCTGCGGGGCTCGGGCACCCCGTGGTGGACCTCGGGTGTGGCGCCGGCCGCCGCGCACAGGCGCAGCAGATCGTCGAGCAGGTCGGCGTCCTCGGTGACGATCAACGGCTTCCCGGGCCGCCCGGAGCCGGGCCCCGGCGGATCGTGTGTGACGGCTGCGGTCACGGTGTCCATCCCCCATCGCTGCATCGTTCGCGCGGCCCTGCGGCCACGCCATTCCCAAAGGTGTGAAGAGCCGGTAAGCGGCCCCCATATGAACGGCCGATTGGAACCGGCCAATCACGCCCGACAAACCGGAACCGGCCATGAAGTCGGCCCGCCGGGACGCGTCGGAATCACGATGCAGCGATCCGGCAAATCGTGTGGATCTTGGTCAATAACTGTGGACAACTCGGTAGTTGTGAATATGACCGTCACCCAAACCGGTGAGCCTTGCACTCACCTCTGGACGATCTCCCCACAGCGGCGCCACGATTACGGAGTGTCACGGATCGGAAGCATGCCGAAAGGGCGGCAGCAGCCGCCGGGCTCCGGCCTCGCGGCCGTGGCCATAAGGGAAAAATGGCCCCGGACATGCGACGACCCCCGCCGGGGGGGAGAGCGGGGGTCGTCTCCACGGCCGACTCGGGGGGGGGGAGGAGTCGGACCGGGTTAGCACGGTCGCGAACGATCCGTGACTTCCATGGTGTACCCGAGAGCCTTCTCAAGCAAACCCACGCGCCCACCTTACGCCGAATGGGCTGCGCCTATGCTCAGGGGCGTGGAAAACCACTCCTTGCCCCGCACAGCCGCCTTCTTTGACCTGGACAAGACGGTCATTGCGAAGTCGAGCACGCTCACCTTCAGCAAGTCCTTCTACCAAGGCGGCCTGATCAACCGCCGGGCCGCCTTGCGGACCGCCTATGCGCAGTTCGTCTTCCGCGTGGGCGGTATGGACCACGACCAGATGGAGCGGACCCGCGAGTACCTCTCGGCGATGGTCCGCGGCTGGAACGTCCAGCAGGTCAAAGAGATCGTCGCGGAGACGCTGCACGACCTCATCGACCCGATCATCTACGACGAGGCAGCGTCCCTCATCGAGGAGCACCACACGGCCGGCCGCGACGTCGTGATCGTGTCGACGTCCGGCGCCGAGGTCGTCGAGCCCATCGGTGAGCTGCTCGGCGCCGACCGCGTGGTGGCCACCCGGATGGTCGTCGGCGACGACGGCTGCTTCACCGGAGAGGTGGAGTACTACGCGTACGGCCCGACCAAGGCCGAGGCGATCCGGGAGCTGGCCGCGTCCGAGGGCTACGACCTCGCCCGCTGCTACGCCTACAGCGACTCGGCCACCGACCTGCCGATGCTGCAGACCGTCGGGCATCCGCACGCCGTGAACCCGGACCGCGCGCTGCGCCGCGAAGCGCTCGCGCGCGGGTGGCCGATTCTGGACTTCCACCGGCCGGTCCGGCTCAAGCAGCGCTTCCCCGCCTTCTCGGTACCGCCGCGGCCCGCCCTCGTCGCGGCGGCCGCCATAGGCGCGGCCGCGGCCACCGCCGGCCTCGTCTGGTACGCGAGCCGGCGCCGCACGGCGCTCGCCTGAGGCGCGCTCCCGCCGCCTCTCCCGTCCCGTGCGGATATCGATGCCCGTTTGGCCCATATTTGAGAGCAAAAGTAAAGAACTGCAGCGAGGTCTTCCGCTTGGTTGCGGTCTGGAGTACAAAGGACTCAACGGCCCGCGAGACCAAGGACATCCGAGAGGATCACCTGAGCTACGCAGATTGGCCCCACGGACCGAGCATGGACATTGGGCACCCACGCGACGTCGACCCGTCGATTACGGGCCAGCCGCACCAGGTGACGGGCAAAGTTCCCGACCTGATGGGCAACATATCGAGGACGCTTGGTAACCCGATGGACATGCCAGCGGCGGTACGAATCCTCGTACCGCCGCATTTCTTTGTCCGGGTTCGCCGCGGCTCACACTGTCCGTGGAATTCGCGTCGCGCCACACGGCGGAAAGCCGCTCACGCGGCTCCGCGCTGGAGCGCCTCGCAGACCGCCGTCGACTCGCGGGCACCCAGCTCGACCGCCTTACCGCAGTGGGCGATCCAGGCCGCCATACCCTCGGGCGTGCCGGAGACATAGCCGTCGAGCGCCGCCAGATAGGCCGCACGGCCCAGCTCGGCATGCCCCACCTCGGCCGCGCACACCGACTTCGGGTCGAGCCCGCTGCCGACCAGGACGACCCGTTCGGCCGTACGCGCCACCAGGCCGTTGTGGGAGGTGAAGGGGCGCAGCGCCAGCAGCTCCCCGTGCACGACGGCCGCTGTCACCAGCGCGGGCGCCGATCCGCCCGCGATGATCAGCTCGGACAGGCCCTCCAGCCGGCCGTGCGCCTCCGCGGCGCTCGGCAGCGGCAGCTCGATCAGCGGTTCGTCGACCGCCTCGCCCTCCTGCCGCGGCCGTCCGACCCGCTGGTCGCCCTCCGCCGCGGCCACCAGGTGCAGCCGGGCCAGCACCCGCAGCGGCGACTGACGCCAGATGGACAGCAGTTGACCGGCCTCGGCGGTGAGCCGCAGGGCCGCGCCCATCACGCGCGCCTCGTCGTCACCGCTGAAGTCGGTCCGCCGGCGCACCTCCTCGAGCGCCCAGTCCGCCCCGGACAACGCCGCGGAGCCTCGGGCGCCGCGCAGGGCCGCCTCGGACGTGATCTCGTTGCTGCGGCGCCGCATGATCCGGTGCCCGTACACCCGGTCGACTGCCTTGCGCACCGATTCCACGGCCTCGGGCACACCGGGGAGCGACCCGAGGGCCGCGAGCGGATCGGCGGACGCGCCTGTCGTACTCATGAGTACGACATTACGCGCCGCCCCCGCTCCGGCCGCCACCCCGTCCGGACTCCCGCGCGCGAGACGACGGCCTCCACCCCTCGATCGGGTGGCCTTTCCGCCCCACATGCCACGTACAGCTACCGTCCCACTACTCTTGGTGAACATGAAAATTGCTTTCGTCGGGAAGGGCGGCAGCGGAAAGACGACGCTGTCCTCCCTGTTCATCCGCCATCTGGCGGCGGCCGGAGCGCCGGTCGTCGCCATCGACGCCGACATCAACCAGCACCTCGGAGCCGCGCTCGGTCTCGACGAGAGGGAAGCCGCGGCGGTCCCCGCCATGGGCGAGCGGCTGCCGCTGATCAAGGACTACCTGCGCGGCCACAACCCGCGCATCGCGTCCGCCGCGACGATGATCAAGACGACGCCACCGGGCGAGGGGTCGCGGCTGCTGCGGGTACGCGAGCCGAACCCGGTGTACGACGCCTGCGCCCGGCCGGTGGAACTCGACGGCGGCGCCGTCCGTTTGATGGTCACCGGCCCCTTCACCGACTCCGACCTCGGAGTCGCCTGCTACCACTCCAAGACCGGAGCGGTGGAGCTGTTCCTGAACCACCTCGTGGACGGCCAGGACGAGTACGTCGTGGTCGACATGACGGCGGGCTCCGACTCCTTCGCCTCCGGGATGTTCACCCGCTTCGACATCACGTTCCTCGTCGCCGAGCCGACCCGGAAGGGGGTCTCCGTCTACCGCCAGTACCGGGACTACGCGCGCGACTACGGAGTCGCCCTCAAGGTCGTCGGGAACAAGGTCCAGGGGCAGGACGACCTGGACTTCCTGCGCGCCGAGGTCGGGGACGACCTGCTGGTGACCGTCGGGCACTCGGACTGGGTCCGGGCCATGGAGAAGGGCCGTCCGCCGCGGTTCGAGCTCCTGGAGGACGCCAACCACACGGCGCTGCGCCGTCTGCGGACGGCCGCCGACGCGACGTACGAGCTGCGGGACTGGGAGCGCTACACCCGTCAGATGGTGCACTTCCATCTGAAGAACGCCCAGTCCTGGGGGAACGAGCGCACCGGGGCCGATCTGGCCGCGCAGATCGACCCCGGGTTCGTCCTCGGCGAGCACCTCGGCGCGCTCTCCGAGGCGGACTCCTCGCTGTCCCCCACCGTCTGACCACGGCCCGCCCCACCGGCCTGACGCACCGGCCCGCCCGTCCGGTCCCGCCCCGCCGCCGGGGTGGGCGGCCGGAGTCCTACCGTCCGGCCGGCGGCGCTCCCGGCACTCCCTTCGGGGCCGGGGCCCCGCTGCCCGACAGGAAGGACGCCCAGCCCTGCTTCGGAGCCTCGCCGACGGTCAGCGTGCGCAGTTTGCGCAGGGTCGCGGGGTCCTGGGCGTCGAGCCAGTCGGCGAGCTGGCGGAAGGACACGCAGCGCACATCGGGCTTGTTGCAGACGGCTTCGACGACCTCCTCGACGGCACGCATGTAGGTGCCGCCGTTCCAGGACTCGAAGTGGTTGCCGATGATCAGGGGGGCGCGGTTGCCGTGGTACGCCCGCTGGAAGCCCATGAGCAGCCCGTCCCGCATCTGGTCGCCCCAGAACTCGTGCTTGGCGGGGTCACCCTGGGTCTTGGTCCCGGACTGGTTGACCATGAAGTTGTAGTCCATGGTGAGCTGTTCGTAGGAGTGCCCCGGGAACGGCACCAGCTGCATCGACAGGTCCCACATACCGTCCTTCTTCGTGGGCCAGAGCTGGTTGTTGACGCCGCTGGAGTCGTAGCGGAAGCCCATCTCCCGGGCGGCCTTCACGAAGTTGGAGCGGCCTTCCAGGCAGGGCGTGCGGGCGCCGATGAGTTCCTTGTCGTAGTCGAAGGGCAGAGGGTCCGCCTGTGCCATCCCGGTGTTGGTCTTCCAGGACTTCACGAACCTCTTGGCCTGGCTGATCTCCTCCTTCCACTCCTTCACGGACCACTCGCCGACGCCGCCGCCCTTGCCGCAGAAGTGCCCGTTGAAGTGGGTGCCGATCTCGTTGCCCTCCAGCCAGGCGAGGCGCAGCTGCCGCACGGTGTCGGTGATCCCCGCCTGGTCGTTGAAGCCGATGTCCGAGCGGCCCGGTGAGTGCTGCGGCGGCCGGTAGAGGTCGCGCTTGTCCTCCGGCAGCATGTACACACCGCTGAGGAAGTACGTCATGGTCGCGTTGTTGGCCTTGGCGACCTTGCGGAAGTGGGAGAACAGCTTCTGGCTGTCCTCACCGGCACCGTCCCAGGAGAACACCACGAACTGGGGCGGCTTCTGGCCCGGCTTCAGGCGTTCCGGCCGCGGCAGATGAGGCTGGGCGCCGGTGTACGCCGTGGAGCCGTCGCCGATCAGGCGGATCGCGCTCTTCGGCGCGGGGGCCACCGGCTTCTGCTTCTGCGGCCCGGGCGCGGCCTGCCCGTCCGGGTCGGAGCCGATCGCGCATCCCGCGAGCGACGCCGCGCAGACGGCGGCGATCGCGGTGCCCGCGGCGATCCTGCGATGTCCGGCGGAGCGGTGCGGTGGGGTGCGTCTGCGGGGTGTGGCCGACCTGGCGGATACGGCGGTAGCGCGGTGAGGAGCGGTCCTGCGGGTGGCGGCCATGTCCGTCCACCTTCTTCCTTCTCTCGGGTCCGGCGGCGCCGCCAAGATCGCACGGGTCGAAGGTGGAATTAATACGACAAGCCGACTAATCCGCCACTTCACCCTCCAGAGGGATTTATTAGTCCATTTGCTCGGACACTCTATTCCCGGTCTTTACTCTCCATTACGATCCGTTTACCGACTGTCACCACCCGCCGCTGTACGCCGTGACCACACGGCCGCGACAGACCCCTGGCGCACCGCCAGGAGCCCCGACGATCCGCGACCGCGCTGCCCCGGAGGAGACGGGAACATGTCAGCCTGCACCCCCACACGCCACGACGACGCCAACCCCAAGGAGCACAGCCACGAGCCCCACAGCCCGCCGGCCCGGCCCCGCGGCCCCCGCCTCGCCGGCGCCGACGTATCGGCGTCCATCGCGGTCTTCCTGATCGCCCTCCCCCTCTCCCTGGGCATCGCCCTCGCCACCGGCGCCCCCCTGCAGGCCGGCCTCGTGGCCGCCGCCGTCGGCGGAGTCGTCGTCGGACGGCTCGGCGGCGCCCCCCTCCAGGTCAGCGGCCCCGCCGCCGGACTCACCGTCGTGACCGCCGAGCTGATCCAGCGCTACGGATGGCGTACGACCTGCGCCATCACCGTCCTCGCCGGACTCGCCCAGCTCGGCCTCGGCCTCCTGCGCGTGGCGCGCACCGCCCTCGCCGTCAGCCCGGCCATCGTGCACGGCATGCTCGCCGGCATCGGCGTCACCATCGCCGTGGCCCAGCTGCACATCGTCCTCGGCGGCACCCCGCACAGCTCGGTCCTGCTCAACCTGCGGGACCTGCCGGCCCAACTCGCCCAGGTACAGACCGCCGCCCTCGCGGTGAGCGCCCTGACCCTCACGCTGCTCCTGGCCTGGCCCCGCCTCCCCGGCCGGGCCGGACACCTCCTGCGGACCGTACCCGCGCCCCTGGTCGCCGTCACCGGGGCCACCGGCTGCGCGGCACTCCTCGGGTTCAGCCTGCCCAAGGTGGACCTGCCGTCCTGGAGCAGCCACGCCCTGGCCGGCCTCCCCGAAGGCCCCGTGCTCGGCCTGATCGCCGCCGTGCTCACGATCACGCTGGTGTGCAGCGTGCAGTCGCTGCTCGGCGCGGTCGCCGTGGACAAGCTGGTCGCCGCCCGGCCCGAGTTGTCCGCCCGCGTCGGCCGCGCCGACCTCGACCGCGAACTGCTCGGCCAGGGCGCCGCCAACGTCGTCTCCGGTGCCCTCGGCGGCCTCCCCATCGCCGGAGTGGCGGTCCGCAGCACGGCGAATGTGAACGCGGGTGCCGTCAGCCGGAACTCCACGATGCTGCACGGCGTTCTCGTAGTGATCGCCGCGCTGCTGATGGTCCCGGTGCTCGAGCTCATCCCGCTCGCCTCGCTCGCCGCCCTGGTGATGGCCGTCGGCATCCAGATGGTGTCCCTGCACCACATCCGCACGGTGACCCGCCACCGCGAAGTGCTCGTCTACGCCGTCACCACCCTCGGCGTGGTCTTCCTCGGCGTCCTCCAGGGCGTGACGCTGGGGATCGCCATGGCGGTCGGCGTCGCCCTGCACCGCCTCACCCGCACCCGGATCACCCACCACGCGCAGGAAGGAGTCCATCGCGTCCGTGTCCGAGGTCAGTTGACGTTCCTCGCGGTGCCCCGGCTCAGCCGCACCCTGCACCAGGTCCCGCAAGGCGCCCACGCCGTCGTGGAGTTGGACGGCTCCTTCATGGACCACGCGGCGTACGAGTCCCTCCAGGACTGGCAGAGCACCCAGGCGGCACACGGAGGCACCGTCGAACTGGTCGGCCGCCGCACCGGCGTCCGGATCGGCGAACCGACGGGAGCGGCCGGCCTCCACCTGGACGGCGGTCCGGGCACCTCCGACACGTCCGGCTGCCGCTGCCACCCGTGGACGCCGTGGCGCAACCACCAGTGCGCCATCCCGGAGACGGGCACCTCCGACGGCCCGACCGGCCCCGGCACCACGGGCGACGGACCCGCACCCGAGGACACCGAGCCCTCCACCCAGTCCCCCACCCAGCCCTCCACCCTGACCGACGGACTCACCGCACTCGCCACCGCAGCGGGGACGCTCACGGGCCCGACGACTCCGGTCGCCTCCGGCAGCCCAGCCGCCGAAGGGCCCGCGACGACCGGCACCACCAGCACACCCACAGCCACCCGCACCGCCGCGCCCGCCGGCACCGGCACCGTCACCGCCCACCAACTGGCCCGAGGCATCAGCGCGTTCCAGCGCAACACCGCGCCGCTCGTGCGGGGCGAGCTGGCGCGGCTGGCACGGGAGGGGCAGCAGCCCTCGCAGCTGTTCCTCACCTGCGCGGACTCCCGGCTGGTCACCTCGATGATCACCAGCAGCGGCCCCGGGGACCTTTTCGTCGTCCGCAACGTCGGCAATCTCGTCCCGCCGCCCGGCGAGGAGAGCGGGGACGACTCGGTGGCCGCCGCGATCGAGTACGCGGTGGACGTGCTGCGGGTGCGGTCCATCACGGTGTGCGGACACTCCGGGTGCGGGGCCATGCAGGCCCTGCTCGCCTCCGACGAGGACACCGCCCGGAACACCGCCCAGGCCACCGGCCAAGACGGCGTGGAGACCCCGCTCCGCAGATGGCTGCGGCACGGCGGACCGAGCGTCGCCCGGATGGCCGACGGCAGCCGGCCCACGGCCAGACTCGCCGGGCGAGCGGCGGCCGACGCGGTCGAGCAGCTCTGCCTGACCAATGTGATCCAGCAGCTGGAGCATCTGCGCGCCCATGACTCGGTGAGCCGGGCCCTGCGGGCCGGAGAGCTGGAGCTGCACGGGATGTACTTCCACGTCGGCGAGGCCCAGGCGTACCTGCTGGCCGAGGGCGGGGAGGACGAGGTGTTCGACCACGTCGGGGTCGCCGACCTGTCGGCCTGACCCGGCCGAAGCCGCGCGGCCCCGCCCCGAGCACGGGGCCGCGCGACACCCAGGGGGCCCGCGCATCGCAGGACGGGCGGCATCCCGCTCCCACCGGTCGCCGCAACGCACCGCGGCCCCCGGCCGGGGCCATCCGGGCGACTCGTACGGGAGTCCCCGCAGGCCCCGGCGTCGGAGTGTGAAAGGGATTACATGCCTGAACCGCGTGCGTACGGCGTCCGTGGGAACGGATGACCGGCGCCGACAGCAGGTGTGCACCCGGCCGCAGACAGGTCTAAACCAATTATCCGTCGACCCTTGTCAGCGGGCCCTCGGGTCTGATGAGCTGTGGCCTGGGACACAACGGACACCCTGGGAAAGGGAGATGTCGTGAGCAACGAAAGCCTGGCCAACCTGCTCAAGGAAGAGCGCAGGTTCGCACCCCCCGCCGACCTGGCTGCCAACGCCAACGTCACGGCGGAGGCGTATGAACAGGCCAAGGCTGACAGGCTCGGCTTCTGGGCCGAGCAGGCCCGCCGCCTGACCTGGGCCAAGGAGCCGACCGAGACGCTGGACTGGTCGAACCCGCCGTTCGCCAAGTGGTTCCAGGACGGCGAGCTCAACGTCGCCTACAACTGCGTGGACCGGCATGTCGAGGCCGGCCACGGCGACCGGGTGGCCATCCACTTCGAGGGCGAGCCCGGCGACAGCCGCGCCATCACCTACGCCGAGCTCAAGGACGAGGTCTCCAAGGCGGCCAACGCGCTGCTGGAGCTGGGCGTGCGCAAGGGCGACCGGGTCGCCGTCTACATGCCGATGATCCCCGAGACGGCCGTCGCGATGCTGGCGTGCGCGCGCATCGGCGCCGCCCACTCGGTCGTGTTCGGCGGCTTCTCCGCCGACGCGCTCGCCACCCGCATCCAGGACGCCGACGCCAAGGTCGTCATCACCTCCGACGGTGGCTACCGGCGCGGCAAGCCGTCCGCGCTCAAGCCCGCCGTGGACGAGGCGGTCTCCAAGGTGGACAACGTCGAGCACGTGCTCGTGGTCCGCCGTACCGGCCAGGACGTGGCCTGGGACGACAGCCGTGACGTGTGGTGGCACGAGGTCGTCGACCGGCAGTCCGCCGAGCACACCCCGGAGGCGTTCGGCGCCGAGCAGCCGCTCTTCATCCTCTACACGTCCGGCACGACCGGTAAGCCCAAGGGCATCCTGCACACCTCCGGCGGCTACCTCACCCAGACCGCCTACACCCACCACGCCGTCTTCGACCTCAAGCCGGAGACCGACGTCTATTGGTGCACCGCGGACGTCGGCTGGGTCACCGGTCACTCGTACATCGTGTACGGGCCGCTGGCGAACGGCGCGACGCAGGTCATGTACGAGGGCACGCCCGACACCCCGCACCAGGGGCGTTTCTGGGAGATCGTGCAGAAGTACGGGGTGACGATCCTCTACACGGCGCCGACGGCGATCCGGACGTTCATGAAGTGGGGCGACGACATCCCCGCGAAGTTCGACCTGTCCTCGCTGCGCGTCCTGGGCTCGGTGGGCGAGCCCATCAACCCCGAGGCGTGGATCTGGTACCGCAAGAACATCGGCGCCGACACCACCCCGGTCGTCGACACCTGGTGGCAGACCGAGACCGGCGCCATGATGATCTCGCCGCTGCCCGGTGTGACCGAGGCCAAGCCCGGCTCGGCCCAGCGCCCGCTGCCCGGCATCTCCGCGACCGTCGTGGACGACGAGGCGAACGAGGTGCCCAACGGCGGAGGCGGCTACCTGGTCCTCACCGAGCCGTGGCCGTCGATGCTGCGCACCATCTGGGGCGACGACCAGCGGTTCATCGACACGTACTGGTCCCGGTTCGAGGGCAAGTACTTCGCCGGTGACGGGGCGAAGAAGGACGACGACGGCGACATCTGGCTCCTCGGCCGGGTCGACGACGTGATGCTGGTGTCCGGCCACAACATCTCCACCACGGAGGTGGAGTCGGCGCTGGTGTCCCACCCGTCGGTCGCCGAGGCGGCCGTCGTCGGCGCCGCCGACGAGACCACCGGCCAGGCCATCGTGGCCTTCGTCATCCTGCGCGGCACGGCCGCCGAGACCGAGGACCTGGTCGCCGACCTGCGCAACCACGTCGGCGCCACCCTCGGCCCGATCGCCAAGCCCAAGCGGATCCTGCCGGTGGCCGAGCTGCCGAAGACCCGCTCCGGCAAGATCATGCGCCGTCTCCTGCGGGACGTCGCCGAGAACCGCCAGCTCGGTGATGTGACCACGCTGACCGACTCGACCGTCATGGACCTCATCCAGGCGAAGCTGCCGACGTCGGCCGGCGAGGACTGAGCCGTCCCACCACGTCCCGAGGGCACCCGGCGCCCAGCGCGCGCCGGGTGCCCTTCACGTTCGTACGCTGAGACCCGGATGCACCCCCGTGCACCCGTGAGTAGGCTGAACGCAGCGAAATCGTTCATAGGTGCGCCGGGAAGTCTGGTCGGCATGTGCTCCGCCATGCCCATCGACCGGAGGTAATTCCCCGTGGCCGCGTCCCCTCCCCCCGCTCCCACCCGCAAGGCCTTCGGACGGCTGTCGCTGCCCGAGCGGAACTTCGTGGCGGACGCGCTGCGCACCGAGACCGTCGGCGGTGTCCTGCTCCTCGTCGCCGCGATCGCCGCGCTGCTGTGGGCGAACATTCCGGCCCTGCAGCACAGTTACGAGACGGTCGGGCACTACCACTTCGGCCCCGAGTCGCTGGGCCTGAACCTGTCCGTCGAGCACTGGGCGGCCGACGGGCTCCTCGCGATCTTCTTCTTCGTCGCCGGGATCGAGCTCAAGCGCGAGCTGGTCGCCGGTGATCTGAAGGACCCGAGCAAGGCCGTCCTGCCGGTCGTCGCGGCCCTGTGCGGCATGGCGGCACCGGCCCTCGTGTACACGGTGACCGTGCTGACGGGCGGCGGTTCGACGGCGGGCTGGGCCGTGCCGACGGCGACCGACATCGCGTTCGCGCTGGCCGTCCTCGCCGTCATCGGCACCTCGCTGCCGAGCGCGCTGCGCGCCTTCCTGCTGACCCTCGCCGTCGTCGACGACCTCTTCGCCATCCTGATCATCGCGCTGTTCTTCACCGAGCAGCTGAACTTCGCCGCGCTCGGCGGAGCCGTCGCGGGCCTGGTCGTCTTCTGGCTGCTGCTGCGCAAGGGCGTGCGCGGCTGGTACGTGTACGTGCCGCTCGCCGTCGTCATCTGGGGGCTGATGTACAACAGCGGCATCCACGCCACCATCGCCGGTGTCGCGATGGGCCTGATGCTGCGCTGCAGCACGCGCGAGGGCGAGAAGGAGTCCCCGGGCGAGCACATCGAGCACCTCGTACGGCCGCTCTCGGCGGGGCTGGCCGTGCCGCTGTTCGCGCTGTTCAGCGCCGGGGTCGTGGTCTCGGGGGGCGCGCTGCGGGACGTGTTCACCCAGCCGGAGACGCTCGGAGTGCTGCTCGGGCTCGTCGTCGGCAAGACCGTGGGCATCTTCGGCGGCACCTGGCTGACGGCCCGCTTCACCCGGGCCTCCCTCAGCGACGACCTGGCGTGGGCGGACCTGTTCGCCGTGGCGACCCTCGCCGGGATCGGCTTCACCGTGTCCCTGCTGATCGACGAACTCGCCTTCACGGACGACCCCACGCTCACCGACGAGGTCAAGGCGTCCGTCCTCCTCGGCTCCCTCATCGCGGCGGCGCTGGCGACCGTGCTGCTGAAGATACGGAACGCCAAGTACCGCCGGATGTGCGAGGAGGAGGAGCGCGACGAGGACGCCTCCGGGGTGCCGGACATCTACGAGCAGGACGACCCCGAGTACCACCTGCGCATGGCCGCCCTGCTCGAACGCAAGGCCGCCGAGCACCGCCGGCTCGCCGAGGAGAAGGCCGCCGCGCGCGACGCGGTTGCCGAAGGGGTGGGCAGGGCAGGCGATGAGGGGCACCGTCGGGCATGATCTGACGGGACGGTACAAAAGACGGAACCGTACTCGGTCAGGCGGAAGACGGAACCGTGACTACGAGGGAGACCGCGATGAGCGCACCCGACGGCAGCCCGGTCGGCGCCGAACGCAGCATCGGCCAGCTGTTCGCCTCGGCGACGACCGAATTGTCGGCGCTGGTGCATGACGAGATCGCGCTGGCCAAGGCGCAGCTCAAGCAGGACGTCAAGCGCGGTGCGACGAGCGGCGGGGCGTTCTCGCTGGCGGGCGCGGTGCTGGTGTTCTCGCTGCCGATGCTGAACTTCGCCCTGGCGTACGGCATCAGGACCTGGAGCGACTGGAACCTCGCGCTCTGCTTCCTGCTGTCCTTCGCCGCCAACGTCCTCGTCGCGGTGGTGCTCGCGCTGATCGGCGTCGTCTTCGCGAAGAAGGCCAAGAAGAGCAAGAGCCCGCAGAAGGTCGCGTCGTCGATGAAGGAGACGGCGGGCGTCCTGCAGAACGCCAAGCCGCACCCGCGGCCGGTTCCCGCGGCCGAGCTGGAGGACCGGGCACCCGCCGCCATCGAGGCTGTGGCACGCTCGTCGTCATGACGGATCCCGCCCCTTCGGCACAACCCGGCTCGGTCGTACGACTCGACGGCCCCTGGACGCACCGGGACGTCGCGGCGAACGGCGCGCGCTTCCACATCGCCGAGATGGGCGACGGCCCCCTGGTCATGCTGCTGCACGGCTTCCCGCAGTTCTGGTGGGCGTGGCGGCACCAGCTCGTCGCACTCGCCGACGCGGGGTTCCGTGCCGTGGCGATGGACCTGCGGGGCGTGGGCGGCAGCGACCGTACGCCGCGCGGTTACGACCCGGCCAACCTCGCCCTCGACATCACCGGCGTGGTCCGCTCGCTCGGCGAGCCCGACGCCGCGCTGGTCGGACACGACCTGGGCGGCTATCTGGCGTGGACGGCGGCCGTGATGCGCCCCAAGCTGGTGCGCCGGCTCGCGGTCGCGTCCATGCCGCACCCCCGGCGCTGGCGGTCGGCGATGCTCTCGGACGTGAAGCAGACGAGTGCGGGCTCGTACATCTGGGGCTTCCAGCGGCCCTGGATCCCCGAGCGGCAGCTGACCGCCGACGACGGGGCGCTGGTCGGCCGGCTGATCCGGGACTGGTCGGGCCCGCGCCTGCCGGACGACGACGCGGTGGAGACGTACCGGAAGGCGATCTGCATCCCGTCCACGGCGCACTGCTCGATCGAGCCGTACCGCTGGATGGTGCGTTCGCTGGCCCGCCCGGACGGCATCCAGTTCAACCGCCGGATGAAGCGCCCGGTCCGCGTCCCGACGCTGCATCTGCACGGCTCCCTCGACCCGGTGATGCGGACGCGCAGCGCGGCCGGTTCGGGTGAGTACGTCGAAGCGCCGTACCGCTGGCGGCTGTTCGACGGTCTCGGGCACTTCCCGCACGAGGAGGACCCGGTCGCCTTCTCCACCGAACTCATCAACTGGCTGAAGGACCCCGAGCCCGACCGGTGACCGGGCCGGCCCGCCCGCTATCCGGAACTGAACACCTGTTCTTCGAACAGCCAATTGCCTCGCGCATAGGCCAATTGGGGTCTCCCGGCGCGGTTATCGACCTTGGGGCGGGGGCAGACGTCGGGGTATGGGCTGGACGCACGACTACAGTGACGCGGCACGCAATCGGCGCTCGGCCGGCGGGCTGAGCTCCCACCAGCGAGGCAGCGCCCCGCAGATGCCGGTCGCGGACCCCCGGGTGGGGATTCCGCGCATCCTTCGCCGCCGGGCCCGCTGGGTCTCGGTACGCCTGCGCCACCCACGCGGCTGACAGGCGCCACGCTCTCCTGTACCACCGGACTCACAGCGCGCAGCTGTCGCTGTCCACCTGCTGCTTGGCGGTACGCCCCTTGACGATGTCCTGCCGGATCTCGTCCGCGGTCAGCGCGTAGCCGGTGTCGGCGTCGTCGAGGGACTTGGCGAACACCACGCCGTACACCTTGCCCTGGGGGGTGAGGAGCGGGCCGCCGGAGTTGCCCTGGCGGACGGTCGTGTACAGCGAGTAGACGTCCCGGCTGACGGTGCCGCGGTGGTAGATGTCCGGGCCGTTCGCCGGCAGACGCCCGCGCACCCGCGCGGCCCGCACGTCGTACGCGCCGTTCTCCGGGAAGCCCGCGATGATCGCGCCGTCGCCGCTCTCGGCGTCGTCGGCCGTGAACCGCAGGGCGGGCGCCTCGAGATCGGGCACGTCCAGGACGGCGATGTCGCGCTTCCAGTCGTACAGGACGACCGTCGCGTCGTACCGCCGGCCCTCTCCGCCTATCTGGACGGTGGGTTCGTCGACGCCGCCGACGACGTGCGCGTTGGTCATGACGCGGCGCTCGGAGAACACGAAGCCGGTGCCCTCCAGGACCTTGCCGCAACTCGTCGCCGTCCCCACGACCTTGACGATGGAGCGCTGCGCGCGGGTGGCCACCGGGCTCTTCGCGAGCGCCGGGTCGGGCGGCTGGACCTCGGTGATGGGCTCGTTCGAGAACGGGCTGAAGACCTGCGGGAAGCCGTTCTGCGCGAGGACGGAGGAGAAGTCCGCGAACCAGGTGTCGGCCTGGTCGGGCAGCGCCCGCGACACACCCAGCAGCACCTTGGAGCCGCGGACCTCCTTGCCGAGCGTCGGCAGTGTCGTCCCGGCGAGGGCCGAGCCGATCAGCCAGGCCACGAGGAGCATCGCCACGACGTTGACGAGGGCGCCGCCGGTCGCGTCCAGCGCGCGGGCCGGGGACCAGGTGATGTACCGGCGCAGCTTGTTGCCGAGATGGGTGGTCAGCGCCTGCCCGATGGAGGCGCAGACGATCACGACGATGACGGCGACGACGGCCGCGGTGGTGCTCACCTCGGCGTTGTCGGTGAGGGCGTCCCAGATGACCGGAAGGAGGTACACGGCCACGAGACCGCCCCCGAGGAAGCCGATCACCGACAGGATGCCGACGACGAAGCCCTGGCGGTAGCCGATGATCGCGAACCAGACGGCGGCGACCAGCAACAGGATGTCCAGCACGTTCACCGGTTCTAGCCTCGCCTCATCATTCTTCGCTCATCAGGTCGGCCGTGGACCCGGCGGCATTTCGGACAAGACGGCCCCCGGGACGGCACAGCACCGCAGACACCCTGTCATGACCGCCAGTCGAGCGGGACCTGCTTCCCCCGGTCCCAGGGCCGCTCCCAGCCGGAGAAATGGAGCAACCGGTCGATGACACCGGCCGTGAACCCCCACACCAGGGCCGATTCGACCAGAAATGCCGGACCTCGATGGCCGCTGGGGTGGACCGTGGTGGCACGGTTGTCCGGATTCGTGAGATCCGCCACGGGGACGGTGAAGACGCGGGCGGTCTCGTTCGGATCGACGACGCCGACCGGACTCGGCTCGCGCCACCAGCCCAGCACCGGCGTGACGACGAACCCGCTGACCGGGATGTACAGCCGTGGCAGCACCCCGAAGAGCTGCACCCCGCTCGGATCGAGACCGGTCTCCTCCTCGGCCTCCCGCAGCGCGGCCCGCAGCGGCCCATCAGCCCCCGGATCACCGTCCTCGGGATCGAGCGCACCCCCCGGGAACGACGGCTGCCCGGCATGCGACCGCAGGGAACTGGCCCGCTCCATCAGCAGCAGCTCGGGCCCCCGCTCGCCCTCCCCGAACAGGATCAGCACGGCCGACTGGCGCCCGGCCCCGTCCTTCGGCGGCAGGAAGCGGCTCAGCTGCAACGGCTCGACGGTGTCCACGACCCGCGCCACCGGCTCCAGCCAGCCCGGCAGCCCGTCCTTGCTGAGCACCACCGGGCCGCCCTGCGTACCGCTCACCCGCGCCATCGCCACCCCCGTCGTCCTGCCAGCTTCAACGCGGGACGCCCCCCGGATCGTTCCGCACACCCGCACCACGTCACGCGGCCCCCAGCGGCGGAGCCGGCTTGCCACCCGCGTCCAGATAGGCCTGCGGCGGCTTCAGCCGCTGCCCGGGGAAGCCGCCCTTCTCGTACTTCAGCAGCTTCCGCGCCTTCTCCGGATCGGTCTCGCCCTCCCCGTACGCCGGGCACAGCGGGGCGATGGGGCAGGCGCCACACGCGGGCTTGCGCGCATGGCAGATGCGGCGGCCGTGCCAGATCACGTGGTGCGACAGATCCGTCCAGTCGCTCTTGGGAAACAGCGCCCCGACCTCGGCCTCGATCTTGTCGGGGTCGGTCTGCTCGGTCCACTGCCAGCGCCGCACCAGCCGCTGGAAGTGCGTGTCCACGGTGATCCCGGGTCGCCCGAACGCGTTCCCCAGCACCACGAAAGCGGTCTTCCGCCCGACTCCGGGCAGCTTGACCAGCTCTTCCAGCCGCCCCGGGACCTCCCCGCCGTAGTCCTCCACGAGCGCCTTGGACAGCCCCATCACCGACCGGGTCTTGGCCCGGAAGAACCCGCACGGACGCAGGATCTCCTCGACCTCCTCCGGATTGGCGGTGGCCAGGTCCTCGGGCCCGGGGTACTTGGCGAAAAGCGCCGGCGTCGTCTGGTTGACGCGCAGATCGGTGGTCTGGGCGGACAGAACGGTCGCGACGAGAAGCTGGAACGGATTCTCGAAGTCCAGCTCGGGATGGGCGTACGGATAGACCTCGGCGAGCTCCCGGTTGATCCGCCGGGCCCTGCGCACCAGAGCCGTGCGCGACGCACCCTTCACCGCCGCTTTCTCGCCACGCACGGCGGCTCCACCCGGCGCCTTTTTGGCCGTTTGCGCCGTTCTCTTCCCTCCACCAGGGCTCTGTTCGCCCACAGCGGAATCACGACGATCAACCACCCGCGCAGCCCCCTTGGCCTGTGCTCTCACCGGCGTTTTGGACACTCGGCCAGCCTAAAGCCCGGCACCGACATCCGCCCTGGACCGCGAAGATCGGCGCCCAATTGGACCCCTGCCGCTTACCCCAGGACATGTGTGCGGCATCCTTGTGACAGATCACACTGTTTGGACCGTCCGGCAAAATGGGGAACACGGTCCCCTGGCACGCGGGGGAATCGACCCCCTGAGCAGGTCGACAAGGAGAGAACTCGTGGACGACGTTCTGCGGCGCAATCCGCTCTTCGCGGCTCTCGACGACGAGCAGTCCGCGGAACTGCGCGCCTCCATGAGTGAGGTGACGCTCGCACGGGGCGACTCCCTCTTCCACGAGGGCGACCCCGGCGACCGGCTCTATGTCGTCACCGAGGGCAAGGTCAAACTTCACCGCACGTCCCCCGACGGCCGCGAGAACATGCTCGCCGTCGTCGGCCCCGGAGAGCTCATCGGCGAGCTCTCCCTGTTCGACCCGGGCCCGCGCACGGCGACCGCCACCGCGCTGACCGAGGTCAAGCTGCTCGGCCTCGGCCACGGCGACCTCCAGCCCTGGCTGAACGCCCGCCCCGAGGTGGCCACCGCGCTCCTGCGTGCCGTCGCCCGCCGCCTCCGGCGTACCAACGACGCGATGTCCGACCTCGTCTTCTCGGACGTCCCCGGCCGCGTGGCCCGCGCCCTGCTCGACCTCTCCCGCCGCTTCGGCGTGCAGTCCGAGGAGGGCATTCACGTCGTCCACGACCTGACGCAGGAGGAGCTGGCCCAGCTGGTCGGCGCCTCGCGCGAGACGGTCAACAAGGCACTGGCCGACTTCGCGGGCCGCGGCTGGCTCCGCCTGGAGGCCCGCGCGGTGATCCTCCTCGACGTGGAACGCCTGGCCAAGCGCTCCCGCTGACATAGAGCCGCACCGCCGGGGTCCCGCCTCCCACCCGAGGCGGGACCCCGCTGCGTTCGCCCCGGGGGCCGCGTACGGCGGTGAGGGGCCGTGCCGGGGTGTCCCGGGCGCCAGACGCACCCCCGCCCGCCCGCAGGGGCCCACCGCAGGCACAAACCCGCACCTCACCGCACTCCCGCCCCCACTCCCCTCTCGAACATCCGCGCGTCAAGAGATAGCCTCGCGCCCATGGCAAACGGGCAGTGGTACCCACCGGAGTGGCCGGACCGCATCCGCGCGCTCGCGGACGGAAGCCTGACCCCGGTCGCCCCCAGGCGCGCCGCCACGGTGATGCTGCTCAAGGACCCTGCCACGGCCCAGCAGCCGTCACCCGGCCCGCTCGTCCACATGCTCCGCCGCCGCACCTCCATGGCCTTCGCCGCCGGCGCCTACGCCTACCCCGGCGGCGGCGTCGACCCCCGCGACGAGCAGGAGATCCGCTGGGCGGGCCCCACGCGCGCGTGGTGGTCGTCCCGACTGGGCGTCGAGGAGGCCACGGCCCAGGCGATCGTCTGCGCGGCGGTCCGCGAGACCTACGAGGAAGCGGGCGTCCTGCTCGCCGGCCCCACCGAGGACACCGTCGTCGGCGACACCACCGGCGACGACTGGGAGGCGGACCGCGCCGCCCTGGTCGCCCGCGACCTGTCGTTCGCCGAGTTCCTGGACCGCCGCGGCCTGGTCCTGCGCTCCGACCTCCTCGGCGCCTGGACCCGCTGGATCACCCCGGAGTTCGAGCCCCGCCGCTACGACACCTGGTTCTTCGTCGCCGCCCTCCCGGAAGGCCAGCGCACGCGCAACGCCTCCACCGAGGCCGACCGCACCGTCTGGATCCGCCCCGCCGAGGCCGCCGCCGGCTACGACAAGGGCGAGCTGCTGATGATGCCGCCCACCATCGCGACCCTGCGCCAGCTCATCCCGTACGGGACCGCCGCCGAGGCCCTGGCCGCCGCCCCCGACCGCGACCTCACGGCCGTCCTCGCGCGGGCCAGCCTCGTGAACGGCGAGATCGTGCTCGCCTGGCCCGGCCACGACGAGTTCACCAAGCACATCCCGACCGGCGGGACCCCCGCATGACCGCAACCGCCCCGGAAGGCCCCCTCGCATGACGGACGCCGCCACCCTCCCCGGCCAGCCACGAGACGCGGTCGTCTCCGGCCCGGCCACCGCCCGCGCCGTCAACGTCCTGGCCCCCAACGCGTCGCCGATGACCCTGGACGGCACCAACACCTGGATCGTGTCGGAGCCGGACTCCGACCTCGCCGTCGTCATCGACCCGGGCCCGCAGGACGAGGCGCACCTGCGCAACGTCGTCGCCACGGCCGAGCGGTCCGGCAAGCGCGTCGCCCTGACGCTGCTCACGCACGGGCACCCGGACCACGCCGAGGGCGCCATGCGGTTCGCCGAACTGACCGGCACACGCGTGCGTGCGCTCGACCCGGCGCTGCGGCTCGGGGACGAGGGGCTCGGCGCCGGGGACGTCGTCACCGTCGGCGGCCTGGAGCTGCGGGTGGTGCCGACGCCGGGCCACACCGCCGACTCGCTGTGCTTCCATCTGCCGGCCGACCAGGCCGTCCTGACGGGCGACACGATCCTGGGCCGGGGCACGACCGTCGTGGCACACCCCGACGGCCGCCTCGGCGACTACCTGGACAGCCTGCGCCGCCTGCGCTCCCTCACGGTCGACGACGGCGTGCACACCGTGCTGCCGGGCCACGGCCCGGTCCTGGAGGACGCGCAGGGCGCGGTCGAGTTCTACCTGGCCCACCGCGCCCACCGCCTCGCCCAGGTCGAGACGGCGGTGGAGGACGGCCACCGCTCGCCGGCCGAGGTGGTGGCCCATGTGTACGCGGACGTGGACCGCTCACTGTGGCCGGCGGCGGAGCTCTCGGTCCGGGCGCAGCTGGACTACCTGGAAGAACACGGCATCATCGACCCGCGCACCACGCTCTGAACCCGCCGGCCGGCCCACGGACCCGAGCCCGGACACGCACCCGAGCCCGACGAGACCGCCCTCCGCCCGGACCGCCGGAGACCTACGCCCCGGTCAGCTCCACCTGCACCTCGACCTCCACGGGCGCGTCCAGCGGCAGCACCGCCACACCCACCGCGCTGCGCGCGTGGACGCCCTTGTCGCCCAGGACCTCGGCGAACAGCTCGCTGGCGCCGTTGATGACACCCGGCTGCCCGGTGAAGTCCGAGGCGGAGGCCACGAAGCCCACGACCTTCACGATCCGCGCGACACGGTCCAGGTCGCCCGCGACCGACTTCACGGCGGCCAGGGCGTTCAGGGCGCAGACGCGCGCGAGGTCCTTGGCCTCCTCGGCGGTGACCTCGGCGCCCACCTTGCCGGTCACCGGAAGCTTGCCGTCCACCATCGGCAGCTGGCCGGCGGTGTAGACGTACACGCCCGACTGCACGGCGGGCTGGTACGCGGCCAGCGGAGGCACGACCTCCGGCAGCGTCAGCCCCAGCTCGGCCAGCTTCTCCTCGACGGCGCTCATGCCTGCTTCTCCCGCTTCAGGTAGGCGACGAGCTGCTCGGGGTTGTTCGGCCCGGGCACGACCTGGACGAGCTCCCAGCCGTCCTCGCCCCAGGTGTCCAGAATCTGCTTCGTGGCGTGGACGAGCAGCGGCACGGTTGCGTATTCCCACTTGGTCATGCGGCCGACTTTATCCGCTGCCCCGGGCGACCCCGACGGCCGACCGCGGCACGTTGTCCACAGGCTGTCGCGTAGTCGGCGCACCGACTGGTTAGGCTCGAAGACGTGAGCAGGCTCCAGGTCGTCAGCGGTAAGGGCGGGACCGGAAAGACCACGGTCGCCGCCGCACTCGCGCTCGCCCTCGCGACGGAGGGGAAGCGCGCGCTCCTCGTCGAGGTCGAGGGCAGGCAGGGCATCGCGCAGCTCTTCGAGACGCAGCCACTGCCCTACGAGGAGCGGAAGATCGCCGTCGCGCCCGGGGGCGGGGAGGTGTACGCCCTCGCCATCGACCCCGAACTGGCCCTTCTGGACTACCTCCAGATGTTCTACAAGATGGGCGGCGCCGGCCGGGCCCTGAAGAAGCTCGGCGCCATCGACTTCGCCACCACCATCGCGCCGGGCCTGCGGGACGTCCTCCTGACCGGCAAGGCCTGCGAGGCCGTCCGCCGCAAGGACAAGGCGGGCCGCTTCGTCTACGACCACGTGGTCATGGACGCGCCGCCCACCGGGCGCATCACGCGCTTCCTGAACGTGAACGACGAGGTGGCGGGCCTCGCCCGCATAGGGCCGATACACAATCAGGCGCAGGCCGTGATGCGGGTGCTGAAGTCGCCGGAGACGGCGGTGCACCTGGTGACGCTGCTGGAGGAGATGCCCGTCCAGGAGACGGCGGACGGTATCGCCGAGCTGCGGGCGGCGCGGCTGCCGGTGGGCCGGGTCATCGTGAACATGATGCGGCCCGAGGTGTTGGACACGACCGATCTGGAACTCGTCCGCAGCGTCCCGCGCGCCGCCGTGGCCAAGTCGCTGTCGGCGGCGGGGCTGGGCGGGGCGCGGCGCGGCGGGCTGGCCGAGCGGCTGGTCGATCCGCTGCTGGGGCAGGCCGCGGAGTACGCCGAGCGGCATGCCCTGGAGCGCGAGCAGCGCGCGGTCCTGGCCGACCTGGGCCTGCCCGTGCACGAACTGCCCCTGCTCGCGGAGGGCATGGATCTGGCGGGCCTGTACGCCCTCGCGCGCGAGCTGCGGGAACAGGACCTGTCATGGTGACCCGCCGCGCGTCGGAAGCTGGTCCACGGGCGTCTGTCCCGGAAGCAGAGGGGAACTCATGAGCGGCCCGAGGCAGAAGCCGGAACCGAGGCAGACGCACAGGACGAACCCGGAACAGACCCAGGATCCGGTCCGCCGCCCCCACCACCTCTCCGCATCCCGCGTGCTCGACCTCGACCCGCTGCTCGACGACCCGGCGACCCGGATCGTGGTGTGCTGCGGCTCGGGCGGCGTCGGCAAGACGACGACGGCGGCGGCGCTGGGCCTGCGGGCCGCCGAACGGGGCCGGAAGGTGGTCGTGCTGACCATCGACCCGGCCCGCCGGCTCGCCCAGTCCATGGGCATCGACTCGCTGGACAACACCCCGCGCCGCGTGAAGGGCGTCGAGGGCACCGGCGAGCTGCACGCCATGATGCTCGACATGAAGCGCACCTTCGACGAGATCGTCGAGGCGCACGCGGACCCGGAGCGCGCGGCCGCCATCCTGGGCAACCCCTTCTACCAGTCGCTCTCGGCGGGCTTCGCGGGCACGCAGGAGTACATGGCGATGGAGAAGCTGGGCCAGCTGCGGTCCAAGGACGAGTGGGACCTCATCGTCGTGGACACCCCGCCGTCCCGTTCGGCGCTGGACTTCCTGGACGCGCCCAAGCGGCTCGGGTCGTTCCTGGACGGCAAGCTGATCCGCGTCCTCCTCGCCCCGGCGAAGGTCGGCGGGCGCGCGGGCATGAAGTTCCTGAACGTCGGCATGTCGATGATGACCGGCGCCCTCGGCAAGCTCCTCGGCGGACCGCTGCTGAAGGACGTGCAGACGTTCGTGGCCGCGATGGACTCGATGTTCGGCGGCTTCCGCACGCGCGCGGACGCCACGTACAAGCTGCTCCAGGCGCCCGGCACGGCGTTCCTGGTGGTGGCCGCACCGGAGCGGGACGCGCTGCGGGAGGCCGCGTACTTCGTGGAGCGGCTGGCCGCCGAGGACATGCCGCTCGCCGGACTGGTGCTCAACCGGGTCCACGGCAGCGGCGCCGACCGTCTGTCGGCCGAGCGGGCGCTCGCCGCCGCGGAAAATCTTGAAGAGCCCCGCATTGTGGATCAGGAGGCCGGGAAAGCTGGTCTTCGTAACTCCCCCGACACGTACGACAGTTCAGACACGGCCGCTCCCGAGGCACCAGCTCCCGACGCAGGCTCCCCCGCCGCCACGGACATGGAGCGCATCGCGGCCACCGACCAGCCCGAGACCGACGATCCGCATGTGGAGCGGACCGTCGACCAACTCACGGCCGGCCTGCTGAGGCTGCACGCCGAACGTATGCAACTGCTCTCCCGCGAGCAGCGCACGCGCGACCGTTTCGCCGCGCTCCACCCCGAGGTGGCGGTGGCCGAAGTGGCCGCGCTGCCCGGTGACGTGCACGACCTGGCCGGGCTGCGGGACATCGGAAACCGGCTCGCGGCCAACCGGCCGGAGCTCCCGGACCCCGAGCCACCTGCCCAGGGGCCCGAAGCCTGACGCGTCCCGAAGCGGCCTGACGCGCCCTTGTGGGCGCGCCCGGACACGGCACGGCCCGCTGGGCCCCGTCCCTGTATCGGGGCCCGGTGACCGGCCGCGTCTCAGCCGACGACCGCTCTCAGCCGACGGCTGCTCTCAGCGGACAGCCGCTCTCAGCCGACGGCCGCGTAGTCCTCGTACACCTCGTCGTCGTCGAGGGGCAGCAGTCCCGCTCCCCGCTCGTACTCCGTGCGCGCCGTCTCCAGCAGTCGGCGCCACGAGGTCACGGTGGGCCGCCGGCGCAGCAGTGCGCGGCGCTCCCGCTCCGTCATGCCTCCCCACACACCGAACTCGACGCGGTTGTCGAGCGCGTCCGCCAGGCACTCCGTACGCACCGGGCAGCCGGTGCACACCGCCTTGGCCCTGTTCTGCGCTGCTCCCTGAACGAACAGTTCATCCGGATCGGTAGTGCGGCAGGCCGCCTGCGCACTCCAGTCGACTACCCAGCCCATACCGGCGCCGTCCTCTCCCGAATCGAGGCTCCCCCACGGCGGCAGCGGCATATTCACCGCCGCCAGTTGAGGACGTTACGGAAGGTGGGCACAGCGCAACACCCCCAGCGGGCCCAATCTTGAATGGTCCGAACGGACTATGGGTAAGCGGCAGATCACCCGGGGGAGTGAGCTGGCGACATGCGCGACCTTCCCGGCAAACCGGGACAGTTACCTTGCGCCACAACGGACGCCGGATGACACACGAGGCGGTTTCGGACACGCCCCCACCAGAAAAGTCGGGATCTCCGGAACGATTCGGGGTCGCCGGACGTATTGATACGTGGCCGCACCGCTGTGACAGTTGAGAGCAGCTTAGGCCAAGGCCTGTGCGCCTGTCCGGCGAATCGGGAGGCACCGTGGCCCGCGTCACCCCGCCATGCCATGACCTGGCACGGTCGGCCCTCGGTTCGCTCATGTCTACGGTTTAGGCTTCCCCCATGCCAAAGAAGCGCTCGGGCGGTGGTCTGTCGCCAACGCAGCAGGCCGCCAAGTTCCTCGGTGTCAGTGTGCTCGCCGGAGCCGTGCTGGCGGGCATCGCGCTGCCCGCCGTCGGCGCGCTGGGGCTCGCGGCGAAGGGGTCGGTCGAGAGCTTCGACGAACTCCCGGCCAACCTCAAGACGCCGCCGCTGAGCCAGCGGACCACGATCCTGGACGCCGAGGGCGGCATGATCGCCTCCGTCTACTCGCGCGACCGTACGGTGCTGGAGCTCAAGGACATCTCGCCGTACATGCAGAAGGCGATCGTCGCGATCGAGGACGCCCGCTTCTACCAGCACGGCGCGGTCGACCTGAAGGGCATCCTGCGCGCCCTCAACAAGAACGCGCAGAGCGGCGGCGTCTCCGAGGGCGCCTCGACGCTCACCCAGCAGTACGTGAAGAACGTCTTCGTGGAGGAGGCCGGCGACGACCCGACGAAGGTCGCGCAGGCCACCCAGCAGACCCTCGGCCGCAAGATCAAGGAGCTGAAGTACGCGATCCAGGTCGAGGAGGAGCTCGGCAAGAAGAAGATCCTCGAGAACTACCTGAACATCACGTTCTTCGGCCAGCAGGCGTACGGCGTCGAGGCCGCCGCCCAGCGCTACTTCTCGAAGTCCGCCAAGGACCTGAAGCTCCAGGACGCGGCGCTGCTCGCCGGCATCGTGCAGTCGCCCAGCCGGTACGACCCGATCAACGACGAGGCCGAGGCCACCAAGCGGCGCAATGTCGTCCTGCAGCGCATGGCCGACCTCGGTGACGTCTCGCAGGAGGAGGCCGACGCGGCCAAGAAGGCCCCGCTGGGCCTCAAGGTCCGCCGCCCGGAGAACGGCTGCATCACCGCCGTCAAGGGCGCCAGTTTCTTCTGCGAGTACGTCAAGCACGTCTTCCTCAACGACCCGGTCTTCGGGAAGAACCGCGAGGCGCGCGCCAAGATCTGGAACCGCGGCGGTCTGACGATCAAGACGACGATGGACCCGAAGTCCCAGAAGTCGGTCCAGTCCTCGCTCAAGCAGCACGTCTACAAGTCGGACAAGGTCGCCGCGGCGGCCACCCTGGTCGAGCCCGGCACCGGCAAGATCCTCGGCATGGGCCAGTCGAAGCCGTACGGCTCCGGCAAGAACCAGACCGAGCTGAACTACTCGGTTGACGCGGCGTACGGCGGTTCCAACTTCGGCTTCCCGACCGGTTCGACGTTCAAGCCGTTCGTGGCCGCGGCCGCCCTGGAGGAGGGCCGCCCGCCGACGCAGGAGTACTCCTCGCCGTACCAGATGCAGTACCCGAGCCCGGTCCAGACGTGCGACGACAAGCCGTGGACCAACCTGCGCGGCGAGAAGCTGGAGAACGAGAGCGAGTCGGAGCACGGCCCGTACCGCCTGCGCAAGGCGATGGAGCTGTCGGTCAACACCTACTTCGTGCAGATGATCGCCGACATCGGCCTGTGCCCGGTCGTCGACATGACGGACCACCTCCAGGTCCGCCAGGGCAACGGGGACAAGCTCCCCGAGCGGCCCGCCATCGCCCTCGGCTCGGTCGGCCTCTCCCCGCTGACCATGGCGAGCGCGTACGCCGCCTTCGCCTCCCGCGGCATGTACTGCACGCCGGTCGCCATCGAGGCCATCACGCAGAAGGTCGGCGACCAGCAGAAGTCGCTGGAGGTGCCGAAGTCGACGTGCTCGCGGGCGATGTCCGAGAAGACCGCCGACACGGTCAACAGCCTGCTGCAGGGCGTGGTCGACTCCGGTACCGGTAAGGAGGCCGGTCTCACGTCCCGGCAGAGCGCGGGCAAGACCGGTACGACGGACGAGCGCCGCAACGCCTGGTTCGTGGGCTACACCCCGAACCTCTCGGGCGCGGTCTGGGTCGGCAGCGCCACCCAGAAGGTCAAGATGCGCAACATCTACATCGGCGGCCAGTACCACGACCTGGTCTACGGCGGCCGGGTCCCGGGCCCGATCTGGCGCGACGCGATGTCGGGCGCGCTGGAGGGCAAGCCGGCCGAGCAGTTCCACACCGTGCACATCCCGGACGAGGACGAGGACCGGGAGCACGGCCGCGGGGACGACGACGGTGACGACGACCACGGGCGTGGCCACGACAACGGCAACGGCGACCGCTTCATCGGCGGCCTGGTCGGCGGAGCCAACGACGGCGGCAACGGCAACGGGGGCAACGGCGGCCCCGAGCCGGACCCGACCATCTCCCTCCCGGAGGGCTTCTGGCGCGGCCAGTCGAACGGGAACGGGACCGGGGGGCGCGGCTGACGCGCGGCGCGAGTGACGAACGAAGGGGCCCGGCACAGATGCCGGGCCCCTTCGCCGTACCTCGCCGTACCTGATGCGGCCCCGCCGCACCCCTCAGCCGGCGAGAAGCTTCTTCACCGCGGCGGCGACCCGGCCGCCCTCCGCCTGGCCCGCCACCTTCGGGTTCACGATCTTCATGACGGCACCCATGGCCCGCGGACCCTCGGCACCGGCGGCCTTGGCCTCCTCGACGGCCTGCGCCACGATCTGGTTCAGCTCGTCGTCGCTGAGCTGCTTCGGCAGGTACGCGGCGAGGACCTCGCCCTCCGCCTTCTCCCGCTCGGCCTGCTCCGCACGCCCACCCTGCGCGAACGCCTCGGCGGCCTCACGGCGCTTCTTCGCCTCGCGGGTGATCACCTTCTGCACCTCGTCGTCGGAGAGCTCGCGCTTGGTCTTGCCGGCGACCTCCTCCTTGGTGATCGCGGCGAGCGTCAGCCGGAGCGTCGAGGAGCGGAGCTCGTCGCGCTCCTTGATCGCGGCGTTGAGGTCTTCCTGCAGCTTCGACTTGAGCGTGGTCATGTGTCCGATTGTCGCAGGTGCGGGGGCCGGAACGCCCCTTGATTTCAAGGGAGCTGCGCCAGAAGGCCGTACCGGGTGCTGGCGTGGCCGGTCAGGGACCGCCGGGCGCGGGGCACTTCCGAGGTCTGACACCATGTTCGTATGCGCGCGCGATACGGAGTACCCCTTGGCATCACGGCGGTCGGCGCCGCCGGTCTGCTCTACTCGGCCGGTTTCGAGGCCCGTTCCTTCCGCCTGCGACGGGTGACGGTCCCCGTCCTCCCGGCCGGCATGCGCCCCCTGCGCGTGCTCCAGGTCTCCGACATCCACATGGTCGGCGGGCAGCGCAAGAAGCAGCGCTGGCTGCGCTCCCTGGCCGGGCTGCGCCCCGACTTCGTGATCAACACGGGCGACAACCTGTCCGACCCGGAGGGCGTGCCGGAGGTGCTGGACGCGCTGGGCCCGCTGATGGAGTTCCCCGGCGCGTACGTGTTCGGCTCCAACGACTACTACGGCCCAAAGCTGCGCAACCCCGCCCGCTACCTGCTGGAGAAGGCCCAGGGCCGGCACGGCCTGAACGGCAACGCGCCCGCGGTCGGCGCGATCCACAATCCGTGGGAGGACCTGCGGGAGGGCTTCGACACGGCGGGCTGGCTCAACCTGACGAACACGCGCGGGACGCTCAAGGTCGAGGGCGTGTCCGTGGAGCTGACGGGGCTCGACGACCCGCACATCAAGCGGGACCGCTACGAGCAGGTGGCCGGCGGCCCGTCCGGCGTGGCGGACTTCGCGATGGGCGTGGTGCACGCGCCGTACCTGCGCGTCCTGGACGCGTACACGGCCGACGGCTACCCGCTGATCCTGGCCGGCCACACGCACGGCGGCCAGCTGCGCGTCCCCCTCTACGGCGCCCTGGTCACCAACTGCGACCTGGACACGGACCGGGCGAGGGGCCTGTCCACGCACACGGCGGACGGCCACCGGTCCTACCTCCACGTCTCGGCGGGCTGCGGCACGAACCGCTACACCCCGTTCCGCTTCGCCTGCCCGCCGGAGGCGACGTTGCTGACGTTGGTGGGGCGGGAGTAGGGGGCGTGTCCGGGGGGACCGGGGGGCTTGGTGACGGGTGACCGGGTGCGGGCGACCTGGGCGCCCTGGCGACGGGTGACCGGGCGCCCGCGTGACGGGCCGGGCGACACGGGTGACCGGGTGACACGGGCGTAAAAATGTGGCCGTAACCCACCCGGCCCACCCACATCGCCCATTTCACCCACGCTCCCTAGCGTGAGGTGCATGAGCGCCCCGATACCCCCGATACCCAGGGACATCCCGGATCTGCCCGCGATACCGGGCGTGCCCATACTGATGCCGTCGCACGTCCCCGCGACGGCGGTGGCGACACCGGCGCCCCGCCGCCTGACGGCAGCGTTTCGCCTGCTCATCGCGACCCTTGCGGCGGTGGCGGTGATGATCGAACTGACCCTGGGCAGCCCCCTGCGTCTCCTGAGTCACTTCGCGATCCAGAGCAACATCCTCCTGGCCCTGGTCTTCGCCGCGTCGGCCCGCCTCGCCTGGACGGCCCGCCGCCCCCTCCCCTCGTCCCTGACCGGGGCGACCCTGCTCTACGCCCTGATCACGGGCCTGGTCTACCACCTGCTCCTGGCGAGCAGCGCGAGTCCTATCACCCCGCTGCCCGGCGTCCTCACGGGCGAGGCGACCGACCCGACGGGCTGGCACGCGCTGACGACCCAGATCCTGCACACGGTGACGCCCCTGGCGGCCCTGCTGGACTGGCTGCTCCTCACACCCCCACGCGACCTGCACCTGCGCCAGGCCGCGCCCTGGCTCCTCTACCCGGTGGCCTACCTGGCCTTCGTCCTCTTCAGAGGCGAGTTCCTGACCCCCGCCGAGCCGACCCGCTACCTCTACCCCTTCCTCGACGTCTCCAGCCACGGCCTCAAGACCGTCCTGGGCAACGCGCTGCTCCTGGGCCTGGCGATGTACGCCCTGGCCCTCCTCCTGGTCGCCCTGGACCACGTCCGCCCGAACCCGCTGCGCGGCCGCGTCCACCACCGCTCACAAACCGGATTTCGTCTCCAGCCACCGGTGGGCTAAAGTAAACGACGTCGCCGCGACAAGCAGCGACATCGGGGTGTAGCGCAGCTTGGCAGCGCGCTTCGTTCGGGACGAAGAGGTCGTGGGTTCAAATCCCGCCACCCCGACGCTGGTCAGAGGGCCTGGTGTGCAAGTGGCACCAGGCCCTCTGTCATGCCCGGGGGCCAAACAGAGGGCCGGACGAAGTTGATCAGGCTACCGCGCCGCCCTCTTTTTGGCCTGCCGCGGTCGCCCCAGCGCATGCCGGTGTGCCCCTCGCACGCATGCGACTGGCTGCAGGAAGAGCACGGCCCCATCACCGAGGACGAGTACGCGGCAGCGCTCGCAGAGCTGGACGAACTCGACGCCGAACACCAGCTGCGTCGAACCGCCGGAAAGCGCGACGCCGGAGAGGCTGCGTGAGGAAGCGAGCCGGAGAGCAGGGGCAGCGGCCCCTCCGCGTCTTCGTCCTGGGCTGTGAAGCTCTGTCCCTTGCGGTACGCGGCGACCGGAGGATGATCGCCTGGCTCGACCTCGCGGCACGCGGGGAGGCCGACGTGGTGACGTCCCCGCCCTGGTCGAGGCGTACGACGGCAGCACGACCGAGCAGCGCTGGGACTGGGTGCTGTCCCGGCTCCAGGTCGTCGACATCGGTAAGGACGAGGCCCGCCAGGCACGTCGACTTCTGGCCGACGCCAAGTCGCACGGCCACAAGCACGCGGTCGATGCCGTGCTCGCCGTCATCGCGCGACAGCGGAGGGGGCGGGTCACCGTCTTCACCTCGGACGTCGACGACCTGGAGAAGCTGGTCCCGGACACGATCGTCGTCAGGAAGGTGTGACCCGACCCGCGCCTCTCCAGCGCCCACTCGGGGCGAAGAGGTTCTGGGTGCCGTCAGTCGTCCAGGCGGACCGGCATCAGGATCGACAACGTGGCCTCGTCGTCGGGGCGGCGGATCGCGATCGGTGTCGTGGGGGCTCCGAGCTCCAGGAGCAGGTGGTCCCGGGCTCCGGCGGTCAGGGCGTTCTGGAGGAACTCGCGGTTGACCGCGATGCGGTTCGGGTCGTCGTCGTTGTCCGTGCAGAGGGTCACCGTGCCGTCGTCCGCGACTTTGAGCACGCTGAGGTCGGGTCCTCCCGCCTCGGCGGTGTGGACGGGGCCGGTGGCCAGGGCCTTCTGGAAGGGCGCCACCTCGACGTGGGCCCGGCGTCCGCCGGGGGCCGGCAGGAGGCGGCGGTAGTCGGGGAAGTCGTGGTCGAGGCACTGACCGGCTGCCTGCCTGTCGCCGGTCTCCAAGGTCACGCGGTCGCCGTCGACGTGGAGTCGTACGGGTTCCTCGCCGTTCGACAGCGCCCTCATCGCGTCGACGAGCGGGGACGGCACGATGACCTGCACTCGGCTCCCGTCGTGGCCGGCGGCACCTGCCCGCGCGACGGCCATGCGGTATCGGTCGGTGGCCACGACGTGGAGGCTCTCGCCCTCGATGTCGAACAGGACTCCGCCGAGCATGGGCAGTTCGGGGTCGGTGCTCGCCGCGAAGCGGACCGCGTCCAGCGCGGCGGCCAGTTCAGGCGCGGCGATGGACAGCTCGGCGGCGGCGGTGCGGAGCGACGTCATGTTGTTCTCCCTGTCATCGAGTAGTGCTGCGAGTGGGGAGAACTCGCTGCGGGCATCGGACAGCCCTTGTTCGAGGCGGCGCAGGTGTGCCTTGAGCAGCTCGCGGACCAGGTCGGTGTCCGCTCCGGACCAGCTGGCCAGTACCAGCCGGATGTCCGCCAGCGGCATCCCGGCCCGGCGCAGACGGGCCAGCACCCGGGCCTCCTCGAGCTGCTCGGGTTCGTACCAGCGGTATCCGCTCACCGGATCCACCCACGCCGGGACCAGCACACCGGCGCGGTCGTAGAACCGCAGGGCACTCGCGCCCAAGCCGCTGTCGCGGGCCATCTCGCCGATGCTGCGCATGTCGTTCTCCACACCCGGCACTCTGCGCCCTTCACCAGGTCGAGGGTCAATCCGTCTCCAGGCCCGCGATGGTCGCGCGCACCAGGCCGATGGAGGCCAGAACGTCGGGAGCGTCCGTGCGGTTACTTGAGATCGAGCCTGTGAACCGGTTGGCCGGTCGTGCGGGCGATTGTTTCGAAGTCCCGGTCGTGGTGCAGGAGCGTGAGGCCCGCTTCCTCCGCGGCCGCGGCCAGCAAAAGGTCGACGGGTCCGGCGCTTCGATGTTCTCCCTTGGCCGTCAGTTCGCGTTGGACGACGCGGGCACGCCGGTAGACGCCGTCGGGCATGGGGCACCAGGCGAACTGGTTCAGGCGTTCCTGGAGAGCTGCACGGTCTTTCGCGGAACGTGCGGAGTAGAGCAGTTCCAGCTCCGTGAGATCGCACAGGGCGATCAGGCCGGCGGCGATCCGCTGCTCCCATTCCTCCGTCGCCTGGCGCAGCAGGACGCGTGCCAGAGCCGACGTGTCGATCAGATAGTCGGCAACGCTCACCGCGCGGAACCGCCCCGGTAGTTGCGCTTGTCCAGGAGGAGCTCGACGTCGAGGGCACCCTCGTCCGCAAGGTCCTGCAGTTCGTGGAGGGCGCGCAGGCGGCGATTGCGGGCCACGATCTCGCGTAGCGCGGTGTTGATGGTGTCCCGCTTGGTGGAGGTGCCGAGCTCCTTCGCGGCGGCCTCCAAGGCGTCGTCGTCCAGGTCGATGACGGTTCTGCTCATGGACGCACCTCCGTATACATGAATGCGTATATCAATATACATGATCCAATGTATCTCGCGGCGGGCGCACGCAGATGATCAGTTCGGCCGCAAGGGGCCCGGGGATTCCCCGCTGGTCAGCGTCCTGCGCAGAGGTGTCTCCAGGAGCGCCTGGCACACGCGCCGGACCGGTGGGGTGCACAGGGTCGTCGTGATGGCTGTCGTCAGCAGCGTCAGGATTGCCACGCCCGTCGGGGAGTGGAGCCAGGGCGACTCGTACCAGCCCTCGTGTTCCGCCGTCTGGGCCAGGAAGCCGTGGAGGAGGTACGCGTACAGGGTTCCGGTGCCCAGGGGCGTGCACCATGTCCGGCCGCGGGGGACGCAGGACAGGAAGCAGGCCGCCAGGGTCGCCGAGCAGGCGAACGTGGCCAGGGTCATCAGTGGGCCCGTCCACGCCGGGACGCCCAGGTCCGTCGCGGCGCTGTTGTGGAAGAACCACGCGTAGTCCAGGTGCGGCACCGCCCAGTAGGAGAGGGCCAGGGCTGCGATCAGGAGCGGGGCGGCGAGGGTGCGCGGGGGGCGGTGGCCGTCGTCCAGCGTCAGGCCAAGCACGAAGTACGGCAGGAACTGCAGGACCCGTTGCAGGTCCAGGTCGTCGCCCAGGGACGGGGTGAGCGTCGCCAGTGCCGCGATGGTCAGGGCCCAGGGCAGGGGGTGGCGTACCAGGCGCCAGGCCGGTGATGTCAGGCGCCAGATGAACAGGGCCGCCAGGTACCAGGTCAGGTAGAGGGGGTCGAGCAGGGTGATCGGGCGGTCGGGGTCCTCGCTGCTCCAGCGGGTGAACAGGCTGTACGCCGTCTCGAAGACGACGTACGGGACGACCACACCCGTGAGGAGGCGGGCCAGTTGACCCGGGGTGGCCTCGAAGTGGCGTGACAGGCGGCCCGAGATGATCGCGAACACCGGCATGTGGAAGGCGTACACGAGGGTGTAGAGCGCGGTGACCGCTCTGCTGCCCTCGCGCAGGGGTTCCCAGGCGTGGCCCACGGCGACCAGGAGGATGCCGAGGTACTTCGCGTTGTCCAGGAAAGGGTCGCGGGGGGCGGGCGTACGGGAGGGGTCGCGGGGGGCGGGGGTTCGTCCGAGGCCCGCTGGTCTGCGGCCCCGCCGTCGTTCCGTCGCGTCGGCGGTGGGCTGTCGTGCCGGTGCGTCCCCTGTGCGCGGCGCCACCGGTGCGGCTTCGGTGCGGAGCATCGCCTGCACCCTAATCACACGGACCCGGCCGGTTTCAACCCGTGCTCCCGGCGTCCCGGGCAGGCCCGACCTATTCTTCTACGCGCTTGTAGAGGCACAACGCAGGTACGACGTGAAGGAGTGGACGCCACGATGGTGTTCAAGCGACTGCTCGGCTCGCTCGGGGTCGGAGGCCCCACGGTGGACACGGTGCTCGATCCGCGTCCGGCCCTCCCCGGCGGCACGCTCGACGGTCAGGTCCATCTCAAGGGCGGGACCGCCGACTTCGACATCGAGCACATCACGCTGGAGCTGGTCGCCCGCGTCGAGGCCGAGCACGCGGAGGGCGAGAGCGAGGGCGTCGTCACCTTCGAGCGGTTCACCGTGGGCGGCGGGTTCCGGCTGGCCGCGGGCGAGGAGCGGACGGTGCCGTTCGGTGTCGTACTGCCCTGGGAGACGCCGGTCACCGAGCTGCACGGCCAGCCCCTCGGCGTCCTCCTGGGCGTGCGCACCGAGCTGTCGGTCGCCGGTGCGAAGGACAAGGGCGACCTGGACCCGCTGACCATCGCGCCCCTGCCGGTGCAGGAGGCCGTCCTGGAGGCGTTCGGGCAGCTCGGGTTCGGCTTCCGGTCGGCCGACCTGGAGTACGGGCACATCGGCGGCACCGGACAGCAACTCCCCTTCTACCAGGAGATCGAGCTGACCCCGGCGCCGCAGTACGCGCACCAGATGAACGAGATCGAGGTGACGTTCCTCGCCGGGCCGGCCGGTGTGGAGGTGGTCCTGGAGGCAGACAAGCGCGGGGGGCTGTTCGCGGACGGCCATGACGCGCTCACCCATGTCACCGTCGGGCACCACGACGTCCGGGACTGGAACGCGGAAGTCGAGGGCTGGGTAAGGCGGTTGATCGAGCACCGGGCCTCGTACGGGGGCGGGCACGGGCACGACGCGTACCACGGGCATGACGCGTACCACGGGCAGCACGCCCCTCAGGCGCACGGGCACCACTCCGGCCCCGGGGTCGGGACCGCCATCGCCGCCGGGGCCGCCGGGCTCGCGGTCGGGGTGGCCGGCGGTCTGGTCGCCGCCGAAGTCGTCGACGAGGTCGGCGACTTCTTCGAGGGCGACGACGAGGAGGGGGAGGATGAGGACTGACCGCCGTGCCCGGTACGACCGCCATACCCGGTACGACCGCCATACCCGGCACAACCGCCCTATCCAGTACGGCACCTGGTAGTTTCTACATCGCTGTAGAGATCGCTGTGAAGACAGCTGTGGGAACGAGCGACTGAGGAGTCCGCATGGCCCTGTGGGACCGCATCAAGGAGTCCGCATCGACGATGCAGACCCAGCTGGTGGCGAAGAAGAACGACCTCAAGAGCGGCGCCTTCCGCGACGCGAGCATGGCCATGTGCGCGCTCGTCGCCGCGGCCGACGGCACCGTCGACCCGTCCGAGCGGCAGCGGGTCGCCCAGCTCATCGCCGGCAACGAGGTGCTGCAGAACTTCCCCGCCGACGATCTGCGCCGCCGCTTCGAGGAGAACCTGAACCGCCTCACCACCGACTTCGACTTCGGCAAGGTGAGCGTGATGCAGGAGATCGCCAAGGCGAAGAAGAAGCCCGCCGAGGCGCGTGCCGTCATCCAGATCGGCATCGTCATCGGCGGCGCCGACGGGAACTTCGACAAGGACGAGCAGAACGTGGTCCGGGAGGCGTGCTACGCCCTCGGCCTGCCGCCGCACGAGTTCGACCTCTGACCGGCAGGAACGCGGAGAAGCAGTCGGCGCCGGGCGCCCCGTGACCGCACGGGGCGCCCGGCGCATCCGCGTACATATACGTCTACGTGTCCGTGTCCGCGTCCGTGTCCGTGTCCGCCGTCAGCGGATGCGTTCCACGTCCAGATCGTCGCCCACCACCAGGGTGATCACGCCCGCGCCCCCGTCGGCCGCGCGCGGCGCCGGTGCGCCCGGGACGTGCGCGGCCAGCGCCTTCGCCTGCTGCTCCTGGCCCGCCGGGTAGGTGATCTCCGACTTGGCGGACGGCTGCGGCGCGTTGCCCGTCCCCGTGACCGTCAGGCCCGCCTCGCGCAACTTGCCGGCGACCGTGTTCGCCAGGCCCGGGGTCGAGGTGCCGTTGAGGACCTGGACCTTCACCGAGGAGGCGTACAGCGGGACCTTCGTCTGTTCCTTCAGACGGTCGCCGTCGATCTCCTTGTCCTTGGCCAGGGCGGCGAACAGGTCGGTGGCGTGCGGATACTGCCAGGCGACGTTGGCCTTGTCGGTGGGGACGTCGGCCTCGCGCGGGTAGTTGGGGACCGTGACGAAGGTGAGCCGGTCGCTGGGGATGCCCTGGAGCTCGGACGCGAGCGAGTACAGGGGCTTGATTCCGGCCATATCGGGGTCGGTGGTCAGGGACTTGGTGGCGGACTTCAGGAAACCGTAGAGCGAGGTGGGGCTCGTGAGCCGGTCCTGTGCCTTCTCCACGAGGGCGTTCATGAACTCCTGCTGGCGCCCGATGCGCCCGATGTCGGAGCCGTTGCCGACGCCATAGCGGACGCGGACGTACCCGAGGGCCTCCTCGCCGGCGACGGTCTGGCAGCCGGCCTCCATGTCCAGGCGGGCCTTCTTGGAGTGGATGGCCTCCTCGGGGCACACCTCGATGCCGTCGAGGGCGTCCACCATGCCCTTGAAGCCCTGGAAGTCGACGGACATGAAGTGGTCGATGCGCAGGCCCGTCCGTGCCTCGATGGTCTTGATGGAGCAGGCGGCGGCCCCGGAGACCTCGCCGCTCGAACCGCCCAGCGCGAACGCCTCGTTGATCTTGGCGTGGTGGGGGCTGGACGTTCTGCCCTTCCCCATGTCGCAGGCCGGTATCTCCACCCAGGAGTCCCGGGGGAACGACACGACCGTGGCCCACTTCCGGTTCGCCGGCACATGGAGCACCATCAGCGTGTCGGACTGCATCGTCGTCAGGTCCTTGCCGTACTTGGCGTTCGCGCCGTCACGGCTGTCGGAACCGACGACCAGGATGTTCTTCGAGCCCGGGCTGAGCTTCTCGGGGCGGTCTCCGCCGATCTTGTCGTCCACGTCGGCGGAGCTGATGCTGCCGTCGAGGTCCTGGTAGACCCAGGCGCCGACGCCGGCCACCCCGAGCACGACCGCCGAGGTGACGCCGACGGTCCAGGCCACTATCCGGCCCCTCCGCGTCAGCCGGGTCCTGCGCGCACCGGACGACGCCATGCGCCGCCTCCCCGTTCCGCTCACCGCTTCCCTCCCCCATGGGTCCGTCGAACCCTACATGGATACGGACATACGACGACCGGACCGGCCGTGGGTCCCACGGACCGGCCGTGGGTCCCCCCTGTCACAGACGTCGATCCGCGCCGCTTCCGTTGCACGGAGGACGGAAACAGCTCAACGCCCCTGGTGGCGGGGGGAGTCAGAGCGGGGTCGCCGCGTGCAGGATCAGGACCATGGTCACCGCGGCGTTCGCGGACGACATCGCGGAGACGGCCGTCCCGGCGGCCGCGCACCACACGGCGAGGCCCACCGCCGTGAACAGCGACGGCCAGCGGCGTACGACGGGTTCCGGGCCGAGCAGGGCGGCGACCCGGCGGGGCACCGGCCCGGGGGCCGCCAGGCCGGCCAGGGTGGGCACCGGGGTGCCCCGGGACACCAGCGCGGCCTTGCCGATGGCGTGCGCCACGGTCCGGCGGCTGCCGATGTGCCGCGCGGCCTCCTCGTCCGCCCAGCGCTCCGCGGTGTACGCCACCGCCGTGCGCAGCGGGCGCAGGAACGGGTTGGCGCGGGCGGCCAGTTGGACGGTGAGCAGGAACCGGTGGTGCCCGCCGGCCAGATGGGCCCGCTCGTGCGCGAACAGCGCCCGGCGTTCGGCGGGCCGCAGCCGCTCCAGCAGGCCCGTGGTCACCACCACGCGGTCCCGCCGGCCGCCGGGCAGGGCGTAGGCGTACGGCGTCGCGTCGCGGAGGACGGCCACGGCGGTGTCCGGGAGTCCGGTCAGGGCGCGGTGGGCCCGGCCGCGTACCCGGGCGTGCCGCCGGAGCGTCCGGGCGCAGGCCGCGACCACGGCGCACAGCGCGGGGATCGCCGCCTTGCCGGCGATCTCGTCGTAGGGGACGGCGTCCCGCACCTCGGGGTCGGACCAGCCGTCGGGCAGCGGATTGCCGGGCAGTTGGGCGGTGCCCACGACCATCACCAGGGCCAGGCACAGGGTGCTGCAGGCCGCCATCACCGCGGCGACCGCGGTGAGCAGCCGGGTCGCGGTGCGGGGGTGCAGGTGCTGCTCGGCGAGCCGGGCGATCGGCCAGGCCGTGAGCGGCAGGACGAGCGGCAGAAAGACGAAGACCCCCATGAGGCGTCAGTCTTCCCCTTCGCTGTGGGTCCGACCCGTGTGTCCGGCGCGGCCGAGCAGGTCGCGCAGCAGCCGTTCGTCGTCGGGGCCGAGACCGGTGACGAAGCTGGCGAGGACCGCCTCCCGGTCGCTCTCGGCGTCGAGGACCCGGCGCATCCGGTGCGCGGCGAGACCTGCCTGGTCGGAGGCCGGGGTCCAGGCGAAGGAGCGGCCCGAGCGCTCCCGGGTGACGGCGCCCTTGGCGAGCAGCCGGGTCAGGATGGTGATGACGGTCGTGTAGGCGAGGCCGCCGCCGAGGCGTTCCTGCACCCAGCCGGCCGTCGCCGGTCCGTCCGCCTCGCCGAGCGCCGACAGGACCAGTGCCTCCAGTTCGCCCTGGCCCCGGCGCCGGGCGCCTTGTCCTCGTTCCGCCATGCCCTGTTTCCCTCCCGACGGCCCGCGCGTCACGTCGGCCCTCTACAACGGTCCGCCGTAAGGAAAGCAGAGACGGTCTCCCCCCCGCTATCTACACTGCTGTAGATTTCAGCCGGTACGGCCCGCCGTCACGGCCGGCCGCCGGTCACCAGGAGGAGCGGACCTCATGTTCGGACTGAGCGAGATCGCGATCATCCTCATCGTCGTCATAGCCGTCCTCTGCGCGAAGAAGCTTCCTGAGCTGGTCCGTTCGGCGGGCAAGTCGGCGCGCATCCTGAAGGCCGAGGCCAAGGCGATGAAGGACGAGGGCGAGCAGCCGGCGCCCCGGGTGATCCAGGGCGAGACGGTCACGCCGCGCGCGGACGAGCCGAGGGCATGAGGAGGCCCCGGCCGGTCGCCGGGGCCCGGGGCCGTCAGAAGCCGCGCATGTCGTCGCGCCGGGTGACGCACAGGGCCCAGATCACGAATCCGGAGATCGCGATGGTCACCACGGACCACACCGGGTAGTACGGCAGCGACAGGAAGTTGGCGATGATGATCAGCGAGGCGATGGCCACGCCGCCGATCCGCGCCCACATCGGCGCCTGGAACAGACCGATGCCGATGATCACGGCGACCGCACCGAGGATGAGGTGGACCCAGCCCCAGCCGGTGAGGTCGAACTCGAACACGTAGTTGCGGGTGGCGAGGAAGACGTCGTCCTCGGCGATCCCCATGATGCCGCGGAAGATCGCGATGAGACCGGCGATCGTGAGCATCACCGCGGCGAAGGCCGTCAGGCCGGCGGCCCACGCGTACTTGGTCGTCTGGTCCTGACGCGAGTGTGAGGTGGCCATCGTGTGCCTCGATTCCTTGTTCCCCGGGGCCCTTCGGCGGTCCCCGTGGTGATCGTCCCGGGCGGTCAGACCCGGGGGCCCGAGGAGGGCGGGGTGGAGGTGCCGGCCGACGGGCCGGCGCCGCTGAGGACGAGTTCCTTGGCCCGGCGGAACTCGTCGTCGTCGATGTCACCGCGGTTGCGCATGTCGGAGAGCTTCGCCAGCTCGTCCGCCTTGCTGCGGCCGCCGGACTCGCCGGCCCGCTCGCGCACGTAGTCGTCGAACGCCCGCTGCTGCGCCTGCGCGTGGGCGATCTCGCGGCTCCCCATCTGCCTGCCGCGGGCGATGAGGTAGACGAAGACACCGAGGAACGGCAGCACGATCACGAAGATCAGCCAGCCGGTCTTGCCCCAGCCGCTCAGCGAGTCGTCCCGGAAGATGTCGCCGATGATCCGGAACAGCAGGACGAACCACATGATCCACAGGAAGAACCACAGGAGCGTCCAGAACATGCTGAGCAGGGGGAAGTCGTAGGCAAGGTAGGTGGAACCGGTCATCGCTCTCCTCCGTCGCGGAGTGCGGGCCCGTCCAGCGGTCCCGCTGCCCTCAGCGTGCGCATGTTCACGTCGAACGGCCTCACCCTGGGCGGGTGAAGTCCCCCGCGGCCGGTCGGTCCCCCGGGCCGTCCGCCGGGCCGTCCGCCGCCCGCGGGGCCGCCGTCGCCGCCACCACGGCCACCAGCGCGAGGACGACCACCACCAGGCCGACGACCAGGGCGACCACCCCGACCGTGGGCCGGTTCCACAGCAGCAGGGTGAGCGCCCCGGCGCCGATGACGATGCCGGTGGCCCAGGACCGGTGGGTGTCCAGCAGGCGCCCGGCCGCGCCGGTGCGCATCCCCGCGTCGCGCAGGGCGTGCCCGGCGGCGCCGGTGCCGCGCGCCGACCAGCCGCGCACCCAGCGGGCGACCCGGCTCGGGCCGAACAGATAGGCGGCGAGGGCCGTGATCACGGCCACGACCAGCAGGGTGCGGGTGCTGTCGCGCAGGAAGCGCAGGAAGGTGTCGTAGATGGCGGCGGCCGCGTCGGTGGGCAGGACCGAGGTGGGCACGGAGTCCAGGTAGATCCGACGGGCCACGGCCAGTCCGACGAGGAGCACGATCATCATGACGGCGACGCCGGACGCCGTGATCAGCAGCATCATGCGGTGGGCCGGCGCGGTCCACACGGTGAGCGCGGCCAGCACGATCGTGATCACCGGCAGCCAGACGCCCATGACGTCGAGCAGCCGCAGCGCGTCCTGCGCCTCGCTCAGCTTGTCGGTCTGGAAGAGGGTGATCTGCGCGTCCGGCGCGGGGATCGCGGACGCCTTGTCGAAGCCCTGGTCGACCAGGCGCTGCTTGACGTCGTCGATCAGGGGGGCGACGTCCAGCTTGATGCTGTCGCCCTCGGCGCGCACCGCCCCGCTGTCGTCCCCGGTGAGCACGGCGACGACCGCCGAGTGCGCGCGCCGGTTGGCGTCCACCCACACCTGCTCGAAGGCGCCGCTGGTGACGACCCGGTCGATGATGCCGTGCACGACGTTCGACACGGCGGCCTTCAGCGGCCCGGACAGCGCCTGCGTCCGGTCGACGACGGCGGGCGGGGCGCCGGCGTCGGCGAGCGCCTTGCCCAGTTCCTTCGTCACCGCGTCGACGTCGACGTTGGCGACGACCCGGGCCGTCAGCCGGTCGGTGACGACGTCCTGCACGGCCGGGTCCGAGGCGAGCGGCGCGACGGTGTCGACGTACCGGTCGGTGTCGGAGACCGTGTCGGCCGTCCAGGCGGCGACGACGGCCGGGATCGCGAGCAGCAGCGTGATCAGGAGCAGCACCGACGACCCGGCGTAGCGCGCCTTCCGATGCCGCTGCGCGGACGCCCGCCGCAACCGGTCGTAGGCGACGGCCTCCTCCGGGGAGAGCGTACGGGGGGCGGGGGTGCGGGGGCCGGAGGCGCTGTGGCCGGAGTCGCCGGGGCCGGGTGTGCGGTGGCCGGGCGTACGGGCACCGGAGTGGCTGTCGCCGGACGGGCGGCGACCGGGGTCGGTATCGCCACCGGGGTCGGTATCGCCGGGCGGGCGGGCGCCGGAGTCGCCGTGCCCGGTGTCGCCGTGACCGGGGGCGCCGGGCGTACGGGCACCGGAGTCGCCGTCGCCCCGCGCGCGGCGGCCGGAGCCGCTGTCGCCAGGCGCACGGCGGCTGGCGTCGCTGTCGCCAGGTGTGTGGTCGCCAGGCGCCGGGGGTTCGGGGTTGGGGTCCGGGGGCATGGGCGCCTCCTCGGTCGCTCAGGCGGTCGCCGGTGGGCCGGGGGGCAGCGTCTGGCGCAGGGCGGCGCGCCAGGCGAAGGCGACGCCCAGTTCGGCCAGGCCGAGCAGGACGAGCCACAGGCCGAGGAGCCGGGTCAGCACGACGGCCGACTCGCCGGGCAGCGCCAGGACGACGATGCCGGCGACGACGCCGAGCGCCGCGGCGCCGAGGACGACCCCGCGGTGCGGCATCCCCTTAAGCGCGAGGGCGGTCCAGGCGGTCAGCATGCCGGTGACGACCCAGACGGCGCCGACGATCAGGGAGAGCGCGGCGATGGTCTGCAGCGGGTGGCGCAGGCACAGCACCCCGGCCAGGACGAAGAGAACGGCCGACAGCAGCTCCAGATGCCGGTCGCCGTGGGCCCGCGCGAACGAGGCGACGAACCGGAAGGCGCCGGTCACCAGCAGGTACAGCCCGATGATCACCGCGAGGACGTGCAGGGTGGCGTCCGGCCAGGCCAGCGCCACGACGCCGGGCACCAGGGTGGCGACGGCCGAGGCCAGCAGCCACTTCCAGGAACCGCCGAGCGCCGCCAGCAGACGTTCGGTCTGCTGGTCGGGGGTGGGGACCGTCCCGCCGGCCAGAGGATCGGATCCGGTGTGCGGCGCCGGGCCACGCGACATGGTCATGGCTCCTCCTCGCGTGGTACGGCCGTCGTCACCGGGTCCGCCGACGGGACGGTGTGTGGCACCCCTCACCGCATCAGCGTGCCCCGCCCCGCCGCTCACCGGGTCACCCCTGACGGGTGATCCGCGCGGGGCGCCGCCGGTATGGGGTGGACGGTGGAAGGGTCTGCCGGTGCGCCCGGGCGAGGAGCCGCGCACCGCGACCGCCGACTCCGGCCGCACGGACGTGGAAGGGCGAGCCATGACGATCCCGAGCGCGTTCACATCCTCCCTGTCACCGGCCGAGCGGGCCGCCTACGGCAGGAGCGCCCGCAAGCGCGCCCCACGCTCGGGCCAGGCCCGCTACGACGCCGGCGGCCGCACCGACCCGATCGACGTGATCGAGGATCAGTCGGCCACCCGGGTGAGGGAGTTGGTGCCGATCCGCTACGCCCGGATGCTGGAGTCGCCGTTCCGGTTCTACCGGGGCGCGGCGGCCATCATGGCGATGGACCTCGGACGGCACCCGCACAGCGGTCTGACCGTGCAGCTGTGCGGGGACGCCCATCTGCTGAACTTCCGGCTGCTGGCCTCGCCCGAGCGCCATCTGGTCTTCGACATCAACGACTTCGACGAGACCCTGGCCGGCCCCTTCGAGTGGGACGTCAAGCGGCTCGCGGCCAGCTTCGTGATCGCCGCCCGCGCGAACGGGTTCGGCGAGCGGGAGCAGGCCGAGGCGGTCCGCGCCTGCGTGGCCGGGTACCGGACGCGGATGCGCGAGTTCGCCGGGATGCGGACCCTGGACATCTGGTACGCGCAGGACGACGTCGACCGGATGCGCGCGCTGCTGGCGTCCGCGATGAGCAAGCAGGCCCGGCGCCGCACCGCCGAGGCGACCGCGAAGGCCCGGACCCGCACCCATATGCAGGCGTACGCGAAGCTGACCCGGCGCACCGCCGTGGGCCGGCTGCTCGCGCCGGACCCGCCGCTGATCACTCCGCTGCGGGACCTGCCGAGCGAGGCGTCCACGGACCAGCAGGAGAAGGAGCTCCAGTCGGTGGTGGAGGGCTACACGAAGTCGCTGTCGTCGGAGCGCCGGCATCTGCTGCGGCACTACCGGATGGTGGACATCGCCCGCAAGGTGGTCGGGGTCGGCAGCGTCGGCACCCGCTGCTGGATCGTCCTGATGCTCGGCCGCGACGACGACGATCCGCTGCTGCTCCAGGCCAAGGAGGCGCAGGAGTCCGTGCTGGCCGCGCACACCGGCGGGGAGCGCTTCGACAACCAGGGCCGCCGGGTGGTGACGGGCCAGCGGCTGATCCAGACGACCAGCGACATCTTCCTGGGCTGGACGCACGTGGTCAGCGGGATCGACGGGCGCGGCCGGGACTTCTACGTACGCCAGCTGCGGGACTGGAAGGGCATCGCCCGGCCGGAGCTCTGGGACCCGGCGACGCTGTGCCTGTTCGGGCAGGTGTGCGGAGGCAGTCTGGCCCGGGCGCACGCCCGCTCCGGCGACCCGGTGGCCATCGCGGCCTATCTGGGGGGCGGCGACCGCTTCGACCGCGCGCTGACGGAGTTCGCGCGGGCCTACGCCGAGCAGAACGAGCGGGACTTCGAGGCGCTGGGCACGGCGGTGGCGACGGGCCGCGTCGAGGCGAGGGACGTCTGAGAGAGCCGTACGGAACACGTCCAGGGGCGGCGGGGCGCGGCCCTCACTCGGGCAGTTGCCGCATCTCCACCACGCGCAGGCCCAGCGACTGGCAGCGGGCCAGGAGGCCGTACAGGTGCGCGTCGTCGACGATCGGCCCGAACAGCACGGTCTGGCCGGACATCACCACGTGGTCCAGTTCCGGGAAGAGTCCGGCCAGCGTCTCCGACATGTGCCCCTCGACGCGGATCTCGTAGCGCATGTGCTGCTCTCCCGCCGACAGCCGATGGCAGTCCTGCCATCGTCGCGCCCGGCCGCCTCCCTCACCTCACCCGGCACAGGTGAGCCGGGGGCCGCGCGGGCGGCTCAGTGGGACACCACGATCTTGAACACGACGATCACGAGACCGAACAGCAGGTTGACGGCGGCGCTGAGGGCGATCAGCCGCCGGGTCGCGCCGGCCCGCGCCGCCGCCGCCACCGACCAGCCCACCTGCCCCGCGACGGCGACCGCGAGGGCCAGCCAGGCGGTGCCGGAGAGGTCCAGGCCGAACAGGGGGCTGACCGCCACGGCCACGGCCGGAGGGATGGCCGCCTTGACGATCGGCCACTCCTCGCGGCACACCTGCCGGAAGGTCTCCCGGCTCCACGGGCGGTCGGCGAGCCGCGCGCCGAACAGCTGGGCGTGCACGTGCGCGGCCCAGAAGACCAGACCGGTCAGGAGCAGCAGCACGACGAGCTCGGTGCGGTGGTAGGTGCCGAGGGCGCCGGCGCCGATCACCACGGACGCGGCCAGCATGGAGCCGTACACGCCGCCGGTGTAGTCGGCGTGCGCCCGCAGTCGCGCCCGGCGCTCCCGCGCGGCCGCCGGCTGTCCGGTGGCCCGCCGGACCGTCACAGCAGGTCCAGTTCACGGGCGCGCCGCACGGCGTCGTTGCGGCGGTTGACGGCGAGCTTGCGGTAGACGCTCTTCAGATGCGTCTTGACCGTGTTCACGGACACGTACAGATCGGCGGCGATGTCCTCGGTGGACATCATCTGGGCGAGCCGCAGCAGCACGTCCCGTTCCCGTCCGCTCAGCGGCTCCACCGGGAACGGCAGCGCTCCCCGGTCGGGCCCGGCCGCACGCGCGTCGGCCAGGTAGGGCTCGATCCAGGGGCCGGCCTCCCGGAAGGGCCGCCGCAGCCGTTCGTGCCGGGCCTCCGCGACGGCCTGCGCGACCAGGCGGCGGGCGGTCGCGGTGTCCCCGGCGGTGTGCGCGGCCTGCGCCCGCAGCAGCGTGGCGCGCACGAGCACGGCGGGGCCCGCGCCCCCCACGGTCCCGGCCGGGTCCAGCAGCCCGAGCGCCGTGTCCGGGTCGCCCGCCGCGAGCCGGGCCCGGGCGGTGGCGACGGCGAGGACCGGGTGTTCGCCGCCGAGCTGCTCCAGCACCTTCGTCGCCAGGTCGGGCCGCCCTTCGGCGAGGTGGGCGGAGGAGGCGACCAGCGCGGTGTGCAGCCGCTGCCAGGGGGAGCGGACGGCGGCCGGCACGACGGGGTCGGCGGCCTCCAGCGCGGCGCGCGCCCGGCCGCGGGCCAGCAGCAGCCGGGCCGTCGCGAGCGAGCGGCCCGCCGCCGTGACCGGGTCGTGCACCGCGGGTCCGGGCGTCCGGTCGAGCAGGTCCCGCGCCTCGGTGAGGTCGTCGCGTTCGACGGCCACGGCGGCCAGGACGACGTTCCCGAGCCCGGTGCCGGCGCCTTCGGCCAGGCCGTACCGGTCGGTCTCGGCGAGGGCGGCGGACGCCTTGCGCTCCGCCGTGGCCGGCCGGCCGTCGAGGTGGTCGATGAGCGCCAGCAGTTCCAGGGCGTCCGCGCGGGGCAGGGCCGTGGCCGCCCCGGTCGTGGTGCCGGCGACGGTGGTGAGCGCGGCCCGCGCCGCGTCGAGGTCGCCCGCCCACAGCCGGGTGGAGCCGAGGTGGGTGAGGAGCAGCGCGGACAGTTCCGGGTGCTTGTCCAGCAGGTCGGCGGGGAGCTCGTGCTGGAGTTCGCGGGCCGCGCGCACCGCGTCCTCGGCGCGCTGCGGGGAGCCCGTGACCCGGGCGGCCAGCGCCTCCAGCAGGGCGCAGCCGAGGCGGCCGGCGGCGGTGCCGGGCCCGGCGGCGGCCAGCCGTTCACGGACGGGCCCGAGGCGGGCCAGGGCGTGGTCGAGGTCGCCGCGGGAGAGGTCCCGTGCGACCCGGACCAGTTCGGCGGCGGGGCTGGCCGCGGCCGGGTCCATGCCGGAGAACAGGTCGACGAGATGGCCGGTGCGCAGCCCGGTGAAGAGCTGTCCGAGGGCCAGGTCGTCGACGAGGGCCCCGGCGGTGAAGTCCCACTCCCCGGCGGCGGCGCCGTGCGTCAGCATCTCCGGCACGTACCCGGAGCGGCCCAGCCACCGCGCGGCCCGCAGATGCAGCCGGGGTTCCAGCTCGGCGGAGCGTTCGCGCAGGTGGGCCCTGAGGATCTCCCGGAACAGCGGGTGCAGGCGGTACCAGCCGTGCCCGAGGTCCTCGACGAAGGCGTTCTCCCGGTGCAGGCCGGCCAGGATCGCCTCGGCGTCGCCGCGCCCGGTCAGCTCGCCGGCGAGGTCGGCGCAGAAGCGGTCCAGGACGCTGACGCGCAGCAGGAGGTCCTGGGTGGGGGGCGGCTGCCGTTTGAGGACCTCGGCGAGCAGGAAGTCGGCGACCGTGCTGTGCCCGGCCTCGAACTCCTTGAGATACGCCTCCGGGTCGGGGTGCTGCTGGGCGGCCAGGGCGCACAGCCGCAGGCCGGCGGCCCAGCCCCCGGTGCGTTCGACGAGGGCGGCGGCGGCCTGCACGGACAGGCGCAGTCCGTGCCGCCGCAGCAGCGCGACGGTCTCCTCGGGGGTGAAGGCCAGCTCGGCGTTGCGGATCTCGGTGAGGGCGCCGGCCGCGCGGTAGCGGTGCAGCGGCAGCAGCGGCTCGGTGCGGGTGACGACGACCAGGTGCAGGCCGGGCCCGGCGTGGTGCAGGACGAACTCCAGCTGCTCGGCGACCTCGGGGGTGCCGATCCGGTCGTACTCGTCGAGCACCACGGTGAGCTCGTCGCCGTCGGTGCCGAGCTGGGCGGCGAGCCGGGTGAGCAGCGTGTGGTGCACGCTTCCGGCGTCGGCGGGTGTGCCGACCCCGTCGGCGACCGGCACCCCGTGGGTGCGCAGCGCCTGCAGCAGGTGGGCCCAGAACATCCCGGGGCCGCGCAGCGACGGGTCGAGGCTCAGCCAGGCCACCGGGTGCTCCAGGCCGGCCGCCCAGTCGGCGACCAGCAGGGTCTTCCCGGCTCCTGCGGCGCCGTTGACCATGGTCAGCGGGGTGCCGAGGGCCTGGTCGAGGTGGTGGGCCAGACGGGCGCGGCGCAGGAACGTGGCCGGCCGGGCGGGCAGCGCGAAGCGGGTCCGCAGGAAGGGGTCGCCGAGGGGGTCCGCGTGGGGGGAGCCCGGTCCGGGGGGGATGTCGTCGCTCTCTGCCACCTCGTTCACCGCCTTGCAGCGCGAGACCGGCCTGTCGTCCCCTCCCCCACCACCATCACAGCTTTCGGGGGTTCACGCGCGCCAGGGGCACTCGCCGTCGCGGACGGTGACCGCGTCGTCCGGCACCGGTCCCTCCCCTCGTGGGGACCGGTGCCGGACGGCGGCGCGGGGTCCGGTCCACGACCTGTCTCAGGACTCACGGGACCGGCGCGGTTCCGGGTGGGGCGGGCGGGACGACGGCGGCGCGGCGCGCTCGTGACTCCCGCGGACGGCGAGGTGGGAAAGCTGTCCGAGAACGTGCGGCGCCGGGTGAGGCGGCTTCGGGCTCTGCGGCTGGTGAGCCCGCCTCGGCGGCGCGCGGCGGCTCCCGCACTTGCGTCGTGATCCTGCCAGTCGGAGGGTCCCCGCGAGGAGGTTCCGGTCTCCGGAGCGGGGCTTCCTCGCAGGTCAGCCGTATAAGGTGAGTTTTCCGGTCCGGAAGAGCCGGTGGCGCGCGAGTGAGGGAGTGACGGTCTTGAGTTCCGAGTCGGCGGCGCGCGCGGCCTTCGCGGAACGGCTCGCGCTGCTCTACAAGGAGGCCGGGAACCCACCCCTGAAGAGCGTGGCCGAGGCGGTCGTCCGGTTGCAGCGGGTGGACGAGCGGGGGCGCCCCGTGCGGGTGTCCGCCCAGCGGATCAGCGACTGGCGGCGCGCCAGGAACGTACCGGCGCAGTTCGCCGCGCTCTCCGCCGTCCTGCACGTCCTGATCCCCCAGGCCCGGCGGCTGCGGCCGTCGCCCGTGTCGCCCGGCCTGTACGACCTGGTGCAGTGGCAGCACCTGTGGGAGCGGGCCACCTCCGGCCAGGGGCCGGAGCCGGAGCAGCCGGCCCCGGCGGCGGTGTCGGGCGGGGTGTGCCCGTACCGGGGGCTGGCCTCGTACCGGCAGGAGGACGCCCGCTGGTTCTTCGGCCGGGAGCGCAGCACGGACACCCTGGTCGCCCGGCTCCGCGCGGCGGAGCGCACCGGGGGCCTGGTGATGCTGGTCGGCGCCTCGGGGGCCGGGAAGTCCTCGCTGCTCAACGCCGGTCTGGTGCCGGCCGTGCGGGAGGGAGCGCTGCGTGCCGCCGAGGCGCCCCGGGCGAGTGTCGTGCTCCAGCTGGTGCCGGGCGCCGATCCGCTGGGCGAGCTGGTCGGCCGGGTGCCGGAGCTGACGGACGTGATCTCCACCGCCCGCGCGCCGGACGGGCCGGACGACGGCGACGCGGGCCTCGTCCGGGACGTGCACACGGCCGTCCTCGCCTGGGCCCGGCGCGACACCTCCGCCACCGGCCCGCCCGGGTCGCCGCCGGACGGTCTCCCCGCACCGCCCGTACTGATCGTCGATCAGTTCGAAGAAACCTTCACTCTCTGTGCCGACGAGGCCGACCGCCGCGCCTTCGTCCGCGTCCTGCACGCGGCCTGCGCCCCGCCCGCGCCCGGTGCTCCCGCCCCCGCCCTGGTCGTCCTCGGCATCCGCGCCGACTTCTACGAACAGTGCCTGGTCCACCCCGAGCTGGCCGACGCCCTCCAGCACCGGCACATGGTCCTCGGCCCGCTCACCACCGCCGAGCTGCGGGACGCCGTCACCGGCCCCGCCAAGGCGGTCGGCCTCGAACTGGAACCGGGACTCGCCGAGCTGATCGCCCGCGAGGTGGGCGTGGACGGCCCGCGCGGCGCCCATGACGCGGGCGTGCTGCCCCTGCTGTCGCACGCGATGCTCTCCACGTGGCAGCGGCGCAAGGCCGGCCGGCTCACGCTCGCCGGGTACCGCGCCGCCGGCGGCATCCAGGGAGCGGTCGCCGCGACCGCCGAGCGCGCCTGGGCCCAGCTGGACCCGGCGGCCCGCACCGCCGCCCGGCTGCTGCTGCTGCGCCTGGTCCGGATCGGCGAGGACACCCAGGCGACCCGGCGCCGCGGCACCCGCCGCCAGCTCGCGGCCGAGGCGGCGGACCCGGCGAAGACGGAGGAGTCGCTGGAGGCGCTGGTCAGAGCCCGGCTCGTGACCCTGGACGCGGACACGGTCGAGATCACGCACGAGGCCCTGCTGCACGCCTGGCCCCGGCTGCGGGACTGGATCGAGGAGGACCGCCAGGGCCATCTGCTGCGCCAGCGCCTGGAGGAGGACGGCCGGGCCTGGGAGGAGTCCGAGCGGGACTCCGCCCTGCTGTACCGGGGCTCGCGGCTGGAGCGGGCGCACGAGTGGGCGCGCTCCGCCGGGGACCCCTTCCTCACCCGGGGTGCCGTGGAGTTCCTCGCCGCCTCCGTCCGGCTGCGCCGGCGCACGGTGTGGATCCTGCGCGGCGGGGTCGCGGCACTCGTCGCGCTGGCGCTGGTGGCCGTCGGCGCGGCGGCGGTGGCGTGGAAGCAGCGCGACGACGCCCTGTTCGCGCAGGTCCTCGCCGAGGCCGACCGCTTCCAGTACACCGACCCCTCGCTCTCCGCCCAGCTCGACCTGGTGGCCCACCGGCTGCGCCCGGACGACGAGGAGACCGGCAGCCGGCTCGTCTCCATCGTGAACGCGCCGCTGGCCACCCCGCTGAGCGGCCACTCCGGCGCGGTCTACCTCACCTCGTTCCGCCCCGACGGCAAGGTCCTGGCCACCGCCGGCTCCGACCGGACCGTCCGCCTGTGGGACGTGTCGGACGGGCGGCGCCCCCGCCCGCTGGGCGAGCCGCTGACAGGGCACCGCAGCTGGGTGAGCAGCGCGGTGTTCAGCCCCGACGGCCACACCCTCGCCAGCGCCGCCGACGACGGCACCGTCCGGCTGTGGGACGTACGGCACCCGGAGCGGCCGAAGGCGCTCGGCGCGCCCCTGACCGGGCACGAGGGCACCGTCTACCTGGTCGCGTTCAGCCCGGACGGGCGCACCCTGGCCTCCGTGAGCGAGGACCGCACGGTCCGCCTGTGGGACGTGGCCGACCCCGGGCACCCGACCCCGCTGGCCACGCTCACCGGCGCGGAGGCCGCCGTGCGCTCGGTGGCGTTCAGCCCGGACGGCGGGACGCTGGCGGCAGGCGGCGACGACGACACCGTACGGCTGTGGGACGTGACCGACCGGCGGCGGCCCGAGCCGGTGGCCCGGCTGACCGGGCACACCGGTCTGGTGCACTCGGTGGCGTTCAGCCCCGACGGGCGCACCCTGGCCAGCGGCAGCGCCGACGACACCGTCCGGCTGTGGGACGTCTCCGACGGGGCCCGCGCCCACCAGATCGGCACCCCGCTGACCGGGCATCTGGGGCCCGTGTGGTCGGTGGCGTTCAACCCGGCCGGCACCATGCTCGCCGTCGCCAGCGCGGACAGCACCGCGAGCCTGTGGAACGTCAGCGACCCGGCGGACGCCTCGCAGGTCGGCGAGCCGCTGGCGGGCGGCAGCGGGGAGATGTACGCGCTGGGCTTCAGCCCGGACGGCCGCACCCTGGCCACCGGCAGCGGCGACGGCAAGGTCCGGCTGTGGTCCGTCCCCACGTCCGACATGACGGGCCGCACCGGCGCGTTCCGGCCGGACGGCAAGGTGCTGGCGACGGCCGCGCGGGACGGCAGCGTGCGCCTGTGGGACGTCTCCCGTCCCGACCGGCCCGCGCTGCTGAACAAGCCCTTCCTGCCCGGCGACGGCGGACAGCGCTCGCTGGTGTTCTCCCCGGACGGGCACACCCTCGCGGTGCTGACCGGCAGCAGCGCGGTCCATCTGTTCGACGTCCGCGACCCCGCACACCCGTCCCCGCTGGGCTCGCCGCTGCCGCTGCGCACCCGGTTCATGGGCCCGGACGCGCTCGCGTACAGCCCGGACGGGCACACGCTCGCCACGGCGTACGACGACCGCACGATCCGGCTGTGGGACGTCCGCGACCCCGCGCACGCGGTCCCGCTGGGCGAGCCGCTGACCGGGCACGGCGGCTACATCAACTCGCTCGTCTTCAGCCCGGACGGGCGCACCCTGGCCAGCGGCAGCGCGGACGCCACGGTCCGGCTGTGGGACGTGGCCCGGCCCGGCCGGGCGCCGGCGCTCGGCGGCCCGCTGACCGGGCACGGCGGGCCGGTCAACTCCCTCGCCTACGCCCCGGACGGCCGCACCCTGGCCAGCGCCGGCGACGACGACACGGTCCGCCTGTGGGACGTCGCCGACCCGGCCCGGGCGCGGGCGCAGGGCCGTCCGCTCACCGGCCACACCGAGGCGGTCGTCTCCCTGACGTTCGGCCCGGACGGGCACACCCTCGCCAGCGGCGGCAACGACAACACCGTGCGGATGTGGGACGTCGGGGACCCGGGGCACGCCTCGGCCGTCGGGCAGGCGATGAGCCCCAACGCGCGGACCGGCAACTTCCTGGCGTTCCGCCCCGCGAGCCGCATGCTCGGCGTCTCCAGCGGCACCGACACGGTCCGGCTGTGGAACCTGGACGTCGCCCAGGCGATCCGCCGGGTCTGCTCGACGACCCAGGGCGTGCTGACCCGGGAGCGCTGGCGGGAGTATCTGCCCCGGCTGTCGTACGAGCCGCCGTGCTCCGACTGAACCGATGCGACCGGTGTGACCAGTGCGCAGCGTGAGGGAGTGGAGACGCAAGTGGTATGCCGGAGCCCTTCGGGACAGCGGTTTCCGTGATCCCGATCACAACGCCTCACCGCAGCCGATCCGTCGGCTCCCACGAGGCTCGCGGCCTTGTTACTGTTGGCCACAGCCCGATCGCTGGTGCATCCCCCGTCGCCAGCGGTCGGGCCTTCGCATGTCCTCGGAAGGGTGGTGAGGGGCGCCGTGCTCCGGCGGGTCGTCGTCGTGACCGCGGTCCACGGGCCCTCGGCGGCGTTCCTCCCGCAGGCCCACGCGTCGCTGTGCGCCCAGGAGTTGCCGCCCGGCTGGGAGTGGCACTGGGTCGTACAGGAGGACGGCCGCGGCGACACCGTCCGCCCGTACGTCCCCGACGACCCCAGGGTGACGTTCCGTCAGGGGCGGCCCGGCGGGCCGGGGGTGGCCCGCACGCTCGCCCTCGCGCACACCGAGGGCGCCTACGCGAAGATCCTCGACGCCGACGACCAGCTCACCCCGGGCGCCCTCGCCCGTGACCTCGCCGTCCTCGAGGGGCATCCGTCCGTCGGCTGGACGACGTCCCGGGTGCTCGACCTGCTGCCGGACGGCTCGACGGCCGGCTTCCCCGGTGACCCGGACGACGGCCCGATAGAGCCGGGCGCCCTCGTCGGCCCCTGGCGGGCGAACGGCTGGCTCGCCCCCGTGCATCCGGCGACCCTGTGCGTCCGCCGGGACCTGCTGCTCGCGCTCGGCGGCTGGATGGCGCTGCCCGCGTCGGAGGACACCGGCCTGCTGCTCGCGCTCAGCGCGGTCAGCCGGGGCTGGTTCTCGGCCCGGGTGGGGCTGCTCTACCGCAAGTGGGACGGCCAGGCGACGGGGCAGGCCGCCCACGTCGACCCCGCCGAACGGGCCGCGCGGATGGCGGTGGTGGAGGCCAGGGCCCGCGCGCTCGGCTCGTTCGGCTGGACGTACCCGCCCGTCACGACGCCTCGCTGAGCGCCCGGTCCTCGCGGTCGGAGGGCAGGTCGAGCGTCCGGATCGCGTTCGCGCGCAGCAGCGTGTACGCCACCTCCTCGGACAGCCCGCCGACATGCTCCTCGGCGACCCGTCGCGTCTCCGGCCAGGTGGAGTCGGCGCGGGAGCGTCGGAGGCACCTTCTGACGGACTGTCAGACAGGGGTCAGGGCAGTGGCCGCCCCGGGTCCCGCCAAGGGCCCACCACGCGGGCGGCGCGCGGGAGTTCACCGGCTGTGGAACAACCGATCACGATGAGGCAGGCTTCTCCCTCGTGGCCTTTCCGCAGCAGACCTCGATCAGTGACAGCACCACGCACCTGGTGGTGTGCGGCGACGACGGGCTCGCGCACCGGCTGGCCGCCGAACTGCGCGGCGTGTACCGGGAACAGGTCACGCTCGTCGTACCGCCGTCCGAGCGGGCCGTACGGCCGCCGGCCGTCGGGCGGGCCCGGGCCGCGTCGGCGGCGCTGCTGGGCGCGGTGACCGCGGCGGTCAACCGCGCGGGCACGGCACCGGTCCCCGGCGAACCGGGCGGCACCCGCGTCCTGGAGGCGGCCGAGCCGACCGAGGCGACCCTCGCCGAGGCCGGGGTGGAGCGGGCCGCCGCCCTCGCCCTCGTCTACGACGACGACGAGACCAACATCCGCGCCGCCCTCACCGCCCGCCGGCTCAACCCGCGTCTGCGGCTCGTCCTGCGCCTCTACAACCGCCGCCTCGGCCAGCACATCGAGGAACTCCTCGACCAGGCCGCCTCGTTGGCGGCGGACTCCGGGGAGGGCGGCTTCGACGCCTCCACCACGGTGCTGTCCGACGCCGACACGGCCGCGCCCGCGCTCACCGCCACCGCCGTCGCCGGCACCAGCAAGGTCGTGCAGACCGACGGCCTGTTACTGCGTGCGGTGGAACGGCCGCCCGGCGAGACCCGCCCCACCGACCTGGCCACCCTGGCGCTGCTGTCCACGACCCGCAGCGACCCGGCCGGTGCGGACGGCTCGGAGGACAGCGGCGAGCAGGGCCCGCTGATGCTGCCGGACGCCGCCCAGGTCGCGGCGGCCGAGGGACGCGGCACGGTCGTCCTGGAGCAGGTGTCCTACGCCGGCCCGCCGATGCCCGCGGGGCGCGGCGGACGGAGCCTGATGCCGTCGTTCGGGTCCCTGTTCTCACGGCGGCTGCGGTGGTCCCTGGCCGGGCTGGTGACCTGTGTGGCGGGACTCGCGGTGGCGCTGACCGTGGTGAGCGGCGACCACCCGCTGCACGCGACCTATGTGACCCTGCTCGACCTCTTCGCCATCAACGAGCCCGCGCTCCACCAGCCGCTGGCCCACCAGATCCTCCAGCTGCTGTCCGGGCTGACCGGACTGCTGCTGCTCCCGGTGCTGCTGGCCGCGGTGCTGGAGGCCCTCGGCACGTTCCGCTCGGCGTCCGCGCTCCGCAAGCCGCCGCGCGGCCTGGGCGGACATGTGGTGCTGCTGGGGCTGGGCAAGATCGGCACCCGGGTGCTGACCCGGCTGCGCGAGCTGCACATCCCGGTGGTGTGCGTGGAGTCCGACCCCGAGGCGCGCGGCATGCCCACGGCACGGCGGCTGCGGGTGCCGGTGGTGCTCGGCGACGTCACCCAGGAGGGCGTGCTGGAGGCCGCGAAGATCCACCGCGCGCACGCCTTCCTCGCGGTGACCAGCGAGGACACCACGAACCTGGAGGCGGCCCTGTACGCCCGCTCGGTCCGCCCGGACCTGCGGGTCGTCCTGCGGCTGTACGACGACGACTTCGCGAAGGCCGTGTACCGCACCCTGCGCGCCGCGCACCCGCGCGGCTTCACCCGCAGCCGCAGCGTGACGCACCTGGCCGCGCCCGCGTTCGCCGGGGCGATGGCGGGGCGGCAGATCCTGGGCGCCATCCCGGTGGAACGGCGGGTGCTGCTGTTCGCCACGCTGGAGGTGGGCGGGCACCCCCAGCTGGAGGACCGGACCGTCGGCGAGGCGTTCCGGCCCGGCGCGTGGCGGGTGCTGGCCCTGGACCGGACCCCGCCCGGCGAACGCCGGGACGACCCGGCAGCCGAGCGCCCCCACGACGATCGGACCGTCACCGGGTCCGGCTGGGTGTGGGACCTGCCCGACACCTACGTCCTGCAACGCGAGGACCGCGTCGTCCTGGCAGCCACCCGCCAGGGAATGGCCGAACTCCTCGGCCGCCGGGGCCGCGAGCGCGCGGGGACGTGACCGGGCCGGGGTGGCCGGGTCCCGGGCGGGGTCCGGGCGGGGCCGGGCAGACGGGGCCTGGCTGACGGCCCCGGAATCGGCGTCCCGGAGCCGTCGGTGCCGAAGACCGGCTACTTCCCGCGCGCCGGCAGGTGCCGGGCCGCGAAGTCCAGTTCCAGGCGGACCTGCTTGATGCGCTCGTCCACCACCAGCGAGCCGTGGCCCGCGTCGTAGCGGTACACCTCGTGCACGGCGCCGCGCGCCTCCAGGCGCTTGACGTAGTTGTCGACCTGGCGGATCGGGCAGCGCGGGTCGTTGACCCCCGCGGAGATGTAGACCGGGGCCTTCACCCGGTCCACGTAGGTCAGCGGGGACGACGCCTCGAACCGCTCGGGCACCTCCTCGGGCGTACCGCCCAGGAGGGTGCGGTCCATGGCCTTCAGGGCCTCCATCTCGTCGTGGTACGCCGTCACGTAGTCGGCGACCGGGACCGCCGCGATGCCCAGCGTCCACGCGTCCGGCTGCGTGCCGAGGCCGAGGAGCGTCAGATAGCCGCCCCAGGAGCCACCGGTCAGGACGAGCCGCTCCGGGTCGGCGAGACCCGAGGCGACCGCCCACTCCCGGACCGCCGCGATGTCCTCCAGCTCGATCAGACCGACCCGGTGCTTGAGGGCGTCCGTCCAGGCCCGCCCGTAGCCCGTGGAGCCCCGGTAGTTGACCCGCACGACCGCGTACCCGTGGTCCACCCAGGCCGCCGGGCCGGCCGCGAACGAGTCGCTGTCGTGCCAGGTCGGGCCGCCGTGGATGTCGAAGACCGTGGGGAGCGGGCCCTCGGCGCCGGCCGGGCGCTGCACCAGCGCGTGGATCCGGCCGCCGGGCCCGTCCACCCACACGTCCTCCACCGGGACCGAGCCCGGGGACCGCATGCCGGGCGGGTCCAGCACGACGCGGCCGGTCGTGGACCGCACCGCCGACGGCTCGGCCGCCGACGACCACAGGTACTCGACGCTGCCGTCGGGCCGGGCCGTCGCCCCCGACACCGAGCCCGCCGGGGTCTCGACGCGCTCCAGCGCCCGCCGCCCCAGGTCGTAGCGGAACAGCTCGCTGCGCGCCTCGAAGCTGTGCACGATCAGCAGACCCGTGCCGTCCGGGTACCACTCCGCGCTGACGTCACCGGGCAGCTCCAGCGCCAGGTCCGTCTCCTCGCCGGTCGCCACGTCCCACACCAGCGGCTCCCAGCGGCCCCGCCGCTGATGCCCGACGAGCAGCCGCGCGTCACCCACCACCGGGGCGAAGCCCAGCACCTCCAGGCCCAGCTCCTCGGTGCCGCCCTTGGTGTCGTCCAGCTCGGCGACCGTCGAGCCGTCCGGGCGCAGCACCCGCAGCGCCGCGTGCATCGCGTCGCCGTGCTCGGTGTGCTCGACGGCGATCAGGGTGCCGTCGTGCGAGAAGTCGCCGACGCCCGCGGACTCGCGGTGCCGGTAGATCTCCGCCGGCGGCTCGCCCGTGCGCACGAGGTGGATCGTGGTGCCCTCCTCGTCGGTGGAGCGGCCCACGATCGCGGTGCGGCCGTCCCGGCCGAGGGCGAGGCCCGCCGGGTAGGAGGCGTCCAGGCCCGGTGCCGCGAGCTCGTCCTCACCGCCGTCGAAGGGCTGGCGGCGCCAGACGCCGAACTCGTCGCCGTCCTTGTCGTCGAACCACCAGATCCACGCGCCGTCCGGGGAGAGCACGCCGTCCGTCGTGCCGTTCGGCCGGTCGGTCACCTGGCGCTGCTCGCCCGTCGCCCGGTCCCACGCGTACAGCTCGTACGTGCCCGTGGCGTTCGACACGAACAGCGCGCGGTCCGGGGCGTCCTCCGCCCAGTCGGGCAGCGACACCCGGGGCGCCCTGAAGCGCCGCTCCCAGTCCGGCATGTCCTCGTCCTGCTTCCGGTGATCCCGCGAAGCGGACCCGTGGCTCTCAGTCATGACCCCATAGTGCCTGGTCCGGACGACATCGTGCGGCCGGGATCCCCAGCCTGTGGAAAACTCCCCCCACGCCCGGCCACGGCGGCACCCCGCGCCCCGCCGCCGGCCCGCCGCACCGTACCGTTGTGGACGTGTACCGGTTTCTGCTGACGCCCCGCTGGTGGGGGATCAACGTCTTCGTGCTGCTCGCCATCCCGTTCTGCGTGTTCATGGGGTCCTGGCAGCTCGGCCGGTTCGAGGACCGGGTGCAGGAGCACCGGAGCGCCGGTGACCAGGCCGCGGAGAACCGCGACGAACCCGCCCGGCCGCTCGCCGAGCTGCTGCCTGTGGACAAGGCCACCGTGGGCCGCCAGGCCACCGCGCGCGGCCGGTACGCCGAGCAGCTGCTCGTCCCGGACCGCGAGGTCGACGGCGAGCGCGGCAGCTATGTCGTCACCCTGCTGCGCACCGACGACGGCAAGGCCCTCCCCGTGGTCCGCGGCTGGCTGCCCGGCGACCCGGACCCGGCCGAGGCCCCCGCCGCCCCGTCCGGCGAGGTCACCGTCACCGGCGCCCTCCAGGCGTCCGAGGTCCCCGGCCAGAACGGCGTCCCCGCGCGGGGCGGCCTGCCCGCCGGCCGGACCGCGGCGATCAGCGCCGCGTCCCTGGTCAACCTGGTGCCGTACGACGTCTACGACGCCTGGATCACCCTCACCGAGGCCGACTCCGGGATGAAGGCGGTGCCGGTCGCCGCCGTCAACGACTCGGGGCTGGACCTGAAGGCGTTCCAGAACCTCGGCTACACCGGCGAGTGGTTCGTCTTCGCCGGCTTCGTCGTCTTCATGTGGTTCCGGCTGCTGCGCCGCGAGGCGGAGGCCGTACGGGACGCGGAGCTCGGCATCCTCCCGGACGGCGGGACCGCCGCCGACGGCACGGACCCCGCGCCCGGCGAACCGGGAGCGGGAGCCGCGCCGGAGAAGGCGAACGCCTGACCCTCGGGGCCGCCGGCTACGCGACCGGCAGCACGCCCGTCCAGTACACGGTCCCCGCGCACGCGTTGGACACGGTCACCGCGGCCGTGGGCGCCGCCGCCCCGGTCGTGTTGGAGACCGTGACGCTTCCGTCGGCCGCCGGGTCCTCGCCCAGCAGCTGCGCGGAGGTGCCCGTGTCGCCGCCCGTCGAGGTGCCGGTCGTGGTGCCGCCGGAGCCGTCGGACGCGGTCGGGTCGGGGGTCGGGTCCGGACCGCCGGAACCGCCGCCGTTGCTGTCCCCGGTCGAGGGGCAGGTCGCCGACGGCACCCAGGCGAACTTCACCTCGTACGAGCCGCCGGGCTTGAGGACGAGGGCCGCGACCTCCTGCGACGGGTCGGGCAGACCGGCCGCCGGGTCACCGGCGACATGCCGGAGCTGACCGACCTTCGTGGCGTCGGCCGCGCCCGCCGCGGACAGCGACAGCGAGCCGGGGCCGGTCACCGTGCAGTCGGCGGTGGAGATGTTGCTGAAGCGGAAGGTGCCGTACACCGCACCGGACGAGTCGGGGCCGCCCGCCTGCTGGCCGGCCACGCCGAGCTGCGCCGCGGTGCACGCCGGAACCCCGGCCGTGCTGGTGGCCAGCGGGTCGTCGGAGCCGCCGGTGCCGGCGCCCCGACCGGTGCCGGAGCCGGCGTCCTTGCCCTGGTCGCCGCCCTTGCCCTGGCTGTGCCCGCCGCCGGAGGAGCCGCCGGACGTGCTCTCGCCGCCCTGCGTCTCCTTGCCCTGGCCGGCGCCCCCCTGCGCCTGCTCACCGTGCCCGGCGTTGGACGAGTTGACGTTGGCGCCGCCGGAGTTCGACACGTGCACCAGGGCCGGGACGGCCGTGCCCACGAAGAGCACGGCGGCCGCGGCGCCCACCAGCGCCTGCCGTTTGCGTGCCCGGCGGGCCGGCACCGCCCGGCGCAGATGCTCGAGCGTGCCGTCGCGCGGTTCGATCTCCTGGACCGCGTCCTGCAATATGCGGCGCAGTGCCAGCTCGTCCGAGTCGAGCCCGTCGGGGCCCTGGTCTTCGGGGCCGTGGTCCACAGTTCCGTTCCCAGCGTGCGATTGCTTCGGCTGATGCTCGTCCGGCCGTCCGGACGGCCCGCTATGGTCCCCGCTCATGCCGGCGCCTCCATCGCGACCCGCAGCGCCGCGATGCCGCGCGAGCCGTACGCCTTCACCGAGCCCAGCGAGATGCCCAGCGTCTCGGCGACCTGCGCCTCCGTCATGTCCGCGAAGTACCGCAGGACCAGCACCTCACGCTGGCGGCGCTGCAGGCCCTTCATCGCCTTGATGAGGGAGTCGCGTTCCAGCTGGTCGTAGGCCCCCTCCTCGGCGCTCGCCATGTCGGGCATCGGCTTCGACAGCAGCTTCAGGCCGAGTATGCGGCGGCGCAGGGCGGAGCGGGACAGGTTGACGACGGTCTGGCGCAGGTACGCGAGCGTCTTCTCCGGGTCCCGGACGCGTTTGCGCGCGGAGTGGACCCGGATGAACGCCTCCTGGACTACGTCCTCGCAGGAGGCCGTGTCGTCGAGGAGGAGCGCCGCGAGGCCCAGCAGCGAGCGGTAGTGCGCCCGGTAGGTCTCCGTGAGGTGGTCGACGGTCGTCCCGGCCGCCGCGGCGCTCTCCGCCTCGGAACCGTCACGCTGACTGGGGATGCGGGTCGGCCGCGCTGCGGGCATGGGCGCGATCACCGGCATGCCGCCGGGCGCACCGGGCATGCGGGGTCGGACGGGACGGCGGGGCGGCCGTAGGGCCGTACCGCGGGTCGCCGCGCTGAAGTCGAGAACCTCTGCCACGCCAGTTGGACACGCTTCCCCCCAGGAGGGTTGTACGTGCCGGACGTCACTTTTGCGTCAGTCGCCGCCACCGGCCCTCGCGTGCCGGGCAGCACGACCGACCGTGCGTCAAACGCCCACATACCTACCCGCTCTTCCCTTGTGCCTCATCTGTGAACGGGCGTCCCCACGCCTGCTCGGTGGCGTCCCCACGCCGGAAAGACGCGTCTCCACGCCCTTGAAGGGCGACCGCAAAGACGCTCCCCGCCCTGCAAGCGGTTGCAGGCGCGGGGAGAAAAATCTTCTGTCGCCGCAACGGTCCTGATCAAGAGGCCGGGACCATCGATCGGCTCACATTGTTCACACAGATCCTACAAATGCGGTGGCCCAACCTCAGTGGTTTTTTCCGGCCACTGCCGTGTCAGGAGAGTTCCGCCGCCACGAGCTCGGCGATCTGCGCGGTGTTGAGCGCGGCACCCTTGCGGAGGTTGTCGCCGCACACGAAGAACTCCAGCGCCGTCGGGTCGTCGAGGGCGCGGCGCACCCGGCCCACCCAGGTCGGGTCGGTGCCCACGATGTCGGCCGGGGTGGGGAACTCGCCCGCCTCCGGGTCGTCGTAGAGGACGACACCGGGCGCGGTGGCCAGGATCTCGCGGGCCTTGGCGACGGTGACCTCCCCCTCGAAGCCGGCGTGCACGGTCAGCGAGTGCCCGGTGAGCACGGGGACGCGGACGCAGGTGACGGCGACCGGCAGCTGGGGCAGGCCGAGGATCTTGCGGGACTCGTCCCGCACCTTCATCTCCTCCGACGACCAGCCGTCCTCGCGCGGCGAACCGGCCCACGGCACGACGTTCAGCGCGACCGGCTCCGGGAACGGCCCGGTGTCGTCGCCGACGGCCCGCCGTACGTCACCGGGGGCGGTCCCCAGCTCGGTGCCGGCGACCAGGGACAGCTGCCGGCGCAGGGTGTCGACGCCGGCCCGGCCGGCCCCGCTCACCGCCTGGTAGGAGGACGCGACGAGGGAGCGCAGCCCGAACTCGGCGTGCAGCGCGCCGAGGGCCACGATCATGGAGAGGGTCGTGCAGTTCGGGTTGGAGACGATCCCGCGCGGCCGCATCCGCACCGCGTGCGGGTTGACCTCCGGCACCACCAGGGGCACCTCCGGGTCCATCCGGAAGGCGCCCGAGTTGTCCACCACCACGGCCCCCCGGGCGGTGGCGACCGGCGCCCACCGGGCGGCCACGTCGTCCGGCACGTCGAACATGGCGATGTCGACGCCGTCGAAGGCCTCCTCGGTGAGCGCCACCACCTCGACCTCCTCCCCGCGCACGGCCAGCTTGCGGCCGGCCGAGCGCGGGGAGGCGATCAGACGGATCTCACCCCAGATGTCCGCGCGCTGGGACAGGATCTGGAGCATGACCGAGCCGACGGCCCCGGTCGCTCCCACGACCGCGAGCGTCGGGCGGTGCGTCATCGCCCGGTGCCTCCGTACACGACAGCCTCGTCGCTGTCGGAGTCCAGGCCGAAGGCGGAGTGCACGGCCCGCACGGCCTCGTTGACGTCGTCGGCGCGGGTGACGACCGAGATGCGGATCTCGGAGGTGGAGATCAGCTCGATGTTCACGCCCGCGTCGGACAGCGCCTTGAAGAAGTCGGCCGTGACGCCCGGGTTGGTCTTCATACCGGCGCCGACCAGGGAGATCTTGCCGATCTGGTCGTCGTAGCGCAGGGAGTCGAAGCCGATGCGGGACCGGCTCTTCTCCAGCGCGTCGATGGCCTTGCGGCCCTCGGACTTCGGCAGCGTGAACGAGATGTCCGTCAGGCCCGTGGAGGCGGCGGAGACGTTCTGCACGATCATGTCGATGTTGATCTCGGCGTCGGAGATCGCACGGAAGATCGCGGCGGCCTCGCCCGGCTTGTCCGGCACACCGACGACCGTGACCTTGGCCTCGGACGTGTCGTGCGCGACTCCCGAGATGATGGCCTGCTCCACCTGCTTTTCTCCTCGCTGAATCGGCTCGCTGCTGACCCACGTGCCCTGCAGCCCGCTGAAGCTGGACCGGACGTGGATCGGGATGTTGTATCGGCGGGCGTACTCCACACAGCGGTGGAGCAGCACCTTCGAGCCGGACGCCGCCAGCTCCAGCATGTCCTCGAAGGAGATCCAGTCGATCTTCTTCGCCTTCTTGACCACGCGCGGGTCGGCGGTGAACACGCCGTCGACGTCGGTGTAGATCTCGCACACCTCGGCGTCGAGGGCGGCGGCCAGCGCGACGGCGGTCGTGTCCGAGCCGCCGCGGCCCAGCGTGGTGATGTCCTTGCTGTCCTGGCTGACGCCCTGGAAGCCGGCGACGATCGCGATGTTGCCCTCGTCCACCGACGTCCGGATGCGGCCCGGGGTGACGTCGATGATCCGGGCCTTGTTGTGGACCGAGTCGGTGATGACACCTGCCTGGCTGCCCGTGAACGACTGGGCGGAGTGGCCCAGGTTTTTGATCGCCATGGCCAGCAGGGCCATGGAGATCCGCTCTCCGGCGGTCAGCAGCATGTCGAGCTCGCGCCCGGCAGGCATCGGGGATACCTGCTCGGCGAGATCGATCAGCTCGTCCGTCGTGTCGCCCATCGCGGAAACCACGGCGACCACCTGGTGGCCGTTCTTCTTGGCTTCCACGATCCGCTTGGCGACGCGCTTGATGCCCTCGGCATCGGCTACGGAGGAGCCTCCGTACTTCTGCACGACAAGGCCCACGTGCGCTCCTCGCTCAGTCCGTGTGTGTCGGCTCAGTTTACCGAGCGTCCGAAAACGACCATCGGGTTCCCAGATGGTGAGATTCGGTAGCTCCGGGATGGTCCCTGCCCGGTCGGGCGCGGACCACTCCGAAAGTGGGGGAGGTCACTCCGGGACGCACGGCGGGCGGGAGCGCCCGTCGGACCGCCGTCAGGTCGCCGAGCGCAGTCCCAGCTGCCCGCCGATCTCCTGCTGCATGACCCGGCCGGCCTCGAACTCCAGGGTCTCGTCGCCCATCACACCCTGGTCGGTGTCCAGGCCGTCCAACTCCTCCAGCGGCTGGTCCAGCCGGATGTGGGCGAGGACGGAGTGCAGGGCGCGCAGGGTCGCCGAGGCCGTGGAGCCCCAGTTGGAGAAGTAGGAGAACTGCCACCACCACAGCGCCTCGTCGGTGCGGCCCGCGCGGTAGTGGGCCATGCCGTGGCGCAGGTCGGTGATGACGTCGGCGAGGTCGTCGGAGATCCGGGCCGGGACGGGGGCCCTGCGGGGCTCGTAGGGGTCGAAGACCTCGGAGTAGACGTCCACCGGGTCGAGCAGGCGGGCCAGGTTCTCCCGGAGCTCGTCGACGTCCGCCTCGGGGCCCAGGTCGGGCTCGTAGCGCTCGTCGGGGACGATGTCCTCGTGGGCGCCGAGACGGCCGCCGGCCAGCAGCAGCTGGGAGACCTCCAGCAGCAGGAAGGGCACCGTCGAGCCCGGCTCGTCGCCCTTCGCGACCTCCGTCACCGCGACCAGGAAGCTCTCGATCTGGTCCGCGATCTGGACCGCGAAGTCGTCCGGGTTCGGCTCGGTCGCGTGCAGCGTGGCGTCAGACATCTAGGAGTCGTCTCCCCTCGAAGGCGCGGCCGAGGGTGACCTCGTCCGCGTATTCCAGGTCGCCACCCACCGGGAGGCCGCTGGCCAGGCGGGTGACCTTCAGGCCCATGGGCTTGATCATGCGCGCGAGATAGGTGGCCGTGGCCTCGCCCTCGAGGTTCGGGTCGGTGGCCAGGATCAGCTCGGTGACCGTCCCGTCGGCCAGGCGCGCGAGGAGTTCCCTGATCCGCAGGTCGTCCGGGCCGACGCCCTCGATGGGGCTGATCGCGCCGCCCAGCACGTGGTACCGACCGCGGAACTCACGGGTCCGCTCGATCGCCACGACGTCCTTCGGCTCCTCCACCACACAGATGACGGAGGGATCGCGGCGGGGGTCGCGGCAGATGTTGCACAGCTCCTCCTGCGCCACGTTGCCGCAGGTCGCGCAGAAGCGGACCTTCGCCTTGACCTCCATGAGGGCCTGCGCGAGGCGCCGCACGTCCGTCGGTTCCGCCTGGAGGATGTGGAAGGCGATCCGCTGCGCGCTCTTGGGACCGACGCCGGGCAGCCGCCCCAGCTCGTCGATGAGGTCCTGGACCACGCCTTCGTACAACGGACTGCCGTCCTTCCTGGGTTCCTACGGTACGTACGGTAGTTGGCGCGACCCCGCCCGTGGAAGGCGGCGGGTGACGCGCCCTGGGTCAGAAGGGCAGACCCGGGATGCCCCCGCCGCCCAGCCCCTGGGCCAGCGGGCCCAGCTTCTGCTGCTGGAGGGTCTGCGCGTTCTCGTTGGCGGCCTGGACGGCGGCGACGACCAGGTCGGCCAGGGTCTCGGTGTCCTCGGGGTCGACGGCCTTCGGGTCGATCTTCAGCCCCCGGAGCTCACCGGAGCCGGTCACCGTGGCCCGCACCAGGCCACCGCCCGCCTGGCCCTCGACCTCGGTCCGCGCCAGTTCCTCCTGCGCCCGCTGAAGATCCTGTTGCATCTTCTGCGCCTGCTGGAGCAACTGCTGCATGTTGGGCTGGCCACCACCGGGGATCACGTCGAGCTCCTCGCGTCTGTACGGCTTTCCCGTTCAGCACGAGCCTACGTGCTCCGGGCGGCCGTCGCCCCGGCACTCTTTCGAGTGAGAGGAACTCGGGAGAACTGGATTCCTATACCTGATCAAGACCCACTTCCGGGCGGAAAAGACGCGAAAGACATCTCTTCGCCACCCATTGGGCGGTAGGAAGGGTCCGGCGCGTCAGCCTCAGGTGTCGCGTGACGTTCCGTGCGCCACGGGGGTCGTACCCGGCGCGCACGTCCCACGCACCGTGATCAGTAGGGAGTGCCGGGTGGGTCAGCCGGAGATGCAGCCCGAGAGGTCGCCGCACGACGGGTGGGGCGGCGAGGGGGCTCCCGGACTTCGGCCGGGCGATCTGACGGGGCGGGTCTTCCCGCTCGGGGACTGGGGGGAGCCCGCGGTGCGGTTGCACGAGCTGTACCGGTGGGTGGAGCGCCGGGCGCTGGAGACCGCCGCGTGGTATCTCGCGGACCGGGTGTGGAAGCGGCGCGGGGCCAGGGCGCTGCGCGGCGGGGCGGCGGCGGGCGCGGTCGCCGGCGCGGCGCTGCCGCTGCTCGATCTGACGGGTGTCGCGGACGGGGCGGCGCGCTGGGGGTATCTGGCGCTGCTGCTGTCCGTGGCCTGTGTCGCGGCCGACCGGTTCTTCGGGGTGACGTCCGGCTGGATAAGGGACGTCGCCACGGCCCAGGCAGTCCAACGGCGGCTCCAGGCACTCCAGTTCGACTGGGCGACGGAGAGCGTGCGCGAGGTCCTGGGCCCGGCGGAGGGCACGGCGAGCGAGGCGGCGGAGCGGTGCCTGGGGGTGCTGCGGCGGTTCTCGGAGGACCTCAACGAACTGGTGCGGGCGGAGACGGCGGACTGGATGGTGGAGTTCCGCACGGGTTCGGCGCCCTTGGGCATCCAGTCGGCCCTGTCCGGCGGCGCCCGGCAGGACGCCGGGACCGGCACGGGCCGCTTCCCGGTCCCCCCGGCGAACGGCGCCCGCCCGAACATGCCGCGTCAGCGTCCGCCCGAGCCCCGGTGACGGCTACTGCCTGCTGTAGGTCAGCTTCTCGCCGCTGCCCACGGTCACGCGCTCCAGCCTGCCGTCGGGCAGCAGCCTGATCCGCGTGGCCTTGCCCGGGGAGCAGGTGGGGGGCGCGCCGACGGTCACCGTGGACGGGCCGAGGGACAGCGTTCCGTCCGAGGCGGGCGCGGCGGCCAGACTCGCGGTGAACTCGCAGTGGTAGGTGCCGCTCCCGGCGGGCCCGTCGGCGACGAGGGTGAGGACGGTGTCGCCGACCTCGCCCTGCCGGAGGGTCAGCCGGCGGCTGCTCGCGCCGTCGGCGGAGGCGATCGAGGCGTTCCAGGTGCCCAGCATCCCGGCGGGTACGGCCCCGTCGTCCGCCGACGCGCTCGGGGACGGCGTCGGGGAGGCGGTCGTCGGGTCGCCGGCCGGGTCCTTCGTGACACCGGCGGTGGTGGGGGCGGGGGTCGGCCGGCCGCCGCCCTCGTCCTTGTGACCACCGCTCATCATCGCGTAGACGGAGCCGCCCGCGGCGAGCGCCACGACCAGGGCCACGACCACCAGCACCACGGTGGACCGGCCGCCCCGGCCCTCGCGCTCGGGCGGGGAGGGCTGGTACGGCGACGCCGGGTCGTATCCGCCTGGCCCGTACGGCGACCCCGGCCTGTACGGCGGGGTGGCACCGTACGCGGGCGCCTGGCCGTACGGGGCCGGGGCGGCCGGCGGATAGCCGTACCCGTGCTGCTGGGGGTGCTGCTGCGGGACGCCGTACCCGGGGTGGGCCGGGGCGGCGCCGGGCGCGGAGGCTCCCACCGGACGGCCGGGAGCCCCGGGCGGCGGGGTGTCACCGCCGGGCCGCGCGGTGACGGTCGGCACCTGGTGCGCGGGCGTCACGGGCCCGGCGGAGGCGTGCTCGGGGGAGCCGGGGGCGGTCGGCCGGGCGGGATCGGGGACGCCGGGGGCGGGCGGAGCGGCGGGGCCGGAGTAGGCGGGTCCAGCAGGGCCAGCAGGCCGGGGGACGGCGGGACCGGAGGCGGCAGGACCGGCACCGGAGCCTGCGTTGCCGGGTGAATCGGCAGGCCCGGGGCCCGCAGGGTCGAAGGCCGCGGAACCGGCAGGACCGGAGGCCGCGGGACCGGCACCGGAGCCCGCGGGACCGGCACCGGAGCCCGCGGGACCGGGTGAACCGGCAGATCCGGGGCCCGCCGGACCACCCGCAGCCGCCCCAGCAGCCCCAGCCGAACCGGGCGCACCAGCCGCACCAGCCGCACCAGCCGCACCGGGCACGGCAGGCCCGGCCGGGACCGGCCCCGGCCCCGGCCCCGGTGCGGCTCCGGGCCGCCCGGCATCCGAACCGGCCCCCGGAGCACGCGGCACCCTCGCCTCCGCCCCGTCCTGCCGCTCCCCCTCCGGCCCCGGCGACGCGTCACCCCCGCCACCCGGCGAACCGGCGGAGCCGACCGGCACCGGGTCCTCCGCGTCGAGCAGCCGTACCGCGTGCCGGCCCAGCTGGGCGACCAGGGCGCTCGGCAGCCACGGGTCGCGGGAGCGGCCCCCGGAGACGGTGTCCTCGGCGCCCGTGCGCTCCAGGATCGCGTCCAGGGAGGGACGGGCCTCCGGCGCCTTGCGCAGGCAGTCGCGGACCAGTTCGGCGATGCCCTCGGGCACCCCCTCCAGGTCGGGCTCGTCCTGGGCGATCCGGAACATGACGGCGTGCGCGCCGCTCTCGATCGAGCCGAAGGGCAGCCGGCCGGTGGCGGCGTAGGCGAGCACCGAGCCCAGGCAGAACACGTCGCACGCCGGGGTGATCCGGTCGCCCCGGACCTGCTCGGGCGCCATGAAGCCGGGCGAGCCGATGAGCGAGCCGGTGCGGGTGAGGCCGGTCTCGTCGACCGACTCCAGGGCGCGGGCGATCCCGAAGTCGATGACGCGGGGCCCGTCGATGGTGACGAGGACGTTCGACGGCTTCAGGTCGCGGTGCACGATGCCGGCGGCGTGGATGTCCTTCAGGGCGTGCGCGAGCCCCGCCGTCAGGATGCGCACCGACCGCTCGGGCAGCGCCCCGTGGTCGTGGCCGACGACCTGCTGCAGGCTCGGCCCGGCGACGTACCCGGTGGCGACCCAGGGGACCTCGGCCTCGGTGTCCGCGTCGAGCACCGGCGCGGTCCAGTACCCGCCGACCTGCCGGGCGGCCCGCACCTCCTGCCGGAACCGGGCCCGGAACTCGTCCTGCGCGGCCAGTTCGCGCCGGACCAGCTTCACGGCGACGGTGCGCCCGCGGTCGGACCGGGCGAGGTACACGTCCCCCATGCCGCCCGCGCCGAGCCGCGCCAGCAGCCGATACGCCCCGATCCGCGGCGGATCCCCCGGCCCCAGCTTCTCCATCACACGCCCCCAACAGCCCCCGCCTACGCGTCGGCCCCACGATAGTGCGGCGTCGTACGGGCTGAGCGAGCCGGTCTCCACGGTTCGGTAACAGGGAGCCCGGCGACAGGGACCCCGGCGAGAGGGACCCGTGACAGGGGGCCCTGCCCACACCGGCGGCGCCCACCCGTCGACAACCTGTCGCTAAAAGCCCCCGACCGCAGACAGGACGCCGATTCCGCGTGCGGGCCCCCGGTGCCTACCCTCGGGCGCATGACCCCTCAGCCCAACCCCCAGGCCGGCGCCGCCGTGAAGGCCGCGGACCGCGCGCACGTGTTCCACTCCTGGTCCGCGCAGGAGCTCATCGACCCGCTCGCCGTCGCCGGTGCGGAGGGGTCGTACTTCTGGGACTACGACGGCAGGCGCTACCTGGACTTCACCAGCGGGCTCGTCTACACCAACGTCGGCTACCAGCACCCGAAGGTCGTCGCCGCGATCCAGGAGCAGGCCGCGCGGATGACGACGTTCGCGCCGGCCTTCGCGGTCGAGGCGCGCTCGGAGGCCGCCCGGCTCATCGCCGAGCGCACGCCCGGCGACCTGAACAAGATCTTCTTCACCAACGGCGGCGCGGACGCCGTGGAGCACGCCACGCGCATGGCCCGGCTGCACACCGGCCGCCCGAAGGTGCTGTCGGCGTACCGCTCGTACCACGGCGGCACCCAGCAGGCCGTGAACCTCACCGGCGACCCCCGCCGCTGGCCGTCCGACAGCGGCACCGCGGGTGTCGTGCACTTCTGGGCGCCCTACCTCTACCGCTCCCGCTTCTACGCCGAGACCGAGGAGCAGGAGTGCGCGCGGGCGCTGGAGCACCTGGAGACGACGATCGCCTTCGAGGGTCCCGGCACGATCGCCGCGATCATCCTGGAGACGATCCCCGGCACCGCCGGGATCATGGTCCCGCCGGCCGGCTACCTCGCCGGGGTCCGGGAGATCTGCGACAAGCACGGGATCGTCTTCGTCCTGGACGAGGTCATGGCCGGGTTCGGCCGGACCGGTGAGTGGTTCGCCGCCGACCTGTTCGGTGTCGTGCCCGACCTGATGACCTTCGCCAAGGGCGTGAACTCCGGGTATGTGCCGCTCGGCGGTGTCGCCATCTCCGAGGAGATCGCGCAGACCTTCGCCCGGCGCCCCTACCCCGGCGGCCTCACCTACTCCGGTCACCCGCTGGCCTGCGCCGCCGCCGTCGCCACCCTCCAGGTGATGGCCGAGGAGGGCGTCGTCGAGAACGCGGCGCGGCTCGGCCGTACGGTCGTCGGCCCGGCCCTCGCGGAGCTGGCCGAACGGCACCCGAGCGTCGGCGAGGTGCGCGGCACCGGCATGTTCTGGGCCGTCGAGCTGGTCCGCAGCAAGGAGACCCGCGAGCCGCTCGTGCCGTACAACGCGGCCGGTGAGGCGAACGCGCCGATGGCGGCCTTCGCCGCCGCCGCGAAGGAGCACGGCCTCTGGCCCTTCGTGAACATGAACCGCACCCACGTCGTGCCGCCCTGCAATGTCAGCGAGGCCGAGCTGAAGGAGGGCCTGGCCGCCCTCGACGCCGCCCTGAGCGTGGCGGACGAGTACACCGGATAACCCCTCGGCGACGGCGGCACGGAAGGTGCCGTCACGAAAACTCCCGCGGACGCCGAACGCGTAAGGTGGCGTGCTCGTAGACATGTACGTGCACTCGGACACGTGCACGCCACCTCGACGCGACGACGGGAGACGCCCTGACCATGGCCGGGATCGGCGGCACCGGCTCCGTGACGCGGAGCACCCTGCGGCAGCAGCTCGCGGACGCCCTGCGGGACGAGGTGCTGGCCGGCCGGCTGCAGGCGGGACGGGAGTTCACCGTGAAGGAGATCGCCGAGCAGTACGGCGTCTCCGCCACCCCCGTCCGCGAGGCCCTGGTCGACCTGTCCGCGCAGGGGCTGCTGGAGGCCGACCAGCACCGCGGTTTCCGGGTGCACGAGTACTCCGTCGACGACCACCGGGCCATCGTCGAGGCCCGCGGCCTGGTCATCGAGGGCATGTTCCAGGTCCTGGGCCGCGACATGACAGGCCGCCGCGACCCCGGCGACCCGCGGGTCGCCGCCGCCGTCGCGGGGGTGCGCCGCCGCGCCGAGGAGGCCCAGCGCGCCGCCACCGCCGGCGACCTCACCGTCCTCGTCGGCTACGACCTGCGCTTCTGGCGGGAACTGGGCGCCCTGTTCGGCAACCCCTACCTCGCCGACTTCCTGCACCGGCTGCGGGTGCAGGCCTGGGTCTGCACGGTGCAGCATCTGCGCCGGCTGCACGATCTGCGCGGGCATCTGTGGGCCCGTCACATCGAGCTGACCGACGCCCTCGCCCAGCGGGACCTGGTCACGGCCCGCGCCATCATCGCCGCCCACGACCAGGACGCCCTCGCCCTGATCGAGCGGCTGGCGGCCGGATGAGCCATGGGCGGGGCCTGCCGGAGGCGTCCACCGACGACCGGCGGCCCGGCTCCGGCGCGCCCGCCCTGTCCGTCGTCGTCCCCGCCTACAACGAACGCGACCGGCTCGCCGACACCCTGGACACGGTGACCGCGCACCTCGACGCCCCGGAGTCCCCGTGGGACGGCTGGGAGATCGTCGTCGTGGACGACGGCTCCACCGACGGCACCGCCGGCCTCGTCACCGCCCGCGAGGACCCCCGCGTCCGGCTCGTCCCGGGCGCCCGCAACCGCGGCAAGGGCCACGCGCTGCGCCTCGGGGTGGCCGCCTCCCGGGGCCGCCGGGTCCTGGTCACGGACGCCGATCTCGCCACCCCCATCACGGAGTTGGCGGCACTGGACGACGCGCTCGGCGCGGGCCACGCCGCGGCCATCGGCTCCCGCGCGGTCCCCGGCGCCACGATCGGCGCCCGCCAGCACCGGCTGCGCGAACTCCTCGGCCGGGCCGGCAACGCGCTCATACGCCGGACCGCGCTGCCCGGCATCCGGGACACCCAGTGCGGTTTCAAGCTGTTCGACGGCGACCGGGCCCGCGCCGCCTACGCCGCCTCCCGCGTGGACGGCTGGGGCATCGACGTCGAGGTGCTGCGGCAGTTGCGGCAGTCCGGGCTGAGCGTCGCCGAGGTGCCCGTGCGCTGGTCCCACCGGCCCGGCTCCAAGGTGCGCCCGCTGGACTACCCGCGCGCGCTCGCCGAGATCGTCCGGATCGCGGCGCGCTCCCTGCGCCCCGCCGACGTCTTCGCCGTCCTCCTCTTCTGCCTGATGTCCATGGCCCTGTATTCGGGGCGTCTCTTCGACCCGGCCCACCGCTATCTGCCGGACTCGATGCGCGACCAGACCCAGTGGGAGTGGTTCTTCGCGGTCACCGCGGACAACGTCGCCCATCTGCGCAACCCGCTCTTCACCGACCTCCAGGGCTTCCCGGACGGCGTGAACCTGATGGCCAACACGGTCATGCTGGGCCTGTCCGTCCCGCTGACGCCCCTCACCCTCACCGCCGGTCCCGCCGTCACCCTCAGCCTCGTCATGGCGGTGGGCCTCGCCGCGACCGCCGCCGCCTGGTACCGGCTGCTGGTCCGGCGTCTCGTGCGCAGCCGGGTCGCGGCCTTCACCGGCGCGTCCCTCGCGGCGTTCGCCCCGCCGATGGTCAGCCACGCCCACGCGCACCCCAACTTCGTGGTGCTGTTCATGATCCCGCTGATCATCGAACGCGCCCTGCGGCTGTGCGCGGGCACCCGTGTGGTCCGCGACGGTGTCGTCCTGGGCCTGATGGCGGCGTACCAGGTCCTGCTGGGCGAGGAGCCGTTGCTGCTGGCGGCCCTCGGCATGCTGCTCTTCGCCGCCGCCCACGCCGCCGTACGCCCCGAGGTGGCCCGCGCGTCCTGGCGTCCGCTGCTGCGCGGCCTGCTGATCGGCGCGTCGGTCTGCCTTCCGCTGGTCGTGTACCCGCTGATCTGGCAGTTCCACGGCCCCCAGTCGTACACCGGCATCGAGCACAACCCCCGGACCTTCAACAGCCCGCTCGCGCTGCTGTCGTTCGCCGAGCGGTCCTGGCTCGCGGGCGACGCCGCGCGGGCGGACGCGCTGTCCTTCAACACCACCGAGCAGAACGCCTTCTACGGCTGGCCGCTGGTCCTGCTCGCCTTCGCGATCCTCGTCCTGATGCGGCGGCGGCCGCTGGTGCGGTCCCTGGCGTGCACGGCGGTGGCCGCCGCGTTCCTGTCCCTGGGCCGGGAGTTCCGTATCCCGCTGACGGACCTCACCCTGCCCGGTCCGTGGCGGCTCCTCGCCGACGCCCCGGTGTTCGAGGCGGTCATCGAGAGCCGCGTCGCGCTGATCTGCGCACCCGTCCTGGGAATGCTGCTGGCCCTGGCCGTGGAACGCCTGCTCTCCGCCCCGCCGCGCACCCGCTGGACGGGCCTCGCCGCCGTCGCGCTGGCCCTCCTCCCCCTGATCCCCGCCCCGCTGCGGGCCGTCGACCGGACCGAGGTGCCGGCGTTCATCGCGGAGGGCACCTGGAAGGCGTACGTCCGCGACGGGGAGTCCCTGGTGCCGGTGCCGCTGCCGGACCCCGGCGACGCGGAGGCCCTGCACTGGCAGACCGAGGCCGGCCTCGGCTTCCGGCTGCCCGGCGGCTACTTCAACGGCCCCTACGGCGAGGAGCGCGTCGGCATCTACGGCGCCGAGCCCCGCTTCACGTCCAACCTGCTGCGGGACGTCGGCGCCTCGGGCGTCGTCCCGCCGGTCGAGGACTCCTGGCGCGACCAGGCGCGGGCTGACCTGGCGTACTGGCGGGCGGGAGTCCTGGTCCTGGCCCCGCAGCCGCACGCCGACGCGCTGCGGGAGACCGTCCGCCGACTCGTGGGCTCCCCCGGCAGATGGGTCGACGGAGTATGGGTATGGGACCTGCACGGACCGGGACGCCCGTGAGCGGTACTGATTATCCTTCCCTGACCACCGTGCTACGCCTTTGCCACATCGTGCGACCGTTGTGTGAGGAGCCCCTTTTGGCCTGTGACCTGTGGCTGGTACCGCTCGTCGACGTGTTGTGCCACACCCCCGACAACCCGTTCGCCGAGGAACTCGCGCAATACAACAAGGTGCTCGCCGAGGCCGGGCTGCCGCCGGTGCCGGTGTACCAGTACATGCCGGGCCTGTCCGGCGACGTCGCGCCGGTCGCCGGTTTCGACTACGACGCGCTGCACTTCCTGCGCCGGGCCCATCTGCTCCAGGTGTGCGGGCTGCCCGTGACGCCGGTCGACGAACTCGGCGGCGACTACGAGCAGTTGCTGGAGATGTTCGAGTCGACGGCCCAGCAGTCCCATCTGGTCTGGCACTACGACCACGCGGGCGCCTACGTCCCCGTCGACTTCCCGCACCCGCTCGCCGACGACGACCTCCTCGCGGGCGGCGGCCCGCTGGGCTCCTCGCAGGCGCTGCTGCGCGAACTGGAGGCGGTGGCGCAGGCCATCGGCATCGACCCGGCCAACCCGCCCGCGGCCCCGCAGCCCCCGCTCGCGCCGACGGCCCTGGAGGAACCGGCGGTCCCGGCGCCCTACGACCCGAGCCCCTTCGCCCGCGAACGGCACGTCTGGCTGGGCCTGCACGCGGCGGCGACGCGGAGCCTGGCGCAGGGCTCGATGATCGTCTTCAGCTGACCGTTTCGGGGAGGGGGCGCTCGGTCGTCCCCCTCCCCGAGCCGGTCAGTGCTGCTCGACGATGCGGATGGTGCGGATGCCGGTGCCCTGGTAGCGGGTCGGCGTTCTGGTCAGGACGGGGCGTCCGCGCGGCCACTCGACGGTGGGCAGGGCGAGATGCAGCACATGCGCGCCGCTCCAGTCCGCCTCGTCCTTGCCCTCGTCCCCGGCACCGGCCGTCCGCAGCCGCTTGCCCACCGCGGCGGCTGCGGGGAAGTCGAGCCCCTCGACATGGACCGACGGCAGGGCACCCAGGTGCTCGGCGACTCCGGCCCGTTCACGTTCGGCGGCTGCGAGGCTCAGTGCCGGGATGTAGACCCGCAGGGCCGGGTTCTTCTCCGCCTCGACGACCAGCCGCGAGGCCATGCTGTTCCCCGCACCGAGGGCGAGCGCGGCCGTGTCGTCGAAGATGACGGCGCGCGGCAACGGGTACCGCTTCTCGTCCGTCACTGGACCTCTCCGATGCGTCCGGCTTCGAGGTCGGCCCACAGCTTCTCGCCGGCCCGCTCGTCGTCCTCCGTGTACGCCCTGCCGAGGAAGTGCTCCTCGACGTACGCCTTGGTCTCCTCGTACCGCTTGCGCAGCTCTTCCCTGGTGGGCGTGGCCCCGGCCAGCTCCGCCACGAAGTCCCGCATGCTCATCCCGCGCTCCCGGGCCAGCTCCTGCAGCCGGTCGCGGACGGCGGGGTCAACCTTGATCGTGGTGTCGGCCATGAGGACAGTATACCGGCGGTATACCACCTCGGGCCGCTGCACTACGACACTCATCGAACACGTTCCCTTTCTCTAGAAGGACCGCCCGGCGCGCAGCCGGGCCTCCGTGTGGCCGTAGGCCGACGGCAGGCACGGCGGCGCGCCCCAGGTCACCGCCCTGCGGATCAGCGCGTCGCTCGCGCCCCGACGCCACCACTCCTCGACCAGCGGAGCGAGCCGTCGCGCCTCGGCGCCGGTGAGGGTGAGACGCCGGTCGTAGTCCCCGAAGGTGAGCAGCAGACGGGCCGCCGCGGCGGTCCCCACGCTCGGCGACACCCGCCGGCGCGGAACTTTTTCGGTTTCACCCGTTCGTGGCGCGGCGTCGCACGGCGTCTCGAACACCGTGTGAACGGCGGGGAGTTGAGCCGAACGGCCCGAACCCACCGCGCCACCCACCACACGCCGCCGGCACCGGAGTTCGTCCAGCTCACGCAGAGTCGAGGCGATCCGCGACCGCCCGTCGGCCCACACGTCGGCGAGCACCCGGAGGAGGACACGGACGCTGTTCGGTAGGGCCGGGAGGTACGTCAGTACGCTCACCGCGCACCAGAAGGTGCCGCGATCGCCCAGAAGGTCGGCGGAGAGGCCTGAAATGACGCGCGCAGGCGTCGTACGATGACCACGCATTGGGAGGTGCAAGCTCCTGGTGTCGAGCCCCCGGGTGTTGGCGCACCGCGGGGGCGTTTCTGTTGGCGTGACTCTAAGGCCACGCAGAGCTACGTTCGCAAGCCCAAACCGTCTTTTCCCAGGCCGAAGTTGATGTTCTTCACTCCTGCGAGTGAAGCGCGCCGCCCCGGTGAACGCACGAGCGCCCGGCCGGGGTCGCCGGCCGGGCGCTCGCACGTGTGCTCCCGCGTGGTCCTACAGGAACGAGTTGACCTCGATCGTCTCGTCCCGGCCCGGTCCCACGCCGATCGCGGAGATCGGGGCGCCGGACATCTCCTCCAGCGCCTTGACGTACGCCTGGGCGTTCTTCGGCAGGTCGGAGAACGTCTTCGCCTTCGAGATGTCCTCGGACCAGCCGGGCAGCATCTCGTAGACCGGCTTCGCGTGGTGGAAGTCGGACTGCGAGTACGGCAGTTCCTCGACCCGGCGGCCGTCGATCTCGTAGGCCACGCAGACCGGGATCTGCTCCCAGCCGGTGAGGACGTCCAGCTTGGTGAGGAAGAAGTCCGTCAGGCCGTTCACGCGGGTCGCGTAGCGGGCGATCACCGCGTCGAACCAGCCGCAGCGGCGGTCACGGCCGGTGGTGACGCCCCGCTCGCCGCCGATCCGGCGCAGCGCCTCGCCGTCCTCGTCGAACAGCTCGGTCGGGAACGGGCCGGCGCCGACACGGGTCGTGTACGCCTTGAGGATGCCGATGACCCGGCTGATCTTCGTCGGGCCCACGCCCGCGCCGGTGCAGGCGCCGCCCGCGGTCGGGTTGCTGGACGTCACGAAGGGGTACGTGCCGTGGTCGATGTCCAGGAGGGTGCCCTGGCCGCCCTCGAACAGGACGACCTTGTCGTCCTCCAGCGCCTGGTTCAGCACCAGGACGGTGTCCGCGACGAACGGCCGCAGCTTCTCCGCGTAGCCCAGCAGCTCCTCGACGACCTGGTCGACGGCGATCGCGCGCCGGTTGTAGAGCTTGGTGAGGATCTGGTTCTTGACGTCGAGGGCCGCCTCGACCTTCTGGGTGAGGATCGACTCGTCGTACAGGTCCTGGACCCGGATGCCGACGCGGTTGATCTTGTCCGCGTAGGTCGGGCCGATGCCGCGCCCGGTGGTGCCGATCTTCCGCTTGCCGAGGAAGCGTTCCGTCACCTTGTCGACGGTGACGTTGTACGGCGTGATGATGTGGGCGTTGCCGCTGATCAGGAGCTTGGACGTGTCGACGCCACGCTCGTTCAGACCGCTCAGCTCGGAGAGCAGGACCGACGGGTCGACGACGACTCCGTTGCCGATGACCGGGGTGCACCCCGGGGACAGGATTCCGGAAGGGAGCAGGTGGAGGGCGTACTTCTGATCACCCACGACTACCGTGTGGCCGGCGTTGTTGCCGCCCTGGTAGCGCACCACGTAGTCGACGGATCCGCCTAGCAGGTCCGTCGCCTTTCCCTTGCCTTCGTCACCCCACTGAGCACCGAGCAGCACAAGTGCGGGCACGCGCGTACACCCCTTCCGGGCGGGGCATGTCCAAGGTCAGGGGTGTACGCCGCACGTGTGCGGGTGGTACACCGGCGACCTTCGTTGGCCGCAAACCGTCGGACCGGATGCCCCGGAATAGACGAAGCCCCTGGCGCAATAGCGCAAGGGGCTCTTGCACAAAGATGCTACCCGAGGAAGCGAGGCATGGCCGAGGTGGCGACTTTCGCGAGGTCCGATCAGCTGCTGGTGGTGATCGATCCGGTTGCTCGCAGGACGGACGGGGAGTCCGTGCGGATAGCGAAAGACGTGCTCAGCGCGGGTGCGACCACCAAGGTGTGCCTGCCGGAGGACGGCGACGAGTTCGCCCGGGCGCTGGTGCGGCGCGGTGCGCGCCGGCCCGTCGTGATCGGTGACGACGGCGCGCTGCTGCGCGCGGTGTCGCTGCTGCACCGGCAGCGGCAGCTGGCCGAATGCGTGCTGTCGGTGGTGCCGGTCGGCGGCGCGCTGTCGCTGGCCGCGTCCCTGGGGGTGCCGCTGGGCGCGGTGGCGGCGGCCCGCGCGGCGCTGGACGGCGCGGAGCGGCGGCTGGACCTGCTGGTCGACGACAGCGACGGCGTGGTCCTGGGCGGCCTGCGGATACCGCCGGTGCGCGATCCGGCGGACCCGGCGGGGGCCACCGCGCCGGGCCCGCGGCCGTGGCTGCGCACCTGCCAGTCCCTCGTACGGACGCTGGTCCCGGCGCGCGGCACCCCGGCGGCGGCCTCCGCCGGGCCGTCCCGGCTGCGGATCGAGGTCGACGGCGACACGCTGATCGACCTGGACGAGCCGGTGGACGCGGTGTCGGTGACCCCGGGCGCCTCGGGGATCGCCTCGGTGGAGGTGCACCGGGTGTCGGTGGGCGCGGCCGCGGCGCCACTGCGGGCCGAAGGCCGCACGGTCACGGTCTCGGGCGCCCACTTCCGCTACCGCGCGGACGCCGCGGTCTCGGGCCCGGTCCGCCGCCGCACCTGGACGGTGGGCGAGGGAGCCCTGAGACTGGTCCTGCCGGGGCGGTGAGCCCACGGGCGGCGATGCCCCGCTGTCACTGGTCTGGCCTATCGTTCGGCCATGGCACTCACCGACATCACCGCTTCGGCGGTCATCCAGGCGATCGAGGAGTTCGACAGGCTCGGCCGTGATGCCTTCCTGGAGACCCACGGCTTCAAGAGCGCCCGCCGGTACCTCCTGGAACACGACGGCAGGCTCTACGACTCCAAGGCGATCGTGGGCGTCGCGCACGGCTATGTCCCAGGTCTGGAGGCACTGGAGCCCAGCGAGTTCTCCGGCGGAGAGGGCCACGCCGTCTCGGTGCTGCGCGACCTGGGCTTCTCGGTCGTCGACGGCGCCTGAGGGAGCCGGGGGGCTGGGTCCGGCGGGCAGTCGACGTACTGCCTGAGTTCCTCGGTGTCGAGTTCGATGCCCACGGGGTCGGGGAGCACGACCTTGCCCCCGAACCGCACCACGTGGATGTCCCGGTACCCGTCCTGCGGGTCCGGATCGCTGTGGACGAGGAGGGACAGGTGCTCCCGGTCGATCAGCAGGTGGACCGGGATGCCCGCCTCCGCGTAGGCCCGGGGCTTCTCGATCCGGTCCCGCTCGTGGGTCTCCGCGTCGCAGGACGTGATCTCCACCGCCATGAGCACCCCGTGCGGGTCCGCCCAGTCCCCCTGGCCCACGAAGTGGTCGACGGGGGCCAGCACCCCGTCGGGGCGGGCACGGCCCCTGCGGTACGCCTCGACCTTGATGCCCTGGAGCGGGTTGAGGTCCAACTCGGGGCGGGCTCGCGTGCATTGCCGGATCAGCCACATGGTGATCGCGCCGTGGTTGCCGTTGATCACTTTCCTGAGCCCGATCCGTCCGTCGATGAACTCGAACCTGACGGTCTCGTCCTCGTGCTCCGCGAACTCGGCGATCCGCTGGAACATCGCCACCGACAACGTCAAGGTGCCTCCCTTCGCAGGCAGGCACCAGCTTGACGAGTGACCGGCCCACGACCGGGCCGTTCTCCTGGGCGTCAGCCCATCGGGTGATCAGCCGATCTCGACCCGCAGGTCCTCCAGGCCGCGGATCACGAAGTTCGGCTTTCGTTGCGGGTCCACGGCCGGGCGCAGGGTCGGCGCCTGTTCCAGGAGGGCTGTCATCGAGGCCGCCAGTTCGATGCGGGCCAGCGGGGCGCCGATGCAGTAGTGGATGCCCGCGCTGAAGGAGATGTGCGGGTTCTCCGTGCGGGTCAGGTCCAGGCGCTCCGGGTCGGTGAAGACGGCCGGGTCGTGGTTGGCGGAGCCGAAGAGCATGGCGATCTCCGCGCCGCGCGGGATCGTGGTGCCGTCGATCTCGATGTCGTCCAGGACCCAGCGCTCGAAGAGCTGGAGCGGGGTGTCGTAGCGCATCAGCTCCTCGATCGCGGACGGGATCAGGGAGTGGTCGGCGCGCAGGGCCGCCAGCTGGGCCGGGTTGCGGAACAGCGCCCACCAGCCGTTGACCGTGGAGTTCACCGTGGCCTCGTGCCCGGCGTTGAGCAGCAGGACCGCCGTCGAGATCATCTCCTGCTCGGTGAGCCGGTCGTCCTCGTCGTGCGCCGCGATCAGCCCGGAGATCAGGTCGTCGCCGGGCTCCTTGCGGCGGGCCGCGATCAGTTCCCGCAGGTAGTCGGAGAACTCCACCGACGCCCGGACCGCCTTCGCCGCCGTCTCCTCGGACGGGTTCAGCTCGTACATCCCGCAGATGTCCGCCGACCAGGGCCGCAGCGGCCCGCGGTCGGCCTCCGGGATGCCGAGCATCTCCGCGATCACGGCGACCGGCAGCGGCTCGGCGACCTCCGTCAGCAGATCGCCGCCGCCCCGCTCGACCAGCCCGGCCACCAGCTCGCCCGCGAGGTCGCGCACGTACGGCCGCAGCCGCTCGACCGTGCGCGGGGTGAACGCCTTCGACACCAGGCGCCGGATGCGGGTGTGGTCCGGCGGCTCCAGGTCGAGCATGCCGTGGTCGTTGAGCGTGTGGAACGGCTCGTGCTCCGGCGGCGGCGCGCTGCGCCCGAACTCCTCGTGGGTGAACCGGTGCTGGTACGTCCGCCCGAGCCGGCGGTCGCGCAGCAGCGCGGAGACGTCGGCGTGGTGCGGCACCAGCCACTGGTTCGTGGGCTCGAACCAGTGCACCCGGCCCCGGGCGCGCAGTTCGGCGTAGGCGGGGTACGGGTCGGCGAGGAACGCCGGGTCCCAGGGATCGAAACCGAGGTCGGAAGGAGCTGCCATGAACGGACGGTAGACCGCCGTCCCCCCTTCTGACCAGGGTTGCAGGCGGTGCCCCTACGCGGCGCCGAAGTCCGGGAGGGTCACCGTGCCGTCGTCGGCGAGCGGGAAGGACGGGTTGTGCGCGACCTCCCACGGGTGCCCGTCGGGGTCCGTGAAGACCCCCGAGTAGAAGCCGACGACGTTGACGGCGGCCGGCTTGGTGACCGTCCCGCCCGCGTCCGGCACGGCCGCGAGCAGGGCGTCGACCTCGGCCCGCGAGCGGACGTTGTGCGCGAGGACGATGCCCCCGAACCCGCCGGGCTCCCCCGGTTCCAGGCCGCAGTCCCGGGCCAGTTTCTCCCGGCTCCACAGCACCAGTCCGAGGCCGCCCGCCTGGAAGAAGACGGTCTCCTCGACCTCCTGCCCCCGCCAGCCCAGCGCCGCGTAGAACGCCTTGGAACGGGCGAGGTCACAGACGCCCAGCGTGATCAGGGTGATGCGCTGCTCCATGGGGTCACCGTAGCCCCGCCGCACGACGGTCTCAGCCCGGCGTGACCAGCCGGGCCTCGTACGCGAACACCGCCGCCTGCGTCCGGTCGCGCAGCCCGAGCTTGACCAGGATGCGGCTGACGTGGGTCTTGATCGTGGACTCGGCGACCACGAGCCGCTCGGCGATCTCGGAGTTCGACAGGCCCTGCGCGATCAGCACCAGCACCTCCGTCTCCCGCTCGGTCAGCTCCCCGTACGCGGCGTGCGCGGACGACATCGCGCGCGGGGCGTCGGACAGCTTGGAGAACTCGGTGATCAGCCGCCGGGTGACCGACGGGGCGAGCAGCGCCTCCCCGGCGGCCACCACCCGCACCCCGTCGGCGAGCTGGCGCGCGGAGGCGTCCTTCAGCAGGAAGCCCGACGCCCCGGCCCGCAGCGCCTGGTACACGTACTCGTCGAGGTCGAACGTGGTCAGGACCAGTACCTTCGCCGCCCCGTCGGCGGCGACGATCTCACGGGTCGCCTCGATGCCGTTCAGCTCGGGCATGCGGATGTCCATCAGCACGATGTCCGGCGCCAGTTCGCGGACCCGTTCCACCGCCTCGCGGCCGTTGACGGCCTCCCCGACGACCTCGATGTCCGGCATCGCGTTCAGCAGGACCGAGAAGCCCTCACGGACCATCATCTGGTCGTCGGCGATCAGTACCCGGATGGTCATGCGCTGTCCTCCGCGGCCGCCTCGACGGGCAGGAACACCGCCACCTCGTAGCCGCCGTCGTCCGTCGCGGCGGCCGTCATCCGCCCGTCGAGCATGGAGACCCGCTCCCGCATGCCGGTGATGCCGTGCCCGGCGCCCGGCGACGGTTTCACCAGGGCCGGCGCGGGCGGCGGGCCGTTGACTATGCGCAGGCCGAGCCCGCCGAGGACGTAGCCGACCTCGACGTGGGCGCTCGCGCCGGGCGCGTGCCGCAGGCTGTTGCTCAGCGCCTCCTGCACGATCCGGTACGCGGACAGCTCCACGCCGGGCGGCAGGTCGCGGACCGCGCCGGTCACCGTCTTGCGCACGTCGAGCCCGGCCTCCCGCACATTGGCGAGGAGGGCGTCCAGGTCGGCGAGGGTGGGCTGCGGGGCGTCCGGCGCCTCGTAGTCCTCGGCGCGGACCACACCGAGGATGCGGCGCAGCTCGGTGAGGGCGGCCACCGCGTTCTCCCGGATGGTGGCGAAGGCGCGCTCCAGCTCCTCGGGCGGGTTCTCCACCCGGTAGGGCGCGGCCTCCGCCTGGATGGCGACCACCGACATGTGGTGGGCGACCACGTCGTGCAGTTCGCGGGCGATGGTGGTGCGCTCCTCCAGCAGGGTGCGCCGGGACCGCTCCTGCGCGGTGACCGTCTGCTGGGCGCTCACCTCCTGCTGCGCGGCCTGGCGGACGTGCCGCAGGGACACCACGAGCAGGGCGAACGCGGACGTCACCAGCATCGGGGCGCCGTTGGAGTAGTAGTACGACCCTCCGATGACGCCGTCCGAGAGGACGACGTACACGGCGGTGACGACCCACATCCAGACGGCGGTACGGGGCCGGGTGCGCAGCGCCACCACGACCAGCACGGTGAGGTGGCAGAGGAACGCGCCGGGCATCCACGGCCAGTCCGAGTCGCCGCCGTTGAGGGCGGCGGTCACCGGCGTGATCGCGAGGGACAGCCAGAACGCGCCGATGGGCCGGGTCAGCGTGGTGACGATGGGCAGCGCGCACAGCAGACCGGTCAGCAGGGCCCTGCCGTCCCCGCCGGGCACGCTGCCGGACAGGGCGCCGATCAGCAGGGTGAACAGCGCGATCCCGGCGACCACCGCGTGCGGGAGGCGTTCGGCGGGAGTACGCATCCGGGCGGGCAGCCGGCGCAGGAACGGGCCGTCGGTGCCCCGGGGCGGCAGCGGTCGGTAGGCGAACGGGTCGCGGAACAGGTCCTCGCGCAGTCCCTGCAGCGAGTTGCGGGCCAGCCGGTACTCCGGGCTGCGCTGCTTGCCCGCGTCGCCCGGCGGCGGGGGCGGCATCTGGGTCGTCTCGGTCACGTACAGCACCGTAGGGGCAGGGCGGGGGTCCGGTCGTCCCCATGGAGGGGGGTTCTCCCGCGTACATCTCAGGTACTACGGGGAGCGCCGCAGGTCGCGGGGGGTGCGGCCGGGGCGGCGGGCGACGGCCCGCCCGCTCACCACGCCAGCTGGGCGATCTCCTCGGCGACGACCGCGCAGGCGTCCGCGGAGGGGTCGATCAGCGGGAAGTGACCGACGTCCTCCAGCAGGGTCAGCCCGGCCACCTCGCCGGCCTTCGCCGCCGCGTCCGCGTACGCCTCGGCGACGGCCTGCGGGACCACGATGTCGGTACGGCCCTGGACCAGCGTCGTCGCGATGCCGGTGGGCAGCAGCAGCGCCGGATCGGCGTACGGCTGCCGCTCGGCGTACTCCGGTCCGCTGCCGAGGAGCTGGCGTACGGCGCCGCCGCACACGTCCAGCTTGTCGGCGACGGTGAGGTCGGCGATCGGCGCGAGCGCCACGACCCCGCGCAGGGGCGGGGGCCCGTCGGTGCGCCAGGCGGAGCCGGCGGGCAGGACGTGCCGGGCGGCCGCCCAGAGCGCCAGGTGCCCTCCGGCGGAGTGCCCGGCGAGCACCATCCGGCGCGGGTCGGCCTGCGGCAGCGCCTGACCGGCCAGCGCGGGCAGCGCGTCCAGGGCGGCGGCGACGTCGTCGAAGGTGTCCGGCCAGCGCCCGGCGTCCGTGTCGGACCCGTCCGCGCCCCGCCGGTACTCCACGTTCGCCACGGCGAAGCCGCGCCGGGCCAGGAAGCCCGCGAACGGGGTGAGGTGCCGCCGGTCGTAGGGGGCCCGCCAGGCGCCGCCGTGCAGCAGGACGACCAGGGGTGCCGGCCCGGCGGGCACGTCGGTGCCGCGCGGCGCGTAGAAGTCGACGACCTGGTCGGGGTGGGGCCCGTAGGAGGCGGTGGCGTCGGGTTCGACGGGCGGGTGCGAGAAGGCCGACTCCTCCTCGGCGGCGTCCCGGGCAGCGGCGACGTCGTCCGGCATGCTCCAACCTCTCAGCGATCAAACGGATTTGGACGGAAGCGGGGGTGACGGACCAGGGGGCACCCCGGCCGTTGGCGGGGACGGTATCAGGCGGATGACGTGCGCGAACACACGCATGTCACGCACGGTGAGGGTCAAACGGTCCTGTGGTGCCGTTACGCTGGCCGCGCGGCAGGCACCGCGTCCGCCGTGTGCACCAAGGAGACCGAAATGTCCGCCGAACCCGGCACCGTCCGTCCCGGAGGGCGTACCGCCCGTGTCCGCGCGGCCGTGCTGCGGGCCACCGGGGACGTGCTCGCGGAACACGGGTTCCACGGCCTCGACCTCGCCGACGTCGCCCGCCGCGCGGAGGTCGGCAGGACGACCGTGTACCGGCGCTGGGGCTCGGTGACCGGACTGGTCACGGACCTGCTCGCGGAGATGGCCGAGGAGTCCTCGCCCCGCGAGGAGACCGGAACCGCGCTGGGCGACCTGCGGGCCAACGCCACGCTCGTACGGCGCACCCTGTCCGACCCCCGGCAGGGGCCCCTGTTCCGCGCGGTCATCGCGGCGGCGGCCTGCGACGACCGCACGGCGGCGGCCCTGCGCCGGTTCTACGAGGCACGCATCGCCGAGTGGGCGCCCTGCGTCGAACAGGCCGTCGCACGCGGGGAGTTCCCCGCCGGCACCGACGCGCGGGCGGTCGTACGGGCGGTGTCGGCACCCCTCTACTACGGGCTGCTGACGACCGGGACGGCCCCGGACGCCCCCGCCGCGGACCGCGCCGCACGCGCCGCGCACGCCGCCGCCGCGGCAGGGGTGTTCGTGGCCTGACCCGCTCTAAGACGTGTCCGCCCTAGCGACCCAGCACGTCCGCCAGGACGCGGGCCGCCCGCTCGGTGTCCGCGAAGGACACGTACAGCGGGGTGAAGCCGAAGCGCAGCACGTCCGGGTGGCGGAAGTCGCCGACCACGCCCCGCGCGATCAGCTCCCTCATCACGTCCCCGGCGTCCGCGCAGCGCAGCGCCACCTGGCTGCCGCGCTCGGCGTGCGCGGCCGGCGTCACCGGCTCCACCCGCCCGGCGGGCGCGTACGCCTCGACGCACTCCAGGAAGAAGTCCGTCAGCGCCAGCGACTTGGCCCGCACCGCCTCCACCGGCACCCCGTCCCACACGTCCAGGGCCGCCTCCAGGGCGAGCATGGACAGGATGTCGGGCGTGCCGACCCGGCCGCGCGGGGCGCCGGGGGCGGCGGTGAAGTCCCGGTGCATGCCGAAGGGTTCGGCGTGCGAGTTCCACCCCGGCAGCGGCGAGTCGAACCGGTCCTGCAGACCGTGGCGCACATACAGGTACGCCGGTGAACCCGGGCCGCCGTTCAGGTACTTGTAGGTGCAGCCGACCGCCAGGTCCACGCCGTGCTCGTCGAGCCCGACCGGCAGCGCGCCCGCGCTGTGGCACAGGTCCCACACGGACACCGCGCCCGCCGCGCGCACGGCGGCCGTGAGCGACGGCAGGTCGTGCAGCCGCCCGGTGCGGTAGTCGACGTGGTTGAGCAGCACGGCGGCCGTGCGGTCGCCCAGCGCGTCCGGCACCTCGGCGGGCGTCACGGGCCGCAGCGTACGGCCGGTCATCCGGGCCGCCGACTCGGCGATGTACCCGTCGGTGGGGAACGTGGTGGCGTCGACGAGGATCTCGTCGCGGCCGTCCCCGGCGATCCGCACGGCGGCCACCAGTGCCTTGAACACGTTGACGCTGGTGGAGTCGCCGACGACGATCTGCCCGGGCGCCGCGCCGACCAGCGGGGCGATCCGGTCGCCGATCCGCTCCGGCGCGGTCCACCAGCCGCTCTCGTCCCAGGAGCGGATGCGCAGTTCGCCCCACTGCCGGCGCACGACGTCCTCGACCCGGCCGGGGACGTGCGCGGGCAGGGCGCCCAGCGAGTTGCCGTCGAGGTAGACGACGTCGTCCAGGACGAACTCCGCGCGCTTGGCGGCGAGTTCGTCGGCGGCGTCCAGCTTCTCGGCCCGCGCGGCGAGCTCGGCCGGCTCGGGCATCGGCTCAGACATGGGACCTCGCCGTCCACAGCTCCGGGAAGACGTTCTTCTGGGCGCGCTTCTCCAGCCAGGCCACCCCGGCCGAGCCGCCGGTGCCGGCCTTGGCGCCCATCGCGCGGCGGGTGGCGACCAGGTGGTCGTTGCGCCAGCGCCACACCAGTTCGGCGACGTCCGTGAGCGCCTCGCCCAGACGGGTGAGCTCGGCGTTCTGGTCGCCGGTGTAGATCTCCGTCCACACCGCCTCGACGGCCTCCGAGGGCTCGTAACGGCGGGTGACGTCCCGCGTGAGCACCGACTCGGGGATCGCGTGGCCGCGCCGGGCGAGGAAGCGCAGCACCTCGTCGTACAGGCTCGGCTCGTGCAGGGCCTTCTCCAGCTCGGCGTGGACGCGCGGGGCGCCGCGGTGCGGGACCAGCATCGACGCCGACTTCTCGCCGAGCAGGAACTCCAGCCGGCGGTACATCGCGGACTGGAAGCCGGAGCCCTCGCCGAGGGCGCTGCGGTACGAGTTGAACTGGGCCGGCGTGAGCTGTCCGAGCGGCGTCCAGGAGGCGTTCAGGGCCTCCAGCTCCCGCACGGACCGCTTCAGGGCGTCGACCGCCACACCGGGGCGGTCCTCGCGCAGCGCGCGGGCCGCGGTCTCCCACTCGTGGACGATGACGGTGAACCACAGCTCCATGACCTGGGTCGTGACCAGGAAGACCATCTCTCCGGGATCGTCGGAGAGGGTGTGCTGCAGGTGGGTGAGGACGTCCGCCTTGACGTAGTCCTCGTACGGTGTCGTACCCGCGAAGTCGAGATTCGGGGTCTCGGGCTCCTGAGTCCCCGCGGTGGTGTCCGCGGACCGATGAGCCTGCTGGGACATCGCTGTCTCCTGTGTAACTCCGGGTAGCGGTCCGCCCTGCCGTTATCGGCAAAGGGGCCCCGGTCCCCACCGGCATCCTCAGCCATGTCCCCGGAACCTCGCAAGGCCCGCCCGGTCACACCGGACGGGCCTCACCGGGACGCCTGGAACCGCTAGCCCAGGGTCTGGGCCGCGGTCGGCGAGGAGTCCTTCAGGAACTGCGAGCAGCGCTCGTACTCCTCCTGCTCGCCGATCGACCCGGCGGCCCGGGCGAGGGCGTGCAGGGCCCGCAGGAAGCCCCGGTTCGGCTCGTGCTCCCACGGCACGGGCCCGTGGCCCTTCCAGCCGTTGCGGCGCAGCGCGTCCAGGCCGCGGTGGTAGCCGGTCCGGGCGTAGGCGTACGACTCGACGACGCTGCCCCGCTCGAACGCCTCGTCGGCGAGCTGGGCCCAGGCCAGGGAGGAGGTCGGGTACCGGGCGGCGACGTCCGAGGGCGCGGTACCGCTCGCGAGCGCCTCGCGGGGCTCCGGGTCGTCGGGCAGATGGGTCGGGGGCGGACCCCCGAGCAGGTTCTCGTGAATGGCCATGGTCCAAGTGTCGTCCATCCACCCACCCCGACCCCACGCAGCCCGTCCGGCGCTTGAGGACGAGGCCCGTCCAGGGCCGAAGCGGGGGTCCGGGGGCGGCAGCCCCCGGGGACGGGACGGGTAGGGGCGGCGGGGGCGAGAAACCCCCGGCCCGAGCCCCACCCACCGGGCCGCCGCCCTAGTCCCCCAGCCCCGCCTCGGGCCGCCAGCCCCGCCCTAGTCCCCCAGCCTCGCCTTGCTCCCCTGCCCCTCCAGCGGCGGCGTCACCACGGAAGCGTGCCGCAGGCACTCCGGCTTACGGCACCCCGCGGGCAGCGACCGCACCGTCGCGAACGCGACCACCGCCCCCACCACCAGCACCCCCGCACAGATCGGCATGGCCCGCCGGAACGCGGCGTCGAACGCGGACGCCGACCGGTACGCGTCCTCGCTCATCCCCGCGAGCAGCGGCAACGCGGCCACCGCGATCAGCCCCGCCGCCCGCGCCGCCGCGTTGTTGATCCCGCTGGCCAGCCCCGCCCGGGCGGTGTCGACGGACCCGAGGACGGTCGCCGTCAGCGGGGCGACCAGCGTGACCATGCCGGTGCCCAGCACCAGCAGCGCGGGCAGCACGTCGGACACGTACGCGGCGTCCGGCCCGACCCGCAGCATCAGCAGCATCCCGGCCGCGCACACCAGCGGCCCCACGGTCAGCGGCACCCGCGGCCCGATCCGGTCCGCGAGGGCACCGGACCGCGCCGAGAACAGCAGCATCAGCCCGGTCGTCGGCAGCAGCGCCGCGCCGGCCGCGAGCGCCGAGTACCCGGCGACCACCTGGAGCTGGAGCGCGGCCAGGAAGAAGAAGCCGCCGAAGGCCGCGTACACGCACAGCGTGACCAGGTTGACGGCCGTGAACTGCCGGGAGCGGAAGATGCCGGGCGGCATCATCGGATCGCTCCGGTGCCGCTCGACCCGGACGAAGGCGAACCCGGCGCCGACGCCCGCCACCGCCGCCACCTCGACGGTCGCCGACCCCGTCGGCGCCTCGATCAGCGCGTACGTCACCAGGGCCAGGGCCAGCGCGCCCAGGGCGGCCCCGAGCACGTCGAAGCGGCCGTGCCGGGTCTCGTCGCCCGACTCGGGGACGTGCCGTACGGCGATCGGCGCGCACACCAGCGCCACCGGCACGTTCAGCAGGAAGACCCAGCGCCAGCCCGGCCCGTCGACCAGCCAGCCGCCCACGAAGGGCCCGACGGCCGCCCCGATCCCCCCGAACCCGGACCACAGGCCGACCGCGCGGGCCCGGTCGTCGGGGTGGAAGGACGCCTGGATCAGCGCCAGCGACCCCGGGGTCAGCAGCGCCCCGCCGATCCCCTGCAGGGCGCGGGCCGCGATCAGCACCTCGACGCCGGGCGCGAGCCCGCACAGCAGCGAGGCCGCCGCGAACCACACCACGCCCACGACGAAGACGCGGCGCCGCCCGTACCGGTCGCCGAGGGAGCCGCCGAGCAGGATGAGCCCGGCCAGCGTCAGCATGTAGGCGTTGACGGTCCACTGGAGGGCGGCGAGGTCGGCGTCGAGGTCGCGGCCGATGCGCGGCAGGGCGACGTTGACGACGGTGGAGTCCAGCATCGCCATGCTGGAGCCGAGGACGGTGGTGAGCAGGATCCACCGGCCCTGCGAGGAGGCCAGCCGCACATCGGGCATGTCCCCAGGTATACAGCGAGCCCGGCGCCAAGGGCAGGCGCCGGGCTCGCGGGTCCCCCTCGGGGGACGGGAACTACTTGATCTTCGTACCGGCGGAGCGCAGGTGCGTGCAGGCCTCGGTGACGCGCGCGGCCATGGACGCCTCGGCGAGCTTGCCCCAGGTGCGCGGGTCGTAGGTCTTCTTGTTGCCGACCTCGCCGTCGACCTTCAGGACGCCGTCGTAGTTGCGGAACATGTGGTCCGCGACCGGACGGGTGAACGCGTACTGGGTGTCGGTGTCGATGTTCATCTTGACGACGCCGTTCTCCAGCGCGGTCGCGATCTCCTGCTCGGTGGAGCCGGAGCCGCCGTGGAAGACGAAGTCGAACGGCTGGGAGCCGGCCGGCTTGCCGTACTTGGCGGCGATGCCCTCGTTGAGCTCCTTCAGCAGCTCGGGACGGAGGACGACGTTGCCCGGCTTGTACACGCCGTGGACGTTGCCGAAGGACGCGGCGAGCAGGTAGCGGCCCTTCTCACCGAGACCGAGGGCCTCGGCGGTGCGGATCGCGTCGTCGACCGTGGTGTAGAGGGAGTCGTTGATCTCGTGGGAGACGCCGTCCTCCTCGCCACCGGTCGGGGTGATCTCGACCTCGAGGATGATCTTGGCGGCGCGGGCGCGCTCCAGCAGCTCCTGCGCGATGGCGAGGTTGTCGGCGAGGGTCTCCGCCGAGCCGTCCCACATGTGCGACTGGAACAGCGGGTTCTCACCGCGCGCGACGCGCTCCTCGGACACCGCGAGCAGCGGGCGGACGTACCCGTCGAGCTTGTCCTTCGGGCAGTGGTCGGTGTGCAGCGCGACGGTGATGTCGTACTTCTTGGCGACGATGTGCGCGAACTCGGCCAGGGCGACGGCGCCGGTGACCATGTCCTTGTTGTGCTGACCGCCCAGGAACTCGGCACCACCCGTGGAGATCTGGATGATGCCGTCGCTCTCCGCCTCCGCGAAGCCGCGCAGGGCCGCGTGCAGGGTCTGGGAGGAGGTCACGTTGATGGCCGGGTAGGCGAACTTGCCTGCCTTCGCCCGGTCGAGCATCTCGTTGTAGACCTCGGGGGTTGCGATGGGCATCTGTCCGCTCCTTGGAGTGTGCGGGTCGGCGTACTGCGTACGGCGTTCTTCTTGGCCCTGACCTAGACCTTGGGGGGGTGTGACGTCGTCGTCGGCGCCCATCTTTCCAGACGAACCCGGATGGTCCGAGCGTCTGTCACCAGCCGAGACGGACCCGGCCGGCGAGGGGGGTCAGTCCAGGCCGAGCTCGTCCTTGGAGTACGCGTACACGTACGGCACTTGGGCGCCCTCGCGGATCTTCTCGGCGGCGCCGGTGGCCCGGTCGACGATGGTCGCGACACCGACGACCTCGGCGCCCGCCTCGCGCACGGCCTCGACGGCGGTGAGCGGTGAACCGCCGGTGGTGGAGGTGTCCTCGACGACGAGCACGCGGCGGCCGGCGATCTCCGGGCCCTCGACGCGGCGCTGGAGGCCGTGCGCCTTGGCGGCCTTGCGGACGACGAACGCGTCGAGCCTGCGGCCGCGCGCGGCGGCGGCGTGCAGCATGGCGGCGGCGACCGGGTCGGCGCCCATGGTCAGCCCGCCGACGGCGTCGAACTCCAGGTCGGCGGTCAGGTCGAGCAGCACCTGCCCGACCAGCGGGGCGGCCTCGCCGTCGAGGGTGATGCGCCGCAGGTCGACGTAGTAGTCGGCTTCGAGGCCCGACGACAGGGTCACCTTGCCGTGCACCACGGCCTTGTCCTTGATCTGCTGCAGCAGCGCCGCGCGAACGTCAGTCATGCCGCCAGCTTAAAGGCGCCGCCAGCTCCAGACGGTCGTGGCCTCCAGTGGCTCCAGGGGCGTGACCAGGCGCGGGAGGGTATTGAGGCCGTCGGGCGGTCCCGTCTGCGGTTCGACGCAGACGGCGGGCTCCTGCTCGTCGTAGACGACGACCCACTCCTCGCGGCTGGTCACCTTCAGCTCCAGGCGCTCCGGCCAGGTGAGGGTGACGTCGACGCCGCCGGGCATCCCGAAGCAGTCGTCCCAGGGGCCGGGCCGCGGCTCGATCCGGTTGCCGGTCGGCAGGTGGTCGTCGCCGCGCTCCTCCTGCCAGGCCGGGGTGAAGTCGAGCCGCACGTCCTCGCCGCCGTCGCCGAGGTTCCGGTTGAACCAGGGGTGCCAGCCGATCTGCGCGGGGAAGGACGCGTCGTATGTCTCCACGGACATGGTCAGGGTGAGGCTGTCCGGGGTGAGCGCGACGACCTGGGTGACCCGGCCCGGGTAGGGCCACGGCTCGACGAGGTCGTAGGTGAGGACGGTCTCGGCGCCGGTGTGCCGGGCGACCTTCCAGGCGCCGTCGCGGGCCGTGCCGTGGATGGCGTGGGGCGGCGCGTTGAGCGGCATCTGCCGTACCTCGGCGCCGTCGCGGAAGCGGCCGTCGCGGATGCGCCCGCACCAGGGCACCATCGGGAAGCAGCCGAACCGCTCCCCCTGCCGCAGCAGTTCCGTCCCGCCGACGCGCAGCCCCCCGACCCGTCCGCCGTTGCCCGGCAGGACGTCCACCTCCGCGTCGCCCGCGGTCAGCGTGATCTGTTCGGTACCCACAGGACGACCCTACCGGGGGCGATCAAGACCGCCCCGCCGGTCAGCGGCGGCGGCGCAGCATCCGGCCGGCCACGATCGCCGAGGCCAGGACGACCGCGGCGGCCGGGGCGGCCCAGCGCAGCGCCGAGTTGGGCGCGAGGGACTGGGGCGGCGGCACCGGCGCGTACCGGCCGCGCGGCGGGGCGTGGTCGACCTCCTCCGCGCTGCGCCCGATCATCGTGCGCCGGGCGTGCGCGGCCTCCGCGACGGGCGCTTCCCCGTCGGCCCCCTCGTCCTCGTCGTCTTCTTCCGGTTCCGTGTCCGTGTCGGCCTCCGGGTCGAGCGCCGGGGGCGGCACCTCGGTGTCGAAGACGGACGCCGGCTCGGGCACCGGCGGGTCGTCCGCGTCCGGTGTCGTCTCGAAGTCGCTGGTCACACGCGGCTCGAACTCGCCCGGCGCCAGCGCCTCCTCGACCCCTTCCGCGGCGGCCTCCGGCCCGGCGGACTCCGCCGCCACCGCGCCGAGCCGCTCGGCGAACCGGTTCAGCAGACGGGTGACGGCCGCGTGCACGGCGTCGGCCTCGAACTCGGTGATCCGCCCGTCGGCCAAGGCGCCGCCCTCGACGGCGAGCGTCGTGCCGCCGTCGGCGTCCCGCGCGCGCAGGGTGAGCGCGAGCTTCACGGAACCGCTGCCGCGCGCCTCGGTCGCGTCGCCCTCCACGGCGTACGCACCGTCGTCCCGCGCGGTGACGCGCACGGCACCCCGGTAGGTGATGGTGTGCCCGCCGACGCGCAGCTTCAGGCGCCCCGCGACGGGTTCGGCACCGGCGTCCTGCTGGAGCCCGGGGACCGCGCGGGCGACCCGCACGGGGTCGGCCAGCACCTCCCTGAGCCGCTCGGCCGCGACCGGAACGAACACCTCATGCTCCATGCCGATCGAGCCTACCCAGCATGGCGTGAACCGCACCCACACAATCCCCGGATTCGGCGGCCGGATGCCCGCGGGCGCCGCTCAGTAGCGCGGATGCACGAGCGTCGACGGCGGCAGCCCCCCGATCCGGGACGCCTCGGCCGCCCGCACCCCCGCCGCGAGGCCCGCGCGGGCGAGCGCGCCCGTCCCGGCCCGCATCGGCGGCGGGCCGTCCCTGCCGGCCAGCACGAACCCCCAGTCGTCCGGCGCCCGCGCCGGTCCCGCCGCCGGGTCGCGGACCGCGAGGGAGTACGGGGTGGTCCGCAGCCCGGCGGCGCGCAGGGTGGCCTCGACGGTCCACAGGACACGGGGGTCCGGGGTGAGGGACCCGGCGTGCACGGCGAGCCGCCCGTGCGGGGCGAGGGCGCGGCGGGCGAGGCCGTAGAACTCCTGCGAGTACAGCTTGGCGCTGTCCGTCACCCCGGGGTCGGGCAGATCGGACACGATCACGTCGTACGAGCCCGGCGGCACCGACCGCAGCAGACGGAAGGCGTCGGAGTCCCGCACCCGGACGCGGGCGTCGCCGTGGACGTACCCGTTGAGCCGGGCCAGCGGCGGGTCCTCGCGGGCCAGGCGGACCACCTCGGGGTCGGACTCGACGATGTCGACCCGGCGCACGCCCGGATGGCGCAGCACCTCGCGGGCGGCCAACCCGTCGCCGCCGCCGAGGATCAGCACGCGCGCGTGCCCGCCGTTCATCGCGGGGTGCACCAGCGCCTGGTGGTACCGGCCCTCGTCGCGGCCGCTGACCCGGAGCCGCCCGTCGAGGAACAGGTCGAGGGGCCGGCCGCCGGTGCCGCCGGTGATGACGACCTCCTGGGTGCCGGTCCGCACGGCCACCCGCACGTCCTGCCCGTACACCGCGTGCCGCGCGGCCCGCTCGAAGTCGTCGACGAGGACGGCGGCCACGGCGAGGACGGCGAGCACCGCGAGGTTGACGGCGAGGAGGACCCGGCGGGCCCGGGGGCCGAGGTCGGCGCGGAACACCCCGAGGACGAGTGCCGCGCCCACGACCGCGTTGACCCCGCCGGTGATCAGGGCCGACGTCAACTGCCCGAGCAGCGGCAGCAGGAGGAAGGGGAAGGCGAGGCCGCCGACGAGCGCGCCGACGTAGTCCGCCGCGAACAGGTCGGCGACCGCGCCGCCCGCGTCCTGGCGGCGGATGCGCTGGATCAGTTCCATCAGCAGCGGGACCTCGGCACCGATGAGCAGCCCGATGACGAGCGAGAAGGCGACGAGGAGGACGCGGGGCGCGTGCGCCCAGGGGCCGCCCCAGTCGCCGGTCCAGGCGAACACGGCGTACAGGGCGAGGGCGCTGCACCCGCCGACCAGGGCGAGGACCGCCTCGATGGCGCCGAACCCGGCTGCGGCCCGGGGCCGCAGCCGTTTGGCGCCGAGCGAGCCGATGCCCATGGCGAAGACCATGACGGACAGGACGACGGACGCCTGGGTGACCGAGTCCCCGATCAAGTACGAGGCGAGCGCTACGAGTTCGAGTTCGTACACGAGTCCGCAGGCCGCGCAGACGAAGACGCCCGCGAGGACCAGGAACCGCCCGGTGTCCGGCCGGACCGGCAGCCGCGCCCGGCCACCCCAGGGGGGCGTCGTGCCGGGCGGCGCAGGCGCGTGCGGTTCGATCACGTTGCCGACGGTACGTTACGCCTGGGGCACGCTTCGTCACCCACACGTGTGGAATCGGCGGCTCCGGGGGCGCCGGTGGTTTATCCGGCGAGGACGGCGGACGGGCGCAGCCGGCTCGCCGTGGGCCGGCCGGGGCCCGCCGGGACGCGCACCCCGACCCGGGTCCGGGTCGCCACCAACTGGCCGTCCTGCGGGTAGGCGTGCCAGGTCCGCCAGTGCACCTGCCCCTCGTGGCGGCGGGCCAGCATCGCGGTGAAGGCGTACGGGCTGCCGGGGAACACGCCGGCCAGGCCGTGCGGGTGGTCGGCCACCAGCGCCAGCAACTCCTGGGCGCGGCCCGCGAACTGGCCCGGCGACAGCACCTCGACGCGGGCGGCGAACTCGTACTCCCAGTCGCCCGCGCGCTTGGCGACTCCGAGCGGGAGGGGGGTGCTGCTGCCGGCGATACAGGCCACCGTCTCCGAACAGCGCCCCCGCTCCTCCTCGACGAGGACCTGGTGGGAGGCGCCGAGCAACCTCAACTGCAGGCTGGTCCCGTCGAGTTCCAGGTCGAGCGTGGCCAGTGCGGGCAGCGGCTCCCGCCCCAGGGTCCAGGCCAGGTCGGCGGCGCGCGTGTCGCTGTAGGCGGTGTTCAGGGTCGTGAGCATGGATGGGCTCCGCTTGGCACGCAGGAGGAAGGTGGGGTGCCGGCCGTCGTCGCACTGCCGGCACCGGGACGTCGGCCCCGTCAGCCCTGTCGGCGGTCAGATGGGTGTCCGTGGGACGTCCGAGGGGCTGCGTAGGTGAACTTCACTGAATCATGAACTGTGTCGGCGACACAGCGTTTTTACCCAAGTTCGTAGGGTTTCCATCCCTCAGAGGGCTTATCAGCTCAACTGTTCAACTCCGGCGTGCGCCTGTACGAGGGGCGCACGCGCCGGAGCTCTTCGCCGGGAGACGGAGAGCGGGGCCGGTCCAGGCACCGGCCCCGCTCCCGTGGTGGATGCGGCTCCCCCTGCTGGGTGGAGCTCAGCTGCCCCGTGTCAGCTGCCCCCGCCACCGCATCCGCCCCCTCCGCCGCACGACGACCCGCCTCCGCAGGACGAGCCGCTGGAACAGGAGGAGCTGCTCGAGCACGACGACGAGGAGGAACTCCCGCAGGACGACCCGGTGTCCCCGCCGCCGACCCACCAGCTGTTGTGGTGGCTGCTGCTGCTGTCACTGCTGCCGCTGCTGCTGCTGCGGCTGTACGAGGTGCGCCGGTTCGAGCCGCGCCCCCGCCCGCGCGCCCGGCTCGCCGACCGTCGCGCGGCGTTGCGCGCGATGGACACGAAGACCAGGACGAACACCACCGCGACCAGCACCACGACAAGTCCTGTGACCATGGCGTCGGCCTCCTTCCGTTCCCCCGAGACGGACCCGGACATCCCCCCGTGGGCGCCGCCGCTCGGTGCGTGCGGGGGAGATGCCCGGGGCGCTCGCGCGCCAAAGCAGAGTTGAGGAACTTCAGAGGATCGGCCGCCGGCGAGAGGTCAGGTTCCGAGGTGGGCCCCGTCGCCCGTGCCGAGGAGAGGGCCGGCGAGCCGGCGTTCGACGGCACTGGGGAGGGACCAGAGTTCCGCGCGCCGCTTCCGGTCCGCCGCGCCCTGCCGTTCGGCGCGGTGGATGCCCGGCACGGCGAGCGCGAGGGCGGCCAGGGACACGACGAGTCCGGCGCCGAGGAACGCACCGGCGAGCAGGGCGCCGTCCGCGAGGGCGAACGGCAGCGCGAACCCGAGGCAGAGCGCGCCGAGACCGCCGAGGACGGCGACCGTCCACCACAGCGGGGTGAGCGGGTGCTCGTCCCGCAGATGGCCGACGAGCTGCCGGTCGGTGGGGCGGCGGCGCGGGTGCTCCCCGGCGGCGGCGAACAGCTCGGCCCGCCCGCGCAGCGCCCACACGGCGTGCGTGCCGGCCCAGCCGAGGGGCAGCACGAACAGCGTCACCAGCACGAGGACGACCTGGACCGCGCGGGGCACCGCCACCCAGCCGGCGGCGCCCGCGACCACGGACGCGAGTGCGGCCACCACGAGCACGCCACCGACCACGCTCACGACCACCAGCCACCGCCGGCCCGCACGCACCCGGGCACTCAACGGAAACTCGACCGCGTCCAATGCCCTCTCCCCTCCACGACCGCAGGCACTCTACGCACCGCGCCAGGCCCGGGGTACTGGTCGCCCATGGATGAGGTCGAAGTGGTCGTCGCCCATTCCGAGCGCGCGACTCTGCGCGTCGGCGGCATGTTCCTGAAGGTGGACGCCGATCAGGCGCGCCTCGGCATCGAGGCCGAGGCGATGTCGCTCGCGCCGGTCCCGACCCCGGAGGTCCTGTGGCGCAAGCCGTCCGTGCTCGCGACCGCCGCGCTCCCGGGCACGACGCTCGGGCGCCTCGGCGGGCCGGCGACCGGCTCGCCGGCGGCGTGGGCCGCGGCGGGCGCCGCCATCCGGAGGCTGCACGACGCGCCGCTGCCGCCCTGGACCGGCCGGGCCGGCCGGAGCGTCGACGCGTTGCGGAAGGAGCTCGCCGACGAGTGCGAGGCGCTCGTGACGAACGGCGTCCTGCCGGCCGGTCTGGTCACCCGCAACCGCCGCGTCGCCGAGGCCGCGCTGCGGCCGTGGACCCCGGCGTTCACGCACGGCGACCTGCAGATCGCGCACGTCTTCGTCGACGGCGACGAGGTCACCGGCATCATCGACTGGTCCGAGGCGGGCCGGGGAGATCCCCTGTACGACCTGGCCACCTTCGTACTCGGACACGAGGAGCACCTCGACGACGTCGTCACCGGCTACGGCACCGACATCGACCTCGACGTGATCCACGCCTGGTCGTCGTTGCGCAGCCTGCTGGCGGTTCGCCCGCTGATCGAGCAGGGCTTCGACCCCTTCGCGCCGGGCTGTGAGGTCGACGTGCTGAGATCCCGGATGTGAGGCTGGCCCCGGGACAACAGACAAGCATCCGCGTCAGAACGGTGGAGACATGAACGCCAGGCCCCTGCTGAACCGCCGGCTCGCCGAGTTCGGGACGACGATCTTCGCGGAGATGTCGGCGCTGGCCCTGAGCACCGGGTCCATCAACCTCGGGCAGGGCTTCCCCGACACCGACGGGCCCGAGGAGGTCCGGGAGGCGGCCGTACGGGCGCTGCGCGACGGGCGGGGCAACCAGTATCCGCCGGGCCCCGGCGTCCCCGAGCTGCGCGCGGCCGTCGTCGCGCACCAGCAGCGCCGCTACGGCCTGACGTACGACCCCGACACCGAGGTCCTGGTCACCGCGGGCGCCACGGAGGCCATCGCGGCGGCCCTGCTCGCGCTGGTGGAGCCCGGCGACGAGGTGGTCGCCCTCGAGCCCTACTACGACTCCTACGCGGCCTGCATCGCCATGGCGGGCGGGACCCGGGTGCCGGTCACCCTGCGCCCGCACGACGGCGCGTTCCGCCTGGACCTGGACGAGCTACGGGCCGCCGTCACGGACCGCACCCGCCTCCTTCTCCTCAACACCCCGCACAACCCGACCGGCACGGTCCTCACCCGCGCCGAGCTGGCGGCGGTCGCCGAACTGGCCGTCGAGCGGGACCTGCTCGTCGTGACCGACGAGGTGTACGAGCACCTGGTCTTCGACGACGCCGAGCACATCCCGCTCGCCTCGTTCCCCGGCATGCGGGAGCGCACGGTGACGATCAGCTCGGCGGGCAAGACGTACTCGTTCACGGGCTGGAAGGTCGGCTGGGTGACGGCCTCCCCCGCCCTGGTCACGGCCGTCCGCTCGGCCAAGCAGTACCTGACGTACGTGTCGGCGGGCCCGTTCCAGTACGCGGTGGCCGAGGCGCTGTCGCTCCCGGACTCCTACTTCGACCACTTCCGCGCGGACATGCTCGCCAAGCGGAACATCCTGGCCACCGGCCTGGAGGAGGCGGGCCTCACGGTCTACCGGCCCGCCGGCACGTACTTCATCACCGCCGACATCCGCCCCCTCGGCGAGTCCGACGGCATCGCGTTCTGCCGCACCCTGCCGGAGCGGGCCGGGGTGGTCGCCATCCCGACGGCGGTCTTCTACGACCACCGCGAGGAGGGCGCCCCCTATGTCAGGTTCGCGTTCTGCAAGCAGGCTGCGGTCCTGGCGGAGGCGACCGCCCGCCTGAAGACCCTGTCGGTCTGAGGGCGGTCGGACCTACGACCGGCCGTCCGACTCGGGCTCAGGACGCGGCAGCTCGTCGAGGTCGAGCGTGAAGGTACGGCCGTCGGCCAGGGGGATCGGAAGCTTGCCCGTGCCGTACTTGTGCGTGTGTGCCGCGATGTAACCGGTGCCGGTCGGCTGGGTGTGCAGGACGACCTCCTGGGCGTAGGGGTCCACCACCAGATAGATCGGGATGCCGTACCGCCCGTACTTCGCCGTGCAGTCGTCGTAGTCCTTGCGCGCGGAGGAGGTCGAGACGACCTCGGCGATCAGCAGAACGTCCTCGAAGCTGTAGCGCTTGCCCTCCTTGCGGGCGTCCTCGCGCAGGATCGCCAGATCGGGGGCGGAGTTCTCGTCGGCGGGAAAGTCGATGTAGACGTCGGAGGTGACCTTCGCATGACGGCCCAGTGCGGCAGCCGAGTCGATCTGCATCGACCGGATGGTGCTTGAGTGCTCTTCGCTCTGCGGGGTCATGATCACCTTTCCGTCAGCCCCGAACAGGACCGTGTAACCCTTGGGGAACTCGGTGTGCACGATCGCGTCGACGCTCATGGACGGCTCCTTCCCGTGTGTGGTCAGGATACGGCGGACGATGTCACCGAGCCGAGCGGCGGCTCAGGCCGCCGCGGACCCAATGGAGCCGTGCCTTCGGCAGTCCCGGCAGCGGCCCGGGCTCGGGGCCCGGAAGGCGCGTTCGCAGCCGTCGCAGGTCTGGAAGGGCAGGACGGCCGGGTGCTCGGGTGGAGCGGCCTGTGGCGGCAGGGGCGGGACGGGCAGAGGCGTCTCGCGGAGGCGGAACGCCAGGACGCCCGCCGGACGCGCCCGGAACTGCTCGGGCAGCCGTGCGGTCAGCACGTCCGTGATCTCCCGCGGCCCGACCCCGGCCGCCAGCCACGCGGCGACGGCGGGCGCCAGCCGGGCCGCCTCCGTCGCGGACAGGACCAGTCGCGGGTCGACGCGGCGCAACGACGACAGCACGGCGACGGCCTCCGGGTCGGCGTCGGCCAGGGCGGGCGCAGGAGGCGCAGGGGTGGGCACGGGCGAGGTGGCGTCGACCGGTTCGTCGGGGACCGGGACCGTCTTCCGCGACCGGGGACAGTCGTCCGAGTCCCGGCCGGCGGGGACGTCGTAGAAGAACGTCCGGGTGCGGACCTGGCCTGCCGGCGTCCGTTCGCGGCGCCGCTCCAGGTACCCGGCCGCCTCCAGCTCCCGCAGCGCCCGCGAGATCAGGATCTCGCCCTCGCTGAAGTGCGCGCACAGGGCGGCGATGCTCACGGGGGAGCCGTCGGGCAGCGACGCGATGTACGCCGCCACCCCGATGGTGACCGCGCTGCCGCGCCGCTGGGCGAGGGCGTTGGAGAACACCGTGAAGTCGGCCGTCAGGCGGGTGCGGACGTGGATCACGCCGGTCGTCGGAGCTCCGGCGTCGGCGCGCAGGCGCGCGTTAGACTGCGAGTCAGCCATCGGGAAGGCGTTCACTTCCTGATCGGTCAGGCCCTCGATCGGGATTGCCGTCCCGGCCGGGGGCCGATGTCTTTGTGCGGTTGTCGCGGCGAACGTAACCGCCCCTGTCCGGCCCCTGCAAGCCGGTCACCCGGACGAGTGACGAGCGCTGCGCGGCCGGGGAGGGTGGGTGGGCGGGGAGTTCTTTCCCCCGGTTCTTTCAGGAGGTCAGCGCCCCACCGGACCCTCGCGGACAAGGACCCGGTGCCCCCCCCGGAAGCCGCCTCAGCGAGCCTTCAACGCACCTATGAACGCGGCCCAGGACGCCGTGCCGAAGCACAACGCCGGGCCATCGGGGGCCTTGCTGTCACGCACCGGGACGGCGGCTTCCGGGTAGCGGTCGGCCACCTCGACGCAGTTGCCGCCCTCCTGATTGCTGTAGCTGCTCCTGCGCCACGCGACGCCGTTCAGATCGGGACGGGACCTTCGCTCCACGGTGGTTGTCCTCCCTCACGGATCGGATCATGTCCAGGGACATGAGCGGGGGCAGAGCTGCCGCCCGCAGCCGATCGTAGGTCAGTGCGAAGCGCGTCACCTCGCCTGGTTCCTCGATGAGTTGGCCATAGTGCGCGCCCTCCGTGTACGCCGCCTCCGTGCCGTCCGGCAGGGTGAGCAGCGTCAGCGAGCCGCCCAGCGCGTCGTGCTCCCCCTGATCGAACGGCAGAACCTGCACGGTGATCTGCCGTTCGGTCGCCGTGTCGAGCAACCGAGCCAGCTGTGCTCGCATGACGTCGCGCCCGCCGACCGGGCGTCTGAGGACCGCCTCGTCGAGAATCACCCACAGCTCGGGGCGCCGTGGTGCCCTGAGGCGTTCTTGGCGTCCCATGCGCAGGGAGACCCGCTCCTCCAACTGCTCCTTGCCGCCGAGCGTCCGTCCGACGCTCAGAACGGCCCGCGCGTAGTCCTCCGTCTGCAACAGTCCGGGCACCACATGGGCGGCGTACTCATGCACGGCCACCGCCCGTTCCGACAGCTCCATGAACTTCCGGGACCAGTCCGGGAACGCCTCCCGGTACACGTACGGCCACAGCTCGACCAGCAGGTCGTCCGCTCCGAGGGCCGTGTCCAGCGCTCGGGCCAGTTCCAGCGTGGGCTTCGCGCCGGACGCCCGCTCGATCTGGGTGATACGGGTGCTCACCACATGCGTCCGTTCGCCCAGTTCGGCCTGGGTCAGTCCGGCCGCCGCACGGAGGCGGCGCACCCGCGCGCCGAACAGGGCCGCCATCGACGCGCTGGGGTCGATTCCGTTGGCCAAGGCGTCACTTCCGTTCCTTACGGGTGGAGAAGTAAGGCTCCGTCACCTGGTGAGCGTAGGCCGTTCACCCGAGTCTTGAACACGGAACGTGACGACTCGTGTACGACAAGGACGGATGACCGGCCGTGCTGACAGAAACCCCCACCCTCACCGAGCAGTTCGCCCCCACACCGCGAGGTGCCCGGCTCGCCCGGCACCTCGCCGTCCGGTGGTTGGAGGAGCGTGGCTGGCCGCCCGCTTCGGACGGGTCGTGCGCGGTCGCCCTCATCGTGGCCGAGCTGGCGGCGAACGCCGTGCTGCATGGCCGGGTCCCGGGGCGGGCCTGCGCGCTCCGGCTCGCCCTGGACGCGGAAGCGCACCTCGTGAGGATCGAGGTCGCCGACGCCGCCGAGGGCAGACGGCCGCCCGCCTCCGCTCCCCCGGCGTGCCCCGAGGGCGAGTCGGGGCGGGGGCTGGTCCTCGTGGAGGCCCTGGCCGTGCGGTGGGGATGGGAGCCCCGGCGGCCGGTGGGCAAGACGGTGTGGGCCGAGGTCTCCGTCGAGCCGGTGAGTAGCTGCGCAGGCATGTGCCCGGGTACCTGTACTCATGTCTGAGCGGAGCCGTCCGGCCACTCTGGTCGTCATCGACCTGTACGAGCCGAAGGGCCTCCCCATGCAGACCTCTCCCCGCCTCCGCCTGCCGCGGCTGCTCGCGCTCGGCACGGACAGCCGGCTCGCGGTGTTCGCCCTGAGTGTCCCGGCGCCGTGGGTCTCGCGGGACTCGTCAACGCCGTGCTGCTCGGGCGCCTCGCCCACGGGATCCGCGGCGCGGGGCGCTGAGACGCGGAAGAGCCCGGCATCAGGGCCGGGCTCTCCTCCGCCCGCGGCGCCGCGCCGCGGGTGCGTCCGTCGCGACGACTACTCGTCGTCCTCGGGCTTGTCCGCCTCGTTGATCTCCTGCTCCAGGCCGAGCTGCTCGACGAGCCACTTGTCGAACTCGATAGCGGCCCGCACCCAGCTGACCGTCGACGAGACGAAGTGCTCCAGGCTGACGCCCGTGCCGATCAGCATCTGCGCCTCGCCGATCAGGCGGACGGTGCCGTCGTCATGCGTGTGGCTGTAGACCTTCGGCCACAGCGTCCGGCGGTTCCAGTCGTCGATCGACTCGAGGAGCGCGGGCTTCTCGTCGATCTGGTGGGGCCGGTCGTAGAACGTCCGCACCGAGAAGACCTGCTGGTCGTCCTCGCCGCGGAACATGAAGTACGTACGGAACTGCTCCCACGGCGCCGCGAGGTCACCCTCGTCGTCGACGACGTACTTCAGCTCCATCTGGTCGAGGAGCTGCTTCACGAGGTCCTGATCCGGGATTACGGGGCCGGGCGGCGGCCCGGGCTGCGGCTGCTGGCCCCCGAAGTTCGGAATCGAGGACGGGTCGATGCTCACCGTGATTTTCCCTTCGTACGGATTCCGCCATCCTCCCCCATGCAGGGAGGGGGGTGGCAAGCCCGGACGGGCCCTGTCAGCCCTGGGCTGACTCGATCCGGTCACCAGGACGGGTACCCGGTTCGCGCCGGGTACCCGTGATCACGGTGCCGGGACGCCTCAGAGTGTCTTCCCGGTGGCCGGTCCCACGATCAGGCCGTCGCCGAAGGCGTCGACCCGGACCGTGTCGCCGTCCTTGACCTCGCCGGACAGGATCTCCTTGGCGAGCCGGTCGCCGATGGCCGTCTGGACGAGGCGGCGCAGCGGGCGGGCGCCGTAGGCCGGGTCGTTGCCCTCGTCGGCGAGCCAGGCAAGGGCCGCGTCGGTGACCTCCAGGGTGAGCCGCCGCTCGGCCAGCCGCTTGGCGAGCCGGTCGATCTGGAGCCGCGCGATCCGGCTGAGCTCGTCCTTGCCGAGCGCCGAGAAGACCACGAGGTCGTCCAGCCGGTTCAGGAACTCGGGCTTGAAGGAGGCGCGGACCACCTCCAGGACCTGCTCCTTCTTCTCCGTCTCGCTGGTGAGCGGGTCGACCAGGTACTGGCTGCCCAGGTTGGACGTCAGCACCAGGATCGTGTTGCGGAAGTCGACCGTGCGGCCCTGCCCGTCGGTGAGCCGCCCGTCGTCCAGGACCTGGAGCAGGATGTCGAAGACCTCGGGGTGCGCCTTCTCCACCTCGTCCAGCAGGACGACGCTGTACGGCCGCCTGCGCACGGCCTCGGTGAGCTGGCCGCCCTCCTCGTAGCCGACGTAGCCGGGGGGCGCGCCGACCAGCCGGGCCACGCTGTGCTTCTCGCCGTACTCCGACATGTCGATGCGGACCATGGCCCGCTCGTCGTCGAAGAGGAAGTCGGCGAGCGCCTTGGCCAGCTCGGTCTTGCCGACGCCGGTCGGGCCGAGGAAGAGGAACGAGCCGGTGGGCCGGTCGGGGTCGGCGATGCCGGCCCGGGTGCGGCGCACCGCGTCGGACACGGCCCGCACGGCCTCCTCCTGGCCGATCAGGCGCCTGCCCAGCTCCTCCTCCATGCGCAGCAGCTTCTGCGTCTCGCCCTCCATGAGCCGGCCCGCGGGGATGCCGGTCCAGGCGGCGACGACGTCCGCGATGTCGTCGGGGCCGACCTCCTCCTTGACCATGGTGTCCCGCGCGGCCTCCTCCTCGGCCTCGGAGGCGGCCTCCAGCTCCTTCTCCAGGGCCGGGATCTCGCCGTAGAGCAGCTTGGAGGCGGTGTCGAAGTCGCCGTCGCGCTGGGCGCGCTCGGCCTGGCCGCGCACCTCGTCGAGGCGTTCCTTCAGCTCACCGACGCGGTTGAGGGACTGCTTCTCCTTCTCCCAGCGGGCGGTCAGGCCGCGCAGCTCCTCCTCGCGGTCGGCGAGGTCGCGGCGCAGCTTCTCCAGGCGCTCCCGGGAGGCGGGGTCGGTCTCCTTCTCGAGGGCCAGCTCCTCCATGCGCAGCCGGTCCACGGACCGCTGGAGCTCGTCGATCTCGACCGGCGAGGAGTCGATCTCCATACGCAGCCGGGACGCGGCCTCGTCGACGAGGTCGATGGCCTTGTCGGGCAGGAAGCGGGAGGTGATGTACCGGTCGGACAGGGTCGCGGCGGCGACCAGCGCGCTGTCCGCGATCTGCACCTTGTGGTGGGCCTCGTAGCGGCCCTTGAGTCCGCGCAGGATGGCGATGGAGTCCTCGACGGAGGGCTCGGCGACCAGCACCTGCTGGAAGCGCCGCTCCAGCGCGGGGTCCTTCTCGATGCGCTCGCGGTACTCGTCCAGCGTGGTCGCGCCGACCATGCGCAGCTCGCCGCGGGCCAGCATCGGCTTCAGCATGTTGCCGGCGTCCATGGCGGAGTCGCCGCCGGCGCCCGCGCCGACGACCGTGTGCAGCTCGTCGATGAAGGTGATGATCTGCCCGTCGGAGTCCTTGATCTCGGCCAGGACGGTCTTCAGGCGCTCCTCGAACTCGCCGCGGTACTTGGCGCCCGCGACCATCGCGCCGAGGTCGAGCGCGACGAGCCGCTTGTTCTTCAGCGACTCGGGCACGTCGCCCTTGACGATGCGCTGGGCGAGCCCTTCGACGACGGCGGTCTTGCCGACGCCGGGCTCGCCGATGAGGACGGGGTTGTTCTTGGTGCGGCGGGACAGCACCTGCACGACCCGGCGGATCTCCTGGTCCCGTCCGATGACGGGGTCGAGCTTGCCCTCACGGGCGGCGGCGGTGAAGTCGGTGCCGAACTTCTCCAGCGCCTTGTACTGCCCCTCGGGGTCTGCGGTGGTCACGCGGCGGCCTCCCCTGGCCTTCTGGAAGGCGTCCAGCAGCTTCTTGGCGGTCGCGCCCTGGCGGGTGAGCACGTCGGCCGCGGGGCCGCCCTTGGCGGCGATCCCGATGAGCAGGTGCTCGGTGGACAGGTACTCGTCGCCCAGGTCCTTGGCGCGGGCCTGCGCGTCCGCGATGACGGCGAGCAGGTCGCGGTTGGGCTGCGGGGGCGCCACGGTGGACCCCGTCACGCTGGGCAGGGCGGCGAGCGCCTGCTCGGTGCCGGACCGCACGGCGGCCTGGTCGGCCTCGACGGCGGCCAGCAGGTCGGTGATGTTCTCGTTGTCCTGGCCCTCGAGCAGAGCCAGCAGCAGGTGGGCGGGGGTGAGATCCGGGTGCCCGTCGGTCACGGCCCGGTTGCTGGCCGCGTTGATCGCGTCCCGGCTCCTGTTGGTCAGCTCGGCGTCCACGTGTCCCTTCTCCTCCTGGCGTCAGCGTCTCCCAGTAACTGACAAAATCAGCGTACACAAAGTTGAGTCCATTCCGCTCAAGGTGGGCTCGGGGACCGGGTACCCGCTAGGTTCCGACCATGGCCGCATACCCCCAGGATCCGGGCGCGCCGGACGCGCCGTACCTCTCCTTCTGGCAGGAGAGGCATCTGTGCACGCTCACCACGTCCCGTCCGGACGGCTCCCCGCACGTGGTGCCCGTCGGTGTCACCTACGAACCCGAGGCCCGGCTGGCTCGGGTGATCACCAACAAGTCCAGCAGGAAGGTGGCGCACGTGCTCGCCGCCGGCGCCGCGGGTGCGCGGGTCGCGGTCTGCCAGGTGGACGGCGGGCGCTGGGCGACGCTGGAGGGCGTGGCGCACGTCAGCGGCGAGCCGGAGCGGGTGCGGGAGGCCGAGCGGCGCTACGCCGTCCGGTACGGGCGGACCCCGACGCCGAACCCGGACCGGGTGGTCATCGAGATCGCGCTCACACGGGCGATGGGGCGCGGGTGAGGCACCGGGCGAGCCCCGGGACATGGATGTGGACGCGGAGGGGCCGGTTCCGGCCGCGTCGGGGAGCGCCGAGCGCGCGTCGCGGGTCGCCGTAAAGCGGGAAATATCCCCGAAAACTGCAGCGGCGTCACCGTGTTCAGGTCACGGTGACGCCGCTGCGGGGGGAAGCACCTGAGCGATCTGTTACGACGGGGGAATCGCGTCAGGCACTGCGGGGGGTGGCTGAAATGGTCCTTGGGGCCGGTGCCTCCGGCTCCACGAGACGGTGGTCCCGCTGGTCCAGGTTGACGAAGATCATTCCGTACCGGATGGCGCACCGCACGGGCTGCGGCGCCCCCCGAGGACGCCGCAGACATCGATACGCCCGAACGTCCTCGTCCTCGTCGCGCGTGACGACCACCGGTTCGCCGAAGACGGTCACCATCAGGGAGTCACCGGGGTGGGGGATCGCGGTGACCAGGTCGATGAAGTGCCACCCTGAGCGGTAGGCGGTCGCCATCTCCCTGCGAAATGACCTGTCGTCGGGTGGGGTGGTCATGCCGGCTCCTGCTCGCTGCCGCCATCCGCGCCGATGACCGGCCAGGAGCTGTCCCCGGCGATGACGACAGTCGGAGCCGCACTCGGCCAGCTGCTGTCCGCCCGCGAGTCGCTCTTCGCTTCCGAAAGGCCACTCAGGGCTCCGACGGCCACAACGGCGGAGAAGGCGGCGACAAGAATCGAGCGAAGCATTTTGTTCCGCATAATCGGCTTCGTCCTCACTTGAAGGTCCCCTCTTCCCCCGTCGAGTAAGACGATGGCTCATTCGGGCACTTCATGGCCACACGATCGGTGCATCATGTTCCTGCATGTTCAGGACCATGGGGGGTGGAGATTTGGCAACGAATCAGACTAAAGCGACACATCCCCATGCGATGACCGAGATGTGCGCTCAAGGCAGCCGTCTCTATGCGAACGCGCTGCGTGCGGGGCGTATCGCCCGCGCCGACGTGGAGTCCGCGCCCTGTCTGATGGAGTTCGCGCTGCTCTATCCGGACCCCGACGACGCGAACTGGCTGATCCCCCTCCCCGCCTCGGTGGCGCTCGCCCAACGGCTCAATCCCATCGAACGGGAGATCGCCGAGCGCCGCCGGCTGTCGGTCGAGCTGACCGAGTCCCTCCAGCCCTTCATGGACCTCAGCACCCAGGTCACCGGGAGCACCCACTCGATCACGGTCCTGGAGGGCGGCGAGCGGATCAACGCCGCCCTCAACCTGGCCACCGCCCAGTGCCAGACCGAGATGCTCACCATCCAGCCCAGCACCCGTATCTCCGAGGCCAGCCTCCTGCAGGGCCTGGAGCGCGACCGGCCACTCATCGAGCGCGGGGTGCGCATACGGACCCTCTACCAGCACACGGTCCGCTACAACCCCGGCAAGCTGGCCTACGTCGCCCAGCTCTCCGACGGCAAGGTCGAGTACCGCACCATCGACGAACTCGTCGAGCGCCTCATCATCTGCGACGAGTCGGTCGCCTTCATCCCCACCCGCGACGACCAGCAGGTCGCCCTGGAGCTACGGCACCCCGGGCTCATCCGGTACCTCATCAAGGTCTTCGAGTTCATGTGGAGCCGCGCGGTCCCGCTGAGCGAGCACGCCCCCTACGAGACCGCCCCCGACGGCATCACCGACATCCAGCACACCATCGCCAAGCTCCTGGTGGAGGGCCACGTCGACGAGGCCATCGCGCGCCGGCTCGGGATGAACGTCCGCACCTGCCGGGCCCACATCGCCAAGCTGGCCACCGCCCTGGGCAGCGGCAGCCGCGCCCAGCTCGGCTATCTCATCGCCCAGTCCGGCATCCTCAACGAGGATCACCGGCCCGGAGGCAGCTGAGCCGCGTCACGCCCGGCCGTGACGCCGAACGGCTGCCGGCCGGGGATCTGGGCCGCGCGGGCCGCCCGGTCCAGGCCGACCTGCGCGATCCGCACCCCGAGCTGCGTACGGCTCGCCGCGCCCAGCGTCTCCGACAGGCGGGCGATGTGCGCCCGGCAGGTGCGCACGCTGATGCCGAGCCGCTCCGCGATGACCGCGTCCTGGTGCCCCTCCGCGAGCAGCGCGGCGATGGACTGCTCCCGGTGCGAGACGCCCTCGAAGCCGGTGTCCGGGATCGGGGCGGTCAGCGGGATCGCGAGCCGCCACAGCCGGTCGAACGCCGTCACCAGGTAGTTGATGAGGGCCGGGTGGCGCAGCTCCAGCGCCATCGTGCGGTCGGTGTTCGCCGGGATGAAGGCCACCGTGCGGTCGAAGAGGATCAGCCGGTCGATGACCTCGTCCAGGGTGCGGGCCTCCACCGCGTCGCCCATCAGCTCCAGGTAGTTGAGCAGCCCCTGCCCGTGCCGGGCCACATGCGTGTACAGGTCGCGCATCCGCACGCCCCGGCCGCGCAGCGCCATCGCCCGGTGCAGACCCTCCGTCAGCTCGTGCTCGGGGCGGATGCCGCCGGGCTGCACGGTCAGCACCTCGCTGGTGCACGCCCGCGTCGCCTCGTCCAGCGCGGCCTGGATCCGCGCGTCGCCGTCGAGGATGCGCAGGGCGGTGCCCTCGGCGCCGGACGCCTGGCGGGGGAGCGGGGCGAGTCCGGCGTACCGCTCGAAGGCCGCGACCGCCGAGCCCATCCGCAGCTGGGCCGTGCTGACCTCCTCGTACATCCCGCGCAGCAGCCGGGTCATGACCTCCTGCGGGGAGGTCGGCACCAGCCAGTCCATGTCGTCGGGGTCCGGGTGCAGCAGCGCCAGCTCCAGCAGGCAGGGCACCGGTTCCGCGTCCTGGCGGGACACCCGTCCGCGGCGTACGGCCCGGGAGTACACGCGGTCCCCGGTCTCGCACAGGCGGTCGGCGCCATGGGGATGCTCCTGCTCCCCGTGCCCGGCCATCGCTCCATCCACCCCCGGTCTCGCCTCGCGCGCCGGTACCGCGCCCGGCCCTGCGGGCGTGAGGTTCGCTCGCGCTTCCGCAGCGCAACTATGCGCGGACGGGCCGTGGTCCGCAACACGGCTCCCGCCGCGCGCCGGGGCACAACATCCCGCCGTATCCCGGTATTTCCGTCCCTCAGGGGCGCCGGGCTGCAACAACCTGATGGGGGTTTTCCGGCCCTGTCGCCCGAGCGGCGGCCGGTTTGCGACCCCCGGGTTCGCACAACGCAAGAGCCGCCGGGGCGTCCTGCCCCGGCGGCTCCGGTCGTTCGTGGGCCGGTCGGCTACTTGCTGAGGCCGGCCTGCTGGCACGCGGCCTTGTACTTGGCCGTGCAGATCTCCGACAGCTTGTAGATGCCGTCGGCCAGGACCGTCTTGTCGATGTTCGACTTGGTCAGGGCGGCCACCGGGACCAGCAGGGCCGGGATGTCCTGGTGGGTGGGGCTGTCGACCTGGTCCTGGGTGAGGGAGTCGAACTGGATGTCCTTGCCCTGGACCTTCGCGACGGCCATCTCGGCGGCGCTCTCGGCCTCGTGCGGGTAGGACTTGTAGACGCTCATGTACTGCTCGCCGGTCAGGATGCGCTGCACGGCGTCCAGTTCGGCGTCCTGGCCGGTGATGGGCGGCAGCTTGGTCACGCCCGCGGCCTCCAGGGCCTTGATGACGCCTCCGGCCATGCCGTCGTTGGCGGAGTAGACGCCCTTGATGTTGGCCACGCCGATCTCGTTGATCGCCTCGGTCATGTTGGCCTGGGCGTTCTCGGGCTTCCAGTCCTTGGTGTCGTAGGACTTGGCGATGTCCACCGTGCCCTTGAGCTCGGAGAGCGCGCCCGACTTGAACTGCTTGGCGTTCGGGTCGGTGAGCGACCCGTTCATCATCACGATCTTGTCGGAGGAGTCGACCTCCCCCATCGCCTCCAGCAGCGAACGGCCCTGCACCTCGCCGACCAGCTCGTTGTCGAAGGAGACGTAGGCGTCGATGGGGCCCTCGGCGAGGCGGTCGTAGGCGATGACCGGGATACCGGCGTCCTTGGCCTTCTGCACCCCGCCCGCGATGGCGTGCGCGTCCACGGCGTCCAGCAGGATGACGTCCACCCCGTCGTCGACGAGCTGCTGGAGCTGCTGCTCCTGCTTCTTCGCGTCCGCGTCGGCGTTGCGGTAGACGACCTTGCCCTGACGGCTGGTGAGGCTCTCGACCTTCTCCTTGATGATGGGGTAGTCGAACTTGTCGTAACGCGTGTTCGCGGTCTCCGGCAGCAGCAGGCCCACGGTGATGTCGTTGCCCTTGGTCGGGCTCGCCTCGCTGCTGTCCCCTGTGACCCCCAGTCCGCCGCACGCGCCCAGCGCGAGCGTCATCGTGGAAGCGGCGGCCACGGCGGTGGCGGTACGGCGCAGAGAGCGCAAGGGACGCATAGGGAAGCTCACTTCTGGTGCCTTCGGGACACGGGCGCGCCATTGCGCCCCAATGTCTGAAAAGACAACGCGCCGACGCCCCCCAGCGTCAAGCGGAACCACTTAACGAGTGCGCAACACTACGCTCCGTCGATCATGTAAAGACATTGCGGAACTTCGCAGATCACCAGTTACACCCCCTCCACCGAACCTCACGCGGGGACCCGGCGGACGGCGTAGCGGAATTCGTACAACCAACCCCGTTCGTGATGAGTCCTGTTCGAGACGGCTCGCACCGCCGTCCCGTACTCGACCAGAGGATCGAATGAACTCAGCCAGACGCGCGACCACCGCCGCCGCGACGGCGGTCGCGCTCGCCACCGCGGGCACCCTGCTCACCACGGTCACCCCCGCGTCGGCCGCGGTGTCCTGCACCTCGCCGGTCTTCAAGCGCCAGTTCTTCGCGAACACCACGTTCTCCGGGACACCGAAGAAGACCGACTGCGACACCGCCATCGACCAGAGCTGGTCCGGCGCCCCCGCCTCCGGACTCCCCAAGGACAACTTCGGCGTCCGCTGGAGCGTCACCCGCGACTTCGGCTCGGGCGGCCCCTTCACCCTCACCGCCTCCGCCCTCGACGGCATCCGCGTGTACCTCGACGGCACCCGCAAGATCGACCTGTGGAAGAACACCTCCACCACGGTCTCCAAGACGCTCAACGTCACGATCCCGTCGGGCAAGCACACCCTGCGCGTCGACTACGTCAACTGGACCGGCAACGCCAAGGTGAAGTTCGCCTACACCCCCCGCACCACCGCCACGGTCGACAAGACCAAACCCCTCGCCCCCACCGGCGCCAAGGCCGCCTACGACACCACCACCGGCAAGGCCAGACTCACCTGGACCCCCAACAAGGAGATGGACCTCGCCGGCTACCGCGTCTACCGCCGCCTCAAGGGCGCCTCGTTCGGCACCACGCCCCTCGCGACGACCACCTCCACGTCGTACACGGACACCACCCTCCCGAAGACGGGCGCGACGTACTACTACGAGATCCGCGCCAAGGACAAGGCGGGCAACACCGGCACAGGCACGACGGACCAGCCGGTGACGACGCTCGACCGGACCGCACCCGCCGCGCCCACCGGGCTGACCACCGCGTCCCAGGAGAACGGCCTGCGGGTCGGCTGGAAGGCCGCCGCCGAGGCCACGTCGTACCGGGTCTACCGGTCCGCGAGCGCCGACGGCACGTACACCCGGGTCGGCACCACCGCCCAGGTCTCCTACGTCGACACCACCGCTGTCGAGGGCACCACGTACCACTACCGGGTCACGTCGCTGGACGCCGCCGGCAACGAGTCGGCCCGCTCCTCCTCCGTCAGCGGCCGGCGCCGCGACGAGACCCCGCCGTCGCTGGTCACCGGCGTCACCGTCACGCCGACCGAGTACGGCTTCGAGGTGCGCTGGGACGCCAACCCCACCCCCGACCTGCGAAGCTACGTCGTGCGCCGGGGCGAACTCTGGGGCGACGAGGAGGAGCAGGTGTGCTCCCTCTACCCGGGGTACTACGTGTCCGCCGACACGACGTCGTACGCCTACACCACGCTCCCGGACGGCGAGGAGTCCTGCTTCATCGTCGACGCGGTCGACGACGCCGGCAACTCCGCCTTCCAGTGGACCGGTGACGCCCAGATCGTGGTGGCGACGGAACTGGACACCACGCCGTCCGTCGAGACGCCGGAAGGCTCCCCTCTCACCCTTGAGGCGGCGGGCGCCGAGGGCGACGAGGGCAACCGGCTCAGCTGGCACGGCCTCGGCGAGGACGCCCCCGAGCAGGCGGCCGGCTACCGCATCTACCGCTGGAACCGCGGCACCTCGGCCTACGAGCGGATCGACGTCGCCGCGCCTGGCGCCACGGAGTACGTCGACACCGGTGCCGCGCGCGGCACCACGTCCTACTACTGGGTCACCGCTGTCGCCGCCGACGGCACGGAGTCCGTCCCCACGGGCGACTACGCCATCACGGCCCCCGCCCAGTGACCGCTCGAGAACGGACCGAACGGAACCCATGAACCCAGCCAGACGCGCGACAGCGGTGACCGCCACCGCCGTCGTGCTCTCCACCGCCGGTGGTCTGCTCACCGCCCTCGCCGCGCCCGCGTCGGCCGCGGTGTCCTGCACCTCGCCGGTCTTCAAGCGCCAGTTCTTCGCGAACACCACGTTCTCCGGGACACCGAAGAAGACCGACTGCGACACCGCCATCGACCAGAGCTGGTCCGGCGCCCCCGCCTCCGGACTCCCCAAGGACAACTTCGGCGTCCGCTGGAGCGTCACCCGCGACTTCGGCTCCGGCGGCCCCTTCACCCTCACCGCCTCCGCCCTCGACGGCATCCGCGTGTACCTCGACGGCACCCGCAAGATCGACCTGTGGAAGAACACCTCCACCACGGTCTCCAAGACGCTCAACGTCACGATCCCGTCGGGCAAGCACACCCTGCGCGTCGACTACGTCAACTGGACCGGCAACGCCAAGGTGAAGTTCACCTACACCCCCCGCACCACCGCCACCGTCGACAAGACCAAACCCCTCGCCCCCACCGGCGCGAAAGCCGCCTACGACACCACCACCGGCAAGGCCAAGCTCACCTGGACCCCCAACAAGGAGATGGACCTCGCCGGCTACCGCGTCTACCGCCGCCTCAAGGGGAGCAGCAGCTGGAAGAAGCTGACGACCACCAAGGCGACCACGTACACCGACGTCCCGCCGGCCACCGGCGAGTCGTACTACTACGAGATCCGCGCCGCGGACAAGGCGGGCAACGAGGGCACGGGCACGACGGACCAGCTCGTCACCACACCGGACCGGACCGCGCCCGCCGTCCCCACGGGGCTCGCCGCGACCGACAGTCAGCCCGGCGTCCGGCTCACCTGGAAGACGGTCCCCGGGGCCACCCGGTACGTCGTCCATCGGCGCTGGGACGACGACGGCGGCGACAACCCGGTCGTGCAGGTCGCGAAGGTGACGTCCACGTCCTGGGTCGACTCCACGGTCAAGGAGAACCTGTACTACAGCTACTGGGTCTCGGCCGTGGACGCGGCCGGCAACACGTCCGCGAAGTCGGCCGGCGCGTACGTGGCGCGCGACGACTGGGCGCCCTCCGCGCCCGTGGCCGTCGAGGCGAACCCGACGGCGGGCAGCGGCATCACCGTGACGTGGAAGGCGTCCAGTGCGCCCGTCGCCTCCGACCTGTCGACGTTCCGCATCTACCGCGACGGCAGGCTCGTCGACGAGGTCGGCCCCCGGCAGACGTCGTACACCGACACGAACGTGCGGCACAGCCGCTCGTACGTGTACACCGTGACCGCCGTGGACAGACAGGAACAGGAGTCCGCCGCCTCGGCGCCGGCCACGGCCGTCGCCCCGGCGACCGGTCTGGCCCCGGCCGCCGTCAGCGGGCTGCGGGGCGCCATGGACGGCTACGACATCGTCCTGCGGTGGCAGGCGAACACCGAGCAGGACGTCTCCGCCTACGTCGTCTACCGCGGGGAGTTCGTCGACGGCACCTGGGTGTACGCGGAGTGGGACAAGGTCATTCCGAGGCGGGGCGAGGACGAGGCGCTGTCCTACTCCCACGAGGTCTGGGACCCGACGGGCCAGGACGTCCGCTGGGCCGTGGTCGCCCGGGACCGCGCCGGCAACTCCCTCTTCACCGACGGCGGTGCGTTCTCGTACGTCACCGTCACCGAGCCCGTCACCGGACCTCCCGACGAGTGATGCCGTAGCGCACACGAAGGGGCCCGGAGACAGATCTCCGGGCCCCTTTCGCGTGCTGTGCGGGTGTCCTAGTCCTTCGCCCGCTTCGGGCGCCAGACGACCAGCGCGCTGGTCTGCTGGACCTCCTGGTACGGGACCAGGTCGCGGCGGTACGAGGCGTGGACCGCCGCCTCGCGCTGCTGCATCGCCGCCGCCGCTCCGTCCAGGGCCGCCTGCAGTTCGGCGACGCGGGTCTGGAGCGCGGCGACCTGGTTCTCCAGTTCGATGATGCGCTTGATGCCGGCCAGGTTGATGCCCTCGTCCTGCGACAACTGCTGCACCTGGCGGAGCAGTTCGATGTCGCGGGCCGAGTAGCGCCGGCCCCGCCCGGGCGTGCGGTCCGGGGAGACCAGGCCGAGGCGGTCGTACTGACGGAGGGTCTGCGGGTGCAGGCCGGACAGCTGGGCCGCCACCGAGATGACATAGACCGGGGTCTCCTCGGTCAGTTCATACGGGTTGCGCCGACGACCGTCCATCTGACTCATGCTCCCTTCGCGGCCTGGAACAGCTCCGCCCGCGGGTCCTCACCCGCGGTCGCCTCGCGATACGCCTCCAGCGCTTCACGAGCCTTCCCCGTCACGTCCTTCGGGACACTCACCTCGACGGTGACCAGGAGGTCCCCGCGGGTGCCGTCCTTGCGCACCGCGCCCTTGCCCCGCGCCCGCATGGTGCGGCCGTTGGGCGTGCCCGGCGGCAGCTTCAGGGTCACGGCGGGGCCGCCCAGGGTCGGGACCCTGACCTCCCCGCCGAGCGCCGCCTCCGCGAAGGTCACGGGGACGGTCACCGTCAGGTTGTCGTCCTTGCGCCCGAAGACCGGGTGCGCGTCGACGTGGACGGTGACGTACAGGTCACCGGCGGGGCCGCCCCGCTCGCCGGGCGCGCCCTTGCCGCGCAGCCGGATGCGCTGCCCGTCGGACACTCCGGCGGGGATGCGCACCTGCATCGTCCGGGACGACTTGGCCCGGCCGCTGCCCTTGCACTCGGCGCAGGGGTGCTCGGCGATGAGGCCGCGGCCCTTGCAGTCCGGGCACGGGTCGGTCAGCGAGAAGCCGCCGCCCGATCCGCGGGCCACCTGGCCGGTGCCGACACAGGTCGGGCACACGCGCGGGGTGCCGTTCTTGTCGCCGGTGCCCGCGCACGCCTTGCACGGCGACTGGGAGGACATCCGCAGGGGGACCGTCGCCCCCTCGATCGCCTCGGTGAAGCTGAGGCTGACCTCGGTGTCGATGTCCTGGCCGCGCCGCGGCTGGGTCCGGGTCGTGCCCGTGCCGCCGCGGTTGAACAGACCTCCGAAGACGTCACCCAGTCCACCGCCGAAACCGCCGGCTCCGGCCTGGCCGCCCTGGGTGCCTCCGAAGAGGTCGCCCAGGTCGAAGTTGAAGGAGCCGCCCGCGCCGCCCGGACCGGGGCGGAAACCGCCGTTGCCGAACAGGGCGCGGGCCTCGTCGTACTCCTTGCGCTTCTTGGGGTCGCCGAGGACGTCGTTCGCCTCGGAGATCTCCTTGAACCGCTCCTCCGCCTTGGCGTTGCCCTTGTTGGCGTCCGGGTGGAACTCGCGGGCGAGCTTCCGGTACGCCTTCTTGATCTCGGCCTCGGTGGCGTCCTTGGGGACGCCGAGGACCTTGTAGTAGTCCTTCTCGATGAAGTCCTTCGTGCTCATCCTCGACGTCCCTCCTTCCTCATCGGTTCAACGTCAGCCCTCGTCCGGGCCACCGCTCTCCTTGTCGTCGGCCGCCTCGGCGGACTCCTCCTTGGCGGCCTGCGCGCCCGGCTGGGGCTCGGCGACGGCCACCCGCGCGGGGCGGATGGTGCGTTCGCCGATGCGATACCCCGGCTGGAGGATCGCGACGCAGGTCGTCTCGGTGACGTCCGGCGCGTAGCTGTGCATCAGCGCCTCGTGGATCGTCGGGTCGAAGGGCTCGCCCTCCTTGCCGAACTGCTGGAGGCCCATCTTCGCCGCGACGGTCTCCAGCGACTCCGCGACGGACTTGAATCCGCCGACGAGTTCGCCGTGCTCCCGCGCGCGGCCGATGTCGTCCAGTACCGGAAGGAGCTCGGTCAGGAGGTTCGCGACGGCGATCTCCTTGACCGTGATCCGGTCCCGCTCCACACGGCGGCGGTAGTTCTGGTACTCGGCCTGGAGGCGCTGGAGGTCCGCGGTGCGCTCGCCGAGCGCGGTGCGCACCTGGTCCAGCTGGGCCACCAGGCCCGGGTCTGCGTGTCCGTCCCCGGCCGGGGCCGTCCCCTCGCTGTTCGGCGAGGGCGCGGCCTTCGGCTCGGCGTCGTCAGGGGTGGCGCCGGAGGGGACGTCGGGCTTCTCCTCGAAGCCCGGGGTCTCCTCCGTCATTACGCCGCACCGTCCTTACGCTCGTCGTCCACGATCTCGGCGTCGACCACGTCGTCGTCGGCGGCCTTGGCGCCACCGGCCTCGGCACCCTCGGCGCCGGCTCCGGCGGCCTGGGCGTCGGCGTACATGGCCTGGCCGACCTTCTGGGAGACCGCGGCGACCTTCTCGGTGGCCGTGCGGATCTGCGCGGTGTCCTCGCCCTTGAGCGCGGCCTTCAGCTCCTCGACGGCGGACTCGACCTCGGTCTTGACCTCGGCCGGGACCTTGTCCTCGTTGTCCTTGAGGAACTTCTCCGTCTGGTAGACGAGCTGCTCGCCCTGGTTGCGGGTCTCGGCGGCCTCGCGGCGGGCGTGGTCCTCCTCCGCGTACTTCTCGGCCTCTTCGCGCATCCGGTTGACCTCGTCCTTCGGCAGCGAGGAGCCGCCGGTGACGGTCATCTTCTGCTCCTTGCCCGTGCCCAGGTCCTTGGCGGTCACGTGCATGATGCCGTTGGCGTCGATGTCGAAGGACACCTCGATCTGCGGGACGCCGCGGGGCGCCGGCGGCAGACCGGTCAGCTCGAACATCCCGAGCTTCTTGTTGTACGCCGCGATCTCGCGCTCGCCCTGGTAGACCTGGATCTGCACGGACGGCTGGTTGTCCTCGGCCGTCGTGAAGATCTCGGACCGCTTGGTCGGGATCGTGGTGTTGCGCTCGATGAGCTTGGTCATGATGCCGCCCTTGGTCTCGATGCCGAGGGACAGCGGGGTCACGTCGAGGAGCAGGACGTCCTTGACCTCACCCTTGAGGACACCGGCCTGGAGCGAGGCGCCGATGGCGACGACCTCGTCCGGGTTCACGCCCTTGTTGGCCTCCTTGCCGCCGGTCAGCTCCTTGACGAGCTCGGCGACGGCGGGCATACGGGTGGAGCCACCGACGAGGACGACGTGGTCGATCTCGTTGATGGAGACGCCGGCGTCCTTCATGACGTTGAAGAACGGGGTCTTGCAGCGCTCCAGCAGGTCGGCCGTCAGCTGCTGGAACTGAGCCCGGGTGAGCTTCTCGTCCAGGTGCAGCGGGCCTTCGGCGGAGGCGGTGATGTAGGGCAGGTTGATCGAGGTCTCGGTGGACGAGGACAGCTCGATCTTGGCCTTCTCCGCCGCCTCGCGCAGGCGCTGGAGGGCCATCTTGTCCTTGGACAGGTCCACGCCGTGACCGGACTGGAACTGCTTGACCAGGTAGTCGACGACACGCTGGTCCCAGTCGTCACCACCGAGGTGGTTGTCACCGTTGGTGGCCTTCACCTCGACGACGCCGTCGCCGATCTCCAGGAGGGACACGTCGAAGGTGCCGCCACCGAGGTCGAAGACGAGGATCGTCTGGTCGTCCTTGTCGAGCCCGTACGCGAGCGCGGCCGCGGTGGGCTCGTTGACGATGCGCAGGACGTTCAGACCGGCGATCTCGCCGGCCTCCTTCGTCGCCTGGCGCTCCGAGTCGTTGAAGTAGGCCGGGACGGTGATGACCGCGTCCGTGACCTTCTCGCCCAGGTAGGACTCCGCGTCACGCTTCAGCTTCTGGAGGATGAAGGCGGAGATCTGCTGCGGGTTGAACGGCTTCCCGTCGAGCTCCATCTTCCAGTCGGTGCCCATGTGACGCTTCACGGACCGGATGGTCCGGTCCACGTTCGTGACCGCCTGGCGCTTGGCCACCTCGCCGACCAGCACCTCGCCGTTCTTGGCGAAGGCGACGACGGACGGCGTGGTCCTGGCACCCTCGGCGTTGGTGATGACGGTGGGCTCGCCGCCCTCCAGAACGCTGACGACGGAGTTAGTCGTGCCCAGGTCGATGCCGACCGCACGTGCCATGGTTGATTCCTCCAGCTGACTTGAGTGGAACGGACTCAAGTGTGCATGACGGCTCGCGACGGGTCAACAGAGCTGAGTCGACCTGGCTCAAGTCTTATCCGTTCCTTACACGCAACTGCGCGCTCACCTGCGACGATGCCATACGCCGGGACACACGGACGGAGTCCTGCTCCGGTACGCGCGGTTGACGCCTGGGGCCGTAGGGCTTGATGTGCAGCAGGCCGAGGACGACGAGCGCGGAGCCCGCCGCCACCCACCACACCGCCGCCCCGCCGAGCCGCCCCAGGTGCACCAGGACGCCGACGACCACCCCGGGCAGCGCGGCGGCGCCCAGCGCGACGGTCGTGCCCTGCGGGGTGAGGCCGGCCCGCCGCAGCCGGTGCGCCAGATGGTCCGGCGCGCCCCGCAGCAGCGGCCGTCCGGCCAGCCGCCGGGAGACGGCGACCAGGGCCACGTCGGTGACGGCGAGCGCGGAGAGGGCGTAGAGGACCCCGGCGCTGACGGCCGGGTCGTGCCCGGCCCGGGTCGTCACCAGCGACGCGGCCAGCACGAACCCGACGAACAGCGAGCCGGTCGCGCCGAGCCCGATCCGCGCGGGATGCCAGTTCGGCAGCAGGAAACCGGTGAGGGCGGCGGCCAGCACGCTCAGCAGCACCGCCAGCTCGTCCATGACCTCGGCCGCCGCGCAGACGCCCACCCCGAAGGCGGTGAGCACGCCGACCGTGCCGGCCAGGGCGTCCGCGTGGTCCAGCGCCTTGAAGGCGACGGCGACCAGGACGATCCAGGCGACGGCGGGCACCGCGAGCAGGAACCCGATGTCGCGGTACGGCACCACGCAGGCCGCCGCGACGGCCGTACCGCCGACCAGGAACCGCGCCTTGACCCGCCGCACGTCGGCGACGAGCCCGAGCAGGGCGACGGCGCCCGCGGCGACCAGCAGCCGCATGATCTCGGAGCCCAGCGGGGCGTACCCGGTCCACTCGCCGGCGGCGGCGACCAGGCAGGTCACCAGGGCGACCGCCACCCCGCCGAGCAGGGGCAGCGGGCGCTGGCGGCGCCGGTCGAGAATGCCGAACCGCAGAGCGGGCAGACGGAGCAGCGCCGCCAGCAGGGCGGTGACCAGCAGGGCGGTGGTGGCGGCGGTGATCCCGTAGAGCACGGAGTCAGGTTAGTGCCGTATATACCATTTCGGGATGAATAACACGATCGGTTCTTAAGGCAAGCCTCAGCGACCCAGATCACCTCACCCCTGACTACAGTGCGACGGAGGATGCGGGTAGTCTCAGAGGACTGCATAAGTTACCGCTTAGTAATGTCGCCAGTCATGTCGAGGGACCCCCTCGAACCACCCCCTCGCAGGCCCGAGGAGCCCCGAAATGCAACTCGCCGCGATCATCGTGTCGCTGGTGCTGACCGTGGTCGGCGTTGCGCTGCTCGCACGCGCCATCGGCCAGTTCGTCCGGTACTTCAAGCTCGGCCAGCCGGTGCCGGCCGGCAGCCGCACCGACAACCCCTACGCGCGCAGCGTCACGCTCGTGAAGGAGTTCCTCGGTCACACCCGGATGAACCGCTGGGGCATCGTCGGCATCGCCCACTGGTTCGTCGCGGTCGGCTTCCTGACGCTGCCGCCCACCCTCGCCCAGGCGTTCGGGCAGCTCTTCCAGGCCGACTGGACGCTGCCGGTCATCGGTGAGTTCCTGCCGTTCGAGATGTACATCGAGTTCATCGGCCTGATGACGATCCTCGGCATCGCCGTGCTCATCGTGATCCGGCTGCTGAGCCTGCCGTCCCGTCCGGGCCGCAAGTCCCGCTTCGCCGGCTCCAAGGCGGGCCAGGCGTACTTCGTCGAGTACGTCATCCTCACCATCGGCCTCGCCATCTACGTCCTGCGGGGCCTGGAGGGCGCGCTCCACCACGTCGACGGCTACGAGGCCGGGTACTTCGCCTCGTACCCGCTGGTGCTCGCCTTCAAGGGCCTGAGCGTCACCACGCTGCAGAACCTCGTCTACTTCGTCGCGATGATCAAGATCGGCACGTCCTTCGTGTGGATGATCGTCGTCTCGCTGAACACCAACATGGGTGTCGCCTGGCACCGCTTCCTGGCGTTCCCGAACATCTGGTTCAAGCGCAACGCCACCGGCGAGACCGCGCTCGGCGCCCTGCCCGCGATGACGTCCGGCGGCAAGCCGATCGACTTCGCCGACCCCGGCGAGGACGACGTCTTCGGCGTCTCCCAGGTCGAGCAGTTCTCCTGGAAGGGCCTGCTGGACTTCTCCACCTGCACCGAGTGCGGCCGCTGCCAGTCGCAGTGCCCCGCCTGGAACACCGGCAAGCCGCTCTCCCCGAAGCTGCTGATCATGTCGCTGCGCGACCACGCGCACGCCAAGGCGCCCTACCTGCTCGCGGGTGGCGGCAAGACCATGGAGGGCGAGGAGAAGGCCTCCGAGGAGCAGCTGAAGGACGTCCCCGCGGCCGCCCTCGCGGAGGCCGAGCGCCCGCTGATCGGCACCGCCGAGGAGAACGGCGTCATCGACCCGGACGTCCTGTGGTCCTGCACCACCTGCGGCGCCTGCGTCGAGCAGTGCCCGGTCGACATCGAGCACATCGACCACATCGTCGACATGCGCCGCTACCAGGTGATGATCGAGTCCGCGTTCCCGTCCGAGGCGGGCACGATGCTCAAGAACCTGGAGAAGAAGGGCAACCCCTGGGGCCTGGCGAAGAAGCAGCGCCTGGAGTGGCTCAAGGAGGTCGACTTCGAGGTCCCGGTCGTCGGCAAGGACATCGAGGACCTCACCGAGGTCGAGTACCTGTACTGGGTCGGCTGCGCCGGCGCCCTGGAGGACCGCGCCAAGAAGACCACCAAGGCCTTCGCGGAACTGCTGCACATGGCGGGCGTCAAGTTCGCGATCATGGGCGGCGACGAGAAGTGCACCGGTGACTCCGCCCGCCGCCTCGGCAACGAGCCCCTGTTCCAGGAGCTCGGCATGGAGAACGTCATGGCGCTGAACATGGCGTTCGGCGAGGAGATGGACGACGAGGGCAACGTGACGCCCGAGTCGAAGAAGCCGAGGTCGGCGAAGAAGATCGTCGCCACCTGCCCGCACTGCCTCAACACGATCGGCAACGAGTACCCGCAGATCGGCGGCGACTACGAGGTCATCCACCACACCCAGCTGCTCCAGCACCTGGTGGACGAGGGCAAGTTGATCCCGGTCACCCCGGTCGAGGGCATCATCACCTACCACGACCCGTGCTACCTGGGCCGGCACAACAAGATCTACACGCCGCCGCGCGAGATCATCGCCAGCGTCCCCGGTCTGCGCAACGAGGAGATGCACCGCCACAAGGAGCGCGGCTTCTGCTGCGGCGCCGGTGGTGCCCGGATGTGGATGGAGGAGCGGATCGGCAAGCGCATCAACAACGAGCGCGTCGACGAGGCCCTCTCCACCAACCCGGACATCGTCTCCACCGCGTGCCCGTTCTGCCTCGTCATGCTGACCGACTCGGTCAACGGCAAGAAGAACGACGGCAAGGCCAAGGAGTCCATCCAGGTCGTCGACGTCGCCCAGCTGCTGCTGGAGTCGGTCAAGACGCCCGTGACGGACGACGAGCCGCCCGCGGGCGAGGCCGGCGCCGAGAACGAGCCGGAGCCGGCCCCGGCGAAGTAGCCGCTTCCCGAGCCGCATGGCGAAGCCCCCTGTCCCGTAACGGGACAGGGGGCTTCGTCGTGCGTCGGAAGGAAGGGGCGCAGGCCGCCCCCGGGGACCCCGGTCAGCAGGCGTACGGACAGCCGCGGCAGCCGTACCGGCCCGACGGCCTGGTTCCGGGACCCCCGGCGGCGGCCTACGGCTTCGGCTGCTTCGGGGCGCCCACGGCGTCGGCGGCGTGCCGGGGGCCGGGGCGGGACGAGAACTGCCCGATGAGCTCACGGAAGCAGACCAGGGCGGTGATCGGCGGGATCCCCACGACCACCATCGCGAGCAGCGAGTGCGCCGACTGCCCGATGCACAGCGCCACGGCGGTGCCGGAGGCGATCAGCATGACGGCCCAGGACTTGCGGGCGGTCCGGCGCTGGACCGACGCCCGCAGGATGGACAGCCCCGCCAGCAGCCACGGCCCGTAGACGGTCAGCGGCCACCAGTGGGCCAGCTTCGGCGCCACCACGAGCAGCGCGATCGTCCGCAGCTGGTCGTACGAGTACGAGATGGACCAGGTGAGCATCGTCACCGCGCACAGGGTGATGAGGACGACCAGGATCGAGACGGTGAGGACCTTCGGGTTCTTGGTGAGCGAGTGCGCGCCCGGCTGGGGCCGCTTGCGGTGCACCGGGCGGGGCGACGGCCGGCGGTCGGCCTCCTGGCGGGGCGGGACGGGGTCCGGGGCGCGGGCGGCGCTCAGCATCTGGGCCAGCTCCTCGTCCAGATCCCAGGCCTCCGGCGACATGCCCCCGTCCGGCGGCTGCCAGAGGTTCTGCATATCGAGCTGCTGCGTGTAATGAGGCGGCTCGCCCACCGGCTCGTACTCGGTCCTCATTTTCTACGACCCCTCCCCTTCGCGTGCCGCTCGCAGATATTCACGCTCCATCCGGCCGATGGTTCTCAGGAAGTCGTCGAGCAGATCAGAGCAATAGGTGATGCTCTCCGCTGTGATCTGATCAGCTGCCTGACGCGAACGACGCGCGCACTCCTCAGCTGCGTGTTTTTCCTGCCAAGTCACGCCCACCTAACGAGCGCCGCGCGGGGCAGGACATCTGGCATTCGGGGGAATATGCGTCAACGGTGATGATATGGAATATCCCATGACCGCCGCCGCCCGATGACATTCCGAAAATGTGCTCCGGCACTTTTCCTTTGCGGATCTTGGCCGAATTCCACACACCACGGGCGGCGGCGAGGACCGCCGCTATCCGACGCGTCCGGTGGCGGAGCCGAAGCCCAGCCAGGTGTGGCGGTTGCCCCACCAGCACCAGCCGACCTTCGGGGCGTCCTTGCGTTCCCGGCCGTCGCGGCCCGTGCCGTTGCTGATCCAGACGGCCGGGGTGCGGGCGTCGAAGGAGCCGTCGGCCCTGCGCAGCCGCGAGCCGATCGTCATGAAGCAGTGGCCGCGCTCCAGGGCCGCGGGCTGCTGGATCACCCAGTGCAGTCCCTCGGTGAGGGTCAGCGGCGTACGGCCCTTCCCGGTGAGCTCGGGCAGGGCCTCCTCGGGGCTCCAGTCGGCGAGATGATCACCCCGGTCCACGCCGGTGACGAGGTGGAACGGCCCCTCGGGCAGCTCGACGCCCACGGGGGCGAAGTCGTCGACGTCGGGCATGTCGACGACCACGAACCCGGGCTTGCCGCGATGGCGCAGCAGCGGCGCGAGCGCGGAGGCCGGGACCCGGTCGGGGTGGACGGTGAGCAGGGCGCCGGGATGCGCGTCCGCGGCCCGCTCGGCGTAGGCCCGCAGCGCGGCGGCCGGGGTCCCGGCGAGGTCGTGCACACCGAGCTCGATCAGGCGCTCGGCCTGCGCGGCGAGCGGGGGAAGGGCGGTGACGGCGGCGGACGAGGTGTCAGGCACGGCTCTCCTTCGGGTGCGCTGCGGGGGGCCTGGGGTCAACGAAGGCTCCCGCACCGGCGTTCCCAGGTGCGCAGGGCCGTGCGCGACTCGGGCGTATTCAAGCCACATCCACCCATCCCGCCACCCCGTCCGGGCGCAGGGCTGTCGCCGCTTCTCGAACGCGTGCATCATTACCCAGTTGTTGTCCCTGGTAGTGACGAGGTGAGCGGTGCGCGCGCGACGAAGCGGGAAGTGTACGGCGGCCCTGACCGGCACCCTCGCCACGCTCACGGCCCTGGCCCTGACGGCCTGCGGCCCCACCGCCCACGACGACACGAAGGCCGAGCCCACCCCGCTCCGGGTCGCCGACGCCCCCGCCAAGCTGCCGATCCCGCACGGCAAGGGGAGCGAGGTCCCCGACGACTTCAACGGGGACGGGCACCGCGACCTCGTCCTCAACGACCTGGCGAAGGCGCAGGCGCACACGGACGACGCCGGCATCGGCATCGTCTACGGCAGCGCCCGCGGACTCACGCCCGGCGCCCGGCAGTTGCTGGACCCCCGGCGGCACGCGGCCGCCACCGACGGCCGGCAGCCCGCCGTCTTCGACGCCGAGGCGACCTGCGACCTCGACGACGACGGCTTCACCGACCTGGTGGTCTCCACCGACCCGCCCTTCGACGGCCAGGGCCGGCCGCCGGTCCCGCTCCAGATCCTCTTCGGCTCGCCCGGCGGCCTCACCGGCAAGGGCGTCAAGCTGACCGTCCCGGACGCGGCCCGCTACGGCAACGACTGGCCGGACCAGCCCGTGTGCGGCGACTTCGACGGTGACGGCGCCCAGGACCTGGTGGTGCACGCCTCGGACGGGCGGCTGAGCTTCCTGCGCGGCCCGTTCGACCGCACGGGCGCCCCGCACGCGGCCGGCGCCCCCGTCCCCTCGCCGGGCAACCTGCCCACCGGGCCGGCCGCCGACGTCGACGGCGACGGGTACGACGACCTCGTGGTCCGCACGGCGGAGAACTCCGGCACCTCGGCCGTCGTCCTCGGCGGCCCGGACGGCCCGACCCGCACCGGGGTCACCCTGCCCGCCGGGATCGATCTCGCGCTCGGCGCGTTCGGCCGGGGCAAGGCCCTGGACGCGGCCGTCGGCGCCATGGGGAAGACGTCTCTGCGCTACGACCTGCCGGCCCCGGCGGCGCGGGCCACGCTCGGCAGCGCCGGCTCGATGCTGGACGCCGCCGACTTCGACGGCGACGGACGGGACGAACTGCTGTCCAGCGGATCACAGTTGCGCGTCTTCCGGGGCCGCGCCGGCGGCCTGCGCACCACCGGCATGGTCACCGTGAAGCCGCCGGCCCACGGCACCACCCGCGTCCTGTCCACCGGCGACTTCGACGGCGACGGCCGGGCGGACCTGGTCGTACGGACGTATGTCGGCGAGACGAAGGACACCGTGGCCGTGTACCCGGGCCGCCCCGCGAAGGAGGGCCTACTGGCGGCCGAGCCGTCGGTGACGTTCTCCAGCACGGAGTTCCTGGTCCGCTAGGGCCGGCCCTCAGGGGACGCGAGTGCCCTGTGTCTGGCCGAGGAGGCGGGTCATCTCCTCGGCGGCCCGTACGGCCGCGTCCCCGCAGCAGTTGTTGAACAGCACGTGCAGGGCGTCCACCCGGCCGGCCAGCGTCTCCAACCGGGGCAGCCACTCGCGCAGTTCGCCCTCGTCGTAGCAGTGCCGGAAGCGCTCCTCCTTGCTGCCCGTCCCCCAGTGGGCGCTGCGGCCGTGGAACCGCTCGACCGAGAGCCGGGGCGAGGTGACCGGGGCGACCGGCGGCACGGAGGCGGGCAGCGTCTGCGTCATGTCCACCGCGACCGCCGCCATCCCGTGCCGGGTGAGCAACGCCCGCGTCACCTCCGCCTGTTCGCCCCGCCACCACGCCGGATGCCGGAACTCCACGCTCACCGGCCATCCCCGCGTCCGTCGCGCGGTCTGCTCCAGGAACGCCTCCGCCCGCGCGCCGGGCCGGAACCACGGCGGGAACTGGAACAGCACGGCACCCAGCCGCCCGGCCCGCCGCAGCGGCGCGATCCCCGCCGTGAACCGCGCCCACACCTCGTCCAGGAGACGCGGGTCCCGCGCGTCGGCCGGCCACCCCCGCGGCATCAGGGCCGGCCGTGTCGGATGGCCGGTCAGCAGGGAGAACGCCTTCACGTCGAACACGAAGCCGTCCGGCGTCCGCTCCGCCCACAGGGCGCTGTTCCGTTCACCGGGCAGCGCGTAGTACGTCGCGTCGACCTCGACCACAGGGAACCGCTCGGCGTAGTGCCGCAACCGCCCCTCGGCGTCCCGCCGCCCCACCGGGTACCAGCCGCTGCCGACCAGCGCCCGGTCCGTCCACGAACACGTGCCCACCAGGATGTCGCCCATGGGACGGCGGTTACCCGCACACCCGGCGGCCAGACGTGCCGGCCCGCCGTCTGCGGATGTGGCCTCCGGTCCCCGCGCGTAGTCTGGTCCGGGTACATCCGGTGCGCCGCAGGCGCGAACTCGCAGGTCACGCGTGTGCCCCCCACCCGTTCGGTGGCTGAGGCACGCCAGGACGAGCGGAGGACCAACCATGGGTACAGTCACCACCGACGACGGCACCACGATCTTCTACAAGGACTGGGGTCCACGCGACGGCGAGCCGATCGTCTTCCACCACGGCTGGCCGCTGAGCGCCGACGACTGGGACAACCAGATGCTGTTCTTCCTGTCGCACGGCTACCGGGTCATCGCCCACGACCGGCGGGGCCACGGCCGGTCGACGCAGACCGCCGACGGCCACGAGATGGACACGTACGCGGCCGACGTCGCCGCCCTCACCGACGCGCTCGATCTGCGGGACGCGGTCCACATCGGGCACTCCACGGGCGGCGGCGAGGTCGCCCGCTATGTCGCCCGCGCCAAGCCCGGCCGGGTCTCCAAGGCCGTGCTGGCCGGTGCCGTACCGCCGATCATGGTCAAGTCGGAGAGCAACCCGGGCGGTACGCCGATCGAGGTGTTCGACGGGTTCCGCGCGGGCGTCGCCGCCAACCGGGCGCAGCTCTACGTCGACGTGCCGTCGGGGCCGTTCTACGGCTTCAACCGCCCCGGCGCGGAGGTCTCGCAGGGTGTGATCGACAACTGGTGGCGGCAGGGCATGATGGGCGCCGCCAACGCCCACTACGAATGCGTCAAGGCGTTCTCCGAGACCGACTTCACCGAGGACCTGAAGCGGATCGACGTCCCGGTGCTGGTCATGCACGGCACCGACGACCAGGTCGTCCCGTACGAGGACTCGGCCCCGCTGTCGGCGAAGCTGCTGAAGAACGCCACGCTCAAGACGTACGAGGGCTATCCGCACGGGATGCTGACGGTCCACGCGGACGTCCTCAACCCGGACATCCTGGAGTTCATCCGGTCCTGACGCCGGTGGCGGCCGGCGCGGGTCAGCGCACCGGGAAGCCGCAGGTGTAGCCCTGCTCCGCGAGCCACGGCAGGACGCGGCGCAGGGCCTCGACGGTCTGGGAGCGGTCGCCGCCGGCGTCGTGGAACAGCACGGTCGGCCCGTTGGCCAGCTCCCGCTGCACGGTGGCGACGATGGCGTCCGCGCCCGGCTGCTCGAAGTCCTTGGTGTCGACGTTCCAGCCGAGCGGCCGCATCCCGCGCGAGGCGGCGAGCTTGCGGCTGTAGGGGGTGAACGCCCCGCCGGGCGCCCGGTAGTACATCGGCCGGACGCCGCCGGACGCCTTGGTGATCATGCGTTCGGCGTCGAGGATCTGCCGCGACTGGTAGGTCTGCGCGTTCTTGTCCATGGCGGTGTCGTGGGACACCGAGTGGTCGCACAGCCGGTGCCCCTCGGCGACGACCTTCTTCACGAGGTCCGGGTACGCCTCGGCCTGCGTGCCGACCATGCAGAACGTAGCCTTCACACCGTTCTCGCGCAGTACGTCGAGGACCTGCGGGGTCCATTTCGGGTCGGGGCCGTCGTCGATGGTGATGTTGACGCCGCGCGGCCCCTTCTCCGAGGCGTGCGCGATGGTCACGTCGACGGGCTGGGCGGCGCGGTCCGCCGCGGCCGGCGCGGTCGCCCGGGGAGCCGCCTCGCCCGCGGCGCCGGCCTGCGCGGTCCACACCGACGCCCCCGTCGCCAGGATCGTCACGCCCAGCGCCGCCCCGACCAGCTTGCCGTACCAGCCGCGCCCGCCCCCGTGCCGTGCCATGTCCGCCCCGCTCTCCCGCTGTTGCCCGCCGCTGCCCGGTCACTGTGACCATCTGGCATGACGAGCGTGGGCGGCCCGGGGATCCGTCCGTTACCGATCACGGACAATCCCGGGGGCGTTCGGGGACAACCCGGCGGGGCGCGGCGCGCGGCGCCGTCCCGGCGGAGCGGTGGTCAGGCGGCGCGGCCGCGCCGTCCGCTCCGCTGGGGACGGGCGGCGGTCATGTCGTCCTCCCGGTCGTCCGTCTCCTCGGCCCAGACACCCTCGTCGTCCCCGAAGTCGGGGGCCTGGAAGGGCGTCGTGGTGGGAGGCGGAGAGGCCGCGCCGGTCCGGCGGGGCTGCCCCTCGTGGGGGGCGGAGAACAAGGACGTCGATTCGATGGGAGTTCTGCCTTTCGTGCAGGTCCCACGACGGGACCTGGGGTGCCGTGACCGGGCACCGGCGGCTACTAGAGCTTGGTCATCTTGGCGTACGGGCTTACGATCCGCATCTGGGAGGAGCCGAAGTCCACGAGCGCCGCGACCCCGTCCTCGATGCCGACCACCCGTCCGAGGCCGTACACATCATGGGTCACCTGATCGCCCATGGCGAAGTGTTTTGGAGCCGGCACGACCGGGGCCTTGAAGGGGCTGGTGGGCAGATGACGCTTCGGCGCCGGAGGCTTTGTCATGGCTCAGTATGCGCCTTCGCGCGGCCGCCCCGCTGTGGCCCTGGGCACAAGAAAGCCACAGATGCGGTCATGCACGCCGTTGACCTGGGCTTTCACAAATCCACATCGCGGCCGGATCAGAACTCCCGGTCGGCGATCATGGCGTTGCCGAAGACGTCGTACACCGACACGCGGCCCCGGTCGGCGTCCTTCCACGCGGCGAACGCCTCGGCGACCGCGTCGGCGGCCTCCAGGGGGTCCCGCAGGGGGTCCCGTACGGGTGTGCGGCCGCCGTTGATGTCGGTGGAGACGTAGGCGTCGCCCTTCTCCCCCACCCGGATGATCCGCTGGACCCGGCCGATGGCCTCCCGCTGCCGGGCGTCCCCGTGCCGCGCGACCCAGGCGCGCAGCTCCTGGGCGTTGTGCCGGGAGCGGGCCTGGTCAGGGTCGTCGGGCAGCACCCCCTGAGCCTCCCCGGGCGGCGCGGCGTCGCCGGAGGTGCAGGCCGTCGTGCCGGAAAGCAGGACGGCGCCCAGCACGAGCAGAGCGGCGGCGGTGCGGGGGGTGCGTCTCACGGGGCTCTCCATCACAGGGCGGGCGGGTCCGGGGACGTCAGGCTAACGGCACACCAACTGCCCCTTCACGGAGCGCGGTTGGAATGGCCGAAGGTCAGGGGCACGCCGAGGGCATTTCCTGGCAAACCAGGAGCAAGGGCGCGGCTAGGCTTGGCCGGTATGGAGCCGTCCGAGCGATCCGAGTCCGGTGGGGATAAGGCGTACTACGTCACCACCCCCATCTACTACGTCAACGACGCCCCGCACCTGGGCCACGCCTACACGACGCTCGCCGCCGACGTCCTCGCGCGCTGGCACCGGCAGCGCGGGGAGAAGGTCTGGTTCCTCACCGGCACGGACGAGCACGGCCAGAAGATCCTGCGCACCGCCACCGCACACGGGGTCTCCCCCCAGGAGTGGTGCGACCGGCTCGTGGAGGAGGCGTGGCAGCCGCTGTGGCGGCACCTGGAGATCTCGCACGACGACTTCATCCGCACCACGCAGCGCCGCCACACAGACCGCGTCCAGGAGTTCGTCCAGGACCTGTACGACAACGGAGAGATCTACAAGGACGACTACGAGGGCCCGTACTGCGTCCACTGCGAGGAGTTCAAGATCCCCGCCGAACTCCTCGACGGCGAGGGCGAGTACGCGGGCCAGAAGCTGTGCCCGATCCACCGCAGGCCCGTGGAACTCCTCCAGGAGGAGAACTACTTCTTCCGGCTGAGCGACTACCCCGAGCGGCTGCTCGCCCACTACGAGGCCCACCCGGAGTTCATCCAGCCCGAGTCCGCGCGCAACGAGGTCGTGAATTTCGTCCGGCAGGGCCTCCAGGACCTCTCCATCTCCCGCTCGACGTTCACCTGGGGCGTCCCGGTCCCGTGGGACGACCGGCACGTCATCTACGTCTGGGTGGACGCGCTGCTCAACTACGCGACGGCGGCGGGCTACAACGAGAACCCGGAGAAGTTCGCGACGACGTTCCCGGCGGACGTCCACCTGGTCGGCAAGGACATCCTCCGCTTCCACGCCGTCATCTGGCCCGCGATGCTCATGGCCAACGGGCTGCCGCTGCCCGGCCGGATCGTCGCCAACGGCTGGCTGCTGGTGGGCGGCGAGAAGATGAGCAAGTCCAACCTCACCGGCATCGGACCGCGCGACCTGACCTCGCACTTCGGCGTGGACGCGTACCGCTGGTACTTCCTGCGCGCGATCGCGTTCGGCCAGGACGGCACGTTCTCCTGGGAGGACTTCACCGCCCGCTACACCAGCGAGCTGGCCAACGACTTCGGCAACCTCGCCTCGCGCGTGGCGGCCATGGTCGGCCGGTACTTCGACGGCGAGCTCCCGGCGTCCACCGCCGACGGCGACGCCGAGGACGCGATCCGCACCGGCCTGACCAGGACGGTCACGGAGGCCGACCGCCGTATCGGCGAGGAACTGGACTTCCAGGGCGGCATCGCCGCGATCTTCGACTTCGTCAAGCAGGTCAACGGCTACCTCACCGAGCAGGAGCCGTGGAAGGTGGCGAAGGACGACAGCGCGACCGCCCGCGCCCGCCTCGCGACGATCCTGTACTCCGCCGCGGAGTCGCTGCGCGCCCTCGCCGTCCTCCTCCACCCGGTCATGCCGGAGACCGCCCAGCACCTCTGGACGTCCCTGGGCGCGGAACCCTCCCTCGGCCCCCTGCCCGCCCAGCGGATCCAGAACGCCGGAACGTGGGGCGCCCTGCCCCCCGGCACACGGATCACGAAGGGGCCGGCGCTGTTCCCGCGTCTGGAGGACGTGGAGCGGGGGTGAAGGGGGGCGCCGGCGGGGCCCGGGAGTCGGTTGGGGCTGGAGGCCGACAGGGCCCGGGCGGTCGGTCAGGGCTGAGGGGCCGACAGGGCCCCGCTGACCGGCTGGGGCCGGGTGGCCGGCTGGAGGCGGAAGGAGACGGCCTCCATCAGGCGCCGGTGCCGGGTCTTCTGCACGGCGGCGATCCGCCATCCCTCGCCGGGCCGGCGCACGACGGTGTACGTGGCGAGCTTCCCCAGCCGCCTCGGCCTGCCCCTGCCGACCTCGCCCCGGGCGACGACGACGGCCGTGTCGGGGCCGTGGAAGCGGACGTCGGTGATGGCGAGGGTGAGTTCCGTGCCCTTGAGGAAGCTGTCGAACAGGGCCTGATGGGCGCGGCCGATCTCCTGGCCGCCCCGGTAGACGGTGCCGGCGAAGGTCACGTCGGTCGCGTCGCCGGTGAAGCACCGGCCGTACGCGGCCCCGTCCCCGCGCCCCCACGCCGCCCGGCTCTCCTCGAGGAGCGCCAGGATCGCGGCGGTGTCGCGGCTGGTGTTCATCGGACCTCCCCGTGATAACTTCCTGCCGACAGTAACTGCCTACAGGATTTCTCTTCTTTAAGGAAGAGATTAGGAGGGGCTGGGACCCGTGTCAACGCCGACGCCACCCGCGCGACCCGACGCGCACCGCACCTACCGCCGCTATCTGAGCGCCGTGATGCTGCACGGCCACGCGGGAGCCAAGGCGTGCGGCCTCGGCGCCACCGACCTCTACGCCCTCAACGTCCTGGAGCTGTCCGGGGCGATGTCCCCCGGCGAACTGGCCGACCGCACGGGTCTGACGACCGGCCCCACGACCCGGCTGATCGACCGGCTCGAACGCGCCGGTTACGTCCGCCGCGTCCCCGACCCCACCGACCGCCGCAAGGTCACGGTGGAACCGGTCGGGCGCCCGGGAGAACTGGACCGGGTCATGACCCCGGCCCGGCAGCGGATCGCCGGGATCCTGGACGGCTACACCCCCGACCAACTGGACGTCCTGTACGACTACTTCACCCGGGCCGCCCGCGCGTACCAGGAGGCGGCGGAGGAACTGCGCGGCGAGGAGCCGGACGCCTCCTGAACCCTTCCGGGCCAGCCCGAGGACGGTATGCGAACCTGCGGACGGTATGCGGCAGCGAATGCCGACTCCCGGACGCCGGGAGGGCGTTGGCCTCCGGCCCCCTCCCTTGACCGCCTGGTCGCAAAGGCCGTTAAGCTGGCCGTCGAGTCGATCATGCTTTGTCCGGCGTGCGGTCCCCGGACGGCGCGTCGCGTACACGGGGGAAGCGATGAGTTCTGACATGGGTGACGCACGCCCTGTTTCCGCGCCGAACACCGGCCCGGATCCACGGACCGCCTACGGGATGCCCGCGACAGGGTCGTCCGGGGCGCCCGTCTCCCGGCCCGCCCGGCCCGTCGACGTCCGCGACCTCGATCCCGCGCCCGTCCGCCGGCCCTCGGCGGAGACGGGCGGCGGTATCCGGACGATGTCGGGCGGCGGCGACGGCACGGCCGGTGGTGTCCGGACGACCGATGAGACCGCCGCCGAGAAGGCCGACGGCGTCGGCAGCAGCCGCGACATCGACGGGGACCGGGGCGTGGACTACCTGGTCCACCACCCGTCCTGGCCCGCCGCGGAGACGCTCGCCGTGGACGACGGGCACTTCATGGGGCCGGGGACGGCCTGGCACGAACTGGTGGCGGTCGCGGACCAGTCCGCGGCGACGGGTGTCACCGACGCCGACGCCCGTCTGCTGCTGCTCATCCCCACCCTCGGTGACACGAGCCTCCCCGACGACGCGGCCCCCCCGTCTCACGGCCGCGCTCGACGCCCTCACCGCGATCGAGGAGCCCGCCGAGGTGGCGGGGATGCTCCTGGAGCACCAGGGCCAGTGGGAACCCGCCGACTGGAGACGCCGGGACGGCGTCTGGATCAACGACGGCGGCCACTCCTACCGCAACCCCGCGAACCCCTTCGCGCTGCCGGGGGGACGGCTGCGGGAGATCAGCGCCGCGCTGAACGGGGAGCGCCTGCACCCGGGTGAGCACGGGGCCACCGGCACCCCGTGAAGGCGGTGATCGCGCGGACCGGTCGCGGCGGTGGAGCGGAAGGGGGCAGGATCTGCGAGTGTCCGGCGACCGTCAGGGGGACCGCTCATGCCGTACAGCTCCGCGGAATGGCCCGCGCGCAGTCTGCTGGGGGTGCTGTCGCCACCGGCCCGTGCGGACGTGCTCGGGCTGGGCGTCGGGAAGCGGTTCGAGGCCGGGGACGTGCTGCTGAGCGAGGGGGCGACCGACCGGCACGTACTGGTGCTGCTCTCCGGCTTCGCCAAGGTGACGGCACGCGTCGAGAACGGCGAGACCTCGCTGCTCGCGGTCCGCGTGGGCGGTGACACCGTCGGCGAGATGGGGGCCGTGGACGGCTCGGCGCCGCGCTCGGCGACCGTGACGGCCTGCGGCCCGATGACGGCCCGGGTGCTGCGACCGGGCGCCCTGCACGAGTTGCTGACGCGGCGGCCCGAGGTGTCCGTGGCGCTGACCCGGATCATCGCCGACCGGCTCCGCTGGGCCAACCGCCGCCGTCTGGACTTCCGCGGCTACCCGGCCAAGGTCCGTCTGGCCCGCCTCCTGGTGGAACTGGCCGCCGCCTACGGGCACCCCGTGGACGGCGGAGTCGTGGTCGGCTGCCGCCTCACCCAGCCCGAACTCGCCGCGCTCACCGGTTCCGCCGAGACCACCGTCCACAAGGGCCTGCGCGAGCTGCGCCTGGACGGTCTGCTGGAGACCGGATACGCCACCACGACCATCCGCGACCTGCCCCGGCTCACGCGGCTGGCGGACCTGCCCCCCGAGTGAGACCGGGCGTCAGGCCAGCAGCGGGCGGGCCGTCACCAGCAGCCCGGCGCTGACGCCCATCACCGCCGTGCACAGCACCGCCAGCGTCAGGCACCGGTACTTGCGCACGGCCACCCCGGCGAGGAACCGGATCGTGCACGACAGCTCCTGGCGCAGCCGCTCCTCCTCCCCACCGGCACCGGCCGGCGGCAGCAGATCGGGCCCGGCCGCCAGGTGCGTGAAGCTGTAGCGGTTGACGCCGTGGGGCCGCAGCACCCGGGGCCGCAGGGCCGCCGCGAGCGACCCCGCTCCGCCCAATAGAGCGCACACGAAGAGCGTCAGCAGACTTCCGGCCACTACGCCCCGTACACCGCCGCTCTGCGCCGTGTGCAGGGCCTGCCCGCTCCATGATCCCGCCGTCCCCACCATCGCGGCCTGGGCGGCGGCCAGGATGCCGGCCTTGGTGTCGGCGTGCTGGTGCGTGGCCTGCAGGGCCTCGAACATCGCCTGCTCGGGGCGGCTCTCCGGTGCGGCGCCGATGGGCGGCATACGCGGTCCTCCTGCGGTGGGCGGTGCGGTCGGACCACCAGTAGGCACCGGGTGCGCGGCACGGCACCTCGCATTAATGCGGGATCTCGTATGACCGGTTATCGCCCTCGCCGGACATGTACCAGCCCGTAACTTCTGTCGCCCGCAGTATGTTTCCGCCCCCTTCCGCATCCCGTATTTCGACGGGGTCTCCCCACCGTTGAGGCGTGTACGACTGGCGTGCCGGCGTCCGCGAGTGGGGGGAGGCGGACGCCGGCGTGCCCAGCGCGCGCCCCCTGGACGCACGCGCACGGAGCGCGACTCCAAGCAATGAGCGGAGATTTCGATCATGGAAACGTTCGGTCGCAGACTGCTGCTGGCGGTCGACGCCAAGGGATACGGCGGTGTCGACGTACTGACGCAGCGCCAGTTCCAGGAGGCGATCCAGCGGCTGCTCGCCGAGGCCGCCCAGGCCGCCGGCCTGGAGCGGGAGCGGTGGGCCACGCAGGAGGGCGGTGACTCGGTGCTCGCCGTCCTGCCGGACGGGGCCTCCGAGCCCGCCCTCGTCGACCCCTTCATGCGGCACCTGGACGCCGGGCTGCGGGCCTTCAACCACGGGCGCCGGCCCGAGGCGTGGCTCCGGCTCCGGTCCGCCGTGCACTTCGGTACGGCCTCTCCGGCACCGACCGGGTTCGTCGGCCGGGCCCCGGTCGAGACGGGACGCATCCTGGACAGCGCGCCGCTGCGGTCGGCGCTGGCCGCGGTGCCGGACGCCTGCCTGGCCGTGGGGGTCTCCGCGACCGTCTTCAACGACGTGGTGCGCGAGGCGTACACGACCTTCCGCGCACAGGAGTTCCGCGAGGTGCGAATCACCGAGAAGGAGTACGCGGGGCGGGCCTGGCTCTGGGTGCCGGGCGCGGACCTCCACGCGCTCGACCTGGGCGGCGGCGAGGGCGGGACGGCCGGGGAGGGGAGCGCGTCGGACGGCAGGGGTGGTGAAGCTGTCGGTGCGCGCCCCCCGAACGCCCCAACTGCCCCATCCACCACGGTGGTTACCGTCAACACCGGAACCATCAACGCCGAGCGTGCCGTCTTCGGGATCCACAACTGAGTCCGACGGAACCGAGTGACGGCTGAGGATGGACGAGCAAGAGAGCGAACGGACCGGCCGGGGCGGCGCCCCGAACACCCCGGTCACCCCGGACGCGCCGGACGCGCCGGACTCCGCGGCCGGCCAGGAGCCGGCGGACGCGGCCCCCGCGACCGGCCCCGGACCGGCCAGGTCCGGACCCGCCGGTCCCGGGACACCCCACGACTCCGACGACTCCCTCGCGCCCGAAGGCCCCGAAGGCCCCGAAGGCCCCGACGACACGTCCGCCCGCGACGCCGGCGACGGCACGGGTGACACCGTGGCGCGGACGAAGGAGGAGGCCGCCGCGGAGAAGCAGCGGGCCGCCACCGCGAGCCAGGTGCACCACAACAACGTCAACCAGTACTTCCTCGGCGCCCTGAACTCCTCGGAGATGCACTTCGGCATCGGCGCCGCCGACTCCGCCCACGCCCGCCGCCGTGCCGTCGGCCGGCTCGACGCCGGCGAGGCGGACGCCGTCCTCGCGTCGTACGTCGAACCCGACTGCTTCGACGACGCCGTGACCGCGCTGCGGCGCGACGGTGTCGTCGTCCTCGTCGGGCCGTCCGGCACCGGCAAGCGCGCCGCGGCCGTGGCACTCGTCGCCACCGTCGCCGGGGGCAGCGACTACGTGGTCCTGTCCCCGGGCCGCAGCCTGGAGGAACTCGCCAACGGGCGCGTCGAGTTCACCGAGGGCGTCGGCTACGTCCTGCTCGACCGGATGCGGGAGGGCAGCGCCGCCACCGCCGACTTCGACTGGCGGCGGGTCCGCGACACCGTGCGCGAACACGGGGCGCACCTGGTGGTCACCACCGTGCACGAGGTGCAGGGCCGCGCCCCCGACGCCGTACGCCATGTGCCCTGGCGGGCGCCGGACCCGGCGGCCGTGCTGCGGGTGCGGCTCGTCCGGGCGCGGTGCGCGCCGGAGACCGTCGAGCGGGCCGTGGACCTGATGCCCGCCGGATGCCGGACCGCCGAGGTCGTGGCGGCGGCCGAGCGGATCGGCGCGGGCGCCGAGCCCGACGTCGTCTGGAAGGAGTACGGCAGCAACGCGGCGGCGCCCGTGCGGGAGTGGTTCGCCGCGGAACGCACCCCCCAGGAGTGGGCCGAGGTCACCACGCTCGCGTTCGTCACGGGCGCGGGCTTCCGCGACGTCGAGACCTGCCAGCAGCGACTGGAACGGCACGTCGCGCACGCCTTCGCCGAACCGACCGACGAGGAGGCCGCCGAGGCCGCCCGGCGCGCCGCCGACCGCCGTCTCTCCCTGTCCCGCAACACCCTGGTCACCGTCGAGGAGCGCGAGAACGGGGCGCTGACGCGCACCGCGCTCGTCTTCGCCCACCAGCAGTACCGGGCCTGGGTGCTGCGGGAGCTGTGGACCATGCGCTCGACCGCGTACTGGGACGGCGTGCGGGACTGGCTGAGCGGGCTGCTGCGCGACGGACGGGCCGATCTGGAGATGCAGCTCTCCATCGCCCAGGGGCTGGCCCTGCTCACCCCGTCCGCCTTCGAGGAGGTCGTCCAGAACTATCTGCACCCCTGGGCGTCCGGCGTGGCGGGCCCCGCCGGGCAGTCGACGGCGACCCTCGTGCTGCACTGCATGTGCCTCGACGAGAGCCTCGCCGCCGTGGCCCTCGGCGTGGCCCGTGACTGGGCCCGCTCCCCCGACCCGCTGGTCCGGTCCACGGCCGCCGCCGCGTTCAGCGGCCAGCTGGGCGTCCGTTTCCCCACGGACGCCGTGCACACCCTGCTGCGCCTGACCGGGCGGGGCGGCGGGGCCGCCTTCGCACTGGCCGGGCTGGTCGCGGTGCTCGCCGAGTGCCGGCAGGACACAGGCGCGGTGTTCCGGCCGCTCGCCTACCGGCTGCGCGCCCAGCGCGACCTGCTCGCGGGCCGCGCCAAGGAGGGCGTCCTCGACGCGGCGCTCACCGTCCTGCGGGCCCGCGACGCCCGCACCGGCCGCCCGGTCTGCGCCGACGTCCTGGTGCACAGCCCCGGCCAGACCGAGAAGGTCGGCGAGCTGTGGGCCGGGGTCCTGGGCAACCTGCCCCGCTGGCGGCGGGCCGTGGACGGGCTGTACGCCACGGTGGCCGCGCTGCCCTCGGCGTGCGACGACCCCGACCCGTTCGCCGTCCGGCTCGGCAGGGCCGTCGGCACCGCCCTGCGCCCCGACGAACGTCCCGCGCTCACGGCCGGTCTCGAAGCGGCCGTACGCCGCGCCGAGCGGACCGGCCCGGCGCCCGCCCATCTGATCCACCTCTTCGTTGACGCCGTACTGAGCACGGAGGACTGACAGGTATGGCCGAGAAATACCCGCTCGTCGAGCAGCGGGAATACACACGCGCCGGAAAACGCGGGGGCTTCCTGAGCCGGCGCGTCTCCCGCACCGACGACGAACTGCCCACGGTCGCCCCGCACCACGTGCGGGTCTTCCGGATCGGCGAGGCGTACGTCGAGGACCACGGACAGCTGCGCTCCGACGACCGCACGGTGGTCGACGCCAGCTCCGTCACCGTCGTCGACCGCCGGGTCGAGGTGCCCGTCGTCGTCGAGACCAGCATCCCGTCCGGCGAGGTCGGCGAGTTCACCGTACGGACCACCTTCTACTGCACCGTCGTCGACGCCTGCGCGGTCGTCCGCGACGGCATCACCGACGTGGAGGCCCTGCTCCTGAGCCATCTGCGGTCGGTGCCCGGGTTCGTCGAGGACGGCAGCGACCGTGCGATCGTCGACTCGCTCGCCGTGCGCGACCGGATCGACGCCCGGCTCACGGCGTACCAGGAGATGCGCCCGACCGTGCTGTCCGGGCTGCGCGCCCGGCACGGAGCGGTCGAGGTCCTCACCCCGGCGGAGCTGGCCGACGCCCTCGCGAAGGAGGAGGAGGGCCGCCGCAGGCTGGAGTGGACCCGGGAACGGGAGGAACGCGAGCAGGAGGCGAACCTGCGCCGGGCCCTGCTGGAGACCGAGCTGGAGATCCGGCGGGAGGAACTGCGCAACATCACCGCCGTGAGCAAGGAACGCAACCGGCAGGAGGAGGAGCGGCTGCGCAACCGCTACCAGCGCGACGAGGACACCGTCCAGCAGGAGCACGACCTGCTGCGGCAGGCCGAACGCAACCGCGCCACCCGCGCGGAACTCGTGGAGGACTACCGCCTGATCGGCGCCGACCCCACCGCCGCCGACTTCCTGGCCCTGCGCTCCGGCGACATCACCAGCGACGAACTGGCCCAGCGGCTGGACAGCAGGCGCCGGACCGACCACGAGGCCGACCTGCAGCGGCTCTCCGTCGACCGGGAGGACGAACGCTGGAAGCTCGAACGCGACGACCGGCTCCACGAGTTGACCCGCGCCGACCGGCGCGAGGACGCGGTGGAGCAGCGCCGTGAGGAACTGCGCCGCTGGGAGGCCGACCGCGAGGACGAGCTGCGGCGCCGCGAGGAGGCACGCGCCGACGAGGAACGGCGCCGGCGCGACGAACGCGAATGGGCCAGGGAGGTGCTCAACGTGAAGGCCACGCTCAGCAAGGAGGCCATCGCCCGCGGCCTGTTCGACGGCGTGCCGAGCGGGCCCGGCGACTTCATCAACGAGGTCGGCGAGGTGACGGTCAAACCGCAGTCCGGCGGGCGGGCGCTGCCGGAGGAGGACGCGGCGGGTGAACTGGAGGGCGCCGCACGGACCTCCGGCGCCGGTGCCCGCGCCCGCCGCGACACCGGCCTCGACGACGACGGCGAGCTCGACCTCGGCGGCACCGACTCGGAGGCGAGCCTTGGCCACTGACACACCTCTGCGCCCGTACGACAGCGCGCCGATGGACGACGACCGGAGCGCGGTCCGCCCGATCCCTCCGGGCACCGGACCGGCCGCGCGGCTGCGCCGGCTCATCGGCATCCGCGAGGAACTCCTCGCCTGGGTGCCGGAGGAACGCACCCGCTACACCTGGTACGGCGCGATCGTCTTCAACACCGCCCTGGTCGGCTCCCTGTCGATGGCCCTGGCGCTCGGCAGCTTCCGCTCCGACCTGCCCCTGGCGGCCGTGCTCCTGGTCGCGGCCGTCTGGTTCTGGGTGGTCCTCGTGATGGACAGCTGGCTGGTGTCCAGCACCCACGGCACGGCGGTCAAGAAGTGGTCGCTCGGTCTGCGGCTGCTGCTGTCGGTGCTGCTGGGCCTGTTCATCGCCGAACCGATCCTGTTCCAGATCTTCGACAAGGAGATCCGCCAGGAGATCGCCGTCGGCAACGACCAGAAGGTCGCCGACTACCGGGGCATGCTCGTCGCCTGCAACCCGACCGACGGCGCCTCCACCGCGGACCGCCCGGACTGCCGGCGCTACCAGCTCAAGATCGCCGGGTCCCCGGCGGAGCTGTCCCAGCAGACGGCGAGCAACACGTCCCGCGCGAAGGCGCTGGAGACGCAGGTCGCCTCCATCAACCGGACGCTCAAGGACAAGATGGCGGCCGAGCAGCGGCTGTGCGGCCGGGACAACTGGATCTTCCGGAACGGCGTCAGGGACGTCACCATCACCTGCGAACGGGCCCGCGAGGACTCCTCGTCGTACCGCACGACCAGCAAGATCGACACGTACGAGAAGCAGCTCGCCGCGCTGCGGGCCGAGGGGCAGACCCTCGCGGAGAAGAAGAACAGGGCGGCGGAGACCTACCAGCCGCTCCTCCAGCGGGCCATCGACACCAAGACCCGGGAACGCGCGGCCGACCTGGACACCGACGGCATCCTCACCCGGGCCCACGGCCTGAAGGCGGTCGCCGGAGCGGACGGCTTCGCCCTCTTCCTGACGGTCGTCCTGCACCTGCTGCTCCTGGGCTTCGACGCCCTGCCCGTCCTCGCCAAGTTCATGAGCGGCAGCACGATGTACGACACCCTGCTCGGCGCCCGCTTCGAGGCCAGCCGCCGGCTGCACAGCGACGAGCTGCAGGTACGGCACGAGTGCGCGCGGATGGAACACGGCGTGCAGCGCCACCGCGTCGAACTGGACACCAGCGACCGGATGCAGACCCTGGACCACCAGTACCGGGCGGCCCAGGCGGAACGCACCGTCAGGGAACGCGCGGAACTGGACGCCCGGACGGAGCGCATACTGCGCGCCCGGCACGCGTGAACGCGGACGGGGGGCGGGCCGGTGACCGGCCCGCCCCCCGTCCGTGCCGGGGTTCGGTTCAGCTGAAGGGAACCGCGTCCTTCGGCGCCGTGTGCCAGTTGGTGACGATCGCCTTGTCGACCGTGATGCTGCCGACCTTCAGGGAGACCGGGTTCGCGTCCGAGTCGTCGACGGCGACGATGATGGAGTCCAGCTCCTTGCCGCCGTTCGTGTTGCTGGTCTTCGGGTTCACCCCGGCGTACGCGGTCGTGCCCCCGGACAGCTTGATCGGCTCACCGACGGCCTGCTCCGCGGGGCCCGCCTCGGTGCCGTCCGACCCGAAGGCCACGACCGGGTGGGTGCCGGGCAGGTAGCAGGTGATCCCCGGCTTGGCCTTGGCCATGACCAGGATGTAACCGCCCGCCTGGCTCTCGGACCGGGTGCTCCACGTGATGTCGTTGGCACCGCACCCCTGCTCGACCGGCACCCGCGTACCGTCACCGGCGTCCACCCCGGAACCCGCGCCCGCCGAGTCGTCGCTCCCCTGACCCTTCGCACCGGACCCCTTGCCGCTGCCCGCGCCCGCCGAACCGGACGGCGTGGCCGACGCGGCGGAGCTCGACGCCGGCGCGGAACTCTGCGCGGCCCCGGTGTCCTTGGTGGCGTCCCCGTCCTCGCATGCGGTCATCAGCAGGGTGCCTCCGACGAGGGCGGCGGAGACGAGAAGGGCCTTGCGGTGGTGGGTGCGGAACATCGGATCCCCCTGGAAGAACAGTGGTCAGTCGTCAGTGGTCAGTCGTCAGTGATCGTTCAAGAAGAAGCCGCTCCCGGCGGCTCCGTGGTCACTCGATCACTATGAGGGCCCCACGAGCCGGAAGGCTCCGCTCGCGGTCGTTCCAGGACACCGTTGTCACAGACTGCGGACATGATGAAGGAGATGTGTGGGAGCGTGCCCAGCGGGATCGTGCCCAGCGCTGGGCGGGGTCAGGTCCTCACTTCGAGGACCTGGCACTCAGGGAGTTCAGCAGCGCGGCGCCCCGTTCGGCGTCGTCCACGCTCACGGCGAAGTCCTTGCCCTTCGCGCGGATGACCAGGCATTCACCGCGGCGCAGCATGACGGTGGTGCCGAGCCGGCTCAGCCGGTAGCCCCATCCCCCCACCTGAGCCGGCGTGCGGTGCTCGACGCGGGCCACCTCGATGTCCTGGACGGCCCAGCGCCGCGCCGGCCAGCCCAGCGGCCCGAAGGACACCCTCAACCCGTCCTCGCCGACCCGCGCCTGCACCGAGGCGCAGCCGAGAACGAGCACCGAGGCGAGCACGAAGGGCACGATGAAGGACAGCGCCCGGCGCGGCTCCGCGAGCCCGCCCACCGCGGCCACGACAGCGGCCAGCGCCACGAGCCCCGTGACGGCGGACGTCAGGTGGAGCCACGGATTGGACGTGCGGGAGAACCACACCAGCCGCTGGCCTTCGGGGAGGTCCATGCTCGGGCCGTCCGCCGCCCGGCTCGGTGCCGCGGGGCCGTTCCGGGTCGCGAGCCAGGCGAGCGTGCCCGCCATGGCCGCCACGGCGACCGTCGCCACGACCCAGCCCGTCACCGAACCGGCCTCCCGCCAGTCGGACCGGTCCAGGTTGGCGCGCACGATCGACGCCTGCGCGCCGACCAGGAGGACACCCCCGGTCGCGAGCGTGACCGCCGTCCCTCCGCGGACCGGTCCGATGGACCGCGGCCCCGTACGCCGCGACGCGAACGCCAGCCCCGTGGCCAGCACCGTCCATATGAGGGCGGGGATGAGCGCGGCCGCCCACAACGGCATCGAACCGTCAGGCTCTCCCGACCCGCCCCAGTGCGTCGCCAGCGTCTCCGGCAATCGCTCTCGCGCGGCGAGGGGCATCCCCGCCAGCAGGAGCAGGATCCCGCCGCACCACCCGACAAGCCCCATGTGGTCCCACGGCCGCGGCCCGAGTGCTTCACGGAATCCCCCTGATCATCTCGATGAGATCGGTCCTGCTGTACCCGAGACGTGCCGCTTCGGCCACCAGGTCGCCCACGCGGTCCAGCAGTACGGAGCGCCGGTCGGCCCCGTCGGCCACCGTCACCCCGCGACCGCGCCGGAACTCGAGAACGCCCTCGTCACGCAGTGCCCGGAGGCCGCGCAGCACGGTGTTGGCGTTGACGCCGAGTGCTTGTGAAAGGTCACGCGCGGGAGGCAGCCGGTCCCCCGGACCGCACTCCCCCTCGGCGATGGCGCGCCGGATCGCGCCGGCCACCTGCTCATACAGGGGGCGATGGTCCGCGACGTCCAGTCTCAGCAGCATGATGCTACTGATGCTAGCACCATCCACTCCAAGCGGGGTGCATGGGCGGCCGGGGGGACCCGTCACCCGGAACCGGGAAGGCGCGGGGCAGACTCTTCTGTTCAAGGCCCTACGACAAGAGGACGCGCCACACATGATCACGCTCACGAAGGAAAGCGGTCCGGCAGACCTGGACGGAGTGACGCACCTGTCCATCGGTGTCTCCTGGGACCCCACCGCCGGCAGCAGCGGCGGAGTGCTGGGCAAGCTGCGCCGCAAGAGCGGCACCGACCTCGACCTGATCGCCGTCGCGATGCAGGGCGGCGACCCGGTGCGCCTGGCCGGACTCGACTCGCTCGACCCGATGGGCAACGGCTCGCTGGTCCACAGCGGCGACAACCAGACCGGGCACGGAGACGGCGACGACGAGACGGTGACCGTCGAATTCGCCAGGATCCCGCCCCACATCACGTCGATCGTGTTCATCGCCGCCGCGTACAAGAAGGGCAGCTCCTTCCAGAAGGCGCGCAACATCAGCTTCAAGGTCTACGACGCGACCGGCGGCAGCTCCGAGCAGGTGGCCGACATCTGGCCGAGCCTGCTCTCCCAGGACAACGGCTGCGCCGTGGCCAAGGCGATGCGCGTCGGCGGGAGTTGGAAGCTCGAGGTGATCAACACGACCGGCAAGATCAAGCAGGGCGACGAGCACGCCCTGATGCGCTTCGCCGTCAGCAAGTAGGACAGTCCCGCCTCCGCCCCGTCGGCGCCGCCTTCCCACGGACCCGCCGGCCCCGCCCGTTCGTACCAGAACGGCAACAGGGGAGGAGCCCGCCGAGGAGTGGGAGGAGAGGGCCGACGCGTCACCCCGGACGGACGCCCAGGCCGCCGAGAGCTTGCCCGCGGAGCAGTCGGCGGCCGGCCACGGGACCAGCACCGAGGCCCCCTTCGACCTCTCCGACCGGCGGATTCCCATGTGCACGCGGGGCGCGGGCCGGTTCTGATAGACCTCGGCATCGGCTTCCTCGGGGTGCGGACGCGCCGCCGCCGAGCATCTCGCGACGGGCCCATCGCCCCTCTGTCGGACCGCAGTTGGACTTCCAGCGTCCCCCTCGGGGCGCTTGTCCCCCGCGAACATACTCGGTATACATACTCGGTATGTCCATCCGTCACGGGCTTCTCGCCCTCCTCGAACACGGCCCGCGCTACGGCTCACAGCTCCGGACGGAGTTCGAGTTCCGCACCGGCTCCACCTGGCCGCTCAACGTGGGCCAGGTCTACACGACGCTCAGCCGGCTCGAACGCGACGGCATGGTCGTGCAGGACGGTGAGGACGAGGCCGGCCACCCGCTGTACGCGATCACCGACAGCGGTCGCGCCGAACTCCGCGACTGGTTCGCGCACCCCGTCGACCGCACCAGCCCGGCCCGTGACGAGCTGGCCATCAAGCTCGCCATGGCCGTCGGGGCGCCAGGGGTCGACATCCGTGACGTCATCCAGTCCCAGCGCCGGCACACCGTGAAGGCCATGCAGGACTACACCCGGCTGAAGGCGCAGGCCCTCACCGCCGTGGAGAAGAACGGCGACCGGGAGCGGGACGACATCGCCTGGCTCCTCGTCCTGGAGCAGCTGATCTTCCAGACCGAGGCCGAGGCGCGCTGGCTCGACCACTGCGAGTCCCGGCTGATCCGCCTCTCGTCGACCGCCCGGACGGCGGGGACGGGAGCGGCGGAGACGGGGACGCGAGCGGCGGCCGGGGCAGAGAAGGCCGCACGCCACCGCCCGTGACGTCCGACCTTCACGACCGGCCCGACCCTGAGCACCCGAACGACCGAACGCCCGAACGCCCGAGCACCCGGGCTCACAGGGCCGACCGAGTCCACCGGCCCCGCCCGTCCACGCGTAGCACCTGAAGACCCCGGACCACCCGACCAGACCCATACCGTCCGCACGGCGCTGCCGACGACCGTCCGTAGCACCGGCGACCGCCCGTCGCTCTGATGACCGTCCGTCACACCGACGACCGTCCGTCACACCGACGTCCGGCCGCTCGCCGGCGTACGCCCCGAGGGGAAACCATGTCCACACCACAGCAGCAGCCCGTGCTGAGTCTGCGGAACCTGATCCGCGTCCACGGCTCCGGCGCCACCGAGGTGCACGCCCTGCGCGGCATCGACCTCGACGTCCACCCCGGTGAACTCGTCGCCGTCATGGGCCCGTCGGGCTCCGGCAAGTCCACCCTGCTCACCATCGCCGGCGGCCTCGACAACCCCACCTCCGGGCAGGTCTTCGTCGAGGGCACCGACATCACCGCCCTCGGCCTCAAGGGACTCGCGGCCCTGCGCCGCCGCAGCATCGGCTACGTCTTTCAGGACTACAACCTCATCCCGGCCCTCACCGCCGCCGAGAACGTGGCCCTGCCCCTCGAACTGGACGGCATATCGGCCCGCAAGGCCCGCACCGAGGCCCTCGCCGCCCTCGCCGAGATGGACCTCGGCCAACTCGCCGACCGGTTCCCCGACGAGATGTCCGGCGGCCAGCAGCAGCGCGTGGCCATCGCCCGCGCACTCGTCGGCGACCGCCGGCTCGTCCTCGCCGACGAGCCCACCGGCGCCCTCGACTCCGAGACCGGCGAGTCCGTGCTGGCCCTGCTGCGCTCCCGCTGCGACGCCGGAGCCGCCGGCGTCATGGTCACCCACGAGCCGCGGTTCGCCGCCTGGGCCGACCGGGTCGTCTTCCTGCGGGACGGCGCCGTCGTCGACCAGACCCTGCGCAGCGACGCCGACGAGCTCCTCACCGACCGGGCGGCCCAGCGGTGACGACCTGGTTCCACTCCTGGCGGGCCGCGGTCCGCATCGCCCGCCGTGACGCCTGGCGCTTCAAGGGCCGCAGCTTCCTGGTCCTCGCCATGATCGCGCTGCCGATCCTGGGCGTGAGCGCCCTGGACCTGACCGTGCGCAGCGCCGAACTCACCCCCGCGCAGCGGATGGAGCGCACCCTGGGCGCCGCCGACGCTCGCTTCTCCGACACCGAGATGGGCGGCGCGGCCGTCCTGCAGGACCCCGAGGGCGAGAGGCACACCCTGGCCGGGGACTACGACTCGCCGGGCATGTCCTGGCCCGAGGGCCGGACGGATGTCACCAAGACCATCCCGGCCGGTTCGAAGGTGCTGACCGACAGCAGCGGCACCGCCAAGCTGACCACCGCGCACGGTCTGCTCCAGACCGAGGTCCGCGAGCTGGCCGCCGCCGATCCCGTCGCCCGGGGCATCATGCGGCTGCGGGAGGGCCGCTTCCCCGAGAAGAGCAACGAGATCGCCGCGACCACCCGGTTCCTGGAGAGCAGCGGGCTGTCCGTCGGCTCCACCCTCACCGCCCGCGGCTTCGATCGCACCTATGTGATCAGCGGCTCGTACGAGCTGCCCAGCGACCTCGCGGTGGAGCAGGTCAACGCCCTGCCGGGGGCCTTCCTGACGCCGTACGCCAAGGCGGTCGAGAAGGCCGGACTGCCGAAGCCCAACGTCTCCACCACCTACCTGGTGAAGAAGGCCGGTGGTTTCACGTGGAACACGGTCCAGGCGATCAACGCCAAGGGTGTCGTGGTCACCTCGCGCGCCGTGGTCCTCGACCCGCCCGCCGACTCCGACGTGCCGCTCTACCAGGAGAAAGGCTGGGCCGCCTACGAGAACAGCGGGGACACCGACGCCGCCACGCTCGCTGCCGTGGCGACGGTCGTCGGCCTGGCGATGCTGGAGATCTGCCTGCTCGCCGGTCCCGCCTTCGCCGTCGGCGCCCGTCGATCCCGCCGCCAGCTCGGTCTGGTCGGCGCCAACGGCGGTGCCCGCAGCCACATCCGGGCCATCGTGCTGAGCGGCGGCCTGGTCATCGGCGTCGCGGCGGCCCTGGTCGGCATCGTCCTCGCCCTGATCCTGACCTTCGCCCTCCGGCCGCTCCTCGAGGACCAGATGGGGCAGCGGTTCGGCGGCTTCACCGTCAGGCCGCTGGAACTGCTCGCCATCGCCGCGCTCGCCGTCCTCACCGGCCTGCTCTCCGCGATCATCCCGGCCGTCACCGCCTCCCGGCAGACCGTCCTGGCCTCCCTCACCGGCCGTCGCGGCGTGCGCCGCGGCAACCGCGTGCTGCCGCTGATCGGCTTCGGCGCTGTCCTCCTCGGCGCGGCCGTCGCCCTGTACGGCTCGGTCGTCTCCGACCAGTCCGTCCTGGTCTCGGGCGGCTCGGCCGTCGCAGAGCTGGGTGTGGTCGCCATGACGCCCGCCCTGGTCGGCCTGTTCGGCAGGGCCAGCCGCTGGCTGCCGCTCTCGCCGCGCCTCGCCCTGCGGGACGCCGTCCGCAACCGGGGTCGCACGGCACCCGCCGTCGCCGCGGTCCTGGCCGCCGTCGCGGGCACCGTCGCCGTCTCGGCGTACGCCGCGAGCCGCGACGCCCAGAGTCAGGCCGAGTACCGGGCCAACCTGCCGTACGGCGCCGTCGCCGCGCTCGTCACCGAGGAGGGAGGCCGGGACGTCCCCGCGGTCCGCGACGCCGTGCTGCGGACACTGCCCGTCGACGTCCGCGCCGACGTGTCCCGGGTCGCCGTCGGCAAGCCCGGCTGCGACCCGTACGGCGAGGGCGACGGCTGTGGCTACTACGAGGTCGTCATCCCGCCGGCCAACGAGTGCCCGCTGTGGGCGCGCACCCCCGACGGCTCCGACCCGACGGAGAAGTACACCGAGGAGCAGCGGCGCGCGCTCGCCAAGGACTGGCGCTGCCGCTCGCGCGACGGACACGGCATCCACCTCGACAACGGTCTCCTCATCGCCGACGCCCCGCTCCTGAAGGTCCTCGGCATCCACGACCCGGGCGCGGCCAAGGCCCTCGCCGACGGAAAGCTCGTCAGCTTCCACAAGCCCCAGGTCGACAAGAGCGGCGCCGTCGGCATCAAGCTGATCACCGACCCGGAGGCCGCCGACCGCGCCCGCGAGCAGGAGAAGCCGATCCCGGGCGAGGTGAAGTCGTTCCCCGCCTACCAGGTGCCGGGCTCGCCCGAGTCCTACGGAGTGCGGAGCGTGCTCAGCCCCGCCGCCGCCAAGGCCGCCGGACTGATCACCGCTCCCCTCGGCGCCGTCTTCAGCACCGACCGGACGCCCAGCACCGAGCAACTGCAGAAGCTCGACGCCGAGATCGCCAAGCTCGGCAGCGACGTCGATCTGACCGTGGAGCAGGGCTGGGTCGACAAGCACGGGCTCGTCCTGCTCGCGCTGACCGTCTTCGCCGGCCTGGTCACCATCGGCGCGGCCGGCATCGCCACCGGTCTCGCCCAGGTCGACGCGGAGGCGGACCTCAAGACGCTCGCCGCGGTCGGCGCCCCGCCCCGGGTGCGCCGCATGCTCAGCGCCTTCCAGTGCGGTGTGGTCGCCGCGATGGGGGTGGTCCTCGGCTCGGCCGCCGGTGTCCTGCCCGCGGTCGGGCTGCGGCTCACCGAGGAGCGCGAGCAGATGCGCTCCTACCAGGACGCTCTCGCCCAAGGGTGGGCCACCATCGATGACGCCCCGCCCCACGTGCCGATCGTCATCCCCTGGGAGACACTCGCCACCCTCCTGATCGCCGTACCCCTGGGCGCCGCCCTCCTGGCCGCACTGGTGACCCGCTCCCGCGGAGCACTTACCCGCCGCGCGGCCCACTGACCCTCCGCCGCCGGCCCGTGCCGACGTCTGCGTCGACCGGACCGCATCGCCTGGCCCTGCGAATGTTGGTGACGTACTTTTCCATGTACATCACCAACATGGCAGGGGAGGCGCCTCATGTCCGTGACCCAGATCGACATCGACGATGACGCCCTGGAACGGGCCATGGCCGCGTCCAAGGTCAGGACGAAGAAGGAAGCGGTCAATCTGGCTCTGCGCTTCTACGCCGACCAGCAGGAGCGTGCCGCGCGCATCAGCCGCCACTTCGAGCGTGCGCGTGAGTGGGATGCTGTCGAGGACGCCGAGCGCCTGCACCGAGCGGAGAAGAACAGCCGGTGATCTACCTGCTCGACACCTCCGGCCTGGTCCGGCTGCTCCGCGATCCGAAACTGCAGTCGGCCTGGTACGACGCGATCGACGCCGGAGCCATCGCATCCTGCTGCGTACAGCGCGCCGAGCTCCTCCACAGTGCCCGGAACGGACGCGAGTACGACGAGATCACGGAGATGTTCACCGACCTCAATCCCGACGTGTCGGTGCCGAAGAACGCGGGCCGTTGGATCAGCGCCGTGCAACACCGCATGGCCCGGGCCGGAGAGCATCGCAGCGCCTCGGCGGTGGACCTCGTCATCGCCGCCACCGCGGCCCACCACGGCCTGGCCGTCCTCCACGACGATGCCGACTACCGGGCCATCGCCCGGCACGCAGCCGATCTCCTTGAACACAACGTTCACGATGTCGCCTGAGGTGCTTTCTCCAGGGTGTGGGCGGGAACTTCCTCCAGGCTCCCGTCCTGCCGGTGGTAGCTGCATGAACGTCGTCCGATGAGCAGAGACGAGTTTCGGTCACGAATCCTATTGGGCCTCGAAGTTACGTGACGGTCCGCCGACGGAGTCGGTGAACGTTTTCGTGCCGTGGGCTGAGGCTGTGCAGGCGGAAGAGCCGAGTGTCGCCTCGGGATGGCGCCGGATTCAACGGCTCCGGGTGTTCGGGTGCTGTCGAAGGGACGGGGAATCTACTGGTCAGCCCGGGTCGGGCAGTTGGGTGAGCCGTTCGAGAGCTGTGGTGATGTGGCTGGTCCAGGGCCAGTGGCGGGCCAGGCGGAGGATTCGCTGACGGCCTGCGGTCACGAGTTGTCCGGTCGTGGTGAACAGGCGGAGCCGTAGTCGGCGGGGCTCCCAGCACCTGGCCTTGCCGGTCAGGGCGAGCGTCGGCATCCAGGCCAGCAGGTCGAGAGCGATCTGCACGATCTCCAGCCAGAGCCGGTTCTGGGCCGTGCGGTGCAGGGGCAGGTTGCGCAGGCCGGTGGCCCGGGCGGCGCGGATGAGGTCCTCGGCCCGGGCCGCAGCCGGTGACGGAGCTCGAGCTCGGCGATCGGCCGGCCCGAGGTGTTGGTGGCGAAACAGATCAGCCGCATGCCGTCCGCGTCCGTGAGCCTCAACTGAGTGCCGGGATGTGGTCGTTCCTTCCTGACGATCAGCCGCATGCCCTTCGGCCAGCCGTCCAGGACATCGCCGGTGAGTTCGGCGACCCAGGCGCCGTCACGGATCTCGCCGTCGGCCTCGACGGCCGCCGTCCAGGCCGATGCCGGCACCTTCAGCACGTGCTGGTGGATGGTGTCCGTGATCGCCATGCCGACCGAGTAGGACAGCCACCGTCCCCGCTGGGCGAGCCAGGCGACGAAGTCGTGGGTGCCGCCCGCGGAGTCGGTGCGGATCAGGGTCCGGCGCCCGCGCCGGTACTTCTTCGGCAGTTGGGCCAGGGCCAGTTGGGCGGCGGTGATGTGGTCGGCGGCCGTGTTCGATCCCGCGTTGCCTGGTCGGAGCAGGGCCGCGACCGGTTCACCCGTGCCGCCCGGCCCGTGGTCGACGAACCCCATCAGCGGGTGGTGGCCATAGGTTCGCTTCCATGTGGGTGCGGCGTCCTCCTTGTCCGAGTGCGCGATCACCAGCACCCCGTCGAGGTCGACGGTCACCGTCCCGCCCGCATCCGGCGCTTCCCGGCCGGCCAGCCGCCAGACATGCCGGCGGACTTCGGCCCGCGCGGCACCAATGGCCCGCAGAGCGTTCTCCCCGGACGCTGCGAGGGTGTCGATGAGGCGGGAGTCCGTCGGGTCGGAGGCCACCGGCCCGAACACGGCCGGCTCGGCCCGCAGCACGGCGACATCCGCGAGGCAGTCCCCGCCCAGGGCGACCGCCAGGGCCACATCCAGCAGGTTGCTGGACCGGTTGCGGGAGGCTCACTGGCTCGACTTCTCTTGCGACACGCTCGATGCCTCCCAGGTGCAGGCCAAGCGGGGGCGAAGCCATCCGAACGGTGGCCCGAGTCCGGTTGCCCGGGAGCCACCGGGCGAAGTCCTTCCTCATTCGTGCGCTGTCCCCAGTAGTGCACGGGTCTCGGCGACTACCCGCGCGTTGAACGCCGGGTCGTGCACCTGTGCGGGACCCCGCATGGGTCGTCCCTTCTCTCTATGCCAACGGGCACAAGCGGGAAGATCGAACGCTACGCAGTAGTGAAGCGACGAACGGCGATGGCGGGTTCCCCTTCGCGCTCATCCGGCTCCTTGACCAACGGGATGCAACGGTCGTTAAGGTGGCGGCGAGGCGATCATCGTCTGTCGGCGCGCGGTCGCATGTGACCGCGCGTCACTTGCACGGGGGAAGCGATGAGTTCTGACACAGATGGCGTACGTCCTGTATCCGCACCGAACACGGGCCCGGATCCGCGTACCGCGTACCAGATGCCGGCGCCGGACACAGGCAGGGATGTCCGGGACATGGATCCCGCTCCCGGCGCCACCCCCGATGCGGGCGGCGGCCTCCACACCGATGGCATACGCACCATGCCGGCGCAGGCATCCGGCACCTCGGGCTCGGGTCCGGCGAGTTCACCCATCCCCAAGCCCGATCAGCCCGTCGACGTGCGCGACCTCGACCCCTCCCCCGGTGCCTACTCCGCGGGGACGGGCAGCGGCGGAATGCAGACGCTGTCGAGCGGCGGCAGCGGTGGTGTGCAGACCACCGGTTTCAGCGGCGTCGACGACCCGGCCGCGCTGAACCGCGCCGGCGAGAACTCCCATCAGCTGGCCAGCCTGGTGCACTCCAACGGGGACGTCGGAGACGACACCGAGATGATGGCGGCTGTGGGATCTCTCAGCGGTGACCTGTGGGGCGGCGATCTCGGCGTGACCCTGATGCGCACGCTGGAGAGCTGGGACAAGCAAGCGCGCCGTCTGGCCCGCACCTGCGGCGACATCGGCGACAAGTGCGTCACGACCGCGCACAACCACGTCCGTACGGAGTCGGCGAACGAGTCCGAGATGAACGCCGTCCACGCCTCGCTGCCCGACTTCGACTGACAGGAACCTGCCATGAGCAGCATCGCCTACGAGCAGCTGTACCACCTCGACGTCGCCTCTCTGAAAGCAGCCGCCGACCAGTGGAGCGATGTCATACGCCGCTACCGGCAGTGGGGCGAGGGATTCGGTGACGGCGTCGTCAAATCCTTCGACCAGGCCGGCTGGACCAGCATCGATGGAACCGCGGTGTTCGCCCGCGCCCAGATCGCGGCCGCCGAGAAGGAGTTCGGTGACGCGGTCACCGAGGCGAAGGGCATACGCGCCGTCCTGGAGGACGCCTACGAGGAGCTGCACAAGTACAAGGCCGACCTGCATGAACTGGACGCCGCCGCCAAGCGCAACGGTGTGCGGATCAGCGGCACGGGCGAAGTGAGCCTGATCGATCCGGACGAGGAGGGCGACCAGCGGCGCGGCCCGGGCGATGTCATCCCCTCCCGCAACGAGGAAACGATCCTGCTCTGGCAGACCCGTATCGCCCTCATCCTCACCGCCGCCGCGAACGCCGACCAGTCCGCCGCCATCGCCCTGAAGCGCAACACCGGCAAGGGCGGCGACGAGGGCTTCAACGACAAGACGGTCAAGTCCATCGACCAGGACGAAGCCCAGCGGGCCTCGAAGCTCTTGAAGAAGTACGAGCGTGGCGAGAAGCTCTCCCCCGCCGAACTCAAAGAGCTCGACCGGCTGATGAGCCACAACCAGAAGGACCCGGAGTTCAGCCGCATGGTCATCGACGACCTCGGCCCCGAGGGCACCCTGCGTCTGGCGCAGGATCTGGAGCAGGAACGCGCGGGTGACGGGCCGAACAAGGACAAGTACAACAACATCCAGCACGCCCTCGCCAACAACATCGCCACCGCGAACAGGGACAAGGAGTTCTCCGACCGGTGGCGCAAGGACATGCGAGAACTCGGGGTGCGGCGCACCGGCGACGACGGCTCCCAGCCGTACGGCTACCAGACCCTGACCACCCTGCTGAAGCACGGTGACACCGCCGACTACCCCCCACGGCTCACCACCGGGCTGACAGACGACATCATCGCGGCCGAGAAGAAGCACCCGGACCTGTGGAACGAGTACGACCAGGCCAATGCCGGTGCCGACGTCGACGCCGTCGCCGTCGTGGACCCGGTGGACGACATGCTCGGCATCATGAGCCGTGACCCGGACACGGCCACCGCGTACCTCGACCCGGGCGACGACGGAGGCAACAAGCGCCTGGAGTACCTCCTCAACGAGCGCGACTGGCCCGACCTGGAGGTCCGGGAGGTGGTCCGCGGGCAGGAGCCGACCGGGAACATCGACCACATCGACGCATCCAACACCCGCGTCGGCCTCGGCAGCGTCCTGGAAGCCGCGACAACCGGCGAGGAAGCCGGCCCGCCGCACACGGCCGGGCAGGCACGCATCATGCGCGACACCGTCGAGCTGATGGACACCGAACCGGGCCACGAGGAGATCAAGCCCAACCTCCGTCAGCCGCTGGCGAACTGCCTCGCCGACTACACCAACGACACCCACGAGATCCTCTCGGGAGTCCAGGGCTCGTACACCCACGAAGCCCCCCAGGCGCACGGCAAAGGCCTGTTCGGCGACGCCCACATGGCCCCCGACTCGGACAAGCTGATCCGCATGATGCGCGGCATCTCCGAGGACCCGGAAGCCTACGGCACCATGCACAAGGCCGAAACGGCGTACATCGCCAAGCAGATGGAGGACGAGGGCGGCAACACCGCCGACTCCGTCCGGGACCCCGTCCGCAAGGGCGGCTCCGCGCTCGGCGCCTACGACGCCGTACGCGAGGACGTCATATACGACAAGCGCGACAGCGCCAACGCCCAGGAAGACTGGAAGGCCAAGACCATTTACCACGTGGCCGGAACTCCGGTGACCATGGTCCCCGGGATCGGCGACGCCGCTCAGCGCATCCTGGACGCCTGGACCTACGACGTCTCCAATGAGGAGAAGGGCTACAACAACGACGCCGCGGCCGCCGAGGTCGCTGACCGGAGCCTGAAGTCCCAGCGGGAGATGCAGTTCCTCGTCGACGAGTGGGCCAACGGGCCCGGCATGCCGGGCATGGACGACCCGTCCGTCAACGACCTGCAATTCGACATGCGCAACGACCACACCACCGGCGAGAAGCTGGCCAACGATGCGATCGGCCGATGAACGACACCACCACCCCACCCCGGGCGGCACGCCCTCGCCGCAAACTGCTCCTCGCCGCGGCAGCGACCGCGATCGTCCTGGCCGGCGGTGGGGCGGTCAGCTGGACCGTCGTCGCGCGGGCGGACAAGCCGGACTGCGACAGCCTGTCGTCCGACGCCGCCCTGCGACGTTCCCTGGGCGACGCGTACCGGGAGGACATGGACTGCGGCGCCCTCGGCACCGCGATCCGGAGTGCCGCGACAGGTGCGGTTCCCGGACGGCACACGCTCGCCGAAGCACGTGCCATGCGGGCGGCCCTCACCGCGGTCGCCGCGGACATCGAACGACGCCAGGACCCCGTCGTCGCCCCGGACCTGCGCGCCCCGCTCGCGGCGGCGCTGGTGGACTACGCACAGGACACCCAGGAGATACTCAGCGGCGTCAACGGCGAATACACCCGTCGTGAGGACGACGCGCCATGGCGGGACGGCACGACCGTCCGGATGCCTGCCCGCATCGACGACCTCGTCGGGGTGCTGCGCTCGGTCTCCCAGGACCCCGCCGCGTACGCCGATCTGCGCGCCGCACACGTCCGTCAGTGCGCCGCGCACCTCGCCGAGGTCACCGCCGGGGCCACCGGCGCCCGCTACACCTCGCCGGCCCGTAGCTGCGCCGCCGGGCTCGGCCACTTCGACGGCATCGCCGACGACATCGCCGAGTCCCAGGGCGAGCAATGGCGCTCGGACGTCCTGCTGCGCCTCAAGAACACCGCGGGCGGGACCCCGTCCTACGACACCGACCCCGTACGCCACATCGCGGGCACCTGGCAACAGGCGGTGACCGGGCAGGCAGCCCCTGACCAGCGCCGGTTCCTCAAGGACGACAGCTCCCGGATCGTCGACATCTGGACCGCCGCCCGGGGTGAGGGCACCGACTCCAGGAAGGTGAACGACCTGCAGGCGGACGTGGCGAACGACGCCGGCAGCAGCGCGGGGGAGACACAGAAAGCCCTGAAATGCACCAGGCACCCCACGGAGTGCGGTTAGGCCCTATCCACACCCGTGGCCAGTCCCCGTCATTCTCCGTGGTTCCCCGCAAGATCTGGCACGCGAATGGCACGGTCCCTTGGCCTCGAAGGTTTCCCTTGCGGAGTGGGGACCCGCACGTCTGAGCCTCAGCCGACGACAGTCAGCCACGACGGTGGGTGTGCCGACTGACCCACGCGCGTGTGCCTCGCTGCACCCCACCGGCCTCGACCACGCTGCCATGCCGTCGACCAGAGCAAGCCGCGACGGCCAGCCCGTGCCCCACGGCGCCCCGAAGTCCCCTCCGTGGAGCATCGCGGTCAGGCGCCTTGCGGGTGGAGGTCGAGTGCGATGTGCGGGGCGAGTGCGTGCAGGAAGTCCGGTGCGTCGAAGATCTCGCCGGCGGAGGCGACGCCGGTGGTCTTGGTGCGGCCGGTCAGGACGCGTTCGAGGGCCTCGACGACAAGGGGTGCGGTGACGGCGTAGATGTCCTGGCCGCTGGCCGTGGCCCGGCGTTCGGTACCGCCGGAGCGTACGACTGTGTCGACGAGGAAGGTCTGGTCCGAGCGCCCGCTCCGGTCGGCGGCCGTCGGGGCGGGTGTGGAGGGCGCGGCAAGGTCACGGATCGCCTCAACGGTCATGTAGGTGGTCACGTCGGGAATGGGCAGGTGCTGGGGAACGGTGACGGCGTCCGCCATCGTGAACTCGCCGATCACCTCCCGGACTCCCATCGGTTCCGGGAAGGTCCACTGAAGGGCGGGTGCGGCGTCGGTGCGGCGCTCCCACTGGCCGCCGCTGTAGCGCAGGCGGACGTCGCCACGGCGCTCGCGGGAGACGGCACCGGACAGGCGGGTGCCGGCGGTGGGGTGCCAGCTGCTCAGCGCGTAGGCGATGTGAGCCTCGTCGGCTGCGGTCCAGTCGCCCATCGCCGCGGTGGCCAGCAGGTCACCGAGGCCGCCGAAGAAGGCCATGGCCGGGATGATCACCGCTCCCGCTTCCCGGGCCCGCTCCTGGTAGTGGGCGAAGGTGTCGAGGTTGGCCTCAAGCTCGGCGGCCACGTCCAGGTACGGGATCTTCGCACGGAGCGCGGCCTCGATCACGGGACCGGTGGTCGTCGCGAAGGGGCCCGCGCAGTTGATGACCGCCACCGCGCCCGCCAGCGCCCTGTCCAGCGACGCCGCATCCTCGGCCGACGCCACCCGGGCCTCCAGCCCGTGCTCGTCGGCCAGTTCCCGCAGCACCTGGGCGTTGCGCCCGGAGGGCACCGGGACGTATCCGCGCGCGGCCAGCTCCGCGACCACGAACCGCCCGGTGTGACCGTACGCGCCGAACACCGCCACCAGCTGACCTGACCCCATGAGACCGCTCCCGGGTACTGGAACACCTGCCGCGATGTCGATCCGCCGCGGCCTGACACCCACATCCTGTCCTCGCGGCAGCACCCCGCACGAGCGTCGGAAACGACATGGCGCGTACAGTTTCGGACATGCCTACCGTCGCGCTGGCCGTCACCGACGGCATGCTCCACTACGAACTGTCCGTGGCCATCGAGATCTTCGGCGCTGATCTGACCCACATCGTGGACCCCTGGTACGACTTCTCCGTCTGCGGAAGCGGTCCGGTACACGTCGACCGCTTCCGCCTGGAGCCCGACCACGGACTCGACCATCTCGCGCACGCCGACACGGTGATCGTCCCCGGCTGGGCCGACACCGACCGTGAACCGCCCGGCGACCTGGTCCAGGCGGTGCGCACCGCCCACGAGGCCGGCGCCCGCGTGGCGTCGCTGTGCACGGGCGCCTTCGTCCTGGGCGCGGCCGGACTGCTCGACGGCAGGCGCGCCACCACCCACTGGGCCCACACCCGGGAGCTGGCCCGGCGCCACCCTGCGACCACCGTGGATCCGGACGTCCTCTACGTCGACAACGGCGACGTCCTCACCTCCGCGGGCAAGGCCGCCGCCATGGACCTGTGCCTGCACCTGGTCCGCCTTGACCACGGGTCGGCCAACGCCAACAAGATCGCCCGCCGGCTGGTCGTCCCACCCCACCGCGACGGCGGCCAGGCCCAGTTCATCGCCACCCCCCTGCCCGAGCCCGGCAACCATCCCCTGGGTGAACTCTTCCCCTGGGCGCTGGAACGACTGGACCAACCGCTCACCGTCGAGGACCTGGCCCGCCAGGCCCGCATGAGCTCACGCCATCTCGCCCGCCACTTCAAACACCTCACTGGCACCACACCACTGCAGTGGCTCCACACCCAGCGCATCCGCCACGCCCAGGAACTCCTGGAAACCACCAACGCCACCGTCGACACCATCGCCACGGCCACCGGCATGGGCACCGCCACCACCCTGCGCCGCCACTTCCACCGCAGCGTCGGCGTCCCGCCCGACACCTACCGCCGCACCTTCCGCCCCCAAGAGCCGGCCAGTCCTCCGAGAAGGCGGCGCTGATCCATCAGCACTCCGACGAGGACCGGCAACGGGAGGTCGCCGCCGGGCTGGTCGACCTCGTACGCGCCGAGCATGCGAAGCACCACACCGACGACCGCGCGCACCGCGGGGAAGAGCCGTCGGCGGGCTGATGGTGCGGTTGTGGGGCGGCACCCGCCCACTGTCCGGACAACAAAAGACCCCCGGGTCGATGACCTGGGGGTTTCATATGGAGCGGGTGACGAGAATCGAACTCGCGCTCTCAGCTTGGGAAGCGACGGCGCTTCGCGAGCGAATTTACCTCTCACCTGCGGTTACGCATTCTGGAGCGCGCCTTCGGCTACCTTTTCCACGCCGCTGTTCACCGTTGTTGTCCGGTCGTATGGGCACGCTGTGGGCACGAAGCTGGACGGCGCTGCTTCGCCGAAGGCGGCCCGCCCTGTGGCGGTGAGGAATCTCTGACGGGGGAGCGCTGCTGGCATGGCCACTTGCGGATGCACACTCCGCGCCGACTCCGCCAAGATCACAAAATGCGTCTCTTCAGGTACAGACTTCGGGTTTTGCCGCAGGCAGCCTGGGGTTCTGGGCGGGGAGGCGGCCGATGTGGTGGAGCGCGATGGGGCTCGGGAGCGTCGCGGGTGTGGTGATCCTGCGCATTCTGCTGCGGCAGGTCCGGGGGCTGTTGCTGGACTTCGGCGACGTGATGCGAGCCTGGACCGAGGTTTTGTCGAGTATCGGTGGTGGGGAAGGCCGACGGGTTGGTTGCTGCGCTGCGCGCTGTCGGTGCCCCGGGGCCGTGGATGCTCCGAGGCGTGTACGCCGGCTCAAGTAGGCGATCTGTCGTGAGGCCATGGTCGGTCCGAGTGCGGGCTGCGGGCGTTGCTCATGACTGCGCCTCTGGCGCGATCTCCTTGATCAGGCCCTCGACCAGCACCTTGATCTCGTCGCGGATCGGGCGGACGGCCTCGACGCCCTGGCCGGCCGGGTCCTCCAACTGCCAGTCCAAGTAGCGCTTGCCCGGGAAGACCGGGCACGTGTCGCCGCAGCCCATGGTGATGCAGACGTCGGACTCCTTGACCGCGTCCACGGTCAGCATCTTGGGCACCTCGGCGGAGATGTCGATACCGACCTCGCGCATCGCCTCGACGGCGGCCGGGTTGACGTTCTCGCCCGGGTTGGATCCGGCGGAACGGACCTCGACGCGATCCCCGGCCAGGTGGGTCAGCCACGCGGCTGCCATCTGCGAGCGGCCGGCGTTGTGGACGCAGACGAACAGCACGGAAGGCTTGTCGGGCATCAGGAGGTCTCTCTTGTCTTGAGACGGCATCAGGCGCGCATGGCATCAGCGCCCGATGGTGTCAGTCACCACTGATGTGAGAGTATCAGTGCATGATGACGTCAGTCGACACTGACCTGATCCGGGTCCTGGCGGACCCGCTCAGGCTGCGGATCGTGACCCTGCTCGCCAAAGAGACGCTGTGCACCACCCACCTCGTGGAGGAGACCGGTGCCCGGCAGACCAACCTCTCCAACCACCTGAGAGTGCTGCGCGAGGCCGGCGTCGTCGAAACCGAGCCGTGCGGCCGCTACACGTACTACAGGCTCCGCCCGGACGTCATCGCCTCACTCGCCGGTCAGTTCGCCGACCTGGCCGAGTCCGCTCGCAACGCCGTCGACAACAAGAGGGCCTGTCCGTGACCCGCACCGAAGCAGCCGCGACGCCCGCCGAGGAGTCCTCCGTCGTCGCGAAGCTGTCGACGCTCGACCGCTTCCTCGCCGTCTGGATCCTCATCGCCATGGCCGTCGGCCTCGGCCTGGGCCGAGCCATCCCGGGCCTGAACGACGCCCTCGCCAAGGTCGAGATCGGCGGCATCTCCCTGCCGATCGCCATCGGCCTGCTGATCATGATGTATCCGGTCCTGGCCAAGGTCCGCTACGACAGGCTCGACGCCGTCACCGGCGATCGCAGGCTCATGGCCTCGTCGCTGGTGATCAACTGGATCGTCGGCCCGGCGGTGATGTTCGCGCTCGCCTGGATCTTCCTGCCGGACCTGCCCGAGTACCGCACCGGCCTGATCATCGTCGGCCTGGCCCGCTGCATCGCCATGGTCATCATCTGGAACGACCTCGCCTGCGGCGACCGCGAGGCCGCCGCCGTACTCGTCGCCCTCAACTCCGTTTTCCAGGTCCTGGCGTTCGGTCTGCTCGGCTGGTTCTACCTCGACCTGCTGCCCGGCTGGCTGGGTCTGGGCGACGGCGAACGCCTGGACATCTCCATGTGGAAGATCGCCCTGAACGTCGTCATCTTCCTCGGCGTTCCACTGCTCGCGGGCTTCCTCACCCGCCGCATCGGCGAGAAGAGGCTCGGCCGCGAGAAGTACGAGTCCCGCTTCCTGCCGAGGATCGGTCCGTGGGCGCTCTACGGCCTGCTGTTCACGATCGTCATCCTGTTCGCCCTGCAGGGCAGGACCATCACCTCGCAGCCGCTGGACGTGGTCCGCATCGCGCTGCCGCTGCTGGTGTACTTCGCGGTCATGTTCTTCGGCACCTTCCTGCTGGGCAAGGCGATCGGCCTCGCCTACGACCGGACGGCCACCCTCGCCTTCACCGCCGCGGGCAACAACTTCGAGCTGGCCATCGCCGTCGCCATCGCCACTTTCGGTGTCACCTCCGGCCAGGCCCTGTCCGGCGTGGTGGGTCCGCTCATCGAGGTGCCCGTCCTGATCGGCCTCGTCTATGTTTCGCTGGCCTGGCGCAAGAAGTTCACCCCGTCCGCTCCGACCACCGAGGGCATAGGCTACTGATGCATTGCCTCACGGCCCGCACCGTCCGGTCCATCACGTGCGCGGCGGCGCAGGCGGCATGACACAGCACTCCGACGTGGTGGTGATCGGCGGCGGTCAGGCAGGGCTCGCCGCCGGCTACCACCTGCGCCGCCTGGGCCTCGACTTCGTCGTCCTCGACGCCCAGGCCACCCCGGGCGGGGCCTGGCAGCACACCTGGGACTCGCTCCACCTGTTCTCCCCGGCAGCCTTCTCCTCGCTCCCCGGCCGCCTCATGCCGCCGCAGCCGGGCCAGGAGTACCCGGACGCCGGGCACCTGGTCGCCTACCTGAGCGACTACGAGAAGCGATACGACCTCCCGGTGCAGCGACCCGTCCGGGTGATCGGCGTGCACGCCGACAGCCGGCTGCTGCGAGTGGAGACCGACTCCGGCCCGTGGTACACACGCGCGGTGATCAGCGCGACCGGCACTTGGTGGCGTCCCTTCCTCCCCGCCGTCCCCGGCCGCGGCGACTTCCAGGGCAGGCAACTGCACACCGTCTCGTACCGCGGACCGCGGGACTTCGCGGGCCAACGCGTGATCGTCGTCGGGGGCGGCAACTCCGGCGCGCAGATCGCCGCCGACCTCGCCCACGACACCGAACTGACCTGGGTGACCCGGCGTCCGCCCCGGTACCTCGCCGACGACATCGACGGCCGCGCCCTGTTCGACGCGGCCACCGCCCGACGACGCGCCCTCGACGAGGGCCGCACCGACACCGGAGGCGTCGCCTCGCTGGGGGACGTCGTCGCCGTACCGCCCGTGCGCGAGGCCCGGGACGCCGGGCGGCTCAAAGCGTCACCCATGTTCGCCCGCCTCGACCGCGACGGCGTCGCCTGGGTCGACGGCACGCGAGCGCCCGCCGACGTGGTGATCTGGTGCACCGGCTTCCGGCCTGCCCTCTCCCACCTGTCACCCCTGGGCCCGCGCGGCCCGCGCGGCCACATCCCCACCCAGGGCACGCGTGCAGTGGCGGACCCCCGGCTGCACCTCCTCGGATACGGAGACTGGACGGGCCCCGCCTCCGCCACGCTCATCGGCGTCGGACGGCCGGCCCGCGACGCAGCGCGGGAGATCGCCGGGCTTCTCGAAGGAGCAAGGTGATCCGCGTGCGCTACCGAACGGCCAGCAGTTGTCCCATCGCCGCCAGTACCGACGGCTCGACCCGGTAGTAGACCCAGGTGCCGCGCCGCTCGGACGTGAGCAGGCCGGCCTCCTTGAGTTTCTTGAGGTGGTGGGAGACGGTCGGCTGCGAGACACCGACGTCGGAGATGTCGCACACGCACGCCTCGCCGCCCTCGTGCGAGGCGACGGCCGAGAACAGCCGCAGCCGCACGGGGTCGCCGAGCGCCTTGAACATACGGGCCGTGCGCTCGGCCTCCTCGGCGGTGAAGGGACGCTCGCTCAACGGCGGGCAGCACGGCACCGCGGCGACGGGGGCCTCGGATCGTTCCAGCAGCGGCAGTGCCTTGACATTCGACATACGTCTATGTTGACACATGTCGAACTAGACTGGCCAGAGTCAGCGGGCGTCGAGATGGGCGACAAGGCGCCGTACGACGAGGGCGGCGTCCCTGCCGACCCCGCGCAGGGAGTTCGAGGAGAGGCTGCGCTGCCATTCCAGGCCGACGTACGCCAGTCCGGGATGGGTGGTCGACAGGCCCTCCCGGTGGCGCGGGTGGCCGTCGCAGTCGAGGGCGCCGAGCGGGCGCAGATAGCCGAGGTCGGGTCGGTACCCGGTGGCCAGGACGATCGTGTCGATCTCCTCGGTGGCGCCGTCGGTCCATGTCGCCTTCGTGCCGTCGATCGCGCTGAACACCGGGCGCAAGTCAGGGGCGCCGGCTGCAACCGCGGCGCGGTAGCGGCCGTCGTCGATCACCAACTGTGTCGGCGGCGTGCGCAGGAACCTGCCCACCGGCAGGGTGTCGAGCCCTGTCCGCTGTAGCCACCAGTGCAGGTCCCGGCCCAGCGGGCGCTGCCGGGCGAACCGCACCGGATGCCGCGCCGCGAGCGTCACCCGGGTATGTGTGGCCAGCTCGGCGGCGATCTGCACCGCCGAGTTGCCGGCCCCGACGACCACCACCCTCCCCCAGCCTCCGGCCGGGGAGCCCCCCAGCCCGGCGAGTGGTTCCGGCCCCCGGTACTCGGCCGCGTGCAGCACGGTGCCCGTGAAGTCGTCCAACCCTGGGAGGGCGGGCCGGTGAGGCCGGCCGAAGGTTCCAGAGGCCGCCACGATGCCCCGGGCCGTCATGCGTTCTCCGGCTTCCAGGGTGAGGACGAAGGCTCCGTCGCTCATACGCACCTCCTGCACACGCATACCGGTGCGAACGTCGGCGTCCAGGCGCTCGGCGTAACGCAGCAGGTAGGAGACGACCTCGTCCCGGTGCGGGTAGCGGTCCGGATCGCCGCCGAACGGCAGGCCCGGAAGGGAGCTGCGGGCCGCGGGGGAGAAGAGGGTGAGGCTGTCGTAGTAGCGGGGCCATGACCCCGCCGGCTGCCCGGACGCTTCCAGGATCACCGGTGCCAGACCCTGCTTGCGCAGGGCGTGTGCGGTGGCCAGTCCGGACTGGCCACCACCGATGACCGCCACGTCGACGTGTTCCATGCCCGCTCCCTCGGATCGCTCAAGTACTACGGCTTCGATAAGTGTCTATGTTGACGCTCATCGAAGCAGGTGCCATCCTGGTCTCGCAAGGGATCGACAGATGCCGAAGCAAAAGGGAGTGTCGTCGCCGTGTCCAACACCAGCGTGTCCACCACCGACCACCAGCAGCCCGTTGTGGTCATCGGCGCCGGCCCCGTCGGCCTGGCCGCAGCCGCACACCTCGTCGAGCGCGGCGCGGAGCCCCTGGTGCTGGAGGCCGGCCAGTCCGCTGCCACTGCGGTGCGCGAGTGGGCGCACGTCCGCCTGTTCTCGCCCTGGGCCGAGGTCACCGACCCGGCCGCCGAGAAGCTGCTCGCTTCAACCGGCTGGGTCCGCCCCGACGGGACGACGTACCCGACCGGCGGCGACTGGGTCGAGCGGTACCTCCAGCCGCTCGCGGACGTCCTCGGCGACCAGGTCCGCTACGGAGTGACGGTCACCGGCGTGGCCCGCGCCGGCCGGGACCGGATCGTCGACTCCGGCCGCGAGGAGCAGCCCTTCACCGTGCACATCGAGACAGCGGACGGCGGCGAGGAGCGGATCACCGCCCGCGCCGTCATCGACGCCTCCGGCACCTGGTCCGTGCCCGGCCCGATGGGTGCGAACGGCATCCCCGCCCTCGGTGAGAAGTCCGCTTCCGACCGCATCACCTACCGCGTCCCCGACCTGAAGGACCCGGCCGTCCGAGCCCGCTACGCCGGCAAGCGCACGGCGGTCGTCGGTTCCGGCGCCTCCGCCTTCACCGCTCTCGCCCTGCTCGCCGACCTGGCCGGGGAAGAGGCGGACACACACGCGGTCTGGATCCTGCGCCGAGGCATCGGCGACGCCACGTACGGCGGCGGCGAGGCCGACCAGCTCCCGGCCCGCGGCGCCCTCGGCCTGCGTGCCAAGGCGGCGGTGGAGCAGGGGCACGCGAGCGCCGTCACCGGATTCCGGACCGGGGCCGTCGAGCGGGATGGCCACCGGCTGGTCCTCGTCGCCGAGGACGGCCGCCGCCTGGAACCGGTCGACGAGGTCATCGTCCTGACCGGCTTCCGCCCCGACCTCTCCTTCCTCTCCGAGCTCCGCCTCGGCCTCGACGAGCGCCTCCAAGCCCCGACCGCGCTGGCTCCGCTGATCGACCCGAACGTCCACTCCTGCGGCACGGTCTACCCGCACGGCGTGAAGGAGCTGTCCCACCCGGAGCAGGGCGTCTACCTGGCCGGCATGAAGTCCTACGGCCGCGCCCCCACCTTCCTCGCCATGACCGGCTACGAGCAGGTCCGCTCCATCACGGCCGCACTCGCCGGTGACCACGAGGCGGCCGAACGCGTCGAGCTGACCCTGCCGGAGACCGGTGTGTGTGGCGGCGCGGGTCTGTTCGACGAGCCCGACGCCGCGCGGAGCGGCGAAGGCGGAGGTTGCTGCGCGGCCCCTGCCACGCTGCACATCGGCATCGGCGCACCGGCCGCCTCCGGCGGCTGCTGACAGACCGACATCGCGGGCGCTGGCGCGTTCCTTGCGTTGGGCGGCGAGTACGTCGGGGTGACGGGCCTTGGTGCCGCCCAGAAGCGCAGGTCGGGGGAAGCACACCTCGACCTTGTTCTTCTACGCGTGCGGCGATGACGGTGAGTAGCCCGGTGATCGTGGAATCCCGGCCGTCGTCGGCCGAGGAGTACCGTGAAACCAGGAGACTTTCGGTTTGCCGTCCCCGGTAGGCAGGCGAGTGCGATGTCCGACCCCGACCCCCCGCGGGTGACCAGGCTCCTGCCCGACGCTGTGCATCAGGCGGTTTCGCGACCTGGAACCGCCGTGGTGCGGCTCGAGACGACCCATGACCGGAAGGGTGCGCTCGACGGAGCGTGGTGGCCCCGCTCCCGCGACATCGCCGGTGAACTGCCCGGCCTCGTCTCCGCGCTGTCCGAGTACCTCGGGCCGATCACACGTGTCGGTCTGGACACCGACGCCTGGGACGAGCTGCCGACGCGGCTGACGATCGACGGTCGTGTCGTCCGCATCGACTCCTTCCCGGTCGGAGACGACACCGTTCTCATCACCCGGGGCAGCAATGATCTCTTTTCGCTGCTGGTGGTTCCGCCCCACACCGCGGCCGACGCGGCCCGCGCGGCCATGGCCGCAGCCATGCGCCCAGGCAGTCAGACGCCGGCGGAACAGATCCTCATCGACACCGGCACGGAGCGTGTGGGCCCGGGGCACGCACCCACCGCTGCTCTACGCCACGGCCGCCATGAGCCGGGCCGCTGACGACGCGCTCGTCGGGGGCGGCACCACGAGGAGATCCCAACGGCCCGCAGTGTAGGACTGCAGCAGGATCCTGTGCGGGTTGAGCACCTCGGTGAATCGGTCGACCGCCACCTCGTAGCCGTTGACGACGACCACGCCGTGCGGAAGAGGCCGCCAGTGGCGGGGATTGACGGCCACGTGGGTGAGCCGGCCCCACAGCGGATCGATCACGTCGGCCAGTTCGCCGAGTTCTCGTGCCAGGTCGCGGGTCCGTGGCCACCAGGCGCCGTCCGGACGGCCGAAGCGGCTGGCGGATCCTAGGACGAGGCGTGCGGCACGTGGTCGGAACGGTGCCGCGTGCGGACGGAGCTGAGTGGTGTTCATGATCATGAGGAAGAAGCCTGACTGCGGGCCTGCGCCGACTGGCGGAGCGCCCGGTGATGGGTGAGCGAGGACGGGACCGGCGGCGCCGGTACACGAAGGCCCTCGAAGTCCTCAGGCTACTCCTCGACGAGCCCCGACAAGAGGCTTCGGCCTCATCGGGTGGACTGCTCCCGGTGTACGGCCTGGTCGGGCGCCGCGAAGAGTAGGCTGGAGGAACCGGGGACACTCCGCGCGCGGACATTTCGCGTCTGTGCCGTTTTCGGTGATCGAATAGGCCGGGTCGGCTCAGGCCCGCCCGGGGCAGGGTTCGCGTCATGACTGCGACCGTCTCCCCTCCGACGACGTCCGAAGACCGGCGTCCCACGTCCCCCGTACGTCTCTCGCTCGCCCCAGCCGGTTCGGCACCGCTCCTGCTGGACGGAGCCTGGTGGCCACGCTCGCGTGATCTCACCGCCGAACTGCCTGCCCTGGCGTCCGTTCTCGATCCGCTGTGGGGGCGGATCACCCGGATCACGGTGAACCCCGCCCAGTGGCCGGTCGTCCCGCGTAAGGTGCCTGTCGCCGGGCATGTGGTGAAGGTGGGCTGGTTCCGCTTCGAGCAGGACGAGCACGAGTTGCTGCTGCTCTCCTACCACGTGGGCCGCTGGAACCTGCTGGTCGTTCCCCCGCGGACGCCTCCGACCGCGGCCGCCTGGCTGATGGCCGCCGCGAGCGACTCGCGCCGGGCGGCGACCGCGAGCAGCCTGCTGGCGGATGCCGCGCGTCTGACGGTGACCGCCGAGGCCGACCGCACCAGGGAAGCGGTGTGGGAGTCCGAAGGAGGACATGGAGCCGGTGCTTCCGTCACTTCTCCATGGCTTCGAGTCGCCGTCGCCACCGCGGAGGACCGGCCGGAAATGGTGTGAGGGCCATGGACATCCTCGTGACGGTGTTCGTGCTGCTGGCGGTGATCGCGGCAGGCGCGTTCCTCATCCACCGGCTGAACTCTCAGCACGGGGGCAGAAGTGCCGCCTTCCACTACGGCCGCGGCGGTGTTGTCGCACCAGACCGGAAGACCGACGAAGGGCCGGCGGTACGCCGACGGTCCCCGGTCGCGAACGACGCCGGCGAGCGCCGAGGCTCCTGGTACGGCGGACGCGGACGGCTGCGTCCTGGACGCCGCCGTACCCACGGCGGCGTCTCGCCCCGCTAAGTGGGGACGCGGGTCCGTCGGAGCGGGGCGCCGGCGTCGTGGAGGCTGGTGAGTGCCAACCGGTAGGAGGCGACCAGGCCCGTTTCCGCGTAGTCGACGCCCAGGTCCCGGCAGTACCGCCGGACGATGGCGCGGGCCTTGCGCAGGTTGGGGCTGGGCATGCTCGGGAACAGGTGGTGCTCGATCTGGTGGTTCAGGCCACCGAGCGCCAGGTCGGTGAACCGGCCGCCGTTGACGTTGCGTGAGGTCAGCACCTGGCGGCGGAGGAAGTCGGGGCGGTCGTCGGCCGTCAGGATCGGCATCCCCTTGTGGTTGGGTGCGAAGGCCGAACCGAGGTAGACGCCGAACAGGCACTGGTGGACGGCGAGGAAGGCGATCGCCATCCCGGGCGGCAGGACCCAGAACAGGGCGGCCAGGTAGACGGCGCAGTGCCCCAGGAGCAGAGCGCCGTCGACCGCCCGGCGTTTGAGCCGGCGGTTGGCCATGGCCCTGCCGCTCGCCACGTGCAGGTTGAAGCCCTCCAGCGTGAGCAGGGGAAAGAAGAGGAACGCCTGCCAGCGGCCGAGCAGGCGGGGCAGTCCGGTGGCGGCGCGGGCCTGGTCCGGGGACCAGACGAGCAGGTCGGGGCCGATGTCGGGGTCGAGGTCCTCGGTGTTGGGGTTGGCGTGGTGACGGGTGTGCTTGTCCTGCCACCAGCCGTAACTCATGCCGATCGTCGCGCCGGCGATCCGTCCGGACAACTCGCTGGCCCGGCGGCGGCGGAACACCTGCCGGTGGGCCATGTCATGGGCGACCAGGGCGACTTGCCCGTACATCACGGCCAGGAACGCGGCGATCGCCAGTGTCCACCAGGAGGCGCCGACGAGGACGAACGCGGCCCATCCGGCGGCGTAGAGCCCGGTCACGGCGGTGATGCGTAACGTGTAGTAGCCGGGGCGGCGCCCCAGCAGTCCGGCATCCGCAATCTTCTTCGACAGCCGGGCGAAGTCGCTGCCGGGAGTGTCGGAGCGCGTGGCGGTGGTGGTGGCCATGGTCATGAGGACGTCTCTCTCAGAAGCGGGCGGATGACTCGGGGCGGCCCCGGGGCGGGTTGGGCGCGGGGAGCGGGTGCGTACAGGGACGTGCCCGCGGCGGCTCCTACCACCGAGGTGCCCGGGCTCCCCGCCGGGTGGGTCCCACACGGCCGCGCGGACCTGCCGCCGCCGTCGGGGCCGGGCTTCTCCGTCGGCGCCGGGCCGCCGGTCGTCCAGGGCGACGGCCGTGTGGAGAGCGGCTGCTTCCTCCGTCGCGTCCGGCGGGATCACCTGCAGGTCCCAACGGCCGAGCCCGGGGGAGAGCAGGACGACCCGGTCCGGGGCGTGCGGAGAGGCGGGGGCCTTGTGCAGTCGGACGACATTTCGACCTCGGTAAGGAAGTCTCACCGTTGCACCGACTCGCAATAGCCCCGGCCCGTTGCACTCAGCAGCACAGCCGAAAGGGGGCGGTCGCCCATGGCTGACCGCCTCCTGACGGTGGCCGAAGCCGCCGAACAGCTCGGTACCGGCGAACGCTTCGTTCGCCGTCTGATCGCCGAGCGCCGCATTCGCTACGTCAAGCTCGGACGTCCCGTGCGCGTCCCCGAGAGTGCCGTCACCGAGTACATCGAGGCGCGCACGGTCGAGCCGACCCGGCGCACCCGCACTCGGTACGGGCGGGCCGCCTGATGCCGACACGCAAGCTCCAGCGTCGTCGGGAGTTCGGTACCGTACGCAAGCTCCCGTCCGGTCGATGGCAGGCCCGCTACTTGGGCCCGGACGGGCAGCGCCACAATGCCCCCGAAACCTTCGACACGAAGACCGACGCGCAGGACTGACTGAACCTGGTCCGCGCCGACATCGAGCGTGACCACTGGCGTGACCCGGACGCCGGCGCGATCAACTTCGAGAAGTACGCCCTCCGCTGGATGGAGGAGCGCGGTCTGGCCCCGACCACGGTCGACCGCTACGACGGCCTGCTACGCCTGCACCTCCTGCCGGCCTTCGGCAGCAAGGACCTGGACGAGATCACACCGCCTTCCGTCCGCACCTGGCGAGCCGAGCGGCTCAAGGCAACGGGTGCCACGACGGTCGCCAAGTCGTACCGGCTGCTGAAGGCCATCCTGCAGACCGCGGTCGATGACGACCTCCTGCGAACCAACCCGTGCCGGATCAAGGGCGCCGGTCGGGAGGAAGCCGACGAGCGGCCGACCGCCACCGTGGAGCAGGTCTTCGAGCTCGCCGACGCCTTGGGTCCGCGCTGGCGCCTGATGGTCCTGCTCGGCGCTTTCGCCTCGCTCCGCCCCGAGGAGCTGGCCGAACTGCGCCGCCGCAGTGTCGATCTCGACGAATGCTCCCTGCGGATCACGCATGCGTCACCGGAGCTGACCAACGGCAGGAGGGTCACCGGCGATCCCAAGTCCCGCGCGGGCAAGCGCACCGTGTACCTGCCCGATTTCCTCCTGCCCGAGCTACGTCGCCACGTTCAGTGGTTCGCCGAGAAGGAGCCGGACGGGCTCCTCTTCGTCGGGGAGAAGGGCGCCCCGTTCCGCCGCTCGACGTTCGGACGGAAATGGCGCAAGGCCAGGACGAAGGTGGGGCTGCCGGATAACTTCCAGGAGTTCGCGCCCCGCGCCGGCGTTGTCGTCCCACACCTTCTGCGGCCCAAGCAACACGTCAGAGTGGACCCGGACACGCAAGGGGGACAGCCGGTCATCACCGGCACTCGCGTCCCGTTCGACGCCGTCGCGGAGCTGGTGGAGGACGGCGTCCCGCTCGACGAGATCGCCGCGTATTACCCCGGCGTGACAGTGGAGGCCGCCCGCGATGCGGTGTCCTTCGCACTGTATGTGGACAGCTACAGCCCGGGACCGCGCGCTGCCTGATGCGAATCCTCATCGACGAGAACGTCCCGGTACAGATGCTGGAGATGCTCCGGCGGCTGCTGCCCGGGCACGACGTGCGCCACGTCAGTGAGATCAAGTGGGCGGGGAAGAAGGATCTCGCGCTCCTCCCCGATGCTGCGAAGAGAGGCTTCGAAGTCTTTCTCACCAAGGATGGGCGTCAGCTGGAGGATCCGTCGGAGACGTCCGCGATCAAGAAGTCCGGCATGCACCACATCCGGTTCAGCCACGGTCACAAGGGCATGGCCGGTCTGGGGCTGGCCATGGGCGCTGTGATCGCCGCGATGCCTCTGATCGTCCGTGAGCTCGATACGGCGCACGGCCAGCAGCTCGTGCACATCAAAGGCTTGAACCCCGGCAGTAAGCAGCGGTTCGATCGGGTCGACCCTGCCAAGCAGCCGCCTCGTTACTGGCCGCGATAGTCACGTCGCCGACCCTGCGTAAATGCGCCTGGCTATCCACCACTGCCCGCCTCGCCGCGGTCGTGGAAGGCAACGTGGACGCGGCATCTCTGGCCCGCTGCAAACTCCCCGATTGCGAGAGCGACTTCGCCCCCACCCACTCGCTGAGTGGTGCCGGTCACATAGAATGCGTCTCGCTATTTGAGAAGCTACGGCGCCGCTGCCTTCGAAGTGGAGCTCCGGGTCGTCTGGATGAACCCGCTATGGCGGGTTAGGGCACGCGGAGGGCACGGCACTCCCGAATTGGACTAGACAACAAACAACCCCCAGGCCAATGACCTGAGGGTTTCGCATGGAGCGGGTGACGAGAATCGAACTCGCGCTCTCAGCTTGGGAAGCTGATGTTCTACCATTAAACTACACCCGCGTAAGACGCCCGATCCGGGGTAACCGGAGGGGGTGTCCGATCGCCTCGTCACTGTACCTCATCTCCGGGCCCGGGCGCTGTCGCGTCGGGGCCTGAGTGCGTTTCAGGGCATGGACGCGACTGCGGGGCGCAGGAGTTGGGGCGTACCGTGGAGGGGTGGAAGAGGGTCCCGGCGGGGTCGGAGTGCCGCCTGGAGGGCCGTCCCTTTGATCCCGTAATGTGGCCTCGCGTCGCCCGGCAGGCAGCAGCCGGGCGCGGCTCTTGGGGAAGGGACTCTAGGACTTGATGGAGCGCACCGTCGTCCAGTGTGCCGATGGGCACGTGTTCAGCACCGCGTCGTTCCCGATGCAGCAGGCCGACCGGCTCGGTCCCGGCCGGCTCGTCCGATGTCCCCGCTGTGCCCGGCTCCGCAGCGCGGTGCCGGTCCAGGTGGAGAAGCGGTAGCCGGCGGCACGGACAGACCGGGCGTGGGGCGCGCGGACGGTGCGGTTGTGGCCGGTAAGCGCGCCTTGCGTATCCTCGGGGCGTGCTTCTCTCAGACAAGGACATCCGGGCCGAGATCGACGCCGGGCGGGTACGGATCGATCCCTACGACCACTCCATGGTGCAGCCGTCCAGCATCGACGTACGGCTGGACCGGTACTTCCGGGTGTTCGAGAACCACCGGTACCCGCACATCGACCCCTCCATCGAGCAGGCGGATCTCACGCGGCTGGTGGAGCCGGAGGGCGACGAGCCGTTCATCCTGCACCCCGGTGAGTTCGTGCTGGCCTCCACGTACGAGGTGATCACGCTGCCCGACGATCTCGCCTCCCGGCTGGAGGGCAAGTCCTCGCTGGGGCGGCTCGGGCTCGTCACGCACTCGACGGCCGGGTTCATCGACCCGGGGTTCAGCGGGCACGTCACCCTGGAGCTGTCGAACCTCGCCACGCTGCCGATCAAGCTGTGGCCGGGCATGAAGATCGGGCAGCTGTGCATGTTCCGGCTGACCTCGCCCGCCGAGTTCCCGTACGGCAGCGAGCGGTACGGGTCGCGGTACCAGGGGCAGCGCGGACCGACCGCGTCCCGGTCCTTCCAGAACTTCCATCGGACCCAGGTGTGAGGACGGCATGAGCGACGCCCCCGTGCGGGAGAACCTGACCTACGAGCGTTTCGGCACCGCCGTCCGCGAGCTGGCGCAGACCATCGCCGACGACGGGTACCAGCCGGACATCGTGCTGAGCATCGCCCGCGGCGGCGTCTTCGTCGCCGGCGGTCTCGCGTACGCGCTCGACTGCAAGAACCTGCACCTGGTGAACGTCGAGTTCTACACCGGTGTCGGGACCACGCTGGACATGCCGGTCATGCTGGCGCCCGTTCCGAACGCGATCGACTTCACCGACAAGAAGGTGCTGATCGCCGACGACGTCGCCGACACCGGCAAGACGCTCAAGCTCGTCCACGACTTCTGCGTCGAGCACGTCGCCGAGGTCCGCTCCGCCGTGATCTACGAGAAGTCCCACTCCCTCGTGAAGTGCGAGTACGTCTGGAAGCGCACGGACGACTGGATCAACTTCCCGTGGAGCGTTCTGCCTCCCGTGCACAAGTCGGGCGAGGCGGCCAAGGAGAACAAGGAAGCCCTCTGATCGCGTTCTGACGCGTCAGGCCGGGAAATGGCGCCAGGTGCCCTCGGAGACGACCTCGACCGTGCCGTCGACGACCGTGAGGGCGGTGTCGTCGTCGGTAGGCGCCGTCCACTCGACGAAGTACGCGCCGATACGCGGGGTCATCGCCATGCTCCCGGCGCTCAGACCCACCCAGACCTTCTCGCTCAGCGACGGCAGCAGGTCCGCCAGGCCTGACCGCCGCATCCAGTGGGCCAGGTACAGCGCGTCGCCGCCGTTCACCAGCAGGACGTCCGCCTCCTGGACCCAGGGGACCCAGCGCTCCGCGCCGACGCTGGGCAGCGCGGTCAGCTCCAGCACCCCCAGGGACCTCCACCCCAGGTCGCACATGGGCAGGGGGGACTGTCCCGCGATGAAGCGCCAGGCACTGGCGGGGCTGCCCATGGGGTGCCCGTACCCCGCGGTGGGGACGCACAGGGCGTCCGACTCGGCGATCGGCTTGCCCAGCAGCCGCACGAGCGCGTCCTTGATGGTGGGGTTGGTGATGCCCGCCGACGTGAGGAGAAGCTTCACGGTGACTCCTGGCTCCTGGCTGCTGACATGCGTGCGATGAGCGGTCCGACCGATAGACCGGGGACCGCCGCCGGTAGCCGATTACTCCCGCCGTGCGCAGGGCCTCGATGGTCTCGTCGACCGTCAGGAGAACCGTCGTCGGCTTTCCGCCGACGGACCCGTCCGACGGGGTGTCCATCGGGCGTGCGGCCGTTCGGGGGAGAAAGGGCCCCTGTCGCCATGTGCGGCGGCAGGGGCCCTTCCGTGGGCTGTGCGGGCTGTGCGGGCTAGAAGGTGCCGAGCTTCACGATCGACAGCAGGGCGACCAGCTGGATCGCGCTCGCGCCCAGGGCCTTCGGCCAGGGGAGGTCGTGGGACTTGGAGACCATCAGGGTGAGCAGGGCGCCGCCCGCCACCCAGGTGGCCCAGCCGAGGATCTGGACGAACGAGGCGTCGCCGCCCGCGAACATCGCGACGACCAGGCGCGGCGCGTCCGACAGGGACATGATCAGCATGGAGAGGCCGACCGTGGGCTGCCAGGCGCCGTCGCCGCCGAGCTGGCGGGCCAGGGTGTGGGTGACGACGCCCAGGACGAAGGCCGACAGGACCATGGCGACGGCGGTGGTCAGGACGATCGGGACGGCGTTGGAGAGGGTCGCGTTGATCGCGTCCTCGCGGGCGCCGTCGAAGCCGAAGACGGCGAGCAGGCCGTAGAGGAACGTCACGATCAGGGCGGGGCCCCACATCGCGTAGTCCCGCATCTGCAGGAACGTCTGCTGGGGCGAGAAGATCACGCCCCGCAGGAGGTCCTTCCAGTGCAGGCGGGGGCCGATCGGGCCGGCCGGGGCCGTGCCCGCCCGGTAGGTGTCGCCCTGCGTGTACGGGTCCTCGCCGACGGAGAACGCCTGGGTGTGACCGGGCTGGTTCGCCGCGTACGGGTCGGCGGGGGCGTGCGGGTAGCCGCCGTCGCCGAAGTACTCCGGCTCGCCGTGGTTCGCCGGGCCGTGTCCGCCGGGGCCGTAGGCACCGTGCCCGCCGTGTCCGCCGTGCGCCTGCGGCCAGCCGCCTCCGCCGCCCGAGCCGCCGTACGGCTGCTGCGGCGGCGGCGGGTAGCCGTACGACGGTCCCTGGGGCGTCTGCTGCGTCTGCGGGGTGCCGTTGTTCCTGCCGCCCCGTCCGATCCTGAATCCAGCCACGTCTTCGAACGTACCTGGTCCTGGCAAACGGCGTGCCCGGCCCCGGGGTTAGGGCCGGGCTTTGCTGCCGAGCTGTGACATCCCCTAGGGGGTGCCCCGAGGGGATGTCACCAGGGACGTCACGAGCGATGTCGTCAGCGGAGCGTGTCCGGGTCAGCCGGTCAGGACGTCGCCGAAGTAGGCGAGGCCGGAGGCGCCGCCGAGCGTGGCGCTGCCGAAGGATTTGGCTCCGGTGGCGGTGATGCCGGAGGCGGTGCCGCGCAGCGTCCAGACGGAGCCGGCGCCGTCGTTCTCGCCTCGGGCGCCGACGACCAGCTCGGCGCGGCCGTCCTTGCTGGCGTCGGTGAGCAGCACGGAGTGCCCGAAGTAGTCGTAGGACTCGGCGGTGCCGGGGACGCCGGCGGTGTCCTGCGTGAACGCCTTGGAGCCGGTGCCGGTCAGGCCGGACGAGGAGCCGCGCAGGACGACGACCGATCCGGCGTCCCGCTTGCTCCCGAGGTCCTCGTTGGCGACGCCGACCGCGATGTCGGTGTAGCCGTCGCCGTTCGTGTCGCCGGCGTCCAGGCTCCAGCCGAAGGCGTCGTTCTTCTCGGAGGCCCCCGGCACCTTCGCGGTGTCCTGGGTGATGCGGACCGGCGTGCGGGTACTCAGGCCGCCGGACGCGCCGTAGGTCACGGTGATGGCGCCGCCGAGGCCGCCGTTGGGCTCGTCGGCGGACTTCTCCATGAAGTTGCCGGTGACGATGTCGCCGTAGCCGTCCCTGTTGACGTCGCCGATGACGGACGCGTAGCCGCCGGCGACCTTGGGGCCGGGCTTGAGGCCGGTGGTGGAGCCCTTGTAGAGGACGCCGCGGGTGCGGTAGCCGCCGCTGTACTCCTCCTGGCCCAGGACGAGCAGGTCGGTACGGCCGTCGCCGGTGACGTCGCCGGCGGTGATCTGGTCGGCGTTGACGCCGGTCTGGTCGTAGGTGTCGATGCCGGTGAGCGCGGCGGCCTTGCCGGTGCGGGTCAGCGGGCCCTTGAAGATGTTCAGCTGCGGGGAGGCCAGGTTGACCGCGGCGAGGTCGGTGGCGCCGTCGCCGTCGAAGTCGCCGGTGGCCATGGACCAGCCGAGCTCGCTGCGGTACCGCGGCAGCGGGGAGGAGACGTCGGTGCCGGACTTGACGCCGTTCGCGCCGCCCCACAGCACGGTCAGGACGCCGAAGTCGTCGGTCGAGCCGATCCGTTCGCCGTGCACGCCGACGACGATGTCGGTGTAGCCGTCGCCGTCGAGGTCGCCGGTGGTGACGCGGTCGCCGAAGTAGTCGCCGCTCTCGGGGACGCCGGGGATGCCGGCGGTGTCCTGGCTGATGATCTGCCGCTTGCCGGTGTTCGGGCCGCTGGAGCCGCCGTAGACGACGGCGACGTAACCGGCCTTGCTCTTGCCGGCGACCTTGGCGAGGGGCGCGCCGATGACGGTGTCGCGGTAGCCGTCGCCGTTGATGTCGCCGGCCAGGCCCGAGGGGGCGGCGGTGGCCGTGGTGGCCGGGAGCGCGGTCAGCAGGCCCGTGGTGAGGGCCGCCGCCAGCAGGACGCTGCGGGTGCGCAAGGTCGGGTCCGCTTTCGGGAGGGCGGGCGTCGGGAGCGCGGAGCCGGGAGCGGGGCGCGTCACTGGGCGATCACCGCGCCGAAGTAGTAGCCCTTCACGGAGACGCCGGCGGCGGTGATGCCCTGGGCGCCGCTGGTGGTCAGGCCGGTGGCGGAGCCGCGCAGGGTCCAGACGCCGCCGGTGCCGTTCTCGTCGACGCCGATGGTGAGGTCGGCCCGGCCGTCCTTGGTGACGTCGGTGAGGTCGACGGCCTGGCCGAAGCGGTCGCCGGTCTCGGCGGTGCCGGGGACGCCCGCGGTGTTCTGGGTGTAGGACTTCGAGCCGGACGTCTTCAGGCCGGACGCGGAGCCGAACAGCACGGTGACCGAGCCGGCGTCCTTCGCCTTGTCGATGTCCTCGCCGGGGGCGCCCACGACGACGTCGGCGTAGCCGTCGCCGTTGATGTCGCCGGTGCTCAGGGCGGAGCCGAACGCGTCGCCGGTCTCGCCGGCGCCGGGGACGTTCGCGGAGTCCTGGTGGACGACGGTCGGCTTCTGGGCGGGGTCGGGGCCGGTCGGGCCGCCGTACCAGACGGTGATCTGGCCGCCCTTGTGGCCGACGGGCTTGGTGGCGCTCGGGTCGGAGGAGTCGCCGAGGACGAGGTCGCCGTAGCCGTCGCCGTTGATGTCGGCGATCGAGCCGGTCATGCCGTCGGCCTTGGCGAGTTCGCCGAACTTGTAGCTCGTGCCGGTCCAGCGATAGGTGAGGACGGTGCCGCCGGGGTCGCCGTCCACGGCCATGGGGTAGACGCGTTCGGCCGCGCGGTCGCCGCTCAGGTCGCCGGCGATGACGTCGTACGTCGTGCCGACCTCGCCGACGCGCTGGTGGCTGAGGGGGCCGGTGCGGGTGAACGGGCCCTGGTAGAGGTGGGTGCGGTTCTGGCCGGTCAGCGTGACGTCGGCGTCTCCGTCCCCGTCGAAGTCGGCGGCCGCGGCGCCCCGCGAGAAGCCGCCGTACTGGGCGAGGCCCGACGGCTGGGGCAGGCCCTTGCCACCGCTCAGGCCGGACTTGGAGCCCCACAGGATGGTGCCGGAGCCGACGCCCTTGCCGGTGCCGACGGTCTCGCCGGACGAGCCGACGACGAGGTCGGAGTAGCCGTCGCGGTCGAGGTCGGCGGCGGCGAGGGAGGAACCGAAGAGGTCGCCCGCCTCGGCGGTGCCGGGCACGCCGGTGGAGTTCTGGGTGATCACGGCCTTGCGGCTCGCGGAGAGGCCCGAGGAGGAGCCGTACAGCACGATGACGGCGCCCGCGCAGGACTGGGAGCCCACCTGGGCGCACTGGGCGGACACGGCGACGTCGCGGTAGCCGTCGCCGTTGAAGTCGCCGGCGAGCTTGGACGGCGCGGCCGAGGCGCCGGTCGCGGGGAGCGCGGTGAGCAGTCCCGTGGTGAGGGTGGCGGCGAGGAGGAGGGGGCGCTTGCGCAAGGTGGGTGCTCCTGGTGAGGCGGGTCGGGGCCGGGCCCGTGGGGACGGTGGGGGACGGGCCCGGCGAGCGGCGGATCGTCCGCGACCGTGCGGGTGACGCGGTGTGGGACGTGGGGTCCGCCGCGGGGACGGCCACCCGTCTCCGCCGGCCGTTCGGCGGGGAGGGCGGGCGGCCGGTGGCCGGGGGGTGTGGGTCAGGCGGTGAGGAGGGTCCGCGGAACGGCCGGGTGGCCGGTCCGTGCGGGCGCGGCGGCCGTCCCCGGGGCGCGGCGAGGGCCGGCGGGCCGGTGTGTCGCGGCGGGCCGGCGTGGGGGCGCGGACGCGGGCGCGTGGTGCATGCGGGTCTCCTGCGGCATGCGGGATGCCCGGCGGGGCATCGCAGACGGGGGTGCGACCGGCCTCGTCCAGCCAGGCTTTGGCCATGGCTTTACGAAGGGTCGGCTCTCAGGAGACCGTCGGCCGGGGCCAAGGGTTGTACGCGAGTTCGCCGGGATTTCCGGGGCCCTTCGGGTGAACGCGGACGCGCCGGGCGAAGGGGCCCCGGCGGGGCGGGAAGGCTCGGCCGGAGCGCAGTGCCGGCGAGCAGGTCAGGAGTGTCCGATGCCGAAGTTCCTCATCCAGGCCACCTACACGGCCGAGGGCACCCAGGGGCTGCTGGCGGAGGGCGCGAGCGGGCGCCGCGCGGCGGTCGAGCAGGCCGTGTCCGGGCTGGGCGGGACGGTCGAGGCGATGTACTTCGCCTTCGGGGAGTACGACATCGTCCTGATCGTCGACCTGCCCGACGCGGCCGCGATGGCCGCCGCCAGCCTCGCGGTCAAGGCGAGCGGCGCCCTGCACACCCGGGCCACTCCCCTGCTCGCCCTGGACGAGGTCGACGAGGCCGCACACCGCCAGGTGCCCTTCCGGGCACCCGGGGCGGATGAAAGAACCTAGGACCGCTCGGCCAGCGTGTGGGCGACGAGCGCGTTGGCGTGCCCGTGCCCGAGGCCGTGCTCGGTCTTCAGCCAGGCGACCAGCTCCATGTGCCGGGTCAGCGGCGAGGTGCGGATGAGGTCCTTCCAGTACGCGACCGGACGGCCGTACTTCTTCTCGATCGCGGGGAAGTAGGAGGCGGGGCCCTTCACCGGTGCGCTCATGTCGTCCCGTCCGTTCAGGTGGCGTGGCGTGTCGTGTCGGGATGCAGACCGCCGGCGCCGGCGGAACTCATCGCCACCCCCGGAACCGGTCAGTGCGGCGGCGGGCCCGGCATCGTCGTGAGGTCCGGTGCCGGTTCGGGCCAGACCAGCAGCAGCGGGCACGGGGCGTGGTCGACGACGAAGCGGCTGGCGGGGCCGAGGCTGTGCGGGCCGAGCCGGCTCCGGTCGCCGTCGCGGGCCAGGACGAGCAGGTCGGCGCCGTCCGCCGCGGCGACGACCTCGCGTTCGACACGGCCGGTGCGCTCGGTGCGGGTGCAGGGCCGGCCCAGCCGTTCGGCGGCGGCGCCGAGGAGGGTCTCGGCGGAGGCGGCGGCGAGGTGCTCGACCCGGGTGCCGGGGTCGCGTTCGGGGTGGCCTCGCCCCAGCAGCCCGGCGAACGCGCTGTGCGCGGCCTCCGCCACGTCGTCCCCGGTGACGTGCAGCAGGACGATCTCGGCGTCCTCGGGCGCGTGCCGGCGCGCGGCGTCCACGCAGGCCGGCCAGGTGCCCTCGACGATCCAGACGACCACGGCCATCGGCTTCAGCCTCCTCCGATCACGGCCAGTGAGGCCCACAGTGCCACCACGGCGGCGCACAGGCTCGCGGGTACGGCGTACAGGCCGAGCCGGGTGAACTCCCCCAGCCGTACCTCGGCGTCGTGGGCGTGCACGATACGCCGCCACAGCAGGGTGGCCAGAGACCCCGCGTAGGTCAGGTTCGGCCCGATGTTCACGCCGAGCAGCACGGCGAGGACGGCGCCGGGCCCGGATCCGGCGGTCAGCGGCAGCAGCACCAGCACGGCCGGCAGGTTGTTGATGACGTTGGCGAGGACGGCCGCCAGCACGGCGATGCCGAACAGGGCGGCCAGTCCGGTGCCGTCGGGGACGAGGTGCCCGAGGGCGGTGTCGAGCCCGTTGTCCACGACCGCGCGGACGACGATCCCGAGGGCGAGGACGAACGCGAGGAACGGCACGGACGCGGAGTTCAGCAGCGCCTTCGCGGTGGTGCGGCGCCGCAGCAGGGCCCGTACGGCGAGCACGGCCGCGCCCGCCAGGGCCGCCCAGGCCGGGTCGACGCCGACGGCGGACGTCACCACGAACCCGGCCAGCGTGCAGGCCACCGTCACCAGGGCGAACAGCGGCAGTTCGGGGGCGTCGCCGCCGGAGGGGGCCTGTGCGCCCGCGTCCAGGTCGGTGGCGAAGAACCACCGGAAGACGGCGTACTCGACGGCGATGGCGGCCAGCCACGGCAGCGCCATCAGCGCGGCGAACCGGGTGAAGCTCAGCCCGCTCGCCGCGAACGCCAGCAGGTTCGTCAGATTGGACACCGGCAGCAGCAGGGAGGCCGTGTTGGACAGATGGGTGCAGGCGTAGACGTGCGGTTTGGGACGGGCGCCGAGCCGGGCGGCCGTCGCGAACACGACGGGGGTGAGCAGGACGACGGTGGCGTCCAGGCTGAGCACGGCCGTGATCGCGGACGCGGCCAGGAACACCTGGGCCAGCAGCCGGCGCGGCCGGCCCGCCGCCGTCCGCGCCATCCACGCCCCGCACGCCTGGAACAGCCCCTCGTCGTCGCAGAGCTGGGCGAGGACCAGGACGGCCGCGAGGAAGCCGACGACCGGGCCGAGGCGTTCGGCCTCGTCCAGCGCGTGGGCGGGGGAGAGGGCACCCGTGGCGACGACCAGCGCCGCGGCCGGCACGGCGGTCACCGCCTCGGGCAGTCCGAAGGGACGGACGACGGCGCCGGCCAGCACGAGCACGAGCAGGGCCACGGACAACGTCTCCGCGAGCGAGGCGTTCAGCTTCCGGTCCTTCCGGGCGGGGCGGAGGGTCCGCCGGTCGATCTCGCCGCACGGTACTCCGCGCGGACGCCCCTCCGTCCGTCCCACCCCCTGCGGCCCGCCCGATCCGACCGGGCGGCTCACCAGGGGTCTCCTCTACCGGCCGCGCTCCGCCGCCTCCCGGACGGGCACCCGCTGCGGCACCTCGCCCCGCGCCGACGGGGACGCCGTCGTCTCCGCCGTGGGGCGGGCCGCCACCTCGTCCTCCGGTGCGCGCGTCACGCCTTCCCTGCCCTCGGTGGGCGTGGAGGGGCCCGTACGGGCCGGGGGCGACGACGGGGTGCGCCGATCGGACGGTCCCGTGCTGGGCGTCGGCACCGGTACCGGGGTCGCCGGTGCCGAACGGCCGCCGGTGGGGGGCGCGAGCGGCGGGGCCGGGGTCGTCGGCGGGTCCGCGCGCTGCGAGGTGAACGGCAGGGCGGCGAGCAGCGCCACGGCACAGGTGACGCCCACCCCGGCGGCCGTACGGGCCAGGCGCCGGCGGGACGCGCGGCGGCGGATCGCCTCGTAACGGCCGGGCGGCGGGGCCAGGTGCTCGGACGGCGGGCGCAGGACGACGACCAGCGGGTCGTCGTCGGCGGGGGCGCGGCCGTCCGGTTCGTCGCCGTCAATGCGAGTGGTCAAGGCTTCTCCTCAGGTGGACGCGGAGCAGTTCGCGGGCCGCGTGCAGGTCGGCCTTGACGGTTCCTTCCTTGCGCCCGGTCAGCACGGACACCTCCCGGATCGGCATGTCAGCGTAGTAGTGGAGAAGGATGGGGATGCGCAGACGTTCGGGCAGGGACTGCACCAGCAGCCGGACCGAGGGGTCGGCCTGTTCGGGGTGCGGGGCGACGGCGGCCTCGGTGGTCGCGCGCCGCACGGCCCGGCGTTCGCGCTCCAGCTTGCGCCAGTGGTCGCGGACCAGGTTGGCCGCGGTGACGTAGAGGAAGCCGCGCGGTTCCTCGACGCGGCTCCAGCGGGCCCAGAGCCGGGTGAAGGACTCCGACGCGATCTCGTGCGCCGTCTCGTCGTCGTCGACCAGCCGGCGGCACCAGCCGGCCAGACGGGGGTAGAGGGCGGCGAACAGCTCGGACGCCGCCTCGTCTCGGGACCGTTTCAACGCTCTCCATGGTCGGGCCGGCGACCGGGTGCGGTGGCCGGGGTGTCACGGGGGAGGATGCCGGTACGGGCGCGCGCGTTGCGCGCCCGTACCGGTTTCCGCCCGGCGGGCCGGTTCAGCGGGACGTGGAGCTGAGCACCGCGAACACGATCACGTTGTCGCGGTACTCCTGTCCCTCCTTGGGTCCGCCGCAGGTGATCAGCCGCAACTCGGGCCGGTCGACGTCCCCGTAGACGTCGTCGGCGGGGAAGTGGGCCTTGGCGACCGTGCGGACCGAACTGACGGTGAACCGCGCGGTGCTGCCGTCCTGCCGGCGCGCCTCGATCGCGTCCCCCTTGCGCAGCCGCACGAGGTCGCGGAACACACCGTCGCCGAACTCGCCCACGTGGACGTGGCCGAGGACGACCGACGGGCCGACCTCACCGGGGGTGGGCGAGTGCCGGTACCAGCCCGCGCGGTCGTGGGCGGTGATGGGCGGCACCTCGACGGTGCCGTCCTGCTCCAGCCCGAGCCGGATCACCGGGGTGTCGACGTCGATGGCGGGGATGCGCAGCCGTACGGGGGCCGAACGCCCCAGGGCGCGTGCGGGGTTCGCGGACGCGTCGGCGGACCGGTCGCCGGTCTGCCGGGTGCCCCGCGTCCGGCGGCCGGGCGCGCTCGCGGGCTCCGAGGCCCCGCCGCCGCACCCCACCAGGACCGAGGCGAGCGCGGCCGTGCCGAACGCGCGCCGGGACAGCGGCGTCATGCGCCGTGCGTCCGCCGGCGCCGGACGACGAACGTCGCCGCGCCTCCGGCGAGGAGCACCGCGGCCGCGCCGCCGCCGACCAGGCCGCCCGTGGCGGTGCCGGACGACGTGTCGGCGACGCCGGTGTCGGGCGCCCCGGACGGGCGCACGGCGACCTGGCCGCGCTCGGCCGGCACGGGGGAGGCCGCCTCGTCGGCGGGGCCGGTCGAGGGCACCGGCGAGGCGGCGTCCTCCGCCACGCGGGTGGGCACGGGGCTGGGGGTGGAGCTGTCGGCGAGGGCCGGGGCGGCGCTCGCCAGCAGGGCGGTGCAGGTGAGGGCCAGGGCACTGAACACGGTTCGGCGCATCGGGTCGCTCTCTTTCGTCGTTCGCCCGGCCGGAACGGCGGGCGGGTGGTGACGGGTCGAGCGGAGAGACGACACGGCCCCCGGCCGGGTTGTAAAGAGCTGGCAAAGCCGCGGGAGACGGCGAGCGGGCGCCGGGAATTCCCGCACCGGGTAGGCGAGTTGACCGGTCACATCCGTCGACGAAGGAGGACGCCATGCCCGAGACCCCCGACGAGCGGCGCGGCCGGGTGCGTGAACTCCGGCTCGTGGTCACGGCCGAGGACTACGACGAGGCGCTGCGCTTCTACCGGGACGTGCTCGGCCTGCCCGAACAGGCCGCGTTCTCCTCGCCGGACGGCCGGGTCACCATCCTGGACGCGGGCCGGGCCACCCTGGAGCTGACCGATCCGCGCCACGCGGAGTTCATCGACGAGGTCGAGGTGGGCCGGCGGGTCGCCGGACACGTCCGGGTCGCCTTCCAGGTGGACGACTCCCCCGCGGTCACCGCCCGGCTCGCGGCGGCCGGCGCCGAGGTCCTGGCCGAGCCGACGCGGACGCCCTGGAACTCGCTGAACTCCCGCCTCGAGGCGCCGGGCGCCCTGCAGCTGACGCTGTTCACGGAACTGGACGAGGCGGCGGAGGAAGCCGCGCAAGGCGATTCCTCCCAGCCATAGCCTATTCGTCCGTTTTGGTGATAATTGAGGCATGAGTACGGCGACGCTTGAACTGGCGGCCACGGCGAGCGAGGTCCTTCGCTGGATCGCCGCCCTGGCAGGTGGCATTTTCATCGCCGGAGCACTGGTGTGGGCGGTGCAGTTCGGCATGCGGGTCCGCGACAAGGAGTCGCCGCGGCCCACCCCCGAGGAACAGACGCACCTGCCCGACACGGGTGCCGTCCACGAGATCCGTGAGGTGCGGGAACCCGACGAGGTGCCGCACGCCACGGGCGCGACCCGGCTCCTGCCGCACGAGCTGCACGCCGCGAGCAGCAGGCGCAGCGAGGACCAGCACCGCAGGCGATGGGATCCCGGCCACAGCGGGTCCTTCGGCGGCGGCGGCATCGGCCACCGCTGACCCGGCCACCGCCGACCCCTCAGGCGGGGTCCGGGGCGAGGGCCAGGGCCATGATCACGAAGAAGTCCACGGCCACCATGATCACGGACCAGACGGGTGCGTACGGCAGGAACAGGAAGTGGGCGACCATGCCGAGCGACGCCAGGAAGATGCCGGTGATCCGGGCCCACCAGGCACCCTTGAGGATGCCGTAGCCCACGCACACGGCGACCACGCCGAGGGCGAGCAGCACCCAGCCCCAGGTCGTCAGGCTTCCCTTGAAGACGTAGTCGCCGACCCGGGCGTACACGTCGTCGGCGGCGAGGGCGGAGACGCCCTGCAGGATGGCGAGCACCCCGTCGACCAGCATCAGCACACCGGCGAAGACGAGACCGCCGGTGAACCAGTCGGACGAGCGGCCGGTCCCGGCCGCCGGGGCGGGCCGTGGCATACGGGGCGCGGACACACCGGCGGCGCTGTGGGCGGCGTCGGTGGCGTGCGTCTGCGGTGGCTGCTGCTGCTGGGTCATGGCTGCCGTACCCCACTTCTCGCGGTGTCCGCGATCGGTCGTCGAACGGGTGCTGCGGTCGGTACGACGATCCGGGCGCCCGGGGCCGCCCACCAGGGGGCACGGGCCGATCGGGTGACGGCCGGAGTGCGGGCGGACCGGCCGCGCCCTTCACTTGAGGAACCGTCGGACACCCCTGGAGCCGTCATGCCCTCTCCCCGCACCGCGCGGACCCGGACCGCCCTCGCGCTGGCGCTCGCCGCCGTGGCCCTCACCTCGTGCTCTGACGACGACACCCCGTCCTCGGTCGCGAGCAAGGCGGCGTCCGCGTACGCCTCGGCGACGGCGGAGGCGGGCCGTGCGCTGGACGAGATCAAGGGCGGGGTGAACGCCAAGAGCGCCGTGAAGGCGGGCGGCATCACGACGGACTCGGGCGGGCGCGCGGAGGCGGAGATCACGGTGGAGAACACCACGGACGCGACGAAATCCTTCGCCGTGCAGGTCGACTTCAAGGACGAGGACGGCAACCTGCTGGACGCGACGGTGGTGACCGTGTCCGACGTGGCGGCGGGCGCCACGGGCAAGGGCACCGCCCGCAGCCACCGCGACCTCGGCGGCCAGGTGCGCGCGGAGGTGGCGCGGGCGGTGCGCTACTGAGCGGTGCCCCGTACGGCTTCCGGTACGGACGTCAGCCGGCGACGGTGATGGCGATCTGCTCGCTGGTCGCGGACACCCCGTTCAGGGTGGCCGTCGCCTGGAGGCGGCCCGGCCCGGCGGCCAGGGCGACCCCCGGCACGCACGACCAGGTGCCGTCCGGCGCGGCGGTCGCCGAGCAGACCTCCTGTTCCAGCGCGTCCGCCACGGTGACCTGGGCGCCCGGGTAGGCGGTGCCCGAGGTCTCCGGCGAGCGGCCCAGCGCCACCCCGGAGTCGGGGCGGGACAGGGTCGGTGCGGGCAGGCCGACCGTCACCGCGCAGGCGCCGCGCTGGTGGACCGTGCCCTTGGCGTCCCGCAGCTCCAGGGAGCAGTCGGGGAGCCGGGTGCCGGGCTCGGCGTCCGGCGACACGGACACCACGAAGGGGAACGTCCGGCCGTGCCAGGCGGTTGCGGCGGCCGTCCCCTCGAAGGCGTACGAGGCGCTGTGGCCGCCGGCGGCCACCGTGCCCCGGAAGTCGGCCGCCGCGAACGGCACACCCGTCACCCGGGTGCCGGCCGGTGCGGTCAGCGTCAGCACGCTGCCGGCGCCGAGCGGCGCGCCCTCGTAGCCGCCGACCTGGACGATGCCCGCGCGGCCGGGCTCGATCGTGGCGGACGCCCACAGCTCGTGCCCCACGGGGTCGGGTGAGCCGCCGGCCGCGTGCGCCGTGCCCGGCAGACCGGCCGCGAACAGTGCGCCGGCGGCGGCCAGCGCGGCGAGGATCGTCGTCTTGAAGGTCCTGCTCATCGTCGGGGGAGCTCCTCACATACCTCGGCGGTACCCCACCCTCGCCCGCGATTCTCGCGCCCGGCCCCCCGCCCGGCCCGCGCTCGGCGGCCGGACGGGGCCGGAGGGAGGACGCCTACCACCCGTCCGGGCGCGGCGGCGGGCCCAGCCGCAGCCAGACAAGCCCCCGAACGCGCCCTCCGCCAGCCAGGCCGCCGCGCCCTGCCCGAGCCACCCCGCCCGGGCACCGCTGAGCAGGCCCTCGACCCCGGCGACAGGCCGCCGACCGACCCCGCCGGAGCGGCGCACCGCGCACCACCGGCCCATCCGGCACCCGCCGGACCGGCAGCGAGCCACCGCAGCTCCTCGCCCCCCCCCGAGCGCGGTGACGCCCTTACGCCAGCCAGGCCGCCGTATCCGGGCCGAGCCACCCCGCCTCCAGCGGGCGCCGCTGAGCAGGACCTCCACCCCGGCACCGGGCCGCCGCCCCCGGCGGAGAGGTGCACCGCACACCGCCGACCCGCCGACCCGCCCGGCACCCGCACCGGCAGCGAGCCACCGCAGCTCCTCGCCCCCCCCGGGCGCGGTGACGCCCCTACGCCAGCCAGGCCGTCGTGTCCGGGGCGAGGCGGCCGGAGTCCAGGGGGGCGCTGGTGAGCAGGACCTCGCCCGGTGGCAGGTCGACGGGGTCGGTGGAGAGGTTGGCCACGCAGCGCCAGCCGTCGGAGCGGGCGAAGTGCAGCACTCCGGCCGGGGCGTCCGGCACCCAGCGCAGCTCCTCGCCGTCCTGGAGCTTGCGGCGCAGCCGCAGGGCGCGGCGGTACAGCTCCAGGGTGGAGCCCTCCACACCGTCCTGCGCCTCGACGGCGTACCCGGCGAAGCGCTCGGGTTGCGGCAGCCAGGCCCCGCCCGCGCCGAAGCCGTACGAGGGGCCGGTCGTCGTCCACGGCAGCGGTACCCGGCAGCCGTCGCGGCCCTTGCGCACCCGTCCGGTCTGCTCCCACACCGGGTCCTGGAGGACCTCGACGGGCAGGTCGGCGACCTCGGGGAGCCCGAGCTCCTCGCCCTGGTAGAGGTACGACGAGCCGGGCAGAGCCAGCATGAGCAGGGTGGCGGCGCGGGCGCGGCGCAGGCCCGCCTCCTCGTCGACCTCGGGTGCGTGCCCGCCGGACAGCAGCCAGGCGTTGTCGTCGGTGCCGGGCGGCAGCATCAGCCGGGAGGTGTGCCGGACGACGTCGTGGTTGGACAGCACCCAGGTGGCGGACGCGCCGGCCGAGCGGGCGGTGGCGAGCGAGTCGGTGATGATGCGGCGCAGCTCCTCGGCGTCCCAGCCGGCCTGGAGGTACTCGAAGTTGAACGCCTGGCCGAGTTCGTCCGGTCGGGCGTACAGGGCGCGGCGGGCGCTCGGGTTCACCCAGGCCTCGGCGACCGCCATGCGGGGCGGGCGGTAGGAGTCGAGGATCTTGCGCCAGTCGCGGTAGATCTCGTGGACCTCGTCGCGGTCGTAGAAGGGGTGGCTGCCGGGCGGCAGGTCCGGGAGCGCGTCCTCGCGGCTCAGCTCGGGTGTGCCGAGGTCGCGCAGCGGTTCGCTGAGGTCCTTGGCGAGGGCGTGGGCGACGTCGACGCGGAAGCCGTCGACGCCCCGGTCGGACCAGAACCGCAGCGTGGTCCGGAAGTCGGCGCGGACCTCCTCGTTCCCCCAGTTCAGGTCGGGCTGCTGCGGGGTAAACAGGTGCAGGTACCACTGCCCGTCGGGCACCCGCTGCCAGGCGCTGCCGCCGAACACGGACTGCCAGTCGGTGGGCGGGAGTTCGCCGTGCGCGCCGCGTCCGTCGCGGAAGACGTAGCGTTCGCGGGCGGCCGAGCCGGGTCCGGCGCGCAGGGCCTCCTGGAACCAGACGTGCTGGTGCGAGGTGTGGTTGGGGACGAGGTCGACGACGACCTTCAGGCCGAGGCGGTGGGCCTCGGCGACGAGGACGTCGAAGTCGTCCAGGGTGCCCAGGCGCGGGTCGACGTCCCGGTAGTCGGCGACGTCGTAGCCGCCGTCGGCCAGCTCGGACGGGTAGAAGGGGCTCAGCCACAGGGCGTCGGCGCCGAGGGCGGCGATGTGGCCGAGGCGCTGGGCGACGCCCTTCAGGTCCCCGAGCCCGTCGCCGTCGCCGTCGGCGAAGCTGCGCGGGTACACCTGGTAGATGACGGCCTGGCGCCACCAGTCGGGGTTGCTGGACGAGAGGTCGGGCGTGGTGGTGCGGACGGTCACGCGGTCTCCTCGTGGACGGGTACGGCGACATCTCCAACACTGTCCACTTGGCCCGGAAAGCGAACACCGCGCAGAGCGGATCGAATCATTCCTCGTGTGACGAGATTGTGATGACCGTTTGAACTTCCCTTGTGTTTCCGCAGGTTGACACGAGTGATCCACCCCAAGACGATGTGCTGACGCTGTGGCGCATGTGACCAGTGGGCCCAGTGTTCTCCGACCACTCTCCACCCCACGAGGGGATACGCATGTCCATAGCGAGACGTGTCACCGGACGGCGCCTGCTGGGGGCGGGCGCCGCGTCGCTCGCCCTGTGCGCGGCCACCGTCGCCTCCGCCGCCGGCGCCTGGGCCCACGGCTCCGGCGGGGACGGCTGGAACTCCGGCGGCAGCTACCGGCCGGGCACCGGCGCCGGCACCCGGACCGCCACCGACCGCTGCGAGTTCTCGCTCGACGGCACGCACTTCACGGCCTCCGTGAAGGTCGACGACCAGAACCTGAAGATCACCGGCGACGGCAAGGCCCACATCACCGTGCGCGCCGCCTCCGACGCCTCGACCTGCACCGCCTCGCTCGCGTCCTACCTCGCGCACGGCTCGTCCTTCGCCACCTCCGGCGAGCAGGTCCTCGTCGACTTCGACACGGTCACGGTGAAGCCGGGCGCCACCGACACCCTCGACATCGCCGTCCCGGACGCCGGCTGCTTCGCGCAGATCGACCTCTACCGCGGGGCCGTGAAGTTCGACGGAAAGCACGACGCGAACGACGGCTTCGAGCACGGCGACCTGCCCAAGGGCCCGGACCGCCCGGTCATCAAGGACAAGCTGATCGCGGCCTGGAACGGCGGCACGAAGGACTGCACGGCCGAACCGCCGGCCACCGAGGAGCCGCCCGCCACCGAGCCCGGCACTCCCTCGGAGCCGGCGCCGTCCACCCCGGCCGAGGAGACGGCCCCGCCCGCCACCGGGACGCCGGGTGACGAGTCGCCGGCCCCGGAGCCGTCCGCCTCCACGAGCGCGCCGGCGCCGAAGCCCCAGGGCGGCGGCGGTGACCTCGCGGAGACCGGTGGCAGCAGCGCGACCGGCCCGATCGCGCTCGGCGCCGTGGTGCTGGTCGCGGGCGGCGCGGCGTTCGTCGTCGCCTCCAAGCGGCGCCGCTCGGTCCGCTCCTGAGCGAGGACGCCGACGGGGGCCCGGGGTTCACCGCCCCGGGCCCCCGTGCGTGTGCGTGCGTGCGGGGTGGTGGCGGACGGTCCGTCAGACGCCCGCGACCGTCTCCAGATAGAGCTTCACGAACCGGTCCACGTCCACGTCGAGGGCCACGTCCACCAGGGACTGCTCGCGCAGCCCGGCGTGGATCTCGGACTCGCCGGGGCGGACGCGCCGGTCCACGAGGGTCTGGCCGCGGGTGGGCCCCGGCGCCAGGGCGACCTCCACCGGGAGCAGCCGGGTCGTGAGACCCGCCGGGTCCACGACCGCGCACACCGCGCCCGCGTCCCCGATGCCGCCGGCCTCCGGGTCGCCGTCGACGTCCGGTGCGGCGGGCCGGTGCGCGAGCAGGTTCCCGGCGAGCCGGGCGCCCGGTTCCGCGCTGTCCCGCAGCGCGCGGACGTCCGCGCCCGGCACCACGACCCGCTGGAAGACGTCCAGGCCGTACATGGTGATCGGCACCCCGGCGGTGAGCAGGATCGCCGCGGCCTCCGGGTCGTGCCACACGTTGAACTCCGCGACCGGTGTGGCGTTTCCGCAGGCCACCGCGCCGCCCATGAAGACGATCCGCTCGATGCTGTCGGTGACCTCGGGGTGGGTGCGCAGCAGCAGGGCGATGTTGGTGAGGGGCGCCGTCGGGATCAGGGTCACCGGGCGCGGGGACGCCAGGATCTCCCGGCGCAGCAGGTCCACCGCGCCGAGGGCGGACGGGGCGCGGGTCGGGGCGGGCAGGTTCATGTCGCCCATGCCGTCGTCGCCGTGCACGTGCCGGGCGGAGCGGGACGGCTCGATCAGCGGGCGGGCGGCCCCGCGGGCGACCGGGATGTCGGGGGCGCCGGCCACCTCCAGCACGGTCAGGGTGTTGCGCACGACGCCGTCCACGTCCGTGTTGCCGGCCACGCAGGTCACCGCGCGCAGGTCCAGCCCCGGATGGCGTACCGCGAACAGCAGCGCGAGGGCGTCGTCCACGCCCGTGTCACAGTCGATGATCACCGGGATCGGCCGGCCGTCGTTCGTCACGGCGGTTCTCCTGTCTGGAGCAGTGCGGTGGCGGGCCCTACGAACCGACCTTACGGTGTCGTACAGGTGGAGTGCGTCGCCGTATGGCGTCGCCACGCGGATGCGCGTGTGCGGCGTCATGCGGCGTCTCCGCTGTTCGGGGCGGGTGGCGTACGCGGCGGGCCGCACGGCCCCGGTGTCACCCGGACGGCCCGGCGCGCTGGTGGGGCGGGGCCCGCGGTGGTGCCGTGGGAACACGTGCCGATCTTGAGCGCGTCCCTCACGCCAGCCCAGGGAGGCCCTGCGATGCCCCGTAATCCGGCCCGTGCACTCGTCGCCCCGGCGCTCTCGGCCGCCGCCCTGCTGTCCGTCTCCTCGTGCGCGCTCGCCGGTCAGGAACAGGCCGCGCCGCCGCCCGTGAGCGTCCCCGCCTCGCAGTCCCCGGCCGCCGCGCCGACGCTCACCGAGGCGCAGGCCAGGGACGCGCTCGTCACCGAGACCGACCTCGGGGAGTCGTGGGTGCCCACGCGGGGCTTCGCGACCTGGCGGGAGGCCATGCTGAAGGCGACCGCCGAGCCCGCGGAGTGCGGGGCCCTGCTCGACGCGCTGTACGCGGACGAGATCTTCGGCCCCGACGCCACCGCACGGGCGGCCGTCGGGCTGGACGACGAGTGGGGCGGCGCCCAGCTGCGCTACCAGGTCGTCGCCCACCGCCCGGACGCCCTGGACCAGGCGCTGCGGCGGCTCGCGGAACTGCCGGAGCGGTGCGGGTCGTTCACCGCAGCCGCGGCGGGCGGGCCGCTGTCCGTGGAGGTCGGGGCGGTCGACCTGCCGGAGATCGGGGACGCCCGGCAGGCCCTGCGGATCGTCGTCGGCGCCGTCTCGGAGTACGAGGACGCGCCGCGGCTCACCCTGGACGTGGCCGCCGTCCGGGTGGGCGACGACGCGATCGCCGTCACCAACGGCAGCCTCGGCGAGGTGCCGTCCGACGCCACGCTGACCGCCGTCGAGCTGGGCACGAGCCGGCTGGAGGAGGTCAGGAAGCGGGGCCGGGCCGAGGTCTGACTCCGGGAGCGCCTCGTCAGGCCATGCGCTCCACGGCGTCCTTGGCCTCCGCGAGACCCGCGCCGGTGATCTCCCGGTAGACCTTGATCGCCTGGATCTTCTTGTCGTCCCGCAGCAGCGCCGCCACCTCGGCCAGGCGCGGGTCCTCCTCCGCCAGCCCCAGGTGCCCGAGGATCAGGTCCAGCTTGTGCTCGATCCGTGCCGCGCGCCGCTCCGCCTGGGACATCCGGCTCTGCATGCTCAGCAGGAGCAGGACGCCGGCGGCCACCGCGAAGATCACTGCCATCGTCTCCATGCCGTGGAGGACGCCGTCCGGGCCGCCGGGGTTCATTCGGTGTCGAAGCGCAGCCGGTGGGCCACCACGTCCTGGGAGACGTCGAGGGCGGTACGGCCCTCGGCGAACGCGTGCGCCCGCAGCCGGGCCAGCGCCTCGTCCGTGCCGACGGCGAGCTGGGCCATGATCATGCCGGTGGCCTGGTAGAGCGGGTCGTGGTCGGCGGCGAGGCCGCCCAGCCACACCTCCTCGCCCTGCTCGCCCGTGATGTCGGCGTGCGGGAGGTCCATCAGGGCCAGCGTCAGCATCCCGGCGACCAGCCGGGCCGTGCGCAGCTCCGGGCCGGACAGCTCGCCGGGGGTGTCGCCGTAGAGGTCGAGGGTGCCGACGCAGACGTGGGCGTCGCCGAGGGGCAGCGAGTACACCGCCCGCACTCCGGCCGCCGTGGCCTGCTCGGCGAAGACGGGCCAGCGTGCCACGTCCCGGCCGGCCGTCAGATCGCCGGCGAGCACGGGGGCGCGGCTGAGGGCGGCCGACTGGCAGGGGCCGTCGCCCAGGGTGGCCTGGATCTCCGTCACGTACGCGGCCCGGGGGCCGGTCGCGCCGAGCTGGAGGGGCATCCCGTCGTGGTGCAGCGACACGCTGGCGCCCGTCACGGGCAGCAGGTCGACGGCGGCCCGGCACAGCCGCACCGGCGCCTCGCCGGGACCGGCACCGCGCAGCCGGTCGGCGATCACGTGCTCGGCACGCCGCTCCGGCCCCGGATCACGGTGATCGTCTCTGCGCCGCACGGATGCCTCCCGGTGTGGCAACGGGCAGAGATCCGACGGCTCCCGACCACCAGCCCCGACTACCCGGCCCCCACCCCCCGAAACCCGGTGCCGGGCCCTCGTGCGGCGGGACCGGGAGCACGCCCGGTGCGAAGGCGCGGGGAAGCGCGCCCCGCCCCCTCACAACGGCGGCTGTGCCGGGGCCGGGCCCAGGGTCGTCGTGCCGGGGGCCGTGCGGTGGCCGAGGCCCGTGCGGTAGGCGTCCAGGGCCGCTTCGACGCGGCCGGTGCGGCGCAACAGGTCGCCCAGGAGGCGGCACAGGTCGGCCAGGTCGCCGGCCGCGCCCGCGCGTTCCAGCAGGCTCAGGGCGCGGACGTAGTGCTCCTCGGCGGCCTCGGTGTCCCGGGAGTCCTCGGCGATGATGCCGAGCAGCCGGTGGGCGGCGGCGGAGTGCAGCGCGCCGCGCTCGGAGCTGAGGTCGCTGAGGACCTCGTGGAGCAGCGCGGCGGCCTCGGCGGACTTGCCGCGCCGGTGCAGCACGTCGGCGAGTTCGACGGCGACCTGGCTGGTGTAGAGCGCGGCGCGCTGGGCCGTCAGCATGGTCTGCGCCTCGCGCATCTCCGCCTCGGCGCGCTCGAGGTCGCCGTTCTGGGCGTAGACGTAGCCGCGCATCCAGTGGCAGTTGGCGAGCTCGGTGCGGATGTGGAGCTGCCGGTACAGCTCGGCGGCCTTCGCGAGCGACGCGTCGGCCTCGGCGATCCGGCCCTCGGCGAGCAGGGTGCGGGCCACGGACCGGTGCATCCGGGCCACCAGCGCCGGGTCGCCGGCCTGCGGGGCGAGGGCCAGGGCGTACTCGGCGGCCTGGGCGGCGCGCGCGTGGGCGCCCATGTCCATGTAGGGCCCGATGACGCTGGCGTACAGCAGGAGAAGGGCGTCCGGGTCGTGCAGTCCGCCGCGGTTCAGCTCGTCGAGGGCGGACTCCAGGAGGTAGACGGCGTACCGGAGTTCCCCGGTGAGGTAGTGGGAGACGGCCCGCCCGCGCACGGCCGGTGCCCGGGCGGGCAGCGGTGCCCCGGCCGCCGTGAGCACCTGCTCGGCCTGCTCGAAGTGACCGCGCGCGGCGTCCAGTTCACCGGCGTCGAGACCGCAGTCGCCGAGCCCGATCAGCGCGGCGGCCCGCTCCTCGGGGAGGTCGTGGGCCGTCGCCTCGGCGAGCAGGGCGGTGAACTGGACGGCCGCCGCGTCGGTGTCCCCGGCGGCGAGGACGCGCTGGGCCTCGGTGAGCCGCAGCCGCAGATCGGTGACGAGATGGGCGGGGCGGCCGGTGGCCAGCTCCTCGAAGGCGACCCCGAGCCGGTCGGCGATGTGCCGCAGCGCCTCGTCGGAGGCGCGCACCCGGCCCGCCTCCAGGGTGGAGATGTAGGCGGGGGTGTACGCCGGTTCGGCCAGCTGCCGCTGGGTCAGGCCCCGGTCGGCGCGCAACTGCTGCACCCGCCGTCCGATGGTCCCCGGATCATCACGGTCCGACACGCTCAACTCCCCCTGGCGCCCTTGCCGTTCCACTGCGACAGCCCCTAGGTTAAACCGCGTATTAAACGTGGTTAACCCTTGGCTGTTGCGAGGTCGCCGTGCAGCAACGCACCAGCACCACCGAGCGCTACACCCGGGGCGTCGCCGCCGCGGTGGTCGCCGTGACGACCCTGATCCTGGCGGCCAACGCGGGCCCGGCGAGAGCGATGGAGCCGAAACCGGCACAGCAGCGGTTTCAGCATGTCATTCCGCAGGCCCCCGCGCGGTAGGTCTCACGGAATCACCACGCGTCCGGGCCGGGTCGTCACCCGCTGACCTGGAGCTGCCGCAACTGCCGGTGCACGTGTTCCAGGGCGCCCCGCCGGCGGCCCGGCACCCGGCTGCGCAGTTCCACCAGGATCGGGCCGAGCTCCCGCGCGAGCGCCGGGTCGTCGATCCGGCGCCACTGGTGATGGGCGTGGTCGACCGCCGACTCCACCGCGGGCGCGTCCGGGGACTGACCGGCGGTCAGCCGCGCCGAGGCGACCGTCAGCCAGGTACGGCAGCTGCGCACCGGGTCCCCCGCCAGCATCGCCAGGTCCGCGCGGACCTCGATCCAGTGCAGGGCCTGCTCGGAGGCGGGCCCGTGGGTGTGCACGGCCGTCCGCTCGTGCCCGGCGGCCAGCGCGTCCGCCTCCGCGTGCCGCCCGGCCCGCGCGGCGTCGGAGATCGCGGCGTGCGGGTCGCCCGGCGCGGGAGGGTACGCGCTCAGCACCAGGTCGACGCCCACCCCGGCGTCCGGCGCGATCCGCGCCAGCGCCTGCTCGTGGAGCCGGTCCAGCGGCGGCCGGAGCCCGCTGCGCAGCAGCGTGGCCACCGCCTTCATGTAGACGGGGCCGGCCGGCGCGCGGCGGCCCGGCGGCGGCGCGATCCGGCCGAGGACGGTGGTGCCGCGCCCGCAGTCCAGGGGGTGGGCGCGCAGCCACTCCCAGGTCTCGGCGTCGGCGTGCAGATCGAGCAGGAGGGACGTGGACCCCGGCGGCCGCAGGCGCAGTTCGTCCCGGAACCAGTGCCAGGGGAGGCCCGTGTAGCGGATCGTGGCCGGCGTCGAGCGGGCCAGCGCGAGATGCGGCAGCCGCTGGCGCCGGTCCAGGTGCAGCTGGCCGGTGACGAACACGGTGAGCGGGCCGGGGGAGACGGCGGCGGCCCGCAGCCGGGTCAGGACGGCCTGCGGTTCCAGCGGGTCGGCGAGCTCCACGACGTTCGCCGTGTCGGTGCCGGCCAGCACGGGCGGCGGCACGGCGGCCAGTACCGGGAGCACGGAGGCGGCGTCCACCAGACGCCCCCGGCCGGCCGGAGCGGCGGCGAGCAGCAGCACTGTTCCGGGCATCGGTCCCTCCCCGTCCCCCGTCGATCACGTATGGCAGCACCGTAACCGCTGTGTGTGCGGGAAGGGGATCTCAGCCGGGCGAGCGTCCGTCCTCCGGTTGCTCCTTCCCCGCCGGAGGGATGCGCCGGACCGCGAACACCGTGGTGTCGTCGCTCAGATGCCCGCCGCTGTGCCGCAGCGTGCTCTCCCGGACGAAGTCGACCAGCCGGCCCGGCTGCGCCAGACCGGGATCGGCGGCGACGGCTTCGGCGACCGTGCCGGCCAGCGGGAAGAAGACACCGCGGCCGTCCCGTGCCTCGGTGACCCCGTCGGTCGTCATCAGCAGCGTCTCGCCGTACCGCAGAGGCGCCCGCAGCACCGGCGGCGGCCCGGCGGACGGGTCGAGCTCGCGCATCCCGACCGGGAGGTGGGCACGGCACCACATCTCCCGGACTCCGTCGGGCCCGATGACGAGCGGGCTGTGATGCCCGAGCACGAGGGCCTCGACGGTCTCCGGCTCCCGGTCCGGGAACCCGACCAGGACGACCGTCGCGAACCGGTCGTCGTCGTCCCGGCCGAGCGCGGCCCGCATCCGCACATGCCGTTCGAGCCCCACCTCCAGCCGCGCCGCGATCGTCCGCAGGTCCGGCTCGTGGTAGCCGGCCTCCCGGAACGTGCTGAGCAGCGCGGCGGCCACCTCGACCGCGCCGAGCCCCTTGCCCTGGACGTCGCCGAGGATGACGCGCGTGCCGTACGGCCCGGTCTGGATGTCGTAGAAGTCGCCGCCGACCCGGGCCTCGCTGTCGGAGGCGAGATAGACGGCCGCGTGCTCCAGACCGCCCCAGCCGGGCGGCAGCGGGCGCAGCACGGTGCGCCGGATGGTGGCCGCCACGTCCTCGATGTGCAGCATCCGCTCCTCGCCGCGCACCCGGACCGCGCAGGCCAGCACGGCGAGGACACCGCCCATGGCGGCGAGGACCAGGTCGGGCAGACCGGCCTGGAACTGGTGCGGCAGCAGCGCGTCGGCGGCGATGTACGTCAGCGGCGCGAGCACGGCGAACACGGCCGTCCCCCACACCCCGCAGATCGCGGCCGCGATGCCGGGCACCAGCACGATCCAGGACAGGATGCGGAAGTCACGGCTGGTCCAGAAGTCCACGACCACGATGCCGACGAGCAGCAGCAGCGGCGGCACCCAGGCCACGCTCCTGCCCCGCACACGAAGCGGCCGCGCCCGGCGCATGTCACCCAGCGGGCTGACCTCACCGTCGCTGACGGCCCTCATGCGCCTCAGCGAAACACGGCGTCCGGTGGGCCGCATCCGGGTACCCGGGCCGGCGACACCGAGCCGGCGTCCGACGCCGACTTGCCAGGCCGCCGCCCCAGGTGTGCTCTGGAGGGCGGGGGCGGAGAGGAAGGAGTGCTCTCATGGCTCATGCGGCACCCGCGTCCCGGCGGCGCACGGCGAACCGGCGGCCGGCGACCGACATCCTCAGCCCGCGCGCGCACCAAGTCGCGCACGTGGCCCTCCCGGTCGTCCTCGGTCTGATCTACGGCTACTGGGTGGCGGCCGACCGCCGCTCCGGCGGCGAGATCACCGGCTGGAACCTGCTCCTGGGCTTCGTCTCCGCGGCGGTGTTCATGCTGCTGTTCGTCGCCGTCCGGGCCGTCTCCGGCCAGATGCGGCGCGAGATGCACGCGATCCTGTGGGCCGCCTTCACCGGCAGCGCGCTCGGGTTCCTGTACGCCCAGACCGGCCACAGCGTGGTCAGGTCGTCCCTGATGGGCGTCGTGTTCGGCGCGGCCTGCTTCGTCGTGCTGTTCTACCGCTACTACACGCACGAGGACGCCGAGGGCCGGCGCACCTGAGTCACCCGTTCGGGTGAACGTTCCACCGGAGCCTCCACCGGAGAGGGAACCGTGCGCCCGGATGCAGGCACCCGGCGGGCGCCCCGGGCCGCGCGGTCCTTCGCTTGAGGGGTGTCCACCCGATTGCGTGACGGTCTGTCGGCGGCGCTGATCGCGCTGTCGTGCCTCCTCCTGCCCTTCGGCGCGTCGGCGGCCTGGGCCGCGTACGGGCTCGCCGACACCGGCCGCTACGTCACGGCCATGGCGCCGCTCTCCTCCGACCCGGCCGTACGGCGGGCTGCCGCCGACGCCCTGGGCACCGGGATCATGCGCGAGGTCGACCGGCGGCTGGCCGGGGCGCCCGCGGCTCCCGCGCCCGGCACGGTCCGCCCCTTCGTCCGGGACGCGGCCGACTCCTTCACCCGCACCGCGACGTTCCGCACCGCCTGGGACGCCGGCAACCGCGCGGTCCACGACGCCGTCCTGGACGCCCTGCGCGACGGCCGCGCGGGCCCCGTCACCGTCGACCTCGCGCCGATCACCGCGCAGGTCAAGGAGCGGCTGCTGGACGACCACGTGACCGTCGCCCGGCACATCCCGGTCGAGCACACCGAGGTGCCCGTGCTCGGCGCCGACGAGCTGGCCCGGCTCAGGAAGGGGTACGACGTGCTGGAGGTCGCCGGTCTCTGGCTGCCCGTGGCCGCCGCCGTGCTCGCGGTGACCGGGATCGCCGTCGCCGCCTGCCGCCGCCGCGCGGTCACCGCGACCGCGCTCGGCACGGCCCTGGGCGGCGCGCTCCTGGTCCTCGCCGTGTCCCTCGGCCGCCGGCTGACCCTCGCCGACCTGTCCGAGGCCGCCCACCGCCCGGCCGCCGGAGCCGTGTACGACGCGCTGACCCAGCCGCTGCGCTCGGTGGCCTGGTCGCTGGTCGTCCTCGGCCTCGCCGTGGCCCTCGCGGCCCGCCTCGCCGGCCACCTGGCCCGGCGCCGGGAGGCCGCCCGGCCCGCCACGGACCCCGCCGCCCCGCCGGCGCGCGCCCGGGTCTGACGGGGCCCGGGGGGCACCCGGTGCTCCTGGCACCCGCGCACCCCACCTCGTAACGTCGTCGCCGTGACCGACCGGGGGAACCAGAACGGACGCCGACGCCACGGGGCCGGGTGGTGGCTCGCCGCGCCGCTGCTGCTCGCCGTCACCGTCGTCGTCGCCTGCCGGGCCGCCGACACCGACGCCCTGACCCCCGTCCCGCAGTTCCTGGCCTTCCTGCCCTGGCTGCTCGTGCCCACCGTGGCCGGACTGCTGCTCGCGCTGCTCGCCCGCTGGTGGACCGGCCTGGTCTGGGCGGTCGCGCTGCTCGGGCTGCTGGCCTGGTTCATCGAGCCGTACGGCAAGAGCCGGCGGCCGGACGGACCGCCGCTGGCCTCCGTGCGCGTCCTGACCTCGAACGTCGAGTTCGGGCACGCGGCCGGCGCGCTGGCCGCCGCCGTCCGCCGTGAGCGACCGGACCTCGTGTTCGTCCAGGAGTGCGAGCAGACCTGCGACGCCGTCCTGCGCCGGGAGCTCGGCCGCGCCTATCCGCACCGGGTGGCGGACGTGGCCGCCGGCTCCCACGGCTCGGTGCTGCTCAGCCGGTTCCCGCTCACCCCCGCCGAGGGCGTCGACGGCACCATGGCCATGCCGGGCGCCGTCGCCGACGTCCGGGGGCGGCCGGTACGGCTCCAGCTCGCGCACCCCATGCCGCCGCTGCCCGGCCGGACCGGGCCCTGGCACCGCGAACTCGGCCGGCTGCGCGACCTCGCCGCCGGGCGCGGCCGCACCCCGCTCGTGCTCGCCGGGGACTTCAACGCCTCCCAGGACCACGCGGCCTTCCGCCGCATCCTCGACACCGGTCTGGGGGACGCGGCCCGGCTCGGCGGCCACGACCGCACCCCGAGCTGGCCGGTCCGTACGGCACCCCCGTTCGGCGCGCAGATCGACCACGTACTGCTCTCCCGGGACTTCTCCGTGCGCGCCGCCCGCTTCCTCGACCTGCCCGGCACCGACCACCGCGCCCTGCTCGCCGACCTCACCCTGCACGGGCGGCCCGGCTGACGACATGGGCGCGGCCGCCCTGTGCAGGAGGGCGGCCGCGTCATGTGGGGGGTGGAACGGGGGCGGGAACCGCCTACCTGAGGGCTCCCTTGCCGAGGGCCTTGTCGAGCGCGGCGGCGAACCCGTTGGCCCACAGCTGCTCGACCCGGGCCCGCTCGTTGGAGTCCGGCTGCGAGTTGGTGCACGACGTGCCGGGGCCGCCGCCCGACATCAGCTCGCTGCACGGGCCCTCGTAGTGGTCCGGCAGCCCGAGGACGTGACCCGTCTCGTGGGTGGTGACGCGGGTGGAGTCGTACTGCTGGTTCTGCTGGTAGTCGAGGAAGACGTACCCGCGGCCGTGCCCGTCCGTCGAGGCGTACGAGCCGCGCGAGTCGTTGCCCTCCCGGTAGGTGAAGTCGGCGTTCGAACCGGACTGGAGCTTGACGTTGGAGACCGAGCTGTTCCAGATCTGGGCGCTGCGGGCTATCTGCGCGCTGAACGTGGGCGCGCCCGAGGCGTCGTAGACGACGGTGACGGCCGCGGCGGCCGTCGGACGGTCCGCCTGCTTCTCGGCGACCGACTTCAGCACGGCCTGGAAGAAGGCCTCCGAGGCGTCGGCGTCGGCCGAACCGGCGGTGAAGCCGGCGTGCACGGGGGCGGGGGCCGCGGACGCCGGGGCGACCATGCCGAGGCCGAGGGCCGCGACACCGAGAGCGGCCGCCGCCGTCGTGCGGGCGGACATGACGAAGGACACGCGCATGGATGACTCCTAGGTGGGGGGTGAGTCGTCATGGCGAGTGTCCGCGTCCGAAAAGCCGCTGTGATGATGGCAATCGGCGATAGCACGGGCCTATCAGGGCCCCGATTCGCCGTGTTCGGAGGGGATTTGGGTGGCTGGTGAAACCAGTCCTTCCGCTTTAGTCTCCCCAGGCATGGAGCTCGAGGTGAGACACCTCCGCGCGCTGTGCGCGATAGCCGACACCGGCAGTCTGCACCGGGCCGCGCGGCAACTGGGCGTCGCCCAGCCATCGTTGAGCACACAACTGCGCCGCATCGAGCAGGAGCTGGGCGGCGAGCTGTTCCTGCGGGCCCGCACCGGCTGCCGGCCCACCCCGCTGGGCCGTCTCGTCCTCAGCCGCGCCCGCCCCCTGGTGTCCGAGATGCGCGCCCTCGTCACCGAGGCGCGGGCCGCCGCGCTGGGCGGCGCCACCCTGCGGGTCGGCTCGACCGCGAGCAAGGCCCTGGCGGGCTGGCTGCGGCGGCTGCGCGGTCACGGCCAGGACCCCAGCCTCCACATGAACGTCTCCCCCAACGCCCTGCTGCGCATGGTCGCCGACGGACAGCTGGACGTCGCCTTCGTGCACGAGGTGGAGGGCTGCCCCCTGCGCATCCCGCCGGAGCTGCGGCTGCGCGTGCTGATGGACCGCGAACCGCAGTTCGTGTCCCTGCCCGCCGACCACCCGGCCGCCGCCCGGCACGAGGTCGATCTGCGCGACCTCGCCGGGGACCGCTGGATGGTCGACCCCACCGTCGACGGCGAGTGGGACGCGGTCCAGCGGATGTTCCGGGCGGCCGGCGTCAGCCCGCAGGTCCTGCACGGCGACTACTACACCGCGGACGCCCTGGTGGCCACCGGCGAGGTCGTCACCGTCTGCCAGCCCACCCACGCCGACAGCCCCACCATGGCCGTACGCCGGCTGCGCGGCGACCCCCTCGGCGTACGGCTGCTGCTGGCCGCCCGCGCGGAGACCGACCTCGACGGCGTCTACCCCGCGCTGGAGGAGGCGTACTGGGAGGCGGCCCGGCAGGCACCGGCGTACCGGGACTGGCTGGAACACGACGGCGACCGGCGTCCGCCGCCCGTCCCGGCAGGCGGCTCGATGCGGCCTTGACGGGCGAAAGAGCTTGTGTTCACCCCTCCCCAAGATCACCACCAGGGGCCGCTAACCTTACGTGTCCGTCCTGGCCAGGGATCTACGGGCATCAACTCACGCGAAGGGTTGCGCACATGGGCATTCTCACTCTCCTGCGGAACGCGTTCGGCCGGTCACGCAAGGGGCGGACCGCCGAGGCGGAGGGTGCGACTCCTTCGCAGGAACCGCAGCCGACCGCCACGACGACGGTCCCGGAACAGCGCACGTCCGAGCCGACGCCTACGCCGGCGGCAGCGGAACCGGACGACAACGAGCACGACCTGGTGTCGGCGGCCTTCGACAACGTCACGGTCCCCAAGCAGACGCCTCCGGCGGCAGCTCAGCCGGAACCGGAGCCGGCGGCCGAGCCGACCCCGGAGCCCGAGCCGGAGCCGGAGCCGGTGGCCGAGGCGACCCCGGCCCCCGAGCCGGTGGCCGAGACGACCCCCGAGCCGGAGCCGGAGACCCCGAAGGCCGAGGAGCCGACCCCGGAGCCGGAGCCCGAGCCGGTGCCCGAGCCGGTGGCCGAGCCGGTGGCCGAGACGACCCCGGAGCCCGAGCCGGAGCCGGAGCCGGTCGCCGAGACCACCCCGGAGCCCGAGCCTGAGGCGGCCCCGGAGCCCGAGGCCGCGAAGGCCGAGGAGCAGCCGGAGCCCGTCACGGAGACGCAGCCCGAGGAACCGGCCGCAGCCGCCGACGACGAGGAAGCCCCACAGGGGCCACCGGCAGCCGACGACGAAAGCGTCACGGGTGGTGCGGGTGGGAACGAAAAGGCCGAAGGCGAAGCCGAGGCCGAGACCGCCGCCCCCACCGGCGGAGCCCAAGGCGAAGCCGAGGCCGAGACAGCCGTCCCCACAAACCTCCGTACCGCCCACACCGCCGCCGGCAAGGCACTCGCCACCCACAACCTCACCGGCACCCGCGCCAAGACCTACCTCGTCCTCGACCGCTCCGCCTCCATGCGCCCGTACTACAAGGACGGCTCCGCCCAGGCCCTCGCCGAGCAGACCCTCGCCCTCGCCGCCCACCTGGACGACAAGGACCCGACCGTCCACGTCGTCTTCTTCTCCACCGAACTCGACGGCACCGGCGACCTCACCCTCACCGAGCACGAGAACAAGATCGACGAGCTCCACGCCGCCCTCGGCCGCATGGGCCGTACCAGCTACCACGTGGCCGTCGAGGAGGTCGTCGCCCACCACGCCAAGACGGCCCCCGGCACCCCGGCCCTGGTCGTCTTCCAGACGGACGGCGCCCCCGACGCCAAGACCCCGGCCAACCAGGCCCTCACGGACGCGGCGAAGAAGCACCCGAACGTCTTCTTCTCGATCGTCGCCTTCGGAGACCCCGAGCAGAAGGCGTTCGACTACCTCCGCAAGCTGAAGACGGGCAACACCGCCACGTTCTTCGCGGGCGAGTCCCCCCTGGAGCTCACGGACGACCAGCTCTACGACGGCATCCTGTCGTCCTGGCGCCCGTAGGACCGCCGGACCCAGCTACAACCCGTAGGAAACCGAGCCGCCCGCTTCCCACCCCTCAGAACGGGAGACGGGCGGCTCGCCCATGTCGGCTACCATTTCAAGGTTCGAAAGTGACGGCAGCGGCCGCGGAACCCGGCACCCGTCACCCCACGTAACGACCTGGGAGCAGCCCGCGATGGCTCGACACCTCATCACCAGCGCCCTTCCGTACATCAACGGGATCAAGCACCTGGGCAACATGGTGGGGTCCATGCTCCCGGCGGACGTGTACTCCCGGTACCTCCGCCAGCGTGACCACGACGTCCTGTACATCTGCGCCACCGACGAGCACGGCACCCCCGCCGAGCTCGCCGCGAAGGAGCAGGGCCTCCCGGTGGCGGAGTTCTGCGCCCAGGCGCACGACGCGCAGAAGGCGGTCTACGACGGCTTCTCGCTCGCGTTCGACCACTTCGGCCGCAGCTCCAGCCAGGAGAACGTCGAGATCACCCAGCACTTCGCCCGCAAGCTGCACGAGAACGGCTTCATCGAAGAGCGCGCGATCCGCCAGGTCTACAGCCCGGCCGACGGCCGTTTCCTCCCGGACCGCTACGTCGAGGGCACCTGCCCGCACTGCGGCTACGACAAGGCCCGCGGCGACCAGTGCGAGAACTGCACGCGCGTCCTGGACCCGACCGACCTGATCGAGCCGCGCTCGGCGATCTCCGGCTCCACGGACCTGGAGGTCCGCGAGACCAAGCACCTCTTCCTCCTCCAGTCCAAGCTGCAGCACGAGGTCGCGGAGTGGGTGTCCCGTCACGACGGCGTCTGGCCGCACCTGGCCTCCTCGATCGCCCACAAGTGGCTGACGGAGGGCCTGCACGACCGGGCGATCACCCGTGACCTGGACTGGGGCGTGCCCGTCCCGGCCGACACCTGGCCGGAGCTGGCGGCCGAGGGCAAGGTCTTCTACGTGTGGTTCGACGCCCCGATCGAGTACCTCGGGTCGACGAAGGAGTGGGCCGACCAGGACCCGGAGAACCGGGACTGGAAGTCGTGGTGGTACGACGTCGACACCGACGTCCGCTACACGCAGTTCATGGCGAAGGACAACGTCCCCTTCCACACCGTGATGTTCCCGGCGACCGAGCTGGGCATCCGGGAGCCGTGGAAGAAGGTCGACTTCGTCAAGGCGTTCAACTGGCTGACGTACTACGGCGGCAAGTTCTCGACCTCCCAGAAGCGCGGTGTCTTCACCGACCAGGCGCTGGAGATCCTGCCCGCCGACTACTGGCGCTACTTCCTGATCGCCAACGCCCCCGAGTCGGACGACGCGTCGTTCACGTGGGAGCACTTCATCGCGACGGTGAACAAGGACCTCGCCGACACCCTGGGCAACTTCGTCAACCGCGTCCTGTCCTTCTCGAAGAAGCGCTTCGGCGAGGAGGTCCCGGCGGGCGGCGAGCCCGGTGAGGCGGAGACGAAGCTGGGCGAGCAGATCGCGGAGCTGCTCGCCGAGTACGAGTCGCACATGGAGTCGCTGCAGTTCCGCAAGGCGGCGGCGGCCCTGCGGGCGCTGTGGTCGGCGGGCAACTCCTACCTGGAGGAGAAGGCCCCCTGGCTGGAGATCAAGACCGACAAGGACGCGGCGGCGCTGACGCTGCGCACGGCGATGAACCTGATCCACCTGTACGCGGTGGTGTCGGAGCCGTTCATCCCGACGACGTCGAAGGCCATGCGTCAGGCGTTCTCCCTGCCGGACGACACGGCGACCTGGGTGACCCCGGACGAGGCCAGGTCCCTGACCGCCGTCCCGGTCGGCACCCCCTTCATCGTCCCGCCGGTCCTCTTCGCCAAGCTGACGGACGACGACCTGGAGCTCTACAAGGAGCGCTTCGGCGGCGAGTAGTCCGACGCCGGCCACCCCACGAAGCCGGCCCACGCCCGCGCCCCGAGCGCGAGGCGGGGGCCGGCTTCGCCGTACTTGGAGTCCCGGACGTGCACGGCGCCGGGGGCAAGGGCGAGCTCGACACAGGAGTTGCCGTCCGTGCCGCTGCTGTAGCTGCTCTTGAACCACACCAACTCGGTCTCACGGTTCATGTCTCTCCCGCACTCGCTCGATCAGGGCCGACAACTCTTCGGTAGGGACCTTGGCCGAACGTCCCTGTCAGCGCCCCGCGGCGAACGCCACGAAAGCCGCCCAGGCCCGCGGGGCGAGGCCGAGGCGTGGCCCATCGACGTCCTTGGAATCACGGACGTGAACAGCGCCCGGGGAAGTAGCGAGCTCGACGCAGGACTCGCCGTCAGTGCCGCCGCTGTAACTGCTCTTGAACCACGTCAGTTCGGAGGCGCCCACGGCTGATGCTTTGTGGATCATGTGTCTCCCAGCAGTTGCTCGATGAAGGCCAGCGACTCCCTCGACGAGAGAGCCTGCGCCCGGATGGTGCCATACCGCAGCTCAAGGATGCGGAGCTGCTTCGGGTCGGTGATCGGCCGCCCGTTGAACGCGCCGTCAGACCGGCCCGCCGCCGCACCGTCCGGGAATTTCAGCAACTCGATCCTGCCGTCCAGGCCGGGATGGGGCTCGGTGTTCGTCGGCATGACCTGAAGCGTGACGTAGTGCAACCGCCCCACCTCCAACAGACGTTCGAGTTGCCGCCGCCACACCATTGTGCCCCCGACCCGCCGACGCAGTGGGGCCTCTTCCAGGACGAAGTGGATCGACGGAGCCGGGTCCCGGTCGAAGACCGATTGCCTGGCCAGCCGCGCGGCCACCATGCGCTCGACGTCGTCCAGCGAGTAGGGCGGCTGCGCTGCCTTGATGACCGCCCGAGCGTGCTCCGGTGTCTGCAGCAGACCGGCGATGATGTTGCACTCGTACACCCCGATCTCCACCGCCCGCGCCTCCATCTGCGCCAGATCCCGGACCTTCTTGGGATACCGGACCTTCGCCACGTCCTCCTTCATCGCCGCGAGCAGCCCACCCGCCCCCAGCACCTCGTCCGCTCTGTCCAGATACTCCTGCCGGGGAATCCGCTTCCCGCTCTCGATCTTGTAGACGAGGTCCTCGCCGCCCCACCGCCCTGCCGAACTCCCCGGCCCGCATCCCCACCGCCTCGCGCCGGAGCTTCAACTGCCGTCCCACGGTGGCGACCACGGCCACGCCCCACTCGTCGTCCGGGTCGACCTCCCACCCCAGCTCGTCGGCCTCCGTCCTCAGCATGCGCACCCCTCCGTCGTCCCGCCTCGTACCAGCGACGCCCTACCCGTGCGCAACGACCCGACAGGCCCGGACAGCACCGGACAACGACCGGACAGTCACCGTACGCAACCGCGGCGTCACTCCCCACGGTAGGTGTGGTCGGCCACGCTGAGTGACGTGACTCAGAAGCTCGTCGCCCCCGAACACGCCATCCGCAACTTCAGCGTCCTGCTGTCCCCGACACCCCGCGGCGCCCGCCTCGCCCGCCTGCTCGCCACCCAGCAACTCCTGGCCTGGGGACTGCCATTAGACCCGGCCCAGCTCATCGTGGCCGAGCTGGCGAACAACGCGGCCACCCACGGACGCGTCCCCGGACGGAACTTCCAGCTCCTGCTCTACGTGGTCGGGGGGACGCTCCGCATCGAGGTCACGGACACGCGCGGTGACGATATTCCGTGCCACCGGCGCCCCGACCCGACCGCCGAGTCAGGTCGTGGCCTGACCCTCGTGGCCGCCCTCGCCGACCGCTGGGGCGTCACCCGCAGCCTGCCACCCCGCAAGACCGTCTGGGCCGAGGTCACCCTCGCCACCGATGAGCCACCGGAACGTGAAGACCCACACTCCGGTCCCACCTGCGGTCCCTATGAACCACCCACCAGGGAGAAAGCACCCCGCCAAGCCCCACCCCTCCCTCCCGCCGGGCAAACTCACTCCCGCGAGTGAATATGCCCAAGTGGGCTGGATCTGGGCCCGGTTGCCTGCCTTACGCTCAGCGCCAGCAGCACCAGCACACGACAACCCCCAGACATGCGACGGCCCTCGCCGGGACTGGCACTCCCAAGGCGAGGGCCTGACCACCGAGGAAGAAACGGCTTCCCGATGGACACCGAAAACCCTAGCGCGCCCGCGCGCCCCCAGTCCCGTATCCCGGGCAAGAACCACCCCGACGGGCACCGGATCGCCGGCGTCGTCCACGACCACGTCCGCCACACCGAGAACTTCACGGTGATCGGCAACGACCTGGCCCAGCACCAGGACCTGTCCCTGCTCGCCATCGGACTGGCCTGCTACATCCAGTCGGTGCGGCGAGGGACCGCCGTCGACATCAAGACCCTCGCCGCCCGCTTCCCCGAGGGCCCCACCCGGATCGCCGCCGCCCTGCGGGAACTCGAGACGCACGGCTACCTGCGGCGCACCCGCGAGCGCACGGCCACCGGCCGGATCATCACCCGCACGGTCTCCTGCAACCGGCCGGGCCACCGGGGCTCCCGCGAGCAGACCACCCGCAGGCCCGCCCGGCGCACGTCCCCCGAGGAACCCGCGCCCCGCAAGCGGCTGCCCGCCGTACCCCAGCCGTCGCGCCCCTGGAGCGCCCTGCTCCAGCAAGCCGTCGACGTCCTGTCCGTCCTGCGCCGCCACGACCCGCGCCTGCTCCTGTCCGCCACCGACGCCGAACACCTCGCCCCCGGCGTCGCCGCCTGGCTGGAGCGCGACGTCGCCCCCACCGCCGTACGCCACGCCCTCACCGAGAACCTGCCGAACGAGCCCCTGATCCGCCCGGCCGCCCTCCTGGCCCACCGCCTGACCGCCCAACTCCCACCCCCGCCCCCGGTCAGGCCCCCGGCCGCACCGGCCCCCGAGCCCCGCCACCCCCTCCAGACCTGCGAAGGCTGCGACCGAGCCTTCCGCGCCCCCACCCCAGGCCACTGCCGCGACTGCCGCTCCGCTCGACAAGCCGAAGGGTGCCTCGCATGACAGCGACGCTCCTGTACCGGGCCATGCGCGACTTCGTGGAGTTCACGGACGGCACCCTGCCGGGCAGGTTCGAGATCACCAAGGAAGGCATCGTCCTCGACATGAGGGCATCGAGATGGTGCCGGAAGGCATCATGCGCCGCCCCGACCTCATGGTGATCGCCGAGGCCGACATGGAGGGACAGGGGTCCTTCGATCCCCGCACGCTCATCGCCGCCGTCGAGATCGTCTCCCGCTCCAACCCGGACAACGACTGGGTCACCAAGCTGCGTGACTACCCCCTCATCGGCGTCCCCGTCTATGCGATCTTCGATCCCCGCACGGGTGAGGGTGCCGTCCTCAGCGACATCCACGCCACCTCCGACGGCCCGCGCTACGCCACCCGCAAGGACTTCGTCTACGGCGAGGACGTCACCATCGCCGGCTGGACGATCTCCACGGAGGGACTTCCCCGCTACGAGGAAGGACCCGAGACCCACACCAACTCGGGACCATAAAGAACAATCGCCCCATCACTCGGCAACGATCGGACCCCACCGCCACCACCACCCCCGGAACGACCGTATGGTTTTCGCCATGGCAGTCCCAGAGGTCATTCCGATCGCCTACGAGCCCCACGGCCGCACCGAGGCGATCGGCTGTTACGAAGACGGGCAGTTCATGGGGTCCGTCACCTACGCCTTCCCCAAGGGCTTCGAGCTCGGTCCCGGGTGGGAAGAACAGAAACGCCTCTACGCGGTGCTGCACACCTTCGAGACCGACGGGACGTACCGCGACTCGGAGATCTGGTGCGCGGGCACCTGGGCCGAGCAGCAGCGCGACCCCGACGGCCCGGACTCGGTGCTCTCCCGGGCCCGCGTGCACCTCGCGACCCGGCTGCGCGGCCTCCCGCGGCGCACGTACACGAACATCGCCGTACGGCCCTTCCAACTGACCGTCGACAACGTCCTGTTCGGCCTGGTGACCGGAGAGGACGACGGGGAGGGCTGGGCCGAGCTGTACCCGGACCACCTGGGCTTCGGCGAGCCGTGGGACGGCTCCTACGACACCTGATCCCCTACGATGGCTGGCCTACCAAGGGGGGCCATCCATGGCACTGTTCGGCAACGCGCACACGATCGACCAGGGGCAGGCGCAGCAGGACTACGCGCGGCTGCTGGGGCACGGCGAGCAGGTGCACGCCGCGTATCTGCTGATACGGGACACCATCCTGTTCACCGACCGCCGGCTGATCCTGGTCGACAAGCAGGGGATCACCGGGAAGAAGGTGGAGTACCACTCCATCCCGTACCGCAGCATCACGCACTTCGCGGTGGAGACGGCCGGCACGTTCGACCTCGACGCCGAGCTGAAGATCTGGGTGTCGGGCAACTCCGTCCCGATCGAGAAGACGTTCACCAAGGGCGTCGACATCTACGAGGTGCAGGCGATCCTGACGCAGTTCGTCGCCAAGTAAGGACCATAATCGGCGGATCATGATCCCCAGCCGCCGCCATCTCACCGACGACGTCCTGACCGTGGGCGCCCGCTACGCGCTCGTCCTCGCCGGCGAGTGCGCCGTACGCGCCCACGGGCTCGCCCCCGACCCGCGGCGGGAGGCACCCCCGCGCGCGCAGGCGCTGGAACTGCCGGGCGCGGAGGACCACCGGCGCCGGCGCGGGCCGCGCCGCCCGCGTCCGGTGGAGGTCGCCACGCAGACCGCCGAACCCATGGACCGGGTCGCGGCCGTGCTGCGCGCCGGTCTCGCCGAACGCGGCTGGGAGGTCCGCCCGGTGGAGACCGACCCGCTGTCGGCGCGGCTGCTCGTCACGGACCCGGACACCGGCGAGGACCGCACGGTCGACGTCGTCAAGGAGACCCTCTGGCGGCCTCCGGTCACCACCGACCTGGGCCCGGCGCTCGCCCTGGAGGACGTCATCGGCACGAAGGTCCGCGCCCTGGCCGACCGGGGCACCGCCCGGGACGTCGTCGACGTGTACCTGGCCGCGCCCGGCTGGACCTTCCCCGACCTGGAGGAGCAGGGCCGCCGGCACGCCTGGGACGCGTTCGACCCCGCCGACCTGCAGTCCCGTCTGGAGGCGACGGACCTCCTGGACGACCGGGAGTTCACCGCCCGGGGACTCCCCGAGGACGCCGCGCCGGCGCTGCGCCGCTGGATCCGGGCCTGGGCCGACGACATCGCCGAGCGCCTGCTGGAGGAAGAGGCCCTCCGGCCGCCTCCCGAGCCCGAGGAATGACCGGAGGGCATCCACGACGAAGGGCGGTGGCCCGGACCCTGTCGGTTCCGGGCCACCGCCCTTCGTGCGTTCCGCCTACTTCGGCTGGGGCTTGCGCACCGACAGGTGCAGCTCCTTCAGCCGGGCCTCCTCCAGCTCCGTCGGCGCGCCCATCATCAGGTCCTGGGCGTTGCCGTTGAGCGGGAAGGCGATCGTCTCGCGGATGTTCGGCTCGTCGGCGAGGAGCATCACGATGCGGTCGACGCCGGGGGCGATGCCGCCGTGCGGCGGGGCGCCGAAGCGGAAGGCGCGCAGCATGCCGGCGAACTTCTCCTCGACCGTCTCGCGGTCGTAGCCGGCGATCTCGAACGCCTTGAGCATGATCTCCGGCTCGTGGTTCCGGATCGCGCCGGAGGACAGCTCGACGCCGTTGCAGACGATGTCGTACTGCCAGCCGAGGATGTCCAGCGGGTCCTGGGTCTCCAGGGCCTCCAGGCCGCCCTGCGGCATCGAGAAGGGGTTGTGCGAGAAGTCGATCGCGCCGGTCTCCTCGTCCTTCTCGTACATCGGGAAGTCGACGATCCAGCAGAAGCGGAAGACGTTCTCCTCGAAGTGGCCGGCGCGCTTGGCGGCCTCGACGCGGACCGCGCCCATGATCTTCGAGACCTCGTCGAACTCGCCGGCGCCGAAGAACACCGCGTGGCCGGGGGCCAGCGCGAGGCGCTTGGTCAGCTCGGCGACGTTCTCCTCGGTGAGGAACTTGGCGATCGGGCCGGTCAGCGAGCCGTCCTCGCCGACGCGCACCCAGGCCAGGCCCTTCGCGCCCTGCGAGACCGCGTAGTCGCCGAGCTGGTCGAAGAACTTGCGGGGCTGGCCGGAGACGTCCGGCACCGGCAGCGCGCGCACGTGCTTGCCGGCGAACGCCTTGAACTCCGAGCCCTCGAAGACGTCGGTGATGTCGACCAGTTCGAGCTGGGCCCGCAGGTCCGGCTTGTCGGAGCCGTACTTGAGCATCGCCTCGCGGAACGGGATGCGCGGGAACGGCGAGGTGACGTGGCGGCCGTTGCCGAACTCCTCGAACAGCTCGGTCATGAGCTTCTCGATCGGCTGGAAGACGTCCTCCTGCTCGACGAAGCTCATCTCGACGTCGAGCTGGTAGAACTCGCCCGGCGAGCGGTCGGCGCGGGCGTCCTCGTCGCGGAAGCAGGGCGCGATCTGGAAGTAGCGGTCGAAGCCCGAGATCATCAGCAGCTGCTTGAACTGCTGCGGCGCCTGCGGCAGGGCGTAGAACTTGCCCGGGTGCAGACGGGACGGGACGACGAAGTCACGCGCGCCCTCGGGGGAGGTCGCCGACAGGATCGGCGTCGCCATCTCGTTGAAGCCGAGGGCGACCATCTTCGAGCGGATCGAGGCGATGACCGACGACCGCAGCATGATGTTCTTGTGCATGCGCTCGCGGCGCAGGTCGAGGAAGCGGTACTCCAGGCGCCGCTCCTCGTTCACCCCGTCCTCGGCGTTGATCGTGAACGGCAGCGGGGCGGCGGCGCCGAGCAGCTCGACCTCGCCGACCTCGACCTCGATCTCACCGGTGGGCAGGTCGGGGTTGACGTTCTCGGCGCCGCGGGAGACGACTCTGCCGTCGACGCGGACCGTGGACTCCTTGGAGACCTTGTCCAGGGCCTCGTAGGCGGGGGTGCCGGGGCGGGCCACGAGCTGCGTGATGCCGTAGTGGTCGCGCAGATCGATGAAGAGGATGCCGCCCAGGTCGCGCCGATTGTGCAGCCAGCCACTCAGCCGGACGTCGGTGCCGACGTCAGAGGAGCGGAGCTCGCCGCAGGTGTGGGACCTGTACCGATGCATCGTCGTTCATCCAGTCTTCGCGGATCGGGGGCGTGGTTCCCGTGAAGGAGAGGCTTTGTTTCACGTGAAACTCCCCCCAAGCCTACCGGGCAGCCCATGATCGCCTCCCCACCGTTTCCCCGCGCCCCGGGCCCCGGCGGGCGGACGGGGGCCCGCACCGCTTCGGTGGCACGGTCCGATCGGCTCTTCTTACAGTGGGGCCATGCGTACGGGTGAGGCCCTGCCCGCCGTGGAGGAGGTCCTCACCGTCCTCGCGACGGGGCTGTGGCACTGGGACACGGACACGGGGCTGGTCACGGTCGACGCGGAGGCGGCACGCCTGCTCGGGCTGCCCGCCGAGACTCGCACGCTCAGCCAGGCCCAGGTCCGCTCACGCCTGCATCCGGTGGACTGGAACGAGATCACGTCCGTCATCCAGCTGGCGGTGGCCGAGGGCACGCTCGGCGAGGTGCGCGTACGGATCATGGACGACCAGGGACGGGTCGTCCGGGTCGCGCGCAGCCGCTTCCACGCCGCCTTCGACCGGGAGAAGCACGCCTACGAGGTGACCGGCTCCCTCCAGGAGGTCACCGAACCGGCGCCGGGCACCTCCTCGCAGCGCACCGCCGTCACCGGTGACTGGCGGCGCTCCCGGGAGGCGTTCCTGCTGGACGCGGGCCGGGCGCTGGCGGAGGCCCGCTCCACGTCGGAGGTGCTGCGGGTCGCGGCGGGCCTGGCCATGCCGGGGTTCTCCCCGGACGGGCTCGCGGTGTTCGGCGTCACGGGCGACCGGCTGACAATCATCGGCCACCACGGCCACGCGCCCGGCGACGAGGACCCCTTCAAGGATCTGACGCTGGACTCCGACTACCCGGCCGCCGAGGTGGTCCGCACCGGCCGGGCCGTCTATCTGTCCTCCCCCGAGCAGTACAAGGAGCGCTATCCGGCGACCTGGCCCCTGGCCGCGCACTTCGACCGCCGGTCCTGGGCGTTCCTGCCGCTGATCGTGGCCGGCCGCACGATGGGCGCCTGGATGGCCGCCTTCGCCTATCCGGTCGCCTTCACCCCCGACGAGCGCTCGGTGCTCACGACGGTCGCCCGCATGCTCGCCCAGGCCCTGTCCCGGGCCGAGGCCGCCGAGTCCGCGCGCGAGCTGACGGACGGTCTCCAGCGGTCCATGCTGCCCCGGCTGGGCCCCGAGATACCGGGCATGACCGTCGCCGCGCGCTATGTCCCGACCGGCGGGGGACTCCAGGTCGGCGGCGACTGGTACGACATGATCCCGCTGCCCGGCGGGCCGTCCACCGGCGGCGGCCGCTTCGCCCTGGTCATCGGCGATGTGCAGGGCCACGACGTCCGGGCGGCCGGGCTGATGGGCCAGCTGCGGATCGCCCTGCGCGCCTATGCCTCCGAGGGCCACCGCCCCGACGCCGTGCTGTCCCGCGCCTCCCGCTTCCTGCACGGCATGACGTTCGGCTCCCCCGACGAGGACCCGGCCGCACCGCGCTTCGCGACCTGTCTGTACGTGGAGGTCGATCCGGCGACCGGCCGGCTGGAGATCGCGCGGGCCGGGCACCCCGACCCGGCCATCCGGATGGCCGACGGCACGGTGCTGCACCGCCCGACGGCCGGCGGTCTGCCGCTCGGCATCGACCCGGACGCCGACTACCCGACGACCACGATCGCGCTCGGCCCCGGCGAGACCATGCTGATCTGCACGGACGGCCTGATCGAGACCGGCGGCCACGACCTGGACACCGGCTGGGGCCGTATCCGTACGGTCCTGGAGGGCCACGACGGCGATCTGGAGGGACTGGCCGACGCGCTCGTGCAGGCCGTGCACGGCCCGTCCTCCCACCACACCACCGGTCCGCTCGCCGACCGGCGGGAGGACGACATCGCGGTGCTGCTGCTGCACCGGACGTGCGAGGACACGGCCGGTACGCGGGCCGCCGCACGGGCCGCCGTGCGCCGCACGATGATGTCGGTGGCCCAGGCCGAGCCGGAGCGCGTGGCGGTGGCCCGCCAGCAGCTGCGGGAGCTGCTGCACGACTGGCCGGTCCCCGACCACGTCGACTCGGCGGTGCTGCTGCTGTCGGAGACGCTGACCAACGTCCTCGTGCACACGGACGCGGACGCCCTGTTCCTGGCCGAGGTGCGGGGCGGGCCGGGGGGCCGCCGGCTGCGGGTGGAGGTGTCCGACACCAGTGACGACCTGCCGCACGTGCGCCGGCCCGGGGAGCTGGCGTCGTCCGGGCGGGGCCTGGTCCTGATCGAGCTTCTGGCGCACGCCTGGGGGGTGGACCCCCGGGGCGAGGGCAAGTCCATCTGGTTCGAGCTCTACGAGTCCGGTGGCGGCGACGGCTCCGGGACGGCGGTGGCGCCGGGCGGGTCGGGGCGGGCGTAACGCTCCCTCAGCTCATGGGCGACGCCGGTGGCGGCGGCCGTCAGGGGCACGGCGAGCAGCATCCCGAGGATGCCGGCGACGGAGGCGCCCGCGGTGATCGTCACCATGACGACGGCCGGGTGCATCTGGACCGTGCGGCTCTGGATCATCGGGGTCAGCACATGCCCTTCCAGTTGCTGCACGGCGAGCACGATGCCGAGGACCCACAGCGCGATGACGAACCCCCGGTCGGCAAGCGCGACGAGGACGGCGACGGCACCGGAGATGAAGGCGCCCAGATAGGGGATGTACGCCCCGATGAAGACGAGCGCGCCCAGCCCGACCGCGCCCGGCACGTCGAGGATCAGCAGGCCGACGGTGATGCAGACGGCGTCGATGAGGGCGATGAAGGTGGTCCCGCGCATGAACCCCTCGACGGCCCGGAAGGCCCGCCGGGCCATGGCCTCGGTGAGGTCGCCGCTGTGCCGGGGCACCAGGGAGCGCAGCGCGCCGGCCGCCCGGTGGGAGTCGCGCAGGAAGAAGAAGACGAGCAGCAGCGCGAGCACGCCGATCGCGATGCTCTCGCCGACCACGCTGACCCCGCTGATGACACCGGAGGCGGCGGTCCCGCCGAACTTGGAGAGCAGTTCGCGGGAGTTGCCGGCGAGGTCGTCCAGCGAGGTCCCGGCGGGTCCGAAGCGCCGGGTGAGGTCGCGTCCGGCGTGCCGGAGCGAGGCGACGATCTCGTCGCCGCTCTCCACGACGGCGGCGGCGACGATGTAGACGGCCCCGCCGACCACGGCGACCACGGCGACACAGGTGAGTCCGGCGGCCAGGGACCGGTTCACGCCCGCCTTGACCAGCCGCCGGTGCAGCGGGCCGAGCAGGGCCGTCCCGAGCAGGGCGAGCAGGACGGGCACGACCGCAGTGCTCAGCTCCACCGTCAGCAGGATGCCGACGTAGACGACTCCGGCGACGAGCAGGACGACGGCGCACCAGGCGGCGAGCCGCCGGACGGGCTCGGGCAGCAACGGGGTGGGGGCCTGCACGCCTCCAGCGGATCATGCGCGGGGCCGGGTGTCGTGCGCGGGCGATCCGGGCGGGTGACGGACGGGGGAGGGCCCGCGGGTGGCGGACGGCGAGAGGCCCGCGGCCGCACCGGGTGGGTGCGGCCGCGGGCCTCGTGACGTGCCGGTCAGTCCTGCGCGGGTCCGGCGGCGCTCATGCCGTGCACCGCGGGGACGGTGCCCAGGCGGCCCTTCTGGAAGTCCTCGAAGGCCTGCATCAGCTCGTCCTTGGTGTTCATCACGAACGGGCCGTAGTGGGCCATCGGCTCCCGGATGGGCTGTCCGCCGAGGAGGACGACCTCCAGGTCCGGCGTGTGGGAGTCCTGCTTCTCGTCGGCGCGGACGGTCAGCGAGCCACCGGCGCCGAAGACCGCGGTCTGGCCCACGTGGACGGGACGGCGCTCGGCACCGACCGAGCCCTTGCCCGCGAGCACGTACGCCAGCCCGTTGAAGTCCTCGCGCCACGGCAGGGTGACCTCGGCGCCCGGCGCCACCGTCGCGTGGATCATCGTGATCGGCGTGTGCGTGATGCCGGGTCCGGCGTGCCCGTCCAGCTCACCGGCGATGACGCGCAGCAGCGCGCCGCCGTCGGGGGTGGTGAGCAACTGGACGTTGCCGCCGCGGATGTCCTGGTAGCGCGGGGCCATCATCTTGTCCTTGGCCGGGAGGTTCACCCACAGCTGCAGGCCGTGGAAGAGGCCGCCGGACATGACGAGGGACTCCGGCGGGGCCTCGATGTGCAGGAGGCCCGAGCCCGCGGTCATCCACTGCGTGTCGCCGTTGGTGATCGTGCCACCGCCGCCGTTGCTGTCCTGGTGGTCGAAGATCCCGTCGATGATGTAGGTGACGGTCTCGAAGCCGCGGTGCGGATGCCAGGGGGTGCCCTTCGGCTCGCCCGACGCGTACTCCACCTCACCCATCTGGTCCATCATGATGAACGGGTCCAGATGGCGGTAGTTGATCCCGGCGAACGCGCGGCGCACCGGGAAGCCCTCACCCTCGAAACCGCTCGGCGCGGTCGTGACGGCGAGCACGGGACGGGCCACGGCCTCCGCGGGCGCGGCGACACGGGGCAGCGTCAGCGGGTTCTCGACGGTCACTGCAGGCATGTCGGTACCTCCTTGTGCGGCCAGTTTAGTTGAGCGTTGAACTTTCTGCCACCCCGAACGCACAAAGCCCGGAGGGCATTCCCTCCGGGCGTTCGATCCGGGAAGCGGCTCAGTGTGACAGCACGTCCGCTCAGCCGTACATGCGGCGCATGGCGAACTCGACCATCTGCTCCACGGCCTTCGCGTCGAAGACCATGCGGTGCTCGCCCTCCATGTCCAGGACGAAGCCGTAGCCGGTCGGCAGCAGGTCGATCACCTCGGCGCCGGTGATGACGAAGTACTTGGACTCCTTGCCCGCGTACCGCCGCAGCTCCTTGAGCGAGGTGAACATCGGGATCACCGGCTGCTGGGTGTTGTGCAGGGCGAGGAAGCCGGGGTTGTCGCCGCGTGGGCAGTAGACCTTCGAGGTCGCGAAGACCTGCTGGAAGTCCTCGGCCGTCAGCTGACCCGTGGTGAAGGCGCGTACCGCGTCCGCGAGCGAGGGCGGGGACGGCTCGGGGTAGAGCGGCGGCTGCTGGCCGTACCCGCCGGCGCCACCGGCCATGGGCTGCTGCGGCGGGGCGTACTGCTGCTGCGCCCCACCGTCCATGGGCTGGCCGTATCCATACATGCGCGCAAGCGTACCGACCACGACCGGGCCCGTGGACCGCTATGGCCGCCGAGGTCGTTCCGGTGGGGCCTGTCACAGATCGGGGGTCGGGGTTGCGTCTTATTACTGGCGGGTAGCATCATCGTAGCTACTTGTTGGTACGTGAACCAGCGCGAGGATCCAGTGCCTCGCCGACCCGCTACGGAGCCGTGACCATGGGGCACTACAAGTCGAACCTCCGCGACATCGAGTTCAACCTCTTCGAAGTACTCGGACGCGACAAGCTGTACGGCACGGGTCCGTTCGAGGAGATGGACGTCGAGACCGCGAAGAGCATCCTGGAGGAGCTGACCCGCCTCTCCGAGAACGAGCTCGCGGAGTCCTTCGCCGACGCCGACCGCAACCCGCCGGTCTTCGACCCGGAGACCAACACCGCGCCCGTCCCGGCGTCCTTCAAGAAGAGCTACCAGGCCTTCATGGACTCCGAGTACTGGCGTCTGGGCCTGCCCGAGGAGATCGGCGGCACCACCGCGCCCCGCTCCCTCATCTGGGCCTACGCCGAGCTGATCCTGGGCGCCAACCCGGCCGTGTGGATGTACTCCTCGGGCCCCGCGTTCGCGGGCATCCTCTTCGAGGAGGGCAACGAGGTCCAGAAGCACATCGCGAAGATCGCCACCGAGAAGCAGTGGGGTTCGACGATGGTCCTCACCGAGCCGGACGCCGGCTCGGACGTCGGCGCCGGCCGCACCAAGGCCGTGCAGCAGGAGGACGGCTCCTGGCACATCGAGGGCGTCAAGCGCTTCATCACGTCCGGCGAGCACGACATGTCGGAGAACATCATCCACTACGTGCTGGCCCGCCCCGAGGGCGCCGGACCCGGCACCAAGGGCCTGTCCCTGTTCATGGTCCCGAAGTACAACTTCGACTTCGAGACCGGCGAGCTGGGCGAGCGCAACGGCGTCTACGCCACCAACGTCGAGCACAAGATGGGCCTCAAGGCGTCCAACACCTGCGAGATGACGTTCGGCGACAAGCACCCTGCCAAGGGCTGGCTGATCGGCGACAAGCACGACGGCATCCGCCAGATGTTCCGCATCATCGAGTTCGCCCGCATGATGGTCGGCACGAAGGCGATCTCCACGCTGTCGACGGGCTACCTCAACGCGCTGGAGTACGCCAAGGAGCGCGTCCAGGGCCCCGACCTGGCGAACTTCATGGACAAGACCGCCCCCAAGGTCACCATCACCCACCACCCCGACGTGCGCCGCGCCCTCATGACGCAGAAGGCGTACGCGGAGGGCATGCGCGCCCTGGTGATGTACACCGCCTCCGTCCAGGACGCCATCCAGGTCAAGGAGGCCAACGGCGAGGACGCCAAGGCCGAGCACGCGCTGAACGACCTGCTCCTGCCGATCGTCAAGGGCTACGGCTCCGAGAAGGCCTACGAGCAGCTCGCCCAGTCGCTGCAGACCTTCGGCGGCTCCGGCTTCCTCCAGGAGTACCCGATCGAGCAGTACATCCGGGACTCCAAGATCGACACCCTGTACGAGGGCACCACCGCCATCCAGGGCCAGGACTTCTTCTTCCGGAAGATCGTCCGCAACCAGGGCGCGGCCCTGAACTCGCTCGCCGAGGACATCAAGAAGTTCCTCGCGGTCGGCGAGGGCGGCGAGGAGCTGGCGGGCGCCCGCGAGCACCTGGCCAAGGCCGCCGTCGAGCTGGAGGCCATCGTCGGCCTCATGCTCACCGACCTCGCGGCGACCGAGCAGGACGTCAAGAACATCTACAAGGTCGGCCTGAACACCACCCGCCTGCTGATGGCCTCCGGTGACGTCGTCGTCGGCTACCTGCTGCTCAAGGGCGCCGCGGTCGCCGCCGAGAAGCTCCCGACGGCCTCCGCCAAGGACAAGGCGTTCTACACCGGCAAGATCGCGGCGGCGAAGTTCTTCGCGGCCAACGTCCTGCCCGGCGTGACCGGCGCGCGCAAGCTCGCCGAGGGCGTCGAGCTGGACCTGATGGAGCTGGACGAGGCGGCCTTCTAGGACCCGCGCGCACGGGAACGGCTCGGCGGCAAAGGGCCGTTCCCGTCACTCACGGACAATCCACATCGCCCCGCACGAGGGCCCGCTCCCCTTCCCCGGGAGCGGGCCCTCGCACGTCGTTAAGGTGAACCCATGAGCGCACCCCCCCGCTTCGACCGCGGCCACACCGACGACCTGATGTCCTTCCTCGCGGCGAGCCCGTCGCCGTACCACGCCGTGGCGAACACCGCCGAACGGCTCGAGAAGGCCGGCTTCCGCCAGGTCGCCGAGACGGACGCCTGGGACGGGTCGAGCGGCGGCAAGTACGTGCTGCGCGGCGGCGCGATCGTCGCCTGGTACGTCCCCGAGGGCGCGGCGCCCCACACGCCGTTCCGGATCATCGGCGCCCACACCGACTCCCCCAACCTGCGTGTCAAGCCGCTGCCCGACACCGGCGCGCACGGCTGGCGCCAGGTCGCCGTCGAGATCTACGGCGGACCGCTGCTCAACTCCTGGCTCGACCGCGACCTCGGCCTCGCCGGCCGGCTCACCCTGCGGGACGGCTCGACCCGGCTGGTCAACGTGGACCGGCCCCTGCTGCGCGTCCCCCAGCTCGCCATCCACCTCGACCGCGCGGTCTCCTCGGACGGCCTCAAGCTCGACAAGCAGCGGCACCTGCAGCCCGTGTGGGGCCTCGGCGACGTCCGTGACGGCGATCTGATCACCTTCCTGGAGGAGACGGCCGGCATCGCCCCGGGCGAGGTCACCGGCTGGGACCTCATGGTCCACTCCGTCGAGCCCCCCGCCTACCTGGGCCGCGACAAGGAACTCCTCGCCGGTCCCCGCATGGACAACCTGCTCTCCGTCCACGCCGGCACCGCCGCGCTGACCGCCGTGGCCGGCTCCGGCGCCGGTCTGCCCTGCATCCCGGTGCTCGCCGCCTTCGACCACGAGGAGAACGGCTCCCAGAGCGACACCGGCGCCGACGGCCCGCTGCTCGGCGGCGTCCTGGAGCGCTCGGTGTTCGCCCGCGGCGGCTCCTACGAGGACAAGGCCCGCGCCTTCGCCGGGACCGTCTGCCTCTCCTCCGACACCGGCCACGCCGTCCACCCCAACTACGCCGAGCGGCACGACCCCACGCACCACCCGCGTGTCAACGGCGGCCCCATCCTCAAGGTCAACGTCAACAACCGCTACGCGACGGACGGTTCGGGCCGTGCCGTGTGGGCGGCGGCCTGCGAGAAGGCGGACGTCCCGTTCCAGTCCTTCGTCTCCAACAACTCCATGCCGTGCGGCACCACCATCGGTCCCATCACCGCCGCCCGGCACGGCATCCGCACGGTCGACATCGGCGTCGCGATCCTCTCCATGCACAGCGCACGGGAGTTGTGCGGCGTCGACGACCCGTGGCTGCTCGCCAAGTCCCTGTCGGCGTTCCTGGAGGGCTAGTTGGGGCGGGCGCCGCATGAGCGCCTCCGGCCGGGGTACCCGGAGGTCCGGACCGGATCGTCCGGACCGGACAGGAGGCGACACTCATGGGCCTCGGCGGGTGCATCATCCTCATCGCCGCGGGAGCCATCCTCACGTTCGCGACCGACTGGGACATGGACGGCGTGAACCTCGACCTGGTCGGGGTCATCCTGATGATCGTGGGCCTCATCGGCGTCACGACCTTCAGCAGCATCGCCCGGCGCAAGCGCGTGGTGGTGCCGCCCTCGACCCCGGTCGTCACGGAGGACCCGCACCGGCGGGACGGCTACAACGACGGCTACGGCGTCTGACCGTCCGCGCCGGCGAACACCAGCGGCAGCCGCCCGGCACCCCCGCCGGCCGGCCGGACCGGGACGTCCCAGTCCCGCTGGTGCAGCCGGCACGCCGGATACGGGACCGAGGGGTCGTCGTCGCAGGACGCGACCCTCGCCGAGACGTGCAGGACGCCTGACCCGGCGGACGGGTCGAACACGAGGGTGCGGGAGAGCGACGTCCCCGCACCCTCGCCCGTGCGCAGCAGCTCCGGCGGCGTCGCGGACACCAGCAGCCGGGCCGGCGGCCCGTACCGGTCGTCCGGGCGCTGCCCCTCCGGCGCCTCGAAGAGCACGTCCAGCACCACCTCGCCGGGGGCCACGTCCGTCGGCGCCGTCGGTGCGGGGCGCCCGGCGCGGCGTACGGCCTCCTCGGGCAGCCGCAGCCGGGTCAGCCGGTGCCGGGCCGACTCCACGACCACGACGTCCCCGCCCACCGCCACCGCGCCCGACGGCTCCCGCAGGTCCCCGGCCAGCGTGGACACCTCACCGGTCGCCGGGTCGTAGCGGCGCAGCGCGTCGTTGTAGGTGTCGCTGACGGCGACCGAGCCGTCCGCGAGCGCCGTGACGCCCAGCGGATGCTGGAGCAGCGCCTGCCCGGCCGGGCCGTCGCGGTGCCCGAAGTCGAACAGGCCGGTGCCGACGGCCGTGCGCACCACGCCCCGCCGGTCCACCCAGCGCAGCGCGCTCGTCTCCGCGTCGGCCACCCACAGCCGCTCCCCGTCCGGTGACACGGCGAGCCCGGACGGCTGCGCGAACCACGCCTCGTCCGCCGGGCCGTCGACCAGTCCCTCGTCCCGCGTCCCCGCCGCCACCTCGACGGTCCCCCCCTCCGGGTCGTACGTCCACAGCTGGTGGATCCCGGTCATGGCGATCCACACCCGCCCCGCGAACAGCGCCACGTCCCACGGCGAGGACAGGTCCACCTCCCGCGCCGGGCCCGTCGTGGCCGCCCCGGGCCACCACTGCCGTCCGGTGCCCGCCACCGTCGTCACCGCGCCGGTCGCGAGGTCGACGCGGCGCAGCGCGTGGTTGACGGTGTCGGCGACGAACACCGCCCCGTCGTCCAGGAGCAGCAGCCCCTGCGGCTCGCTGAACGCCGCCGAGTCCGCCGGGCCGTCGGCGAACCCGCGCACGCCCGAACCGATGCGCCGGACGACGCTCTCGCCGTCCTCCGCGAACTCCACCAGCCGGTGCCGGGAGGTGTCGCTCACCAGGAACCCGCCGCCGGGCAGCGCCACGATCTTCCCCGGGAAGCGCAGCTCCGTCGGCACCGGCTCCGGCGGCACGTACGGCCCGTCGCCGCGCCGCAGCGTGCCCTTCGCCGCGTGCTCGGCCTCCAGCTCCGTCACCAGCCGCTCGATCGCCCGCACATGCCCCTCGCCGGAGTGCTGCGCGACGACGTACCCCTCCGGGTCGATCACGGCGAGCGTCGGCCACGCCCGCACCGCGTACTGCTTCCACGTCTCGAGCCCCGGATCGTCCAGCACCGGGTGCTCCACGCCGTACCGCTCCACGGCGTCGGCGACGGCCGTGTGCTCGGTCTCGTGCGCGAACTTCGGCGAGTGCACCCCGACCACGACGAGGGTGTCGGGGTGCCCGGCCTCCAGCTCGCGCAGCTCGTCGATGACGTGCTGGCAGTTGACGCAGCCCGCCGTCCAGAAGTCGAGCAGCACGATCCGTCCGCGCAGGTCGGCCAGCCGGTACGCGCGTCCGCCCGTGTTGAGCCAGCCGCCCGCCCCGGTCAGCTCGGGGGCGCGGACGCGGGCGTGCCGGGGCGCGGAGTCGGTCATGTCCCCAGGGTGCCACCCGCGGCCCGGACTCAGCCCGTCGGCCTAAAGGCGGGGGTTCCGGGGCGGGTGGCGGGGAAGCCCTCGTGGCATGAGATTTCTCGTGCGGGACCGGCTGCTCGGCTTCGGGGACGACTACTGGATCGAGGACGACCGCGGGGAGAAGGTGTTCCTCGTCGACGGCAAGGCCATGCGGCTGCGGGACACCTTCGAGCTGAAGGACGTCCAGGGACGCGTCCTCATCGACATCCGCCAGAAGATGTTCGCGCTGCGCGACACCATGGTGATCGAGCGGGACGGCGAGCCGCTGGCGACGATCCGGCGCAAACGGCTGTCGCTGCTGCGCAACCACTACCGGGTCACGCTCGCGGACGGCACCGAGCTGGACGTCAGCGGCAAGATCCTCGACCGGGAGTTCGCCGTCGAGTACGACGGGGAGCTGCTGGCCGTCGTCTCGCGCCGCTGGCTGCACGTCCGGGAGACGTACGGCGTGGACGTGGTCCGCGAGGACGCCGACCCGGCGCTGCTGATCGCGGTGGCGGTGTGTGTGATCCACCTGGCGGAGAAGGAGCGCGGGGACGACTGAGGCCCCGTGGGGGCGGGGCTCAGCGCCGGGGCGGGGCGAGCCCGAGCACGCGGTCCTTCAGGGCCGGGAACTGATCCCGTGTCACCGCGACCCGGCCGGGGTCGAACTCGACGGTGAGGACCTCCTCGCCGGGCCCGGCCTGGGCCAGGACCTCGCCCCAGGGGTCCACCACGATCGAGTGACCGGCCTGCGGAACCCCCGCGTGCGTCCCGGCCGTTCCGCAGGCGAGCACGTACGCCTGGTTCTCCACGGCCCGGGCCTGGGCGAGCAGCGTCCAGTGCGCCCGCCGGCGTTCCGGCCACCCGGCGGGGATCACGAACGTCTCGGCGCCGGCGTCGACGAGACCCCGGAAGAGTTCGGGGAAGCGCAGGTCGTAGCAGGTGGCGACGCCCAGCGTGGTGCCGGGCAGCCGGACCGTCACGAGGTCCCGGCCCGCGCCCATCAGCACGGCCTCGCCCTTGTCGAAGCCGAACCGGTGGATCTTGCGGTAGGCGGCGGCCAGGTCCCCGGAGGGGGAGAACACCAGCGAGGTGTTGTAGAGCGGCCCGTCGGGGTCGCGTTCGGGGATCGACCCGGCGTGCAGCCAGACCCCGGCGTCGCTCGCGGCCTTGGCCATCGCCTCGTACGTGGGTCCTTCGAGCGATTCGGCCTCGGTGCCGAACTCCTCGTAGGCGAAGGCGCCGGTGGTCCACAGCTCGGGCAGGACGACGAGATCCGCTCCGGCTTGTTCTCGTACCAGGGAGGCGACCCTCGCCCGGCGCGATTCCACCGATTCGTCCTCATTCACATCGATCTGGAGCAAAGAGGCGCGCACACTACCACCGTCCTGGCATTCGAGCCGTCCACACGGGCCTACGATCGTCACACGAAAGCACTGCCGGGGTGCCTCACAGCAGCGTAACTTTGGGGGTCCCCCCTGTTCGAGCGCAGCCGAGAACGTGGGGGACCGCCGAGACACCCGCCGACAGCCGCCGCCGCCCACTGGCACCGCCGCCAGAACCTGCCCGCGAACCGACGTACCAACCGCCGAGGGGTCCCGTTCCGTGAGTCTGCATCCCACCCTCCAGCCCTACGCCGACGCCTGGACCCACTCCATCGAAGCGATATCCGAGCTGGTGACACCGCTCGTCGAAGGCGAGTGGAACCGGCGCACCCCCTGCCCCGGCTGGTCGGTGCGCGACGTCGTCTCCCATGTCATCGGGCTGGACTGCGAGATGCTGGGCGACCCGCGCCCCATCCACACACTGCCGCGCGACCTCTTCCACGTCACCAACGACCACCAGCGCTACATGGAGATGCAGGTCGACGTCCGCCGCCACCACACGGCGCCGGAGATGACGTCGGAGCTGGAGTACACGGTCATCCGCCGCAACCGCCAGCTGCGGAACGAGAGCCGTGACCCCGGCACCAAGGTGCGCGGCCCGCTGGGCGCGGAGCTGACCCTGGAGGAGTCGATGCGCACGCACGCCTTCGCCGTGTGGGCGCACGAGCAGGACCTGCGCGCCGCGCTGGGCCGCCCCGGCAACCTGGACTCCCCCGGCGCGCTCGTCGCCCGGGACGTGCTGCTCGGCCGGATGCCGGACGTCATGGCCACCAAGGTGGACGCGCCCCGCAGTTCGGCGATCGTGCTCGACGTGCACGGCCCGGTGGAGTTCCTGCGCACGATCCGCATCGACATCCAGGGCCGCGGCACCCTGGAGACGGCCCCCGCGCTGGGCCCGGCCGCCGCGCTGACCCTGGACTGGGAGACGTTCGTCCGGCTGGCCTGCGGCCGGGTCGCGCCGGAGTCGGTGGCGGACCGGGTGAAGACCGAGGGCGACCCCGAGCTGACGGCGGCCATCCTGCGGAACTTCACCGTCACCCAGTAGTCCGTCACGGGCGCGGCGGCGGACCTAAAACCGGTGTCGCCGCCGCCCGGGTCCCGGCTACCGTCCCCGCCGTGACCGACGCAGACCCGCACCTCACGCGGCTTTCCGACGGGCCGCCCCGGCTGACCCGGCTGACCTTCCACGGCCCCCTGTCCGAGCAGCGCGCCGGCCGGCTGGTCGAGCGGCTGGCCCGGACTGCTCCCGCCACCGTCCTCGACATCGGCTGCGGCTGGGGCGAGTTGATGCTGCGGGTCCTCGAGGCGGTGCCGGGGGCCACCGGGACCGGGATCGACCTCGACACCGAGGACCTGGCCCGGGGCCGGCGGATCGCCCGGGAGCGCGGGCTGGCCGGACGGGTGCGGTTTCTGGAGGAGTCGGCGACCGGGACGCCCCACGGCCCGGCCGACCTGGTGCTGTGCGTCGGGTCCAGCCAGGCCCTCACCACGGCAGAGCCGCCCGAGCTCATCACCGACGCGCTGCGGGCGCTGCGCGGCCTGGTCGCCGACGGGGGCCGGGTGCTGCTCGGGGAGGGCTTCTGGCAGAGGCCCCCGACGGAGGCCGAGCTCGCGGGCATGTGGCCGGGCGCGAGCGCCACCGACCACCACGACCTGGGCACCCTCCTCGACCTCGCCGTGGAGGCCGGTTTCCGCCCGGAGTGGACGGAGACGGCGGACGCCGGCGAGTGGGAGGAGTTCGAGTCGGCGTACCAGGCGGACGCCGAGGTGTGGCTGGCGGACCACCCCGGCCACCCCCGGGCGGCCGAGACGCGGGAGCGCCTCGACCGGCACCGCGCCCAGTGGATGAGCTACCGGGGCGTCCTCGGACTCGCCTACCTCACCCTGGTGCCCACGAGCTGACTCACGCGGGGACGTGCACGGTCTCCACCCGGCTGGCGACCAGGCGTTCCCGTTCGCGGCGGGCGGCGCGTCCGCGCAGCCGCAGGATCTGGCTGACGCCGAGAGCCTGCAGGACGAAGACCGCCGAGAAGGCGATCCGGTAGTCGTCGCCGGTGGCGTCGAGCAGCACCCCGACCGCGAACAGCGTCGTCATGGAGGCGATGAAGCCGCCCATGTTGGTGATGCCGGAGGCCGTGCCCTGCCGCTCGGGCGGGTTGGCCGGGCGGGCGAAGTCGAAGCCGAGCATGGAGGCCGGTCCGCAGGCTCCGAGCACCACGCACAGCACGACGAGCAGGCCCATCGGCGCCGTGTCGCCCGGCCAGGCCAGGGTCGTCGCCCACAGGACGGCGGTGGCGGCGACCGTGCCGAGGGCGAGCGGCAGCCGGGCTCCGTGGTGCCGGGCGACGACCTGTCCGTAGACGAGGCCCACGGCCATGTTGGACAGGACGACGAGGGTGAGCAGCTCCCCGGCGGTGGCGCGGGTGAGGCCCTGCGCCTCGACCAGGAAGGGCAGTCCCCACAGCAGCAGGAACACCATCGCCGGGAACTGCGTCGTGAAGTGCACCCACATGCCCAGCCGGGTGCCGGGCTCCCGCCAGGACGCGGCGATCTGGCGGCGGACGTAGGCGGCGCCCTGGTGCGGGACCGGCTGCGGTTCGTGGCCCTCGGGGTGGTCCTTGAGGAACAGCAGGGTCAGCACGAGCACCACGACGCCCGCGCCCGCGCTGCCCGCGAACGCCGCCGTCCAGCCGACGCCGTGCAGCACCCGGGCCAGGACCAGGGTGGAGACGAGGTTGCCCGCCATGCCCGCGAGTCCGGCGAGCTGGGCGACCAGCGGGCCGCGCCGGGCCGGGAACCAGCGGGTGCCGAGCCTGAGCACGCTGATGAACGTCAGCGCGTCGCCGCAGCCCAGCAGGGCCCGGGAGGCGAGGGCCATGCCGTACGACGGGGAGAAGGCGAAGGCGAGCTGTCCCGCCGTGAACAGCACGGCGCCCATGGCGAGCACCTTCTTGGTGCCGAGCCGGTCGACGAGCAGGCCGACGGGTATCTGCATGCCCGCGTACACGAGCAGCTGGAGGATCGAGAACGTCGACAGGGCGGAGGCGTTCACGTCGAAGCGGTCGGCGGCGTCCAGTCCGGCGACCCCGAGCGAGGTGCGGAAGATGACGGCGACGAAGTAGACGGAGACGCCGATGCCCCAGACGGCGATCGCGCGCCGTCCGCCCGGGGGGTCGCCGGGCAGGGTGGGCTGCCTCATCGCTCCTCACCCCGGGCGAGGTGCGAGAACCAGTCGATGTGCCGGTGGACCAGTGCGACGGCCGCCTGCGGGTCGCCGGAGCGCAGGGCCGTGAGGATCTCCTCGTGCTCGCTGAGCGTCTTGGCGATCCGGTCGGGGTGGGAGTGCATCACGGCGGCGCCCATGCGCAGCTGCCGGTCGCGGAGCTGGTCGTAGAGGCGGGAGAGGATCTCGTTGCCGCCGCTGCGGACGATCTCGGCGTGGAAGCAGCGGTCGGTGACGGCGGCCGCCGCGAAGTCGCCGGCGGCGGCCTGCGCCTTCTGCCGGTCGAGCAGTTCCTCCAGCCGCTCCAGGAGCCCGGGGGGCGCGGGGACGGCCTTGCGCGCCGCGTGCTCCTCGACGAGCATGCGCGTCTCCACGACGTCCTTGATCTCCTGCGCGGAGACGGGCAGGACCAGGGCGCCCTTCTTCGGGTAGAGCTTGAGCAGCCCCTCCGCCTCCAGCCGCAGCAGCGCCTCGCGGACCGGGGTGCGGGAGACGCCGACGGCCTCGGCGAGTTCTCCCTCGGTGAGGAGCGTGCCGCCCTCGTAGCGGCGCTCCAGGACGCCCTGTTTCACATGGCTGTAGACGCGGTCGGCGGCGGGCGGCTGCTTCACGGGGGCGGGCGGGGCGGTAGGCATGCCCACAGCATAGATACAACACGTACGCAAGGGCCGGGCGGTCCACGATGCGGACCCGTCCGATGGAATCTCCCGGCAAAGAAGCACCGTCCGGACCAGCGGCGGCGCAACCTTGTGTGCTACTTACGTGTCACACACGTGCGGCCCCACTTTCTTCCCCTCCAACTCGGCCGCACCGCAGGGGCATAAGACGTAATCGGGGTAAATCAGTTGATAACTGCACACAAGGGCATGCGTGTTCGCAGAGCCGCCGCCGTCGTCCTCACGACCGGCGCCGTTCTCGCCACCGGCGCCCTCACGGCGGCGCCCGCGCAGGCCGTCACCACGCCCTCGATCAATGCCAAGGGCGGGTTCCTGATGAACAGCGCCAACGGCAAGACGCTGTTCTCGAAGTCGGCGGACACGAAGCGGCTGACCGCCTCGACGACGAAGGTCATGACCGCGAAGGTCGTCCTCTCCCAGTCGAACCTCAATCTCGACACGAAGGTGACCATAAAGAAGGAGGTCAGCAACTACATCGTGTCCAAGGGGGCGTCCTCGGCGAACCTGATCGTCGGTGACAAGGTCACCGTCCGTCAGCTGCTCTACGGGATGATGCTCAAGTCCGGCTGCGACGCCGCGATGACCCTCGCCGACAAGTACGGCACCGGCTCCACGGTCAACGCCCGCGTGAAGTCGTTCATCGGCAAGATGAACACCATGGCGAAGAGCCTCGGCATGACGAACACGCACTTCGACTCGTTCGACGGCATCAGCAACGGCAAGAACTACTCGACGCCGCGCGACCTGACGAAGCTGGCCCGCAGCGCGATGAAGTCCTCGACGTTCAAGACCGTCGTCAAGACGAAGTCCTACACGGCGAAGACCATCACCAAGACCGGTTCCACCCGCACGATGGCGGCGTGGAAGAACACCAACACCCTGCTCGGCTGGAACGGCACGCTCGGCGTGAAGACCGGCTCGGGCAGCGAGGCGAAGTACTGCCTCGTCTTCGCGGCCACCCTGAACGGCGAGTCCGTGGTCGGCACCGTGCTCACCGCCTCCTCCGAGGCCAACCGCACGGCGGACGTGAAGAAGCTCATCACCTACGGCTACGCCAAGATCAGCTGACCTTCGGCGAGCGGTCGGGCATGACGAACGGGGCGGTCACCGCGAGGTGACCGCCCCTTTCAGCGCCTTACGGGGCTCACGCCCAGGTGATCAGCCGCTTGGGCTGCTCCAGGATCGCCGCCACGTCCGCGAGCACCTTGGAGCCCAGCTCGCCGTCGACCAGGCGGTGGTCGAAGCTCAGCGCCAGCGTGGTGACCTGACGCGGCTTCACCTTGCCCTTGTGCACCCACGGCTGGAGCTTGATGGCGCCGACCGCGAGGATCGCCGACTCGCCCGGGTTGAGGATCGGGGTGCCGGTGTCGACGCCGAAGACGCCGACGTTGGTGATGGTGACCGTGCCGCCCTGCATCGCGCCCGGGGACGTCCTGCCTTCCCGGGCCGTGGACACCAGCTCACCCAGCGCCTCCGCCAGCTGCGGCAGCGTCTTGGCGTCGGCGTCCTTGATGTTCGGCACGATCAGGCCGCGCGGGGTGGCCGCCGCGATGCCCAGGTTCACATAGTGCTTGCGCACGATCTCCTGGTTCGCCTCGTCCCAGGACGCGTTGATGTCCGGGTTGCGCTTGATCGCGACCAGCAGGGCCTTGGAGATCAGCAGCAGCGGGTTCACCCGCAGCCCCGCGAACTCCTTGTCCGCCTTCAGCTCCTCGACCAGCTTCAGGGTCCGCGTCACGTCCACGGTCACGAACTCCGTGACATGCGGGGCCGTGAACGCCGAGCCCACCATCGCCGCCGCCGTGGCCTTGCGGACGCCCTTGACCGGGACACGGGTCTCCCGGGCGCCGTCGTACGAGGCCGCGGGCGCCGGGACGGCCGCCGGGGCGGGCGCCGCCGCCTGGGGGGCCGTGGGCTCCGGCTCGGCGGCCGGTGCCTGCGCCGCCACCGCCGCGTGCACGTCCTCGCGGGTGATGATCCCGTCGGGGCCGGTCGGGGTCACCGTCGCCAGGTCGACGCCCAGGTCCTTCGCCAGCTTGCGCACCGGCGGCTTGGCCAGCGGACGGCCCAGGTCCGGGGCGACGGCGGGGCCGTGCCCGTTCAGCTCGGCCTGGAGGGCCTGCGCCGCCGGCTCGGGCTCCTGGCGCGGCGCCTCGGCGCCCTTGCGCGGGCGGCGCTTGGTGGACGAGGCGGAGACGCCGTAGCCGACGAGCACCGGCTGGCGGCCCTGCGGCTCGGCCTCCTCCTCCTGCGCGGGCGCGGGCGGCTCCTCGTCGGCCGGGGCCGCCCCGCCGGAGACGTCGACCGCGATGATCGACGTGCCGACGTCGACCGTGGTGCCCTCGGGGAAGTGCAGGGCGCGGACCACGCCGTCGTACGGGATGGGCAGCTCGACGGCCGCCTTGGCGGTCTCGACCTCGCAGACCACCTGCCCGTCGGTGACGGTGTCGCCCGGCTGGACGTACCACTTGAGGATCTCGGCCTCGGTGAGACCCTCACCGACGTCGGGCATCTTGAACTCGCGCACGGACGCGTCTGTCATCGTCGTCACGACCCTCTCCTCAGTACGCCAGGGCACGGTCGACGGCGTCGAGCACCCGGTCCAGACCCGGCAGGTACTCCTCCTCCAGGCGCGCCGGCGGGTACGGGGCGTGGTAGCCGCCGACCCGGAGCACCGGGGCCTCCAGGTGGTAGAAGCAGCGCTCGGTGATCCGGGCGGCGATCTCCGCGCCGGAACCGAAGAACACCGGGGCCTCGTGGACCACGACGAGCCGGCGGGTCTTCTCCACCGAGGTCTGGATGGTGTCGAAGTCGAGCGGGGAGACCGACCGCAGGTCCAGGACCTCCAGGTCGCGCCCCTCCTCGGCGGCCGCCGCGGCGACCTCCAGGCAGGTCTTCACCATGGGGCCGTAGGCGGCGAGCGTCAGGTCGCGGCCCTCGCGGGCCACCTGCGCCTTGTGCAGCGGGCCGGGGATGGCGTCGGTGACGACCTCGCCCTTGTCCCAGTAGCGGCGCTTCGGCTCGAAGAAGATCACCGGGTCGTCGCTCTGGATGGCCTGCTGCATCATCCAGTACGCGTCGGACGCGTTCGACGGCGAGACGATCTTCAGACCGGCGACGTGCGCGAACAGCGACTCCGGGGACTCCGAGTGGTGCTCGACCGCGCCGATGCCGCCGCCGTAGGGGATGCGGACGACGACGGGGAGCTTGACCTTGCCCAGCGAGCGGGCGTGCATCTTCGCGAGCTGCGTGACGATCTGGTCGTACGCCGGGAAGACGAAGCCGTCGAACTGGATCTCCACCACCGGGCGGTACCCGCGCAGGGCGAGACCGATCGCGGTGCCCACGATGCCCGACTCGGCGAGCGGGGTGTCGATGACCCGGCTCTCGCCGAAGTCCTTCTGCAGGCCGTCGGTGACACGGAAGACACCGCCGAGCTTGCCGACGTCCTCACCCATCACGAGGACCTTCGGGTCCGTCTCCAGGGCGCGGCGCAGCGACTCGTTGATCGCCTTGGCCAGAGCCATCTTCTCCGCTGCCATGTCAGGCCCCCTCTACGTCCGCGAACGACGCCTGGTAGGCGGCGAACTGGGCGCGCTCCTCGTCGACGAGCGCGTGCCCGTCCGCGTACACGTTCTCGAAGATGGCGAAACGGTCCGGGTCCGGCATGGCGCGGACCGCTTCGCGCACTCGCTTGCCCAACGCCTCGCTCTCGGTCTCCAGTTCCGCGAAGAATCCCTCGTCCGCGTGGTTTGCGGACTCCAGGTACGCGCGAAGGCGCAAGATCGGGTCCTTCGCCTCCCAGGACTGGCGCTCCTCGTCCCCGCGGTAGCGGGTCGGGTCGTCGGAGGTGGTGTGGGCGCCCATGCGGTACGTGAACGCCTCGACCAGCGTCGGGCCCTCGCCGTTGCGGGCGCGCTCCAGCGCCCACTTCGTCACGGCGAGGCAGGCGAGGACGTCGTTGCCGTCGACGCGCACGCCGGGGAAGCCGTAGCCCTGCGCGCGCTGGTACAGCGGCACCCGGGTCTGCTTCTCGGTCGGCTCGGAGATCGCCCACTGGTTGTTCTGGCAGAAGAACACCACGGGGGCGTTGTAGACCGCGGAGAACGTGAAGGACTCGGCCACGTCGCCCTGGCTGGAGGCGCCGTCGCCGAAGTAGGCGATGACCGCGCTGTCCGCGCCGTCCTTGGCGACACCCATCGCGTAGCCCGTGGCGTGCAGCGTCTGGGAGCCGATGACGATCGTGTACAGCTGGAAGTTGTTGCTGTTCGGGTCCCAGCCGCCGTTGTTCACGCCGCGGAACATGCCGAGCAGGTTGGTGGGGTCGACGCCCCGGCACCAGGCGACGCCGTGCTCGCGGTACGTCGGGAAGACGTAGTCGTCCTCGCGGGTGGCGCGGCCGGAGCCGATCTGGGCGGCCTCCTGGCCGAGCAGCGAGGCCCACAGACCCAGCTCGCCCTGGCGCTGCAGGGCGGTGGCCTCGGCGTCGAAGCGGCGGGTGAGCACCATGTCGCGGTAGAGGCCGCGGAGCTCTTCGGGGGTGATGCCGGCGACGTACTTGTCGAACTCGGCGTTCTTGACGCGCTTGCCCTCGGGCGTCAGCAGCTGGACGAGCTCGGGTTCGGCGCTCGCCGTCTTCCTCGCGGATGTGGTCTTGCCGGCCGTGCTCTTGGTACCGGCGCTGCGTCGCGGCTTTCGCGCGGCAGTGCTCTCCACGGTCACGTGTGCTCCTCCGTCGGTCCGGCTACCCGGGTTCGCCGGGTGCTGGGGTTACCCCCTGTTCCGCGGTGGGAACGTGGGGGCGCGGCTCACCTGCGGCCCTCGGACGCACGGGGTGGGTGCGGCTCGTTGGGGACAGGCGTGACAGGTGCCCCGGCGAGCGCCCTGCAAAAGGCACGTTACCCAGTGCTCCACATTTCTGTGAAACCCCTCCTGACCTGGGATTTTGCTTGGAAATCCAAGTAAATCGCGAAAGTCGGGAACAGTCCTGGTCACAGCCTTGCAGGGGGCCGGAACAACGGCACGTTATATCGGTGAGCCAGGTCACGGGAAGGGTCGTCGTGTCACTGCCCGTGTCCGACGGCCACGGGCAGTGACAAACTGCAGCTCAGGGGTGTGAAAAGCGCGCGTGAGCCCGTTCGGGGCGCACGCGCGCGTGGGTGGAGGTGGGGCCGGTCGGTCAGACGCCGTTGCCCGCGATGGTCCCCGTCGAGGCCGTCGGATCCCCCGTCGGCTCCGGCGGGTCCTCCGTCGTCGGCGCTGTCGGGTCCTCCGTCGGGTCCTGCGTCGGCTGCTGCGTCGTCGGCTCCTGCGTCGGCTTCTGCGGCTGCTCCCGCGTCGGCTCCTGCGTGGGCTCCTGGGTCGGCGACCAGTCCGGGTCGGAGCCGGTGTCCGTGCCGCCGTCGTCGTAGCCGCCGGTCTGGTCCTCGGTCGCCTCGTCGGTGGGCTCCTCGGACGGCTTGTCCCGGTCCTCGCTCTGGGTCGCGGTGGGCTTGGTCGGCGTGTTGTCGTCGCCGCCGCCCTTGCCGTTGTTGACGGCGAGCGCGACACCGGCCGCGATCGCGATGACCGCGAGGACGGCGAGGATCCACAGCTTGCCGCGGCCGCTGCCCCGGTTGCCGTGCCCCTCGAAGCCGCCGTCGTCCCCGCCGCCGTAGCCGCCGGGCAGGATCGGCTGCGGAATCTGGGTCGTCCCGGAGCCGGGGTCGCCCGGGTGCCCCATGACGGCCGTGTGCGCGAAGCCGCCGGCCGGGGTGTGCCGGCCCTCGTGCGTGGTCACCGGGCCGGTGTTCCAGGTGCCGGTGTGGCCGCCCTGGTCGTACAGCATCTGCAGCGCGTACTGGACGAGGCCGCGCATCTCCTCGGCCGTCTGGAACCGGTCGTCCGGCTCCTTGGCGAGCGAGCGCATGACGAGGCCGTCGAGCTCCGGCGGCGCGGCGTCGGACGCCTCGGACGGCGGGGTCGGGATGTCCTGGACGTGCTGGTAGACCACCGACAGCGGGGTCTCGCCGGTGAACGGCGGGCGCAGCGCGAGGAGTTCGTAGAGGAGGCAGCCGGTCGCGTACAGGTCGGAGCGGTGGTCGACCGCCTTGCCGAGCGCCTGCTCGGGCGAGAGGTACTGCGGGGTGCCCATGACCATGCCGGTCTGGGTCATCGTCGACTGCGCGCCGTGCAGGGCGCGCGCGATGCCGAAGTCCATCACCTTCACGGCGCCGTTGTTGGTGATGATGACGTTGGCGGGCTTGATGTCGCGGTGCACGATGCCGTGCTGGTGCGAGTAGGCGAGGGCCTCCAGGACACCGGAGACGATGATGAGCGCCTGCTCGGGTCCGGGCGCCTCGGCGTTGATGAGAAGGTCGCGGATGGTGCGGCCCTCGACGATCTCCATGACGATGTACGGCACGGAGTGGCCGCCGACGACGTCCTCGCCGGAGTCGTACACGGCGACGATCGCGTGGTGGTTGAGGCCGGCCACGGACTGGGCCTCGCGCGTGAAGCGGGCCTTGGACACCGGGTCCTCGGCGAGGTCGGAGCGCAGCAGCTTCACCGCCACGGTACGTCCCAGCCGGACGTCCTCGGCCGCGAACACCTCGGCCATGCCGCCCCGGCCGAGTCTGCGGGTCAGCCGGTACCGGCCGTCCCCGACCAGCCCGCCGTTACCCCACATCTCCGGCGCGTCTGACATACCGCCGCCAGCCGCCTCGGGGTCGGACGGGCCCTGAGCGCGCTGCTGCTGTGCCATCGGTCCTCGCCGTCGTTTCTGCCCGCGGTGCGCGCGGTGTTGTTACGGTCTCCGTCGGCCACGCTACAGCCTCGGCGCAAGCCGCCGGTCCGGGACGGCCGCCCCGATCTGGCGAAGACGGACCGGTCATGAAACCTTCACCCGGCCCCCACGTGCAAATTGTGTGCACCGACGGTACGACCCCTGTAACGCTTGGGCGACGCGGCCTTCGCGTACGGTCACGGAACGGGCACCTCGCTTGACCTGTCGGTGCCGTGGGGCAGACTTGGCCGGGAATAGCACATTGGATCAACCGGGATCAGCGGATCCCGGACAGCCGCAGGCGCCCAAGGGGCACGGGGGACGCAGAACATGAGCCAGGACGGCGCACAGAACGCGCACGCGGGACGGTCGCTGGCCGGGGGCCGCTACCAGTTGCGCGACCTGCTCGGCCAGGGCGGCATGGCCTCCGTCCACCTCGCCTACGACTCCGTGCTCGACCGCCAGGTCGCGGTCAAGACGCTGCACACCGAGCTGGGCCGCGAGCCGGCGTTCCGCGAGCGCTTCCGGCGCGAGGCCCAGGCAGTGGCCAAGCTCACGCACACCAACATCGTCTCCGTCTTCGACACCGGCGAGGACGAGATGGACGGCATGACGACGCCGTACATCGTCATGGAGTACATCGAGGGCCGCCCGCTCAGCTCCGTCTTCGACGAGGCCGTACGGCGGGCCGGGGCGATGTCCGCCGACCAGGCGCTGAAGATCACCGCGGACGTGCTCGCCGCGCTGGAGATCAGCCACGAGATGGGCCTGGTCCACCGCGACATCAAGCCCGGCAACGTGATGCTGAACAAGCGCGGCGTCGTCAAGGTCATGGACTTCGGCATCGCGCGCGCCATGCAGTCCGGCGTGACGTCGATGACGCAGACCGGCATGGTCGTCGGCACCCCGCAGTACCTCTCGCCGGAGCAGGCCCTCGGCCGGGGCGTGGACGCCCGCTCCGACCTGTACTCGGTCGGCATCATGCTGTTCCAGCTCGTCACCGGGCGGCTGCCGTTCGACGCGGACTCGCCGCTGGCCATCGCGTACGCGCACGTCCAGGAGGAGCCGGTCGCCCCGTCCTCCATCAACCGCTCGCTGCCGCCCGCGGTGGACGCGCTGGTGGCCCGCGCTCTGAAGAAGAACCCGAACGAACGCTTCCCCAGCGCCGAGGCCATGCGGGACGAGTGCCTGCGGATCGCGCAGTCCTTCCAGGCGGCGCCGCCGAGCATCGTGCCGGGCGCGCAGACGCAGAGCGGCCAGGGCGTCGGCGCCTCGGTGTTCCCGCCGGTCGGGCAGACGCCGCCGAGCACCGGGCCCGTGCAGCAGCCGTACCAGCCGACGCCGCCGCCCTCGCCGTACGGCACCCCGCCGCCGTCCGGGCCGACCCCGGCGTACGGCTATCCGCAGCAGTCCGGCTTCGCGACGCCGGCGCCCGCCGGCTACTCCGCGCAGCCCGGCCACGCGACGCCTCCGCCGTACACGATCGCGCCGCAGGGGCAGGGGCAGGGCGCGCCGGGCGGCCGGAAGCGGAACCGGTCGGTGATCGTCGGCTCGATCGTCGTGGCCCTGGTCGCCGTGGGCGGTCTGATCGCCGCGCTGTCGATGAACGGCGGCGGGGGCGACGAGGGCAAGGGGGGCGGCGGCGGCTCGCCGACGGCCACCGAGATCTCCAAGGCGCCGGGCTGGCGGCAGGGCGACACCTCGCGGACCGTCGAGACGAGCGAGTGCACCGAGCCGCGCGAGTCCTACCTCGACCCGGACAAGGTGACGATGCCGGACCTGACCTTCCGGTACTGGCCGTCGGTCGAGGAGTGCCTGAAGGCCGCCGGCTGGGAGTACGAGAAGATCGACACCGACGAGAACACGTACGGCCAGGGCACGGTCATGGAGCAGGAGCCCAAGATCCGCAAGGACTTCGACCCGGACAACCCGCCGGTGATGAAGTTCAAGGTGTCCACCGGCAACCCCGAGTGACGGACCGGTCCGGGTGACCAACCGGTCCGGGTGACGGACCGACGAGGAAGGGCCCGGCGGCATCGGCCGCCGGGCCCTCGTCGTCCGTGGATGAGGACGTCCTACAGGTACGGGCCGCCCGTCCGGCCGGCCTGCGGGTGGTCGCCGTCGTCGCCGCCCACACCGGGCGGGAGGGCGCGGCGCATCTGCTCCAGCTGGGCGCGCGCCGCCATCTGCTGGGCGAACAGGGTGGTCTGGATGCCGTGGAAGAGGCCCTCCAGCCAGCCGACCAACTGAGCCTGCGCGATGCGCAGTTCCGCGTCGGACGGCGTCCCCTCGTCCGTGAAGGGAAGCGACAGCCGTTCCAGCTCCTCGACGAGCTCGGGGGCCAGGCCGTCCTCCAGTTCCTTGACGGAACTGGCGTGGATCTCCTTCAGCCGGGCCCGGCTCGCCTCGTCGAGGGGAGCGGCGCGCACCTCTTCGAGCAGCTGCTTGATCATGCTGCCGATGCGCATGACCTTCGCGGGCTGCTCCACCTGCTCCGTCACCGGGGTCTCGCGGGAGTCGTCGTTCCCGCCGCCGCCACCGAGCGCCATTCCGTCCTGGCCCACGACCAGGATCTGGGGGTTCTCGGGTTGCCTGTCGTTCCTCGGCATCTCCATGCCGCCATTCTCTCGCACCTGGACAGCTCATCATCGGGGTGCCCCCCGCGGGGGCTGATCCACCATTCACGCCGCCGGAGATTTCACGCGCCCACCTGGACGGGTCGGCCGGGTGGCGGCGCCCGGAATGCCGGGTGCGCCCGGTGCTGTGAGGCTTGTCCCCTGGGGGTGGGCTGGCTCGGGGTGCCGCGGACTCTCTTGGGTGGTGAAGGCAGTGGGAGCGATGGGGGTCATGCGCACGACCGGACTGCTCGGTGTGCTGGTCATGGGACTGGTCGCCGGCGGTGGCACCGGCACGGCCCACGGCGCCGGGGCCGCGCGCGCCGCTCAGGGCCCCACGGCGACTTTCCGGGCGTCGCCGTCCACGGACCCGTCCGCCGGTGAGCAGGAGGACCGGGACTCCGGGCGCCCCTCGCACCCCGCCGCCTCCGAGGGGCCCTCCGCCGCGCCGTCGCGGCACGGGGAGCACCCGGAGCACCACAGGCCGGGCGGGCGCGAGGAGGCCCGTGACCGGGAGGAGGCCCGTGACCGGGAGGAGGCCCGTGACCGGGAGGAGGCGCGGGAGTCCTGGCACTCCGCGCGGCACGAGCCGTCGCCCAGCGCCAGCGCCCACGGCCCCTCCGCCGGCCGGACCAAACCCTCCGACGAACCGTCCCGCGCCGGAAGCCGGCCCGGCGAGGGCCGTGAGCGGCCCGGACGGCAGAAGGCACCCCTGGAGGAGTCGGAGGCATCGGTGCGCCCGGCCGGCGACCAGGAAGCCACGGCACCCCCGGCCGACGAGGACACCGCCGCCGCCGTACCGGACGACGAGGACACGGCGGCCGCCGCCGACGCCACCGCGCCGCCGTCCGAACGGGCGGCGGACGACGCACAGGGCGCCGGCACCCAGCAGCGGGCGCAGCAGCCCGTCCTGCAGGTCCTGCCCCTCGGCATGGGCCTGGTCCTCGTCGGCCTCGGCCTGGGCCTCGCCTTCGTCGGCCTGCGCCTGCGCCGCGGGTAGGGCGTGCCAGGCGGCCGGCGGGACTTCGCGGACACGCCCCGAGGACGCCCCTCTACGGCACGACCAGCACCACCTTGCCGACATGCCCGCTCTCCTCGACCACCCGGTGCGCCTCGGCGGCGTCGTTCATCGGGATCTCGCGGTCGACGACCGGACGGACCTGGCCGGCCTTCAGCAGCGGCCACACGTGCTCACGCACGGCCGCGACGATCGCCGCCTTCTCCTCCAGCGGCCGGGACCGCAGCGAGGTCGCGGTGATGGCGGCGCGCTTGGCCAGCAGGGCGCCCAGGTTGAGCTCGCCCTTCACCCCGCCCTGCAGTCCGATGATCGCGAGGCGGCCGTTCACGGCGAGGGCCCGGACGTTGCGGTCGAGGTACTTCGCGCCCATGATGTCGAGGATCACGTCGGCCCCGGCACCGCCCGTGGCCTGCTTGATCTCCTCGACGAAGTCCTGCTCCCGGTAGTCGATCAGGATGTCGGCGCCCAGCTCGGCGCACCGCTCCAGCTTCTCCTTGCTGCCCGCCGTGACGGCGACCTTCGCGCCGACCGCCTTGGCGAGCTGGATCGCGAGGGTGCCGATGCCGCTGGAGCCGCCGTGCACGAGCAGGGTCTCGCCGGGACGCAAATGGGCGATCATGAAGACGTTCGACCAGACCGTGCACACCACCTCGGGCAGCGCCGCGGCCTGCGTCAGGCTCACGCCCTCCGGGACCGGCAGCAGCTGCCCGGCCGGCACGGCCACCTTCTCGGCGTAGCCGCCGCCCGCGAGCAGCGCGCAGACCTCGTCGCCGACGGCCCAGCCGGAGACGCCGGGGCCCACCTCGGCGATCCGTCCGGAGCACTCCAGGCCGGGGTACGGGGAGGAGCCGGGCGGCGGGTCGTAGAAGCCCTGCCGTTGCAGCAGGTCGGCCCGGTTGACGGCGCCCGCCGCCACCTCGACCAGCACTTCGCCCTCGCCCGGCACGGGGTCGGGGACCTCGTCCCACACCAGCGCCTCGGGCCCGCCCGGTTCCGCAATCGTGATCGCATGCATGTCACGGACGCTACCCCCGGGGCCCGCGTCCACCACCGTCCGCCGTCCCGTGCGCCGCACCGGTCCCGGTGAAAATCCTGTGCGGCACCGATGATTTCGCGGGACCGTAAAGGTCTCCCCATGCGTAGCCCAAGACCGCGGAAGGACCCTTCCGGAAGGACCCCGACAGCATGAGCACGCAGACGACCGGTCTCGCCATCGAGACCGCGGGCCTGGTGAAGACATTCGGTGAGACACGGGCCGTCGACGGCGTGGACCTCGCGGTTCCGGCCGGCACGGTCTACGGCGTCCTCGGACCGAACGGCGCCGGCAAGACGACCACGGTGAAGATGCTCGCCACCCTGCTGCGCCCGGACGGCGGCGAGGCGCATGTCTTCGGGCACGACGTGGTGCGCGAGGCCGACGCGGTACGCGGCCGGGTCAGCCTCACCGGCCAGTACGCCTCGGTCGACGAGGACCTGACCGGCACGGAGAACCTGGTCCTGCTGGCCCGCCTCCTCGGCCACCGCAAGCCGGCCGCACGCGAGCGCGCGGCACAGCTGCTGGAGGCGTTCGGGCTGACGGACGCGGCCGGCAAGCAGGTCAAGAACTACTCGGGCGGTATGCGCCGCCGTATCGACATCGCCGCGTCGATCCTGAACACCCCCGACCTGCTCTTCCTCGACGAGCCGACGACCGGCCTGGACCCCCGCAGCCGCAACCAGGTCTGGGACATCGTGCGCGCGGTCGTCGCCCAGGGCACCACCGTCCTACTGACCACGCAGTATCTGGACGAGGCGGACCAGCTGGCGTCCCGGATCGCCGTGATCGACCAGGGCCGGGTGATCGCGGAGGGCACCAAGGGCGAACTGAAGGCGTCCGTCGGCGCCGGCACCGTCCATCTGCGGCTGCGCGACCCCGCGCAGCGACCGGAGGCCGCGCGCATCCTGCGGCTGGCCCTGGACGCCGAGGTGCAGTCCGAGCCCGATCCCGTGGCCCTCACCGCCCGCGTCGGCGGCGCCGGCAACGGGCAGGGCGCGGCGGAGCAGGCCGGCCGCGCGCTCGCCGAGCTGGCCCGCGGCGGCATCACCGTCGACAACTTCTCGCTGGGCCAGCCCAGCCTGGACGAGGTGTTCCTCGCCCTGACCGGACACGACACCCATGAGACCGAGGGCGACCAGGACGAGGTGGCGGCATGAGCACCGTGACACAGACCGAGGGCCGGGACCTCGCCCCCGTCAGCACCGAATCGCTCGCCGCGCTGCTGATCGCCAAGGAGCGTCCGCCGCGGCCCAGCGCCTGGTCGGCGTCGATGACGTTCGGCTGGCGGGCCATCCTGAAGATCAAGCACGTGCCCGAGCAGCTCTTCGACGTCACCGCGTTCCCGATCATGCTGGTGCTGATGTACACGTACCTGTTCGGGGGCGCCCTGGCCGGGTCCCCGACGGCGTACATCCAGTTCCTGCTGCCGGGCATCCTGGTGATGTCGGTCGTGATGATCACCATGTACACCGGTGTCTCGGTGAACACCGACATCGAGAAGGGCGTCTTCGACCGGTTCCGGACGCTGCCGATCTGGCGCCCGTCCACGATGGTCGGCTATCTGCTGGGCGACGCCCTGCGCTACACCATCGCGTCCGTCGTGATGCTCACCGTCGGCATGATCCTCGGCTTCCGTCCGGACGGCGGAGTGGGCGGCGTCGTCGCGGGCATCGCGCTGCTGGTCGCCTTCTCCTTCGCGTTCTCGTGGATCTGGACGATGTTCGGTCTGCTGCTGCGCTCCGAGAAGTCGGTGATGGGCGTCAGCATGATGGTGATCTTCCCGCTGACCTTCCTGTCCAACGTCTTCGTCGACCCGAGGACCATGCCGGGCTGGCTCCAGGCGTTCGTCAACAACAGCCCGATCACCCATCTGGCCACGGCGGTGCGCGGACTGATGGCGGGCGACTGGCCCGCGGCCGACGTCGCCTGGTCGCTGGGCTGGATTTGCCTGTTCGTGCTGGTCTTCGGGCCGGTCACGATGCGTCTGTACAACCGCAAGTAGAACCGGGCGGTGCGTCAGCCCTGAGGCAGCCGCCAGGCGTCGGGCGCGACCTGCGCGCCCGGCGTCGCCCGCACGATGGTGATGAGCCGGTCCGTCAGCTCCAGGGTGCCGACGTCCGGGTCGTCGTAGCCGAGCACCCGGTGCCCGCGCAGGACGCTGACCACCAGGTCGTCCAGCTCCCGGGGGTTCTTGCCCACCTCGGCCTTTATGACCGGCCGTTCGACGATGTCGAGTCCCGTGCCCTGGTGGATCAGGTCCTCCAGCACCATGCCGGCCGCGGGGCTGAGCACGGACAGGCCGAGCAGCCGTCCGGCGGCGCTGGCGCTGGTGATGACGGCGTCCGCCCCGGACTGCTTCAGCAGCGGGGCGTTCTCCTCCTCGCGGACCGCGGCCACGATCTTCGCGCCCCGGTTGAGCTGGCGGGCCGTGAGGGTCACCAGCACGGCCGTGTCGTCGCGCTGGGTCGCGATGATGATCTTCCGCGCCTTGTGCACCTCGGCCCGCTTCAGGACCTCACTGCGGGTCGCGTCCCCGGTGACACCGGCGTAGCCCTCGGCGACGGCCGCCTCGATCACCTTGGAGCTGGGGTCGACCACGACGACCTGGTTCTTGCTGAGCCCTGTCGCGCAGACGGTCTGGATCGCCGAACGGCCCTTGGTGCCGAAGCCGACGACGACGGTGTGGTCACGCAAGGTGGACCTCCAGCGGTTCAGGCGCCATTCCTCGCGGGTCCGTTCGGTAAGGACCTCGAGCGTGGTGCCGACCAGGATGATCAGGAACAGCACCCGCATGGGCGTGATGACGAAGATATTCGTGAACCGGGCGGCGTCGCTGACCGGGGTGATGTCCCCGTACCCGGTGGTCGACAGCGTGACGGTCGAGTAGTAGAAGGCGTCGAGAAGGTCGACCGAGCCGTCGGAGCTGTCGTTGTAGCCCCCGTGGTCGGCGTAGACGATCAGCGCCGTGAGCACCAGCAGGGCGAGGGCCAGCGACACCCGCTTGGCGACCTGCCGGAAGGGGTGCTCCACGAGCTTCTTCGGGAGCGTGACCCGATAGGTCGCGATCCGCTCGTCCGCCTGACGGGCGATCGCGTCCTGACCCGGAAGTTTCACGTGAAACACACCTCGATACCGGCGGCCGCCCAGGGCAGATCCAGCAGTGCGGTCTCCTGACCGGCCCGGGCACCTCCGGGCGGTACGACGGCCAGGGCGTCGGCCGCCGCCATGCCGCGCAGCATGGCCGGGCCGTGGTAGTGCAGCGGCACGGCGTGGTCGCCGCGCAGCACGACCGGCACCAGCCGGGTGTCCCGCGGATGCCCGTGCACGGCCTCCTTCAACGGAAGCGTGTAGGACTCGGGCGCGGGACGTGCCGCGAGCGTCCGCAGCAGCGGCTCGGCGAGCGTGAGCAGCCCGGACACGGCGGCCAGCGGGTTGCCGGGCAGGCCGACCAGGTGCTGGTCCTCCTTGAGCCGGGCCAACAGCATGGGGTGGCCGGGGCGCACCTGGACGCCGTCCACCAGCAGTTCGGCGCCCATGCGCTCCAGCGTGGGGTGGACATGGTCGACGGGGCCGGCGGCGGTGCCGCCCGTGGTGACGACGAGGTCGGCGCGGGAGGCGGTGAGCGCCTTGTGCAGGGCCCTGGCGGAGTCGCCGAGCCGGCGCACGGCGAGGACCTCGGCGCCGAGGGCGCGCAGCCAGGGCGGCAGCATCGGCCCGAGGGCGTCACGGATCTTCCCGTCGTGGGGGAGCCCTTCGGTGAGCAACTCGTCGCCGAGGACGAGGACTTCCACCCGGGGGCGGGGCACCGCCGTGAGCGTGTCGTACCCGGCGGCCGCGGCCACTCCGAGCACGGCCGGGGTCACGATGGTGCCGGTCGCGAGCAGATGGTCGCCGGTACGGCACTCCTGGCCGCGCGGGCGGATGTCCTGGCCCGGTTCGATGTCCCGGCCGGCGTGCAGCCGGCCCTTGGCGTCCAGGGTGCCGTGCTCGGAGCGCAGCACGGCGGTGGTGTCCGGCGGGATACGGGCGCCGGTCGCGATCCGCACGGCCTCCCCGTCGGTCAGCGCGGCGGCCTCGGCGTGCCCGGCCAGGACGCCCTCCTCGCGTACCGCCCAGGGGCCCGGCCCGGCGATCGCCCAGCCGTCCATCGCGGAGGTGTCGAAGGAGGGCAGGTCGGTCAGCGCGGTGAGCGGGGTGGCCAGGGTGAGGCCGAGGGCGGCGTCCAGCGGCACCGGGACGGGGGCGCGGCGCGCGGCCTTCACCGCCGCACGGGCCGCCCGGGCGGCGGTCTCGCGGGCGTCGGGCCAGGGCGTGGCCCGGTGATGGCCGTCCTCCGCGGCCCGGCCGGACCGCCCGGAGCCATGGGGGCGCGGGGTGGGGGCGGGCACGGAGTCGCCGTGCGCGGACGGGCCGTGGCCTTCGTTCACGAGGGCGAGCACCTCCTCGATGTCGAGGTCCTCGGCGTCCTGGCCGGCCCGCGTGCCGCCGGGGGTCATCCGGCGTCCGGGCGGGTGTCGGGGGTGGCGTCGGGGGCCGCGTCGGCCTTGGCGGCGGCGGCCTCGTCCGCCCAGCGCCGGGCGAGCGCGGCGGCCTTGCGGGACGCCTCCGCGACGGCCTCGGGGCCGCCCTGGGCCCGGCCGGCCGCGTAGCCGACGAGGAAGGTGGTCAGGGGCGCCGCGGGCCGCGCGACGCCGTGGGCCGCGTCCCGGGCGAGGTCCAGCAGGACCTTGATGTCGACGTCGAGGTCGATGCCCAGTTCGTCCTTGGCTGCGGAGATCCATTCATCCAACACGTGCCCATGCTCCCTGATGCGTGCCCTGGCGGTGGCGATGTCGTCCCAGGTGTCGCAGTCGAAGGACGCGACGGGGTCGGGGACGCGGGTGAGGTCGAGGGCGCCGGTCAGCCGGCGCAGGGGGAGCCCGGTCAGCGCGCCGTGTTCCCGGGTGACCGCGGCCAGTTCACGGCGCAGGGCCGGGGCGCGGTAGGCGGCGACGAGCGGCTGGTCGCGGCCGTCGGCGTCGGTGAGCAGCGCGCCCGCCGTGTCCGGGGCGCCGCTGAGGGCGGCCAGCAGGGTGCGCACCGTGTCCTCGTGGAGGAACGGCAGATCGGCGGAGAGGACGACGACCACGTCGGCGGTGGTGTGCCGGAGCCCGGCGTCCAGGGCGGCGAGCGGGCCGCCGCCGGGCGGGTCCTCCCGGGCCCAGCGCACCGGACGGGCGGTGGGACGCGGGCCGGCGACGACGACGGTCGCCCGCGCGTCGGCGCAGGCGCCGAGGACCCGGTCGAGCAGGGCCCGGCCGCCCACGCGGACCGCGGGTTTGTCCACGCCGCCCAGCCGCCGGGCCGCGCCGCCGGCGAGCACGACGGCGTCGTACGCGGCGGGGGGTGCGCCCGGCGGGGGCGTGGGTTCGAACGCGGTCACCCCCCGAGTATGCGTGTCCCCGCGATCACAGGGAACGCACGGGGGGCGGCCCGTCGCGACGGGTGCGTCACAGGGTGCGCAGCAGCACCGCCGGGTTCTCGACGCAGTCCGCCACATGGCGCAGGAAGCCGCCCGCCGTACCGCCGTCGCAGACCCGGTGGTCGAAGGTCAGCGAGAGCTCGACGACCTGGCGCACCGCCAGCTCCCCTTCGTGCACCCAGGGCTTGGGGATGATGCGGCCGACGCCGAGCATCGCGGCTTCCGGGTGGTTGATGATCGGGGTGGAGCCGTCGACGCCGAACACGCCGTAGTTGTTCAGCGTGAAGGTGCCGCCGGTGAGTTCGGCCGGGGTGAGGGTGCCCGCGCGGGCCGCCTCGGTCAGCCGGGCGAACTCGGCGGTCAGCGACTCCGCGTCCCGCGCGTGGGCGTCCCGCACGACGGGGACGACGAGACCCCGCTCGGTCTGCGCTGCGAAGCCCAGGTGCACCTGCTCCAGCTGGACGACCTCGCGGGCCTCCATGTCGACCGTGGAGTTCAGCTCGGGGAACCGGGCGAGGGCCGCCGTGGTGATCCGGGCCAGCAGGGCGAGCAGGGAGATCTTCGGCCCGCCCACGGCGTTCATCGCCGCGCGCGCCCGCATCAGCTCGGTCGCGTCGGCGTCCACCCAGCAGGTCGCGTCCGGGATCTCGCGCCGGCTGCGGGACAGCTTGTCGGCGACGGCACCGCGCACGCCCTTGAGGGGCACCCGGATGCCGGCGGCGGGCGCGGAGGAACGGATGGGGCTCCGCGCGGGCGCCGGCTCCTCGCGGTGCGCGGGCGCGGCGGGCTGCTCGGTGCGGCGGGACTCGGCGGCCCGCAGCGCGTACTCGACGTCGGCCCGCAGGATGAGTCCGTTCGGTCCGGAGCCGTGGAGCTCCCGCAGGTCCAGGCCGTTCTCCCGGGCGAGACGCCGGACGAGGGGGGAGATCACGGGCACGGGCCCGTCGTGACGGACCGGCTCGGCGGCCGCCGGGGCGTCCGTGCCATGGCCGGCGGCGGTGCCGACGGGCCGCGCGACACGCTCGGCGGACGGGGTGCCCGCGCGCGGGGAGCCGTTCGCCGCGCTGTCCCGGGCGGGCGCCGGCGGGGTGGCCGGGGTCGCCGGGGTCGCCGGCCGGACGCGGCGGCGGCGCGCGGGTGCCTCGGAGGTGCCGTAGCCCACGAGCACGTTGCCCGAGCCCTCGGACTCCTCGCCGGGGGCCGGGGCGCCGACGGCGACCGTCAGCAGCGGGGCGCCGACGGGCAGTTCGGTGCCCTCTTCGCCGAAGCGGGCGGTGACGACACCGCCGTAGGGGCAGGGCACCTCGACCATCGCCTTGGCCGTCTCGACCTCGACGACCGGCTGGTCGATCGCGACGACGTCGCCGACCTGGACCAGCCAGCGCACGATCTCCGCCTCGGTGAGCCCCTCCCCGAGGTCGGGGAGCTTGAACTCCAGCACCTGTGCCATCAGCTCTCGGCCTCCCACTGCAGACGCCCGACGGCGTCCAGGATGCGGTCCACGCCGGGCAGATGGTGCCGCTCCAGCATCGGCGGCGGGTAGGGGATGTCGAACCCGGCCACGCGCAGCACCGGCGCCTCCAGGTGGTGGAAGCAGCGCTCCGTGACACGGGCGGCGATCTCCCCGCCGGGGCCGCCGAACCCGCCCGACTCGTGCACGACGACCGCGCGTCCGGTCCGCCGGACCGAGGCGGCGACCGTCTCGTCGTCGAACGGCACCAGCGAGCGCAGGTCGACGACCTCCAGGTCCCAGCCCTCCTCGCGGGCCGCCTCGGCGGCTTCGAGGCAGACCGGCACGGACGGTCCGTACGTGATGAGCGTGGCACTGCGGCCGGGGCGGCGCACCACCGCGCGGCCGATGGGCTCCACGGACTGCGGCTCGTCCGGGTTCCAGTCGGCCTTCGACCAGTACAGCCGCTTCGGCTCCAGGAAGACGACCGGGTCGTCGGAGGCGATCGAGGCGCGCAGCAGACCGTAGGCGTCGGCGACGGTCGCGGGCGTGACGACGTGCAGCCCGGGGGTCGCCATGTAGTACGCCTCGGACGCGTCGCTGTGGTGCTCGACGCCGCCGATGCCGCCGCCGTAGGGGATGCGGATCGTCAGGGGGAGGGGCATCCTGCCGCGGGTGCGGTTGCGCATCTTCGCCACGTGCGAGACGAGCTGCTCGAACGCGGGGTAGGCGAAGGCGTCGAACTGCATCTCCACGACCGGGCGCAGGCCGTACATGGCCATGCCGATCGCGGTGCCGAGGATGCCCGCCTCGGCCAGCGGGGTGTCCGTGCAGCGGTCCTCGCCGAACTCCTTGGCGAGTCCGTCGGTGACGCGGAAGACACCGCCGAGGGTGCCGACGTCCTCGCCCATGACGTGCACGGACGGGTCGGCGGCCATGGCGTCGCGCATCGCGCGCGTGAGGGCCTGCGCCATGGTGGCCGGCTTGACGGCGACGGTGGTCATCGGTGGGCACCCCCGTGGGAGTCGTGCTCGGCGTCGAGCTCTGCCTGCAACTGCGCCTGCTGCTCCCGCAGCTGCGGGGTGGGCTCGGCGTACACGTGGGCGAACAGGTCCGCCGGGTCGAGCGCCGCGTCCTGGTTCATGCGCTCGCGCAGGTCGGCGGCCATGGCCTCGGCGGCGTCCCGGGCGGCCTGCCGGCCGGCGTCGTCGAGCAGGCCGCGCTCGGTCAGCGCGTGCTCCAGGAGGGCGATCGGGTCGTGGTCGCGCCAGGCGTCCACCTCGGCGTCCCCGCGGTAGCGGGTGGCGTCGTCGGCGTTGGTGTGGGCGTCGATCCGGTAGGTGATCGCCTCGATCAGCGTGGGACCGCCGCCCTCGCGGGCGCGGCACACGGCCTCGCCCAGCACCTCGTGCACGGCGACCGCGTCGTTGCCGTCGACCAGGCGGCCGGGCATGCCGTAGCCGACGGCCTTGTGGGCCAGCGACGGGGCCGCGGTCTGCTTGGCGAGCGGGACGGAGATCGCGAAGCCGTTGTTCTGCACGAGGAAGACGACCGGCGCCTGCCAGACGGCCGCGAAGTTCAGCGCCTCGTGGAAGTCGCCCTCGCTGGTGCCGCCGTCGCCGACCATGGCGAGCGCGACGACGTCGTCGCCCTTGAGGCGGGCGGCGTGCGCGAGGCCCACGGCGTGCGGGAGCTGGGTCGCGAGCGGCGTGCACAGGGGCGCCACGCGGTGCTCGCGGGGGTCGTAGCCGGTGTGCCAGTCGCCGCGGAGCAGCGTCAGCGCCTCGACGGGGTCCACACCGCGGGCGACGGCGGCCAGGGTGTCGCGGTAGCTCGGGAAGAGCCAGTCGCGCTCCTCCAGGGCCAGCGCGGCGGCGACCTCGCAGGCCTCCTGGCCGGTGCTGGACGGGTAGACCGCGAGGCGGCCCTGCTTGGTCAGCGCGGTCGCCTGCGCGTTGTACCGGCGGCCCCGCACCAGCTCGGCGTACAGCCGGCGCAGCAGATCCGGGTCGGCCTTCGCGGCGGCCTCGGTGCCGAGAACGCGGTAAGGCTCCGCGTCGGGCAGCAGGGGCGCGGGGTCCATGCGGGGCTGCCAGGCGGGCGGCGGCGATGGCCGGTACGCGCCTCGCTGCTCCATGACCGTCATGACGGCACCTCCTCGTGGGAGCGGCTACGGGAGGCGCGGCGTCCGTGACGCGCCTCACCTACCGATTGTTCGGTCGCCGGCACATTTTGGCTACAGGCACCCCCAGGCTGTGGACAAACGGTTCTCCACAGCCTCCAATGAACGCAGGACGTCCACGCGAGGAGGGTGGGGGGACATGGACGCTGAACAAATGGCCGAAGACGACGGGGGCGGTCCTCTCCGGCCGCCCGCCCGTCCGCTGGACGCCATAGATCAGGACATCCTCCAGATGCTGCAGGCGGACGGCCGCGCCTCGATCCGTTCGGTCGCCGAGCGGGTGCACGTCTCCCGGGCCAACGCCTACGCCCGTATCAACCGTCTCGTCGAGGACGGCGTCATCCGCGGCTTCGGCGCCCGCGTCGACCATGAACGGGCGGGCCACGGCACCTCGGCCTACATCACCCTGAAGATCGTCCAGAACTCCTGGCGCACGGTCCGCGAGGAGCTGCGCCGGCTGCCCGGCGCCTCCCACATCGCCCTGGTGGGCGGCGACTTCGACGTCCTGCTGCTGGTGCACACCCCCGACAACAGGGCCCTGCGCGAGCTGGTCCTCACCCGGCTCCAGGCGATCCCCGAGGTGCTCAGCACCCGCACCCTGCTGGTCTTCGAGGAGGAGGACCTGGAGCCCCAGGGCTGACCCACGCGCGCGTACGGCCCCGCCGGCCGGTCAGCCGGCCTTGCGCAGCCCGTCGAAGACCAGCCGGACCACCGTCTCGGCGACCTCGCGCTCACTCGTGCCGCGGCCGTCGGGCCGGTACCACTCGACGATCGAGTTGATCATGCCGAAGACCAGCCGGGTGGCCAGCCGCACCTCCACGTCGGCGCGCACCTCGCCGTCCGCGGCGGCCGCCTTCAGCAGCGCGGCGACCCGGTGGTCGAAGTCGCGGCGCCGCTCCAGCGCCCACCGCTCGGTGTCGGTGTTGCCCCGCACCCGCAGCAGCAGCGTCACGTACGGCAGCTCGGTTATCAGCACCTCGACCATGCGCCGGACGACGTACTCCAGCCGGTCGACGGCGTGCCCCGTGCGCGCGTGCTCCTCGTCGAGGATGCCGAACAGCCCGTCCAGGGCCCGGCTGACGGCACGCTGCAGCAGCTCCTCCTTGCCGGTCACATGGTGGTAGATCGACGACTTGGAGATGCCGGCCGCCTTGGACAGGTGCTCCATCGAGGTGCCGTCGTAGCCCCGCTCGTTGAAGACCTGGACGGCGACGGAGAGCAGGGTCTCCGGCGTGTACGTGTCGCGCTTGGCAGTGGTCATGGGGTGCTGCCCTCCCGGGTCATGAGGAGCCGCCCTGGCGCTTGTCGGAGGCGTAGGCGTGGCGGTACAGCGCGAGGGACGGGGCGTAGCGGCCCGACGGATCGCGCAGGTGCAGGTCGTCGAGGAGGGCGTAGGCCCAGTTGCGCCCCAGCCGGCGGCTCCACTCGAAGGGGCCGAGGGGGTAGTTGACGCCCAGGCGCATCGCGGTGTCGACGTCCTCCTCGGTGGCGACGCCCTTGGCGACGGCGTCGTGCGCCAGGTCGACGATCCGTGCGACGGTCCGGGCGACGATCATGCCGGGGACGTCGCCGATGACGCTGACGTCCTTGCCGAGCGCCTGGAAGAGCCCGGTGGCCTCCGCGAGGGTCTGGGGCGAGGTGTCCTGGGAGGCGGACAGCGCGATCCGGGTGGCCCGCCGGTAGTCGAGGGCGAGGTCGAAGTACACGACGTCGCGGAACTCCACCGAGGTCTGCCCGTCGGCGAGCGCGAGCTGGCCGCCGCCCGGCAGCACCAGGCGCGTGCCGTGGTCCTCGTCCTCCTCGCGCACCTGGATGCCGGCCTCGCGGATCAGCGCCAGCAGCTCGGAGGCGGGACCGAGGTCGCCCTCGACGACGACGTACGCCGGGGGGCGGCCGGGCTCGGCGGTGTGCGGCTCGGGCCGTTCGGCGGGGCCGGACCCGTCGGCGTAGTCGTACCAGCCGTGGCCGGTCTTGCGGCCGAGCCGGCCGGACTCGACCAGGCGCCGCTGGGCGAGCGAGGGCGTGAAGCGCACGTCCTGGAAGAAGGACTGCCACACCGAGTGCGTCACCGACTCGTTGACGTCCTGCCCGATCAGGTCGGTCAGCTCGAACGCGCCCATCCTGAAGCCGCCGCACTCGCGCAGCACGGCGTCGATGGTGGCCGGGTCGGCGCCCTGTGCCTCGTACACCGCGAACGCCTCGGCGTAGAAGGGCCGCGCGATCCGGTTGACGATGAACCCGGGGGTGTCGGCGCAGGCGACCGGCGTCTTGCCCCACGCGCGGGCCGTCTCGTACGCGCGCGTGGCCGACGTGACGTCGGTGGCGAACCCGGAGACGACCTCGACCAGCGGCAGCAGCGGGGCGGGGTTGAAGAAGTGCAGGCCGACGAACCGGCCCGGGTTGGCCAGCGCGCCGCCGATGGCCGTCACCGACAGGGACGAGGTGTTGGTGGCGAGCAGGCAGTCCTCGCCGACGATGCCCTCCAGCTCGCGGAACAGCTCCTGCTTGACGTCCAGCCGCTCCAGGACGGCCTCGACGACCAGGGCGCAGTCGGCGAGGTCGCCGAGCGCGTCGGCGGGCACGAGCCGGTCCCGCGCCGCGTCGCGGTCCGCGCCGGTCAGCCGCTCCTTCTCCACCAGCCGGTCCAGCCGGGCGACGATGGCGTCGGCTGCGGCCCGCGCCCTCCCGGGGGCGGCGTCGTACAGCCGTACGGGATGTCCCGCGACCAGTGCGACCTGGGCGATGCCCTGGCCCATGGTGCCGGTGCCGACGACGGCCACGGGGCTGCTGAGGTCGAGTGCTGTCATGGGCGCGATCCTCCCGCACGGGGTTTTCCACAGATGCGGCGGACCCCCTTGAACCGACCGATCGTTCGGTTACTCTAACTCTGACCGCCTGTTCCTGCCCATGTTTCTGCCCAGGTCATGAGCTCGACGGAGAGCTCAGGAAACGAGGAGTTGGTCCCGCATGGCCACCGCCGAACTCACCGCCCACGAGCTGATCGCCAAGCACCGGCCCACTCTCGACCAGGCCCTGGAGGCGATCCGTACCCGCGCCTACTGGTCTCCGCACCCGGAGCACCCCAAGGCCTACGGGGAGAACGGCAGCCTGGACGCTGCGGCGGGCAAGGCCGCCTTCGACGCCGTCCTCGGCAGCCGCCTCGACCTGGGCCAGCCCGGCACGGACGGCTGGGTCGGCGGCGAGGTCTCCCCGTACGGCATCGAGCTGGGCGTGGAGTACCCGCACGCGGACCTCGACGAACTGCTGCCGGCCATGCGCGCCGGGATGCGGCGCTGGCGGGACGCGGGCGCCGAGACCCGCGCGGTGGTCTGCCTGGAGATCCTGAAGCGGATCAGCGACCGGACGCACGAGTTCGCCCACGCGGTCATGCACACCTCCGGCCAGGCGTTCATGATGGCGCTCCAGGCGGGCGGCCCGCACGCGCAGGACCGCGGCCTGGAGGCGGTGGCCTACGCCTACGTCGAGCAGGTCCGCACCCCCGACCACGCCGAGTGGACCAAGCCCCAGGGCAAGCGCGACCCGCTGGCGCTCAGCAAGGCGTTCACGCCCGTCCCCCGCGGCATCGCCCTGCTCATCGGCTGCAACACCTTCCCGACGTGGAACGGCTACCCGGGCCTGTTCGCCTCCCTCGCCACCGGCAACCCCGTGCTGGTCAAGCCGCACCCGCGCGCGGTGCTGCCGCTCGCGCTCACCGTCCAGGTCGCGCGCCAGGTGCTCACCGAGGCCGGGTTCGACCCGAACCTGGTGGCGCTGGCCGCCGAGCGGCCCGGCGAGGGCATCGCCAAGACCCTGGCGACCCGCCCCGAGATCCGGATCATCGACTACACCGGCTCCACCGAGTTCGGCGACTGGCTGGAGGCCAACGCCCGCCAGGCGCAGGTCTACACGGAGAAGGCCGGCGTCAACACGGTCGTCGTGGACTCCACGGACGACTACAAGGGGATGCTCTCCAACCTGGCGTTCTCGCTGTCCCTGTACAGCGGCCAGATGTGCACCACCCCGCAGAACCTGCTCGTCCCGCGCGACGGCATCCGCACCGACCAGGGCCCCAAGACCTACGACGAGGTCGTCGCCGACCTCGCGCGCGCGGTCGACGGCCTCCTCGGCGACGACGCCCGCGCGAACGCGCTCCTCGGCGCCCTGGTCAACCCGGACGTGAAGTCCCGTCTGGAGGCCGCCCCCGGCCTCGGCGAGGTCGCCCTCGCCTCACGGGAGGTCACCCACCCGGACTTCCCGGGCGCGGTCGTGCGCACCCCGGTCATCGTGAAGCTCGACGGCGCCAAGCCCGACGACGAGGCCGCCTACATGAGCGAGTGCTTCGGCCCGGTGTCGTTCGCCGTCGCCGTCGACTCGTCGGCCGACGCGGTGGAACTGCTGCGGCGCACGGTGCGCGAGAAAGGCGCGATGACCGTCGGGGCGTACACCACCGACGAGGAGGTCGAGGAGGCCGTGCGGGAGGTGTGCCTGGAGGAGGCGGCCCAGCTGTCGCTGAACCTCACGGGCGGCGTGTACGTCAACCAGACCGCCGCGTTCTCCGACTTCCACGGCTCCGGCGGCAACCCCGCCGCCAACGCGGCCCTGTGCGACGGCGCGTTCGTCGCCAACCGCTTCCGCGTGGTCGAGGTGCGCCGCGAGGCTCAGGGCCTGTCCTGAGCCGGGAGGGCGCCCCGGGTCAGACTCCAGTGGTACAGGGTCATCGCCACGCTGGTGGCCAGGTTGTAGCTGGAGACCTGGGGGCGCATCGGCAGCGCCACCGACCGGTCGGCCCGCGCGCGTAGCCCGGCCGACAGCCCGCTGCGCTCGGACCCGAAGGCGAGGACGGCGTCGTCCGGGATCTCCACACCCCGGATGTCGTCGCCCTCGGGGTCCAGCGCGAACAGTGGCCCCGGCGGCAGCTCCGCCACGGTCAGCCGTTCCACGGCCGTGGCGAAGTGCAGACCCGCCCCGCCGCGCACGACCGTCGGATGCCAGGGGTCCAGGGTTCCGGTGGTGACCACGCCGGTCGCGCCGAACCCGGCGGCCAGCCGGATCACCGCGCCCGCGTTGCCGAGGTGGCGCGGGTCGTCGAGGACCACGACCGGGGCGGGGCGCCCGGCCCGCGCGAGCGTCGCCAGGTTGGCCTCGCGGAACGGGCGTACGGCCAGCGCGGCCACCGCCGTCGGGTGCGGGCGCGGCACGAGCGCGGCGTACTCCGCCTCCGTGACCTCGGTCAGCAGGGCGTCCAGGGCGTCCCGCACGTCCGGGGCCAGCTCCTCGGCGAGGGCGAGCGACGCCTCGCGGTCGACGGCCACCGCCACCGGCACCTCGGCGCCGAAGCGGACGGCGTGCTTGAGGGCGTGGAAGCCGTCGAGCAGGACGGACGTGCCGGAGAGGCGATGCCAGACACGCACGGCACCGGGGGCGGGGTCGGTCATGCCGTGAAGCCTACGTGCGCGGGCTCGGGGTCCTCCGGGGTGCGCGGCTCGGGCACCCGCGTCCCGCCGTCGCCGCGCCGGACCGCCCGCGCCAGCCGGGCCCGGACACGGTCCGCCGCGTCGCCGACCCGGCGCAGGAACGGCGTCGGCAGGAACACCGCGTCCGCCGCGATCATCGCCAGCGAGAAGAACGGCAGCCCGAGGACGACCGCGATCACGGCGTGCTCGGTCATCATCGCGGCGAGCAGGACGTTCTTCACCCTGCGGTGGAACAGGGTGAACGGGAACGCGACCTGGACCAGGACCGTGCCGTAGGTGATGAGCATGACCATCGTGCCGCTGGCGGACAGCAGGTCGGCGAGGGCCGGCCAGGGCGAGAAGTACTCCAGGTGCAGCGGGTAGTAGACGGCGGTGCCGTCCTGCCAGCGGGAGCCCTGGATCTTGTACCAGCCGGCGGTCGCGTAGATCAGGCACGCCTCCGCCATGATCACCAGCAGGGCGCCGTTGTGCGCGATGTTCCCGACGACGTCGAGCAGGATGCGCGGCTGGTCGGTGCGCGCCCGGCGGTCCACCGCCCACCACAGGGCCGTGCCGAGCCACACCGTCCACAGGATCACCGGGATCGTCGGGTCCCCGTCGAGCCGGCCGACGGCGGTGACCGCGCCCAGCATCAGACCGAGCACCGCCCACAGCGCCGGGCCCACCCGGTCGGGGCCGACGCGCTCCCCGCGCGCGCGTGCCTCACCGGAGCGCCGGGCCCTGCGCGCGTCCAGCGACCAGACCTGGCCGCAGCGCGTGAAGACCAGGTACACGCACATCAGGTGCAGCACGTTGTCGCCGCCGTCGCCCACGAAGACCGAGCGGTTCTGCAGCGAGAGGACGCCGACCATGAACAGCACGGACATCGTGCGGGTGCGCCAGCCGAGCAGGAGCAGCACCGACGTCAGCACGGCGAGGCCGTAGACGGTCTCGAACCAGACCTGGCTCCCCGACCACATCAGCGCGGTGAACGCCCCGTTCGTCCCGACGAGCTGCTGGGCGAGCCCGAAGTCCCAGGGGGCGTCGGGCCCGTACAGCTCCTGGCGGTGCGGGAACTCCCGGAGCAGGAACAGCAGCCAGGTCGCCGTGAACCCGATGCGGATCACGGCCGTCTGGTACGGGCCGAGGGCGGACTCCGTCACCCGGGCGATCGCGGCGGAGACGGCGAGGGAGACGCGGTTCACCGGGCGTCCTCCCGCTCACGCGTCTCCGGGACCCGCCACCAGGGCAGGACGCGGTAGGTGGGCCGGTCGGACACCCGCTCGTCGCTCCACGTCGGGGGGCGCACATTGGTGGTGCGGGAGCGCACCTGGACGCGTTCCACGACGCCGCCCTCACCGGCCGCGTCCGTCCGGTCCAGCCGCAGTTCGACGGTCCGCCGCAGATACGACTCGGAGAGCGCCCCGCGCAGCCCGACCGGGCGGTTCTCGGCGTCGTGCGTGGCGACGAAGAAGTCCCAGGCCCGGCGCAGCGCGTTCTGCTGGGTGTGGCTGGGCAGCGGGTTGCCGTCGATGGCCCGGCCGTCCTCGGCGGACAGGTCGTACCAGCGGGTGGTGCGGACGCGGCCGTCGGCGGTCGCCACGCTCGCGCGGGCCTGGACGGCGATGTTCTGCTGGAGCGGGTTGGGCGCGAACAGCTTCCAGTTCTGCTCGAACTCCGGATATATCCAGTCGTCTATCGCCCGGCCGTGCTGCTTGGTGACCGTGTTCGACGGCGCGACGTGCAGAAAGACCATGCCGGTGTGCACGCAGACGGTGATGGCCACGACCGCGAGGGCGACGGCCGCGGCGATCTGGTACCGCAGGGAGAGGGCGGCCACCCCCGTGCGGGGTTCCGCTTCCGGGTCCGGGGCGGGCGGGGGCACGTCGGCGGCCGGAGCGTCGTGCGGCTCCCCGCCGGGCCCGTGCCGCACGACCGAGCCGGCCTCCTGCGCGTCCATCCTGCCCCGTCTCCCGATTCCGGTCCGTCTTTCCCAGGCGTCGCACGGGAACGGTACTCAGGCTTGCCCGCCGGGCACACCCCCTGCCGGGCCGCCGTTGCCCACACCCTACGGGGGTCCGGGCGGGGGCATTCCCTTCTTCTAGAACCTGTTCTATCCTGACGCACCGTCAGATACCCGTGCCGGCCGTGCGGAAGGGCAGGGACCGTGGACGGGGACCGTGGCTTCACCCTCACCGAGGAGCAGCAGGCGGCGGCCGAGGCGGCCCGCGGGGTATTCGCCGGGGTCGCACCCGACGCGGTGCCCTAGCTGTTCTGTCTCGGGAGGTTGTGTACGGGTGGCGCCCGGCGTCTCGCTCGCCGAGCAGTTCTCGACCAGCGGCGAACGACTGGGGAACTGCGCCTGGCCGCGGTGCGGCTCGCCGCGTCGAACGTCAACGACGCGTCGGGCGCCTGGGAGTGGCTACGGCTGCTGCTCGCCACCGGGACATGCGCTCGCCCTCGGCCTGGGCGAACAGGTCCCGCGCATGACCTCCGCCTGCACGGCGAAGCGCGAGCAGTTCGGGCATCCCGTCGCCACGTTTGCCAAGATCTGGGCCCCGGACGGCGTCCGGCGCGTCGTCCAGACCGCGCGGCATCTGCACGGCGGCCTCGGCGCCGACGTCGACCCCCCGCTGCACCGCCACCACACCTGGGCCAGGCACCTGGAACTCTCGCTCGGCCCGGCCGCGGCCCACGAGGAGACCCTCGGCGACCTGCCGGCCGCGCACCCTCTGGGCTGAGGGCGACGCCGCGGGGTGAGGGCGGCGACGCCTCAGAGCACGTGCCCCGGCCGGCCCTCGTCGGTCACCACGGGACGCCCCGAAGCGGCCCACACCTGCATGCCGCCCTCGACGTTCACCGCGTCCAGGCCCTGCTGGGCCAGATACATCGTGACCTGCGCCGAACGCCCACCGGAACGGCAGATCACATGCACCCGCCCGTCCTGCGGCGCGGCCTCGGTCAGCTCGCCGTAGCGCGCCACGAACTCGCTCATGGGAATGTGCAGGGCGCCCTCGGCGTGACCCGCCTGCCACTCGTCGTCCTCGCGGACGTCCAGCAGGAAGTCGTCGTCCTTGAGGTCCGTGACCTCGACCGCCGGTACGCCAGATCCGAAATGCATACTCCGACGCTACCCGACCCGCACCCCGCGCCGGGAGCGCCCGGCCCACCCCACACCCAGGCCCCCCGCAGCCACCGGTCCCTCGCAGCCACCGGCGCCAGCCACACAACCACCCGGCGCCTCGCAGCCACCGGCGCCTCTCAGGCCCGCCCTCCTTCAGGCCCGGCCTCTCTCAGGCCCCGGTGCCGCCCGCCGAGCCGCCGTCCGCCTGCGCGAGCAGCGACGCCAGCTCCGACTCCCGCTCGGCGACCTGCGCCAGCAGTTGCTCGGCGATCTCGTCGAGCAGCCGGTCCGGGTCGTCGGGAGCCAGCCGGAGCATCGCCCCGATCGCGCTCTCCTCCAGCTCCTTCGCGACCAGCGTGAGCATCTCCTTGCGCTGGGAGAGCCACTCGAGACGGGCGTACAGCTCCTCCGCCGGGGTCGGCCCCTGCTCCGCGGGCTTGGGACCGGCCGCCCACTCCTCGGCCAGCTCCCGCAGCAGCGCCTCGTCGCCCCGGGCGTAGGCCGCGTTGACGCGGGTGATGAACTCCTCGCGCCGGGCACGCTCGCCGGCCTCCTGGGCCAGGTCCGGATGCGCCTTGCGGGCCAGCTCGCGGTAGAGCTTGCGGGCCTCGTCGCTGGGACGCACCCGCTGCGGCGGCCGCACCGGCTGGTCCGTGAGCATCGCCACGGCCTCCGGGAACAGCCCCGAGTCGTCCATCCAGCCGTGGAACAGCTCCTCGACGCCCGGCATCGGCATGACCCGGGCCCGCGCCTCGTCGGCCTTGCGGATGTCCTCGGGGTCGCCGGTGCGCGCGGCGACCGCCTCGGCGATCCGGGCGTCCAGCTCGTCGAGCCGGGCGTACATCGGGCCGAGCTTCTGGTGGTGCAGCCGCGAGAAGTTGTCGACCTCGACGCGGAAGGTCTCCACCGCGATCTCGTACTCGATCAACGCCTGCTCGGCCGCCCGTACGGCCTTCTCCAGCCGCTCCTCGGGCCGTGCCCCGCCCTCCTGCGCGGGGGTGCCGCCGGCGGGCACCTCGGCACCGCCGGGCGCCGCCGCGTCGGCGGTCTCGGCCTGGGACTGCTCAGCTTCCGGCGTAGTCACCCGCCCAGCGTAGGCCACCCGGCCGTCGGCTGTTCGAACACCGCCGCTCCGCCCGCCACCGGTCCGCTCACACCCCCAGCTCCGCCGCGACCCGCCCCGCCCGCACGGCCGCCACCAGGTCGGCGTGATCCGCCTCGGTCCGGTCCGCGTAGGCGACGGAGAAGGCGGCTATCGCCTCGTCCAGCTCCTCGTTCTTGCCGCAGTAGCCGGAGATCAGCCGCGGATCGGCGCTGTGCGCGTGGGCACGGGCCAGCAGGGCGCCGGTCATCCGGGCGTAGTCGTCGATCTGGTCCGCTGCCAGCGCCGCGGGGTCGACGCTGCCCTTCCGGTTGCGGAACTGGCGCACCTGGAAGGGCCGCCCCTCCACCGTGGTCCACCCGAGCAGCACGTCGCTGACCACCTGGATGCGCTTCTGTCCGAGCACCACGCGCCGCCCCTCGTGCTCCGGCGCCGGCGACTCGAAACCGGCCGCCGCCAGATGCGGGACCAGCGCCGAAGGGCGCGCCTCCTTCACCTGCAGGACCAGGGGCTCACCCCGGTGGTCCAGGAGCAGGACGACATAGGACCGCGTGCCCACGCTTCCGGTGCCCACGACCCGGAACGCCACGTCGTGCACCGCGTACCGCGCCAGCAGCGGATGCCGGTCCTCGGGAAGCGTCGCGACGTAGCTCTCCAGCGAGGCCACGACCGCCGCCGCCTCCGCGTCCCCGACCCGGCGCAGCACGGGCGGCGCGTCCACGAACCTGCGCCCGCCGTCCTCGGTGCGCTCCGTCGACTTCGCCGCGAACCGGCCGCTGGTGTTGGCCCGCGCCTTCTCCGCCACCCGCTCCAGGGTGCCGAGCAGATCATGGGCGTCGGCGTGGGAGACGAGCTCCTCGTCCGCGATGGCGTTCCACGCGTCGAGCGCCGGGAGTTTGGCCAGCAGGCGCATGGTGCGCCGGTAGGCGCCGACCGCGTCCCGCGCCGCCAGACGGCACACGTCCTCGTCCGCCCCGGCCTCCCGGCCGGCGAGCACCAGCGAGGTCGCCAGCCGCTTCAGGTCCCACTCCCAGGGGCCCCACAGCGTCTCGTCGAAGTCGTTCAGGTCGATGACCAGGCCGCCGCGCGCGTCGCCGTACAGACCGAAGTTCGCCGCGTGCGCGTCCCCGCATATCTGCGCACCGATCCCGGTCACCGGCGTACGGGCCAGGTCGTACGCCATGAGCCCGGCCGAGCCGCGCAGGAACGCGAACGGCGTCGCCGCCATCCGGCCCACCCGTATCGGCGTCAGCCCGGCGATCCGGCCGGCGTTCGACTCCTCGACGGCGGTCACGGCGTCCGGGCGGGCACCGTCCACGTCGAAGCGGGCGTGCTCCGCTCGCGGCAACCGCGCGCGCAGCGCCTTCCCCTCCGCCTTGGGCGCACCCCCGGCGTCCCGCTCGGCGAACCCGCGCACCCGCGGCAGCCGCCGCACCCCCGAGCCCGGCTCCGCGTCCGGTCCCGCCCCGGACCCAGCCCCCGACTCGACCGCGCCCGCCGCGCGCTCGGCAACGACCTCGGCAACGACGTCGGCCATGACGACCGCCTCCCCCACATCCCGCGCTCACGCGCTCACGCGCGCCTGCGTTCCCGCAACTCCCGCGGTCCCGCACTCCCGCGTTCCCGCACGAACATCAACTCGTGCCGACCGTACAGCCGGTGGCCGAAACGCGTCAGGGCCTGTGGACAACTTCGGACCTGTGGAGAAAACCACGGACCAGGGGCCTCAAACCAGGGTGACGCCGTCAGCAGTTCCCGGGCTGGTCCTTGTCCGGCAGATGCTTCATCGCCCAGCCCCCCAGCTCCGCCAACGCGGGCTCCAGCGCGGCACCGGCATCCGTCAGCCGGTACACCACACGCAGCGGCGGCCCGTCGTACACCTCGCGCACCACGAGTCCCGCCTGCGTCAGCTCCGTGAGGCGGTCGGACAGCATGCGCTCGCTGATCCCGGGGATGGCCCGGCGCAGGGAGACGAAGTAGGCGGGGCCGGCGGTCAGCACCGACACGATCGGCCCGGTCCAGCGCTTGCCGAGCAGCTGGAAGACGCGGGTGATGCCCTCGTCCACCCGCTTGCAGCTCGCTACGTCGTGACTCTCCTCACCTGCCATGCCTCCAGGGTACTGGCCCTCCGTGTGGGGATGAAAAAAAGTAAGTGACTGTGCTATCCATAGTTAGGTACGAAGTTAGAGCCCCTGAGGAAAGTTCGACCCTCATGGCGGCAGTTCACCCCTATATGCCTTTTTGATCCTCTTCTTGGAGACGTCATGGCCACGCTTCTGCACATCGACTCCTCGGTCTTCCCGGCCGGTGCCTCTTCGTCCCGCACCGTCACCGAGGCCTTCCGGCGCACCTGGGAGGAGCAGCACCCCGACGGCACGGTGATCCACCGCGACCTCGCCGCGCAGCCGGTGCCGCACATCTCCGCGCCCGCCCACACCGCCGCCTTCGCCGACCCGGCCACGCACACCCCTGAGCAGGCCACCGCCTTCGCGGAGCGCGTGAAGCTGGTCGAGGAGCTGGAGGCCGCGGACGCCGTGCTGGTCGGCGCGCCGATGTACAACCTCGCGATCCCGTCGACGCTCAAGGCGTGGCTCGACAACGTGATCGTGATGGGCCGCACCGTCGGCGACGTACAGCCCCTGAAGGGCACCCCGGTCACCGTCGTCGCCAGCCGCGGCGGCGCGTACGGCCCGGGCAGCCCGCGCGAGGGATACGAGTACGTGCAGAACTACCTGTCGGCGATCTTCAAGGACTTCTTCGGCGCCGATCTCACGTTCATCGTCCCGGAGCTCACCATGGCCCCGGCCGACCCGAAGATGGCCGAGCTGGTCCCCCTCTTCGAGGCCTCGCGCGAGCGCGCTCTCGACGAGGCCGCCACGAGGGCCAAGTCGCTGGTGCAGCGCCTCGCGGCCTGACGCCGGCGGGCTTCTGACCTGAGAGGTTCATCACAGGGCGGGTCGTCGGAGACAGCCGCCGGCCCGCCTCGCACGCCACCTACGCGGTGAACACAACATAAGAGGCGGCACCGTGTGAACGGTGCCGCCTCTTCGTCTGTGCGCGAGGGGGGAGTTGAACCCCCACGCCCTTGCGGGCACTGGAACCTGAATCCAGCGCGTCTGCCTATTCCGCCACCCGCGCATTGGGTGTGTCCTCAGGGCCTTTCCGTGCGGTCCGGCGCCTTCCGACACCCAGAACATTAGCACGCTCGCCAGGGTGGATTCACATCCCTTATCCGCAGGCAGCCGCGGTGCGACCGGCGTACGGACGACAGGCGCGCGCCCACCAGCGCAGTCGCGTCCTGACCCGTGACCGCCGCACGCGCGTGCGTGGCGTGGGCCACGTCCGCCGGCCTCCGCCACCGAGCTCACGGCGTGGCCACGACCAGGCCACGGCCAGGTCCGCTCCGTATCGGCGAGAACTTGTTCACGTATCAACCTCGTACCGGTACCGCTCATCTCCCCACGACGGGACCGGGGTCCGCGGTCAGGTGCGGGACACTGGTCTGCGGCCCCCTCTACGATCCATGGCAGGACACCGCCCATGAGGAGTTCGAAGGGGAGCTCCCGGGGGAACTTCGAGGGCGTCGACACCCGTCGACCGGGCCGACAGGGGGAACCAGCCGATCGACCGGCGCGTGGATACGATCAGTAAGCAGTACCAGGAAAGGCAGTACCCGCCCCGCGGGATGCAGGACGTAGGCAACGACGGAGGAGGTGCCCCATGGGAGTCCTGAAGAAGTTCGAGCAGCGTCTCGAAGGTCTGGTCAACGGCACCTTCGCGAAGGTGTTCAAGTCCGAGGTGCAGCCCGTGGAGATCGCCGGAGCGCTGCAGCGCGAGTGCGACAACAACGCCACGATCTGGAACCGCGACCGCACGGTCGTCCCCAACGACTTCATCGTGGAGCTGAGCGCACCGGACTACGAGCGGCTGAGCCCCTACTCGGGCCAGCTCGGCGACGAGCTCGCGGGCATGGTCCGCGACTACGCCAAGCAGCAGCGCTACACCTTCATGGGCCCGATCAAGGTCCACCTGGAGAAGGCCGACGACCTCGACACCGGCCTGTACCGGGTGCGCAGCCGCACCCTCGCCGGCTCCACCGACCAGCAGGCCGGCGGCCCCCAGCGGCCCGCCCCGGCCGGACGCCCCGGCGCCCCGGGCGGCTACGGCTACCCGCCGGCCGCCGCGCCCGCGGGCCCCCCGCCGATGCCGGCCGCGCCGCCCCCCGGCGGACGTCCCGGCGGCTACGGATACCCGCAGCCCGCCGGCGGCGCGCGTCCTCCCGCCGCCCCGGCGCCCGGCGGACGCACCCGCTACTGGATCGAGATCAACGGCACCCGCCATCAGATCTCCCGCGCCACGCTCGTGCTGGGCCGCAGCACCGACGCCGACGTGCGGATCGACGACCCCGGCGTCTCCCGCCGGCACTGCGAGATCCGGACCGGAACGCCCTCGACGATCCAGGATCTCGGGTCCACCAACGGCATCGTGGTGGACGGGCAGCACACCACCCGCGCTACGCTCCGCGACGGCTCGCGGATCGTCGTGGGCAGCACCACCATCATTTACCGGCAAGCCGAAGGGTGAAGCGGGGGCAATGTCAGAGCTGACCCTCACGGTCATGCGGCTGGGTTTCCTGGCCGTACTGTGGCTGTTCGTGATCGTGGCCGTGCAGGTCATCCGCAGCGACCTGTTCGGTACGCGCGTCACCCAGCGCGGGTCGAGGCGAGAGGCGGGACGGCAGCAGCAGGCCGCCCGCCAGGCCGCCGCGCCGCCGCAGCAGCGCGGCCAGCAGGCAGGCGGCCGCCAGCGCCGCAACGCCCCCACCAAGCTGGTCGTGTCCGAGGGCACCCTCACCGGCACCACCGTCGCCCTCCAGGGCCAGACGATCACCCTGGGCCGGGCGCACGACAGCACGATCGTGCTGGACGACGACTACGCCTCCAGCCGGCATGCCAGGATCTACCCGGACCGCGACGGCCAGTGGATCGTCGAGGACCTTGGCTCCACCAACGGCACGTACCTCGACCGAACGCGGCTGACGACCCCCACGCCTGTTCCGCTGGGCGCGCCGATCCGCATCGGCAAGACCGTCATCGAGCTGCGGAAGTAGTACGAAACATGAGCGAGCGGAGCGAGCACGCAGCGGTGGCCCCCACCCAGGGCCCCGGCGCGCTCCCGACCGGAGGGTGGGCACCGTGCGGATGTACCCGGAGCCGACGGGCGAGGTGCGCATGAGTCTGTCACTGCGCTTCGCCGCCGGATCGCACAAAGGCATGATCCGGGAGGGCAACGAGGACTCCGGATACGCCGGACCCCGCCTGCTCGCCATCGCCGACGGCATGGGCGGCGCGGCCGCCGGCGAGGTCGCCTCCTCCGAGGCCATCTCCACCATCGTGGCGCTCGACGACGACGTCCCGGGCTCCGACCTGCTCACCTCGCTCGGCACCGCCGTGCAGCGCGCCAACGACCAGCTGCGCTCGATGGTCGAGGAGGACCCGCAGCTGGAGGGCATGGGCACGACACTCACGGCCCTGCTGTGGACCGGGCAGCGCCTCGGCCTCGTCCACGTCGGCGACTCCCGCGCGTACCTGCTGCGCGACGGCGTCCTCACCCAGATCACGCAGGACCACACCTGGGTGCAGCGCCTGGTCGACGAGGGCCGCATCACCGAGGAAGAGGCCACGACCCACCCGCAGCGCTCCCTGCTGATGCGCGCCCTGGGCAGCGGCGACCACGTGGACCCCGACCTGTCGATCCGCGAGGTCCGCGCCGGCGACCGGTACCTGATCTGCTCCGACGGCCTGTCCGGTGTCGTGTCCCACCAGACCCTGGAGGACACCCTCGCCAGCTACCAGGGCCCGCAGGAGACGGTCCAGGAGCTGATCCAGCTCGCCCTGCGCGGCGGCGGCCCCGACAACATCACGGTGATCGTCGCGGACGTCCTCGACCTGGACACCGGGGACACCCTCGCCGGGCAGCTCTCCGACACCCCGGTCGTGGTCGGCGCGGTCGCCGAGAACCAGCAGCACCACCCGCACGACAACGGCATCATGCAGACGCCCGCGGGCCGCGCCGCCGGACTCGGCCGCCAGGTGCCCGGCCAGGGCGGAGGCGAGTTCGGCCCGCCCGGCTCCGGCGACACCACCGGCTATGTGCCGACGGGCGGCTTCGGCGCCTACACCGACGACGACTTCGTCAAGCCCGGCAAGGGCCGCAAGTGGCTGAAGAGATCCCTCTACACGGCCCTGGCGCTCGCCGTCGTCGGCGGCGGCATGTACGGCGGCTACCGCTGGACGCAGACGCAGTACTACGTCGGCACGAACGACGAGCACGTCGCGCTGTACCGCGGGATCAGCCAGGACCTGGCGTGGGTGTCGCTCTCGAAGGTCGAGAAGGACCACCCCGAGATCGAACTCAAGTACCTGCCGCCCTACCAGCAGAAGCTGGTGGAGGCGACCATCGCCGAAGGCGGTCTGAAGGACGCGCAGGCGAAGATCGACGAACTGGCGCTGCAGGCGTCCGCGTGCAAGAAGCGGGCCGAACGCCAGGCCGCCGAGAGCGAGAAGAACGCGAAGACGGGCGAGGGCGAGGCCGGAGGCACCACGGGAACCACCCGTACCTCCCTCACGTCCAAGGCGACATCGACGCCGTCGCCCAACTCGTCCACTTCACCTCCCTCGTCCACCTCCCCGACACCGACTGCGACGCCAAACCCCGGCCCGACCCTCTCGGAGGAAGAGCAGAAGGTCGTCTCGAACTGCGGTACGCAGTAGGCAAGCCGTGAGAGGCCCCGTCACACGATGAGCAGTACTACGAACTCGCCGACGCACCACACGTCCACGATCGGCGCCATCGGAGCGCCGAGCCGCCGCAACACCGAACTCGGGTTGCTGGTCTTCGCGGTCGTGATCCCGGTGTTCGCCTACGCCAACGTGGGTCTGGCGATCAACGACGAAGTGCCGGCCGGCCTGCTCGCCTACGGCATCGGCCTGGGCCTGCTGGCAGGCATAGGCCATCTCGCCGTACGCAAGTTCGCCCCGTACGCGGACCCGCTGATGCTCCCGCTGGCAACGCTTCTCAACGGGCTCGGACTGGTCATCATCTGGCGGCTGGACCAGTCGAAGCGTCTTCAGGCGAGCAAGACGTTCGTCGAGGCGGCGCCGCGCCAGCTGCTGTACTCGGCCATGGGCGTGGCCCTGCTGGTGGCCGTGCTGATCTTCCTCAAGGACCACCGCGTCCTGCAGCGCTACACCTACATCTCCATGGCGGGCGCGCTGGTCCTGCTGCTCCTGCCGCTCGTGCCCGGGCTCGGCGCCGACGTCTTCGGCGCCAAGATCTGGATCAAGATCCCCGGTCTCGGCACGCTGCAGCCCGGCGAGTTCGCGAAGATCGTCCTCGCGGTCTTCTTCGCCGGCTATCTCATGGTCAAGAGGGACGCCCTGGCGCTGGCCAGCCGCCGTTTCATGGGCCTGTACCTGCCACGCGGCCGTGACCTCGGACCGATCATCGTCGTGTGGATGATCTCGATCCTCATCCTGGTCTTCGAGACCGACCTCGGTACGTCCCTGCTGTTCTTCGGGATGTTCGTCATCATGCTGTACGTCGCCACCGAGCGGACCAGCTGGATCGTCTTCGGTCTGCTGATGTCCGCGGTCGGCGCCGTCGGTGTGGCGAGCTTCGAGTCCCACATCCAGACGCGTGTCAGCGCCTGGCTCGACCCCGCCACCGAGTTCAAGCTCAGCCGGGCGGGTCAGCTCGGCCACACCGAGCAGGCCATGCAGGCCCTCTGGGCCTTCGGCTCCGGCGGCACCCTCGGCACCGGTCTCGGCCAGGGCAACTCGGACCTCATCGGCTTCGCCGCCAACTCCGACTTCATCCTCGCCACCTTCGGCGAGGAGCTCGGCCTGGCCGGCGTCATGGCGATCCTGCTGCTCTACGGCCTGATCGTCGAACGCGGTGTCCGCACGGCCCTCGCGGCCCGCGACCCCTTCGGCAAGCTGCTGGCCGTCGGCCTGTCCGGCGCCTTCGCCCTCCAGGTCTTCGTCGTCGCCGGCGGTGTCATGGGTCTCATCCCGCTGACCGGTATGACGCTGCCCTTCGTGGCGTACGGCGGTTCCTCCGTGATCGCCAACTGGGCCCTGATCGGCATCCTGCTGAGGATCAGCGACACGGCCCGCCGTCCCGCGCCGGCCCCGGCGCCCAACCCCGACGCCGAGATGACCCAGGTGGTCCGCCCGTCATGAACAAGCCCCTGCGCCGGATCGCGATCTTCTGCGGACTCCTCGTACTGGCCCTGCTGATCCGGGACAACTGGATCCAGTACGTCCAGGCCGACGAGCTGAGGACCGACAAGAACAACCGCCGCGTCATCATCGAGCGCTACAGCACCCCGCGCGGCAACATCATCGTCGACGGCAAGGCCATCACCGGCTACAAGGAGACGACGGGCAGCGACTTCAAGTACAAGCGGACGTACACCAACGGCCCGATGTGGGCGCCGGTCACCGGGTACGCGTCGCAGGCCTTCGGGGCCACGCAGCTGGAGTCCATCGAGGACGGCATCCTCACCGGCAACGACGACCGCCTGTTCTTCCGCAACACTCTTGACATGATCACGGGTAAGGAGAACATGGGCGGCAACGTCGTCACCACGCTCAACGCCGCCGCGCAGAAGGCCGCGTACAACGGTCTGAAGGCGCGGGGCGGCAAGGGCGCCGTCGCGGCCATCGAGCCGTCCACCGGCAAGATCCTGGCGCTGGCGTCCTTCCCGTCGTACGACCCGTCGTCCTTCGCGGGCAACTCCACGACGACCGACTCCAAGGCGTGGACAGGCCTGCAGAAGAAGAACAACCCCGCCGACCCGATGCTCAACCGGGCGCTGCGCGAGGTCTACCCGCCCGGCTCGACCTTCAAGGTCGTCACCGCGGCCGCCGCCCTGGAGCACGGCCTCTACAAGGACGCGGACGAGAAGACGGACTCCCCCGACCCGTGGGTCATGACGGGGACGAACACGAAGCTGCCCAACGAGGGCAACATCCCCTGCAAGAACGCGACGCTGCGGGTCGCCCTCCAGTACTCCTGCAACACCGTCTTCGGCAAGATCGGGGCGGACCTCGGCAACGAGAAGATGCTGGACACCGCGAAGGCGTTCGGCTTCACCGAGGAGCAGTTCACCCCGGTCCGCGCGACCGCCTCCATCTTCTCCGACGACATGAACCCCTCGCAGACCGCGCTGTCCTCCATCGGCCAGTTCAACACCGCCGCGACGCCGCTGCAGATGGCCATGGTGGCCTCCGCGGTCGCCAACGGCGGCACGCTGATGAAGCCGTACATGGTCGACGAGCTCCAGACGCACAACCTGGACGCCATCGAGAAGACCGACCCGGAGGAGCTGGGCAAGCCGCTGTCGGCGGAGAACGCCCAGATCCTGCAGTCGATGATGGAGACGGTCGTCGAGAAGGGCACCGGCACCAAGGCGCGGATCCCGAACGCCACCGTGGGCGGCAAGACCGGTACCGCGCAGCACGGCGTGGACAACAGCGAGAACCCCTACGCGTGGTTCATCTCCTACGCCAAGGTCGACGACAGCGCGCCGGTGGCCGTGGCCGTGGTGGTCGAGGACGAGAACGCCGTCCGTGACGACATCTCCGGCGGCGGTCTGGCGGCGCCCATCGCGAAGAGCGTCATGGAGGCGGTCATCAACAGCAAGAAGTGACCCCGCTCACGTCCCCTTCACATCGGTGCACGTTGCGATACCGGTCCTGTATCGGGTTACGGGCTTGGCCAGGTCACGCAGGATGAGCCGGGTACGGTATGCCCGGACGGACCACCGCCACACCCACAAGGGTGAGGGCGGGACCGACGGAGAGGGCTGGTAGGTAGCTATGGAAGAGCCGCGTCGCCTCGGCGGCCGGTACGAACTGGGCCAGGTGCTCGGTCGTGGTGGCATGGCGGAGGTCTACCTCGCGCATGACACCCGGCTCGGCCGCACCGTGGCGGTGAAGACGCTGCGGGCGGACCTCGCGCGCGACCCGTCCTTCCAGGCCCGGTTCCGCCGGGAGGCCCAGTCGGCCGCCTCGCTCAACCATCCCGCGATCGTGGCGGTCTACGACACGGGCGAGGACTACATCGACAACGTGTCGATCCCGTACATCGTCATGGAGTACGTCGACGGGTCCACGCTGCGTGAGCTCCTTCACAGCGGTCGCAAGCTGCTGCCGGAGCGGGCGATGGAGATGACCATCGGCATCCTCCAGGGTCTGGAGTACGCCCACCGCAACGGCATCGTCCACCGGGACATCAAGCCGGCGAACGTCATGCTGACACGTAACGGCCAGGTCAAGGTCATGGACTTCGGCATCGCCCGCGCCATGGGCGACTCCGGGATGACGATGACGCAGACCGCGGCCGTCATCGGCACCGCCCAGTACCTCTCGCCGGAGCAGGCCAAGGGCGAGCAGGTGGACGCCCGCTCCGACCTGTACTCCACCGGCTGTCTGCTGTACGAGCTCCTGACGGTCCGTCCCCCGTTCGTCGGCGACTCCCCGGTCGCGGTCGCGTACCAGCACGTACGGGAGGAGGCCCAGGCCCCGTCGGTCTTCGACCCCGAGATCACGCCCGAGATGGACGCGATCGTGCTGAAGGCCCTGACGAAGGACCCGAACTACCGGTACCAGTCGGCCGACGAGATGCGTGCCGACATCGAGGCCTGCCTCGACGGCCAGCCCGTCGCCGCCACGGCCGCGATGGGGTCCGTGGGCTACGGCGGCTACCCCGACGACCAGCCGACGACGGCCCTGCGCCAGCAGGACGCCGGCGCCACGTCGATGCTGCCGCCGATGAACCCGGACGACGGCGGCTTCGGCTACGACGACCGCGTCGACCGGCGCCGGCAGAAGAAGTCCAACACCTCCACGATCCTGCTGGCCGTCGCGGCCGTGCTGGTCCTCGTGGGCGCCATCCTCATCGGCAAGTGGGTCTTCGACGGAGGCACGGCGAGCAACGACTCCGTCGCCGTCCCGAGCCTGGTCGGCGAGAGCGAGGACGCCGCCCGGCAACTCCTCGCGAACGTCGACCTGAAGCTGGGCGAGGTCAAGCAGAAGGAGTGCGAGAACCAGCCCAAGGGCAAGATCTGCACGCAGAGCCCCGACTCCAAGACCAAGGTGGACAAGGGCTCCGAGGTCGACGTCGTGGTGTCCACCGGCGCCCCGAAGGTGACCGTGCCGAGCGTGATCGGGATCAGCCTGGAGGACGCCCGCAAGAAGCTCGAGGGCGACGACTTCCAGTTCACGATCAAGACCGAGACGCGTGAGGTCTCCTCCGAGGAGCCCGGCACCGTCCTCGACCAGGACCCGGCGCGCGGCGAAGAGGTCGAGAAGGGCTCCACGATCACCCTGACCGTCGCCAAGGAGCAGGAGCAGTCGACCGTCCCGGACGTCGTCGGCCGTACCTGTGACGAGGCGAAGGCACAGATGGACGACAACGACCTCACCGGCAACTGCACCGAGGTCGACACCCAGGACCCGAACCAGGTCGGCAAGGTCATCTCGACGTCCCCGGCGGCCGGCAGCAAGGTCGACAAGAACTCCACGGTGACCATCCAGATCGGCAAGCAGGCCGCGCAGAAGGCGCAGGTGCCCAACGTCGTCGGTCAGACGGTCGGCCAGGCCAAGCAGACCCTGCAGCAGGCCGGGTTCACGAACATCCAGTTCGAGAACGGCAGCGACCAGGGCGACAACGCCCTCGTCGTCCGGCAGGACCCCAACGCCGGCCGGCCGGTCGACCCCGCCAACACCACGGTCAAGCTGACCACGGTCGGCTTCGGCGGCGGCAACAACAACGGCGGCAACAACGGCGGCCCCTTCGGCTGACGGTGGGCCGCGGTACACGGAAGAGCCCCCGGTGTCCTCTCCAGGACACCGGGGGCTCTTTCACGTCAGGGCCGGGTCAGCGCAGTTCCTTCGGCGGTGTGCGCTGCTCGTCCACCTTCTCGACGCGCTGCAGTTCGCCCCACACGACGTACCGGTAGCGGCTCGTGTAGACCGGCGTGCAGGTCGTCAGCGTGATGTAGTGGCCCGCCTTGGTCTTCCCCGACTCCTTCGGGACGTCCCCGAGGACCTGGACGTTGTACTTCGAGGTCTCCGGAAGGACGGAGTAGACCTTGTAGACGTACCACTTGTCCTTCGTCTCGAAGACGATCGGATCGCCCTCGGCGAGCTTGTGGATGTTGTGGAACTTGGCGCCGTGCCCGTCCCGGTGCGCCGCGAGGGAGAAGTTGCCCTTCTTGTCCGACGTCGGCAGCGTCGCCTTGACCGGGTCCGTGTAGTACCCGGCGACCCCGTCGTTGAGGATCTTCGACGACGTGCCCTTCTCGACGAGGATCTCGCTCTTGCTCATCGCGGGAACGTGGAGGAAGCCGATACCGGCCCCGGAGTCGAACTCCGGGGGGCGACCGGAACCGTCGTCCTGGTGCTCCCAGCCGTCACGGACCTTGTCGGCCTCCTTGCCGGCCGCCCGGTCGGCGAGGACGTTCGTCCACCACAGGGAGTACACGACGAACAGGCCCATCACCAGGCCCGCCGTGATGAGGAGTTCACCGAAGACGCTGATCACCGCCGCCACGGGACCCAGACGGCGGCGGCGTTCCGGCCGGCGCGGGGACTGACGCGACGCGGAGCGGTCCGCGTACTCGGTGTCGTCGGTGGTCGATGCCACGTTCATCTGCCCTTAACTGACGAGCGCATCCGGCTTGCCCTTGCTGCGCGGCCGTTCCTCGACCATCTTGCCCCAGACGATCAACCGGTACTTACTCGTGAACTCCGGTGTGCACGTGGTGAGCGTGATGTAGCGGCCCGGCTTGGTGAATCCCGATCCCCGCGGGACCGGCTCCAGCACACTGACGTTGCTCGGCGACGTCACCGGCAGGACCGACGCCATCTTGTACACGAAGAACTTGTCCTGTGTCTCCACGACGATGTCGTCCCCAGGGGTGAGCCGGTTGATGTACCGGAACGGCTCGCCATGGGTGTTGCGGTGCCCGGCCAGCCCGAAGTTGCCGGTCTTGGCGTCCGGCATCGCCGTCTTCAGCTTGCCCTCGCCGTAGTGGCCGACCATGCCCCGGTCCAGCACCTGCTTGTTGCTGATGCCCTCGGCGATCGGCACGACGACGTCCAGCTTCGGGATGTGCAGCAGGGCGAAGCCCTGGCCCGGTTCGAAGCTGCCCGGGTTGCGCTTGCCGCTCGCCCAGTCGTCCTGGAGGCTGCTGGCCTCCTTGTCCGCCTGCGCGTGCGCCCGGACGTTCGTCCACCACAGCTGGTAGCTGACGAACAGCAGCATGAGCACGCCGGTGGTGATGAACACCTCGCCGATGGCCCGGCTCGCCAGCGTCGCCGCGCTGGGCTTGCGGGCCCGCGCCTGCCGCCGGGCCTCGAGCCGTGAGCGGGGGGCCGTGGGAGCGTCCGGCTCCGCCTCCGCGGTCTCCGGGTCCGGCCGTCCGGCTCCACGGCGCCCATGACGCCGCTTGGCGGCCTTCCTGCGGGCCGCACGGCCGCCCACGGGGGATTCGTCGGGGCTCTCCGTGGAACGCCCGCCAGAGCGCGCTCCGACGGCGGCAGCGGTGTCGGCTATCCGCAGAGCGACGGTCTCGTCGTCCGGAGGCGGTATGTACGTCTGCTGCTGCGGCTGGGCGTGCTCCGGTCGGCTGGGCTGCGTCTGCTGGGCGTACGGCTCCTGGTACGCGTCCGTGCCGTACGTCTGCGCCCCGTACCGCTCGCTGCCGTAGCCGTCGGCCCCGTATCCGGCCTGGGCCTGCGCGGCGGCCGCGCCGTCGCCGTACCAGTCCCCGTGCGCACCGGAGTCCCCGTACGGCTGCTGCCCGTGCGGGGTGCCCTGGTCGCCGGCGCCACCGTAGGAGTCCCCGGAGGACTGCCCGTAGGCGGTGCCGGACTCGCGCTCGGGGCGCAGCGCGGTCACGCCGTGGCCCTGCCCACCACCGGGGCGAGCCCCGCCGACCTCGCCACCGCGCCCTCGTCGCCGCATTCGGCCAGCCAGTTGGCCAGCATCCGGTGCCCGTGCTCGGTCAGCACGGACTCGGGGTGGAACTGCACCCCTTCGACCGGGAGTTCACGGTGCCGCAGGCCCATCACGATGCCGTCTTGGGTGCGGGCCGTCACCTCCAGTTCGGCGGGCACCGTCGCCGGCTCCGCGGCCAGCGAGTGGTAGCGGGTCGCCGTGAAGGGGGTCGGCAGGCCGGCGAAGACGCCCTTGCCCTCGTGGTCGACGAGTGAGGTCTTGCCGTGCAGCAGCTCCGGGGCCCGGTCCACCACACCGCCGTACGCCACCTGCATCGACTGCATGCCGAGGCAGACGCCGAAGACCGGGACGCCGGTCGCCGCGCAGTGCCGGACCATGTCGACGCAGACCCCGGCCTCCTCGGGGGTGCCCGGGCCCGGCGAGAGCAGGACGCCGTCGAAGCCGTCCTGGGCGTGGGCCGTGGAGACCTCGTCGTTGCGCAGGACCTCGCACTCGGCGCCCAGCTGGTAGAGGTACTGGACCAGGTTGAAGACGAAGCTGTCGTAGTTGTCCACGACGAGGATGCGCGCGCTCACTGGTTGTCCACCGTCACATCGTTGAAGGGCAGCAGCGGTTCGGCCCACGGGAAGACGTAGTTGAAGAGGACGTAGACCACGGCCATGACCAGCACGAGGGAGATCAACGCCTTCAGCCATGCGTTCCCCGGCAGATGCCGCCAGATCCAGCCGTACATGCCGTCCCTTCCGTCGCACCACGGCACCAGAATCACGCCGTCGGTCACCAGACTAACGGCGCAGGGCCTTCGGTTTCCCGGCCTCCACAGGCTGCGTGGAGTCCAGGTGGGCCCACACGATCAGCCGGTGACTGTGCCCCCACTCGGGATCGCACGTGGTCAGCGTCAGATAGCGGCCCTCACGCGTATACCCCGACTTACGAGGCACAGGGTCGATCACCTCAATGTCGGAGGGCACTGTTTTGTAGGGGCCTTTGTCGACCCTGTACGTGAACCATGAGGTTCCGTCCGTCAGCACCACCGCGTCGCCCGGCCGCAGCCTGGGGAAGTCCTTGAAGGGGTCCCCATAGGTCCGCCGGTGACCGGCGACGGAGAAGTTCCCCTTCTGCCCGAGCTGGGCGGTGTTCGCGTAGTGCCCGAGCCCCTTCTTCAGGGTCCTGGTCGCCGTGCCTTCGAGCACCGGCTTGTTCCACGTGAAACCAAGCCGGGGGATGTACATGATCGCGAAGGGCTTGTCCGCCGTGTACGGGGCGGGGGCCGGCGGGATCTCGGGTACCTGTGGGGCGCCGGACGCCCCGGGCGAGGGCCGCGTCTCGTCCTGGGCCCACTGCCTCTGCAACTGGTCGATCTGGTCGTCCATGACCGTGTCGGCCCGTACGCCGGTCCAGAACAGCACGTAGACGACGAAGAGGACGATCACCGTGCCGACGGTGACGCACAGCTCGCTGACGGTCCTGACGACGAGGCGCACCGGCAGCTCCAGTGAGGCTCACTCCACGGGCTTGGCGTACTGCAGATCCACTGTGCCCGAGTAGCCCGGCAGAGTCACCGTCCCGTCCTCCGTGACTTTCCAGCCGAGGCCGTAGACGTTGACGTAGACCATGTAGTTCTGGATCGCCTGCGAGGCCGCGAGGGCCTGCTGCATCTTCTCCGGATCCCCGACCGCCGTGATCTTGTACGGCGGCGAGTAGACCCGGCCCTGGAGGATCAGGGTGTTGCCCACACAGCGCACGGCACTCGTGGAGATCAGCCGCTGGTCCATGACCTTGATCCCCTTGGCGCCGCTCTCCCACAGGGCGTTCACCACGGCCTGGAGGTCCTGCTGGTGGATGACCAGGTAGTCCGGCTGGGGCTCGGGATAGCCGGGGAGCTTGGCGGTGGCGTCCGGCGGGGCGTCGTTCAGCGTGACGGTGATCGCCTCACCGGTCAGCTTCTTCGTCCCCGCGCCGGCCTCCAGCGCGGACAGCTTGGCGTCCTCGGCCTTGGTGCTGCCGTCGTCCCGTTCGGCGAGCGCCTCGACGTCGTTGCGCAGAGCGGCGTTCGTCTCGTCGAGCCGGCCGTTCTCGTGACTGCGCTCCTGGATGAGGTCGGAGAGCTTCAGCAGGGAGGCGTCCGTACGGATGTCGGTGCCCTTGGCGGTGTCGAAACTGGTGAAGAAGATGAGCCCCGCGAGGGCGAACACGGCGGCGGTGAGCACCCGTACGGGCCGGAATCGGCCACGGACAGGGCTGGATCCCGTACCGGGGGAGTCGGCAGAATTGCTCAACGTACCCTTATCTCCTTCGGCGCCACGGAAGCACTACGCTAACGGACGCCCGGGGGAGCCCACAGTGTCCCCTTGTACGCTGCCCCGAGCCCGACCCAGTTCCCTGCGCGGCCACGCAGCGCATCGACAGGAGAGACCCTCGTGCCGAAGTCACGTATCCGCAAGAAGGCCGATTACACGCCGCCGCCGTCCAAGCAGGCGACCGCCATCAAGCTGACCAGCCGCACCTGGGTCGCACCGGTCATGCTGGCCATGTTCGTCATCGGTCTCGCCTGGATCGTCGTCTTCTATGTGACCGACGGTTCCCTGCCCATCGAGGCGCTGGGCAACTGGAACATCGTGGTCGGTTTTGGATTCATCGCCGCCGGATTCGGTGTCTCCACCCAGTGGAAGTGACGGCCCGCGCGGCAGCTCTGCCCACGGCTATCCACTGAGTTATCCACAGCGGTTTTCCACAGTGTTGAAAAAGAACGACGATCTGTGGATAACCAACGGGACATTGACGCCGGTGTGACGGAACGACCGGTGATCATTGACAGTCGAAAACTTGTTCGCCCCCTGCCTGACCTGCGTAAACGCTGGTCCAGGACAGGGGGCGTTCGGCTGTCCGCACACTGTGCACAAGATCCGCCACCCGCTGTGGACAACTGTGCGCCTCAGGTGACGGATCCCGCTGCTCAGGTGAGCTGAAGGGTCCTGAGCGCGGTCACCAGGACGACCACCGCCAGGACCGCGGCCGTGGTGCCGTACTGGATCAGCGCTCGGCGCTTACGCGGGGCGTGGACCATGGCGTACCCGATGACGACGCCGGCCACCAGACCGCCGATGTGGGCCTGCCAGGCGATGTTGCTCCACCCGAAGGTGAAGATCAGGTTGATCACCAGCAGGGCGATGATCGGGCGCATGTCGTACTGGAGGCGGCGCATCAGGACGGCCGTCGCGCCGAACAGACCGAAGATCGCGCCGGACGCCCCGAGCGAGGCCGTGGTCGGCGCGGCCAGCAGATAGGTGAGGGCGCTGCCCGCGAGCCCCGAGCCGAAGTAGAGCGCGAGATAGCGGGCCCGGCCCAGCGCCGCTTCGAGCGGGCCGCCCAGCCACCACAGGCTGAGCATGTTGAAGCCGAAGTGCCAGATCGCCTCGTGCGTGAACATCGAGGTCACCAGGCGGTACCACTCCCCGTCCGCGACCCCGGAGGTCGTCTGGAAGGGGGCGGGCGGCCAGGCGCCGATCAGGACGAGGTCGTTCAGCAGCGCTTCGTCGGCCCGCACGGCGATGAACACCGCGAGGTTGATCCCGATGAGGATCTTGGTGACCAGACGGGGATCGGCCGCGACGCTGCCGCCCGCGAGCGTCCGGGGCCGGGTCGCCTCCGGGGCGTGGCCCGTGCCGGAGCCGGTGCGGACGCACTCCGGGCACTGGAAGCCGACGGAGGCGCTGATCATGCACTCCGGGCAGATGGGACGGTCGCAGCGGGTGCAGCGGACACCCGTCTCGCGGTCCGGGTGGCGATAGCAGACGGGCACGCTCTGGGCGTCCTGCGGGCTACCCACCGGCTGGTCCTCCATCGGATCCCCTAGGTCGTCGTCCGCGGCGCACAGACTCATACACCGCCCCCGCCCATCCTTACGGACGAGCGGGGCGATTGGTTCCCCGCGGGAGCTGTCGGACGTCCGGGCGGACGCCTGCGGCCTCAGCTCTGACGTGTCTCTATCACGACGGACTCGATGACGACGTCGTTCACCGGACGGTCGGTGCGCGGGTTGGTCTGCACCGCGGCGATCGCGTCGACGACCTTCTGGCCGGCCGCGTCGGCGACCTCGCCGAAGATCGTGTGCTTGCGGTTCAGCCAGGCCGTCGGGGAGACGGTGATGAAGAACTGCGAGCCGTTGGTGCCCGGACCGGCGTTCGCCATGGCCAGCAGATACGGCTTGTCGAAGGCCAGGTCGGGGTGGAACTCGTCCTGGAACTGGTAGCCGGGGCCGCCAGTGCCGTTGCCCAGCGGGTCACCGCCCTGGATCATGAAGCCGCTGATGACCCGGTGGAAGACGGTGCCGTCGTAGAGCTTGGCCGTGGACTTCTCGCCGGTGGCGGGGTTGGTCCACTCACGCTCGCCCTGGGCGAGTTCGACGAAGTTCCTGACCGTGACCGGCGCGTGGTTGGGGAGAAGCCGCACCGCGATGTCGCCGTGGTTGGTCTTCAGGGTGGCGTAGAGCTGCTCGGCCACGATCTGCCTTCCGTCGTCGTCCTGTGATCCCTCGATCCTCGCACGGACGGTCCCGGCGGGTGCCCGGCGCTCGTGAACCGGCACCCGTCCGGGCAGATCGCTTGCGGAAAACGCGTCGAGTCCTCCCGTGGCGGGGGCGCGACACGGCGAACCGTGGCATTGTCGACGACAAGCCACTGTTGCCCCATATTGATCCGTTATTCCATTCGATCACTTTCACCGGCACCCGAATGCCCGCCCACACATGCCCCGCCGCGTTCCGGGAGGCATGATCCGTAAAAGGGTGGAAAGTCGAATTACCGTACGCCACCGAGGAGGAGGAACCCGTGACCCGCATCGACAGCGTGCGCGCCGCGACCGGCTCGGCGAAGGACAGCGTGCTGCACGCCGCGGAAGTGGTGGCGCCCTACGCCGACACCGCAAAGGACAGGGCCGCCCACTACGCACACGAGGCACGCGTACGGCTCGCGCCCAAGGTGTCGCTGGCCACCGAGCAGGCCCGCGCCCAGTACGGCGTCCACGTCGCCCCGCGCCTGGAGCAGGCACGCGCCCATGTACCGCCGAAGGTCGACCAGGCCGCCCAGGAGGCGGCGCTCCGCACCCGCAAGGCGGCTCTGCAGGCCGCCGAGTACTCCCGGCCCAGGCTCGAGCAGGCCGTGGCCGCGGCCGGACCCGTCAAGGACGAGGCGGCCGCCCGCGGGGTCGCCGCACTGGCCGCCCTGCGCGGTCAGGTCTCGCCGAAGGACGTGCAGAAGTTGGTGCGCAAGCACCAGCGGCGCGCCAAGGCCGGCCGTCTGGCGAAGGCCCTGGCCGTCGTCGGTCTTCTCGCGGGCGGTGCTTTCGCCGCCTGGAAGTGGTGGGACAAGCAGGCCAACCCGGACTGGCTGGTCGAGCCTCCCGCCGCGACGGAGGTCCCGGAGTCCAACCGTCTGGCATCGGTCGACGGCACGGACCAGAGCGTGCTCGACCCCGAGGTCCAGGCGAAGGAGGCCGAGGAGGCCGCCCAGCGCGACGAGGGCAAGTGACCGAAGGTGTGACCTGACGGCGCGACCTGAGGGTCGGTCATATCAGCTTGTTCCAACACCGCCAGGGGGCGGGAGACTTCAGATCTCCCGCCCCCTGGCGGTGTTTCACGTGGAACATCGGCTGCCGCCGAAGATCGGCTGTCTTCGAGCGTCATCGGCCTCGCTCGAAGCTGTGAGGCAGTTGTGTTCACACCTCCCGCCCACGATGACGTTTGCAACGACTTGCGTGCGCGGGCTCCACACAAGCTCCCCTAACGGAACGCGCCCTTCTGATTACCTGATCACCTGAAGACCAGCTCACACAGGGGTTCGGGAGCGGCACGAAAGCGTCGACAGACCGTCGGCCGGGGACTTCCCCATGAGGGCCGAGGACATCGAGAATGTTTGCGCAAATATGCGCAACGTCACCACGGTCTCCCCGCCGGTGACACAGGTCACGGCCGCGCGGGCAGATCAACGGCGGCCGGACAGACGAAACCGGCCAGCACCCGTGAGAGTGCCGGCCGGTCCGGAGAGTGGAGCCTAGGGGAGTCGAACCCCTGACATCTGCCATGCAAAGACAGCGCTCTACCAACTGAGCTAAGGCCCCGGAAGAGGTGCATCCGACCGGAACGAGCACGTCCCGGCGGCTGCCGCAGTCCAGACTACCGGGTCGCGCCCCGGATCTCGCAAAAAAGATGGGGGGTCCCGATGCACAACCACTCTCCGTAAGATGCTCGACGTGGTTCGCTACAGCGAACCACGGTTTTGGGGAAGCGATGGGGAGACGCAATGGACGCCGCACAGCAGGAAGCCACCGCAAGAGCGCGGGATCTGCAGCGGAACTGGTACGGGGAGCCGCTGGGGACGCTCTTCCGTAGGCTCATCGACGATCTTGGTCTCAACCAGGCTCGTCTCGCGGGGGTTCTGGGACTGTCCGCGCCGATGCTGTCGCAGCTGATGAGCGGCCAGCGGGCGAAGATCGGCAATCCCGCCGTGGTCCAGCGGGTACAGCTGCTGCAGGACTTGGCGGGGCAGGTCGCGGACGGCAGCGTGAGCGCGGCCGAGGCCACCGAGCGCATGGAGGAGATCAAGAAGTCGCAGGGGGGCTCGGTGCTCAGCAACACCACGCAGACGACGAACAGTTCGGGCGCGCCCACCGTGAAGCGGGTGGTCCGCGAGATCCAGTCACTGCTGCGCTCGGTCGCCGCCGCGGGCGACATCATCGAGGCCGCCGACAGTCTCGCCGGGAGCCACCCGGAACTGGCAGAGTTCCTCCGGGTGTACGGCGCCGGCCGGACGTCCGACGCGGTCGCGCACTACCAGTCGCACCAGAGCTGAGCCGTTCCCCGGGCCGGTCGCCGAAGGGGGTCGGCGACCGGCCCGGCGGCTGAGCGGACCCCGGTCCACCGGTGCGTCCGGGGACCGCGCCCCAAGGGGAGCCGGGCAGGAGGAGTCGTATCGCCCGTCGTGGGGGAAGCAAGGGGGATGACCACAGGGGGAGGAGCGACGCACAGCCATGGGTGAGGTCTTCGCCGGCCGGTACGAACTGGCCGACCCGATCGGGCGCGGAGGCGTCGGTGCCGTCTGGCGTGCCTGGGATCACCGCCGCCGCCGGTATGTGGCGGCCAAGGTGCTCCAGCAGAGCGACGCGCACTCGCTGCTGCGGTTCGTCCGGGAACAGGCCCTGCGGATCGACCACCCCCATGTGCTCGCCCCGGCCAGCTGGGCCGCCGACGACGACAAGGTCCTGTTCACCATGGACCTGGTGGGCGGCGGTTCGCTCGTCCACCTCGTCGGGGACTACGGGCCCCTGCCGCCGGCGTTCGTGTGCACGCTGCTCGACCAGTTGCTGTCCGGCCTGGCGGCCGTGCACGCCGAGGGCGTCGTCCACCGGGACATCAAGCCCGCCAACGTGCTCCTGGAGGCCACCGGGACGGCCCGGCCGCGGCTGCGGCTGTCCGACTTCGGCATCGCCATGCGGCTGGGCGAGCCCCGGCTGACCGAGACCAATCTCGTGGTGGGGACGCCCGGTTACCTCGCACCCGAGCAACTCCTTGGCTCCGACCCGGACTTCCCGGCGGATCTGTTCGCCGTGGGGCTGGTGGCGCTGTATCTGCTGGAGGGCGCCAAGCCGGACGCCAAGGCGCTCGTGCAGTACTTCACCGAGCACGGCACACCAGGCCCGCCCAAGGGCATTCCCGAGCCGCTGTGGCAGATCGTGGCGACGCTGCTCCAGCCCGACCCGCACGCGCGGTTCCGCACCGCCACGGGCGCACGCAAGGCCCTCGCGTCGGCCGTCGAGCTCCTGCCGGAACCCGGCCCCGACGACGAACTGATCGAGATCTTCGACCAACTCGGGCCCCTGCCCTCGGGATTCGGCCCGGAGGGACCCCAGACGCGTGCGCCTGGGGTCATCGACGGGACGGGCACCACGTCCGGCGCCCTGCGCCTGGACAGGGCCGGACCGGCCGGAGCCGGCTCGTCCGCGTCCCTGACCGGGCATCAACCGCCTTCTGTCCCACCGCGCCCCGCCCTCATGCCACCCGCGCCCTCCATACCGGCCCCACCGGCCGTGGCGCCCCCTGTGCCGGCCTCCTCGCCGCCACCGCCCCCACACCGCTCCGAGACACCGCAGCAGGGCCCCGGGACGCCCCCGGACTCCTCGCCGTCCGGCCATCGGCTGCCCACCATGTCGGACACCGGCAGCTTCCCCCTGCCCCCGCCCGACAGCACCGCGTCCACCGCCCGCTACACGGCACCCCCGCCGTCGTACGACCGCACCCGCGATCTCGCCGCTCATCGATCCCCCGTCCAGCAGTACCCGTACGGGCCCCCGGCCCCCGCGGAGCCCCCGACGCCCACTCCCTCGCCGGCACCGGCTCCGTATCACCGCGTCGACACCTCTACTGCCTCATACACCGCCCAGAGCCCGCAGGTTCCCCTTCCTCCGCCGCCATCCGGCGCACAGTCCCGCCCGCGCGCCGGGCACCGTGCCGTGCGCCGGCCCGGTCCCCCCGCCAAGGTGGCCATCCCGCTCCTGCTGCTGGCGCTGGCCTGTTACGCCGTGGGGTTCTGGGCGCTCACCCGCATCTGAGCCGCGGCGCATGCCGCCCGCGTGACTCCGGACGGCGCTTCTACGAGCGCCCGAGCCTCCGGCGCGCGACCACCCTCCACACCGCGAGCACCGCCAGCAGCGCCGTTCCCGTGCCGATACCGCTCACCGCAAGCACGGTCATCGCGGTGTCGCCGTGCCCGTCTCCGCCCGGCGTACCGCCCGTGGCCGGTCCCCCGGTGACCCCGCCGAGGTCCAGGTCCACCGGCTCGGCCTCGAAGAGGTCGTCCGGCCTGGGCTGCCCCGCGTAGTCCGGAGCGGCCTTCTCCGAGCCGTCCAGCCGCACCCGCAGGGCCACGTCGAAGGGCCCCTCGCCGAACTTGTCGGCCACCTCGGACGCGAGGTGCACGACCAGGTAGTAGGACCCGGCGAACCGCATGGCGGCGATCCGGTCCGTCCCCGCGTACCGGTTCTCGTAGGCGACCGGAGGCAGGGGCGGGAGCGCGGCGGACTCCTCGCGGCCGGCGTAGTTGGCGCTCACGTCGTCGACGAACCCGCGCGCGGGGTTGTAGAGCGTGAGGCTCAGCGCGCCGGTCGTATAGCCGCCCCGGCCGTCCGCGGCGGCCAGTTCGGCGGTCGCGGAGAGCTGCCCGCCCCAGCCGACGGGCACCCTGTAGAAGAGCGTGCCGCCCGGTTCGATGCCCGCGCCCCACGCGCCCGGGCCGACGGGCACCGCCGAGGCGAAGCCCGAGCCGCCCTCGCGCGCGACGGGCTCGCCGGTGGCGGGCGCCGGGGTCCGCGAGTTCCAGGCCTCCGGCACCTCGGCGGCGACGGGCTCACGCAACGCCGGCTCCGAGACGACGAACAGCTCCAGGTCCCAGTCGTCCGGCGCCGACACAGGCGTACCGACCCGCTCGACGACCACGTCGTAGAGCCCCGCCGTCTTGCAGCGGGGCCGGTCGGCGGAGATCTCCCGGGCGCCCCAGGCGGCGATCGGACGGGCGCTGCGGACGACGCCGAAGGTCTCGGTGTCCAGGGAGCAGGAACGGCCGGCGGCGTCCCGCACGGTCACCTTGATGCCCTCGCCCGCGGACACGGTGCTGCCGGGGGCGGGGGCCGCGGTGGCGGAGACGTAGGTGTCGGTGGTCGCGTCGAGTTCCAGGGAATAGTGCACGGCCGCGTCACCGGGCAGCGAACTGCGGTACGTCGTCCCGGCGGTGAGGCGCTTCGCACCGGCGGGGGCGGGGGAGCCGGTGACGCCCGTGGCGTCGGGGGCGAAGCCGTACGGCCCTGGCGTCCCGGCCGCGAGCGCATCGGGCACCGGCAGCACGGCTGTTGCGCACAGCAGCAGCGCCCCTGCGGCGGCCGACCGCGCACGGACCGCGTGACGCACCGGACGCGCCCCCTGCCGTGCCCCCGTACGCCGCCTCATCCCGCGCCACCCCTCGTCGCCGCTTCCGGACCGTCGCCCATCCTGCCCAGCGCGGCGACCCGGCACCCCCGCATTCCGCACGCCCGTCCGAAACGGAAGCTCCTAAACGCTGTGGCCGGCTTCCGCAACTCGGGGAACGGTCGGGACGCGTTGCTCCGAACACACGAAACCCCGGCCGCGTCGGCGGCCGGGGTCTGTGTCGAATCCGTCGTGACGGCTCACGAACCCGTGGGCACGGAGTCAGTCGCCTCCGTCCACAGATCCTGCTCGGCGCGATCCGCCTGGATCTGGCGGTACACGAGGAGCCCGCCGATGGCGGCCAGTGCGACCAGGAGAAGCTTCTTCACCGCGCGACCTCGTCTTTCCTTGACGTAGGGGACCTCTGGCGCCCGACTATACACACCGGCCGATACCGATCGGTGACCTGCGTGGGGGCTCAACTGCCGCCCGGCACACCCCAGTAGATGGGGACGAACCGCCTCCGGACCGGAGAGTGATCACCCCCGGACACAGAGCGACTTTGTCGCGTACGGCAACTTTTGCCCTACTTCGCGCCTCTTGCGTCCATTCGAGTGCTGTTCATCTGAAGATCGACGCGCCACGGGCGTCGGTCCATGACTTCGCGGCCCACATACACATCATGAGGAAAGTACGCAAATCGCCCAACCTGAAAGTGAGGGGCCATGACCAGGAACAAGGTCATGAACCTGTGGACCGCCGTCGTCACCGCCTTCCTCGCGCTGTTCACGGCGCTCGGCTTCGTCTCCAACACCGCGGCCGCGGCCTCGCCGGGGACCGAGACCTCCTCCCGCAACACCGGCCGCGACGAGAGCGAGCGCAGCGCGGAGCTCGCGGTGCCGGCGCCGCCCCACTGGGCCTGGTCCTACGCAAGGGCTCTGCCTCCGACGATGAAGCAGCGCATCCGGGCCGAGGCCCACGGAAAGACCCCCAGCTGCCGGCACCGTCCGCTCGCGGACACGGAAGCGGCCGCATCGGTCCCGGCGACCCGCGAGTGCGCCACAGCGGCCTCCCCGGCCCAGCCCCTGGTGCCCCACCAACGCTGACCCGTCGGGCCCGCCCGAGCGACAGCACTACGCAGTACGCAGTACGCAGTACGGACGTAACGCGGTAACAGCAGTACAGGCAGCACGCAGTACCCAGCACGCAGCAGTGAACGCCGACGACGCAGAAGGACGCCCTCCCCTACGGCGGGACGTCACTCCGCTTCGACGATGTGCCGTAGATAGGCCCAGGGGTCGTTGAGATAGCGACGCCAGTGGTCGACGAGCTCCAGATCCCGCCAGCCGGCGGGACGCATTCCGTGGTCACCCACCTCGATGATCTCGGCGCCGGGTAGCGCCGTGAGCACTGGTGAGTGCGTGGCGCAGACGATCTGCGCACCGGAACGCCCCAGGTGATGCAGCAGCCCCACAAGTTGAAGACAGGAAGCGAACGACAGCGCGGCCTCGGGTTCGTCCATGACGTACAGCCCGGGTCCCTCGAAACGCTCGCGGAAGGCCATCAGAAAGCCTTCGCCGTGGCTCATCTCGTCCACGGCCCCCGAGAGCCTTCCCGTCGCTTGCTCCCGGCCCAGCGCGTCCAGCGCCGTCTCCGCCCGCAGGAAGAACCCTCTGCGGCGCGTCCGAGACCCGCGCAGCATGCGCCGCCCGGCCGCCGTCGCCTCGAACCGCACCCGCGCGCCCAGCTCCGAGGGCTCGCGGGCACTGGCGTACCGGTACCCCGCGGACCCGCCCCAGGAGTCCAGCCCGAACCCCTCCGCCAGCGCCTCGACCAGCGTCGACTTCCCGGAGCCGTTCTCCCCCACGAGGAACGTGACGGGCGCGGAGAACCGCAGCCCCTCCTCCACGAGCTGCCGCACACACGGCACGTCCCACGGCCACCGCCCCTCGGCCACCTCATCCGCGGCGGCATGCGCATAGACCCGCTCGACAATCACCCCGCCACCCTCCCACCCACCACTGACAACGGCTTCCCACGGCGCCCTGCGGTCGCGGTACCGGTGGATCGCGGTGATCCTCACAGGGAGGCGTGGCCGGCCTGCGTGAAAGGTGTGCGCGGGTGAGCCCGCCGTGCAGGAGGGCCGCGGAGCGGGCGTGGCGGCCGCGGGCATCAGCCTGATCACCCAGCTCATGTTCATCCCGTACTACCCGCTGTGGGCCCTTCCCATGATGGCGCTGGACCTCGCGAGCCTCTTCGCCCTGACACTGGTGACGCCGCGCAAAAGACCCCCGGACCACTGGTCCGGGGGTCTTCTCGCTGGTGGGGCTAACAGGATTTGAACCTGTGGCCTCATCCTTATCAGGGATGCGCTCTAACCAACTGAGCTATAGCCCCGCCGCGCTCTGCGGTGTGTCTCCCGCGCGCTGACTCCTGAACATTAGCGCACGACACGGGCAGTCCCAAAATCGGTTGCCGAAGGGGCGGCGGGAGGGGCCGGGGCCCTGCCTCACCCCACCCTCACTCGTCCTCCGCGAGGGTCAGCTCGACGCCGCCCACGAAGCCCGCGGAGAGGTTGTAGATGAACGCGCCGAGGGTCGCCAGCGCCGTCGCGAGGACGACGTCGATGACCGCGATGATCGACGTGAACAGCAGGACGTTCGGCAGCGACAGGAACGACTGCAGGTCGAAGCCGTTCGACTCGTTCGAGCCGGTGGCCTCGGAGATCGTGCCGCCGACCGTGGAGAAGACGCCCATGGCGTCCATGACCATCCACAGCACCGCGGCCGCGACGATCGTGCAGATGCCCAGCGCGATGGACAGCAGGAAGCTGACCTTCATCACCGACCACGGGTCCGCCTTGGCGACCCGCAGCCGCGCCTTGCGGGTGCGCGGGGTCGTACGCGCCCCGGTGCGCGGCTTGCGCATCGCGCCCGCCGGAGTGCCGCCGCCGGCCGTCTGATAGGCCTGCGGCGGGTGGTACGGACCGCCGGCCTGCTGAGGCTGGCGCTCACCCGGCAGGGGCGACGCCTGAGGCTGCCCGCCCCCCGGAGCGGCCGGGCCCCCACCGGCCGCGTAGGTGTCCGTCACGGTTCCCCCCTGGGATCCAGTCGCGTCGGGCGTGGACGCGCCCTTCGCCGGCGACGACTTGATCGCCTTCAGCTGCGTGGTGTGGGTGTCCGCCGCCTGCGCGGCGGAGCCACGACCGCCGCCGCCCGTCTCCGAACCGGCCGGAGAACCGGCCGGGATACCGGACGATCCGGTGCCCGTGGCTCCGCTCACGATGACTCACTCCTCGTGCTACTCGGCAGAGGGCGCGTCACCCTCGTCCGTGCCGGTGGTCGCGACCCCCTCGGCGGTCTCGTCGACGGCCACGTCGCCGTCGACCTCCTCCGCCTCGCGTCCCGCCTCGGCGTTGCGTGCGATACCTACGACGGCATCGCGCTTGCCGAGGTTGATCAGTTGGACGCCCATGGTGTCACGGCCCGTCTCCCTGACCTCGTTGACTCGCGTACGAATCACACCGCCGCCGAGCGTGATGGCGAGGATCTCGTCGGTCTCCTCGACCACCAGCGCGCCGACGAGCGAACCGCGATCCTCGACGATCTTGGCGGCCTTGATACCCAGGCCGCCACGACCCTGGACGCGGTAGTCGTCGACCGCGGTCCGCTTCGCGTACCCGCCGTCGGTGGCAGTGAACACGAACGTACCGGGTCGAACAACATTCATCGAGAGGAGCTCGTCGCCCTCGCGGAAGCTCATGCCCTTGACACCCGAGGTGGCACGGCCCATGGGCCGCAGCGACTCGTCCGTGGCGGTGAACCTGATCGACTGGGCCTTCTTGCTGATCAGAAGCAGATCATCATCGGCCGAGACCAGTTCGGCACCGATCAGCTCGTCGTCGGAACCGTCCTCCGTCTCACGGAGGTTGATCGCGATGACACCGCCGGAGCGCGGCGAATCGTAATCCTTCAGAGGCGTCTTCTTGACCAGGCCCGCCTTGGTGGCGAGCACGAGGTACGGCGCCGCCTCGTAGTCGCGGATCGCGAGGATCTCGGCGATGGCCTCGTCCGGCTGGAAGGCCAGCAGGTTCGCCACGTGCTGCCCGCGCGCGTCCCGGCCGGCGTCCGGGAGCTCGTACGCCTTGGCGCGGTAGACACGGCCCTTGTTCGTGAAGAACAGCAGCCAGTGGTGCGTGGTCGAGACGAAGAAGTGGTCGACGATGTCGTCTTCCTTCAGCTTCGTGCCGCGCACGCCCTTGCCGCCGCGCTTCTGCGCCCGGTAGTCGTCCGTCTTGGTGCGCTTGACGTAGCCGCCCCGGCTGACGGTGACCACGATGTCCTCTTCGGCGATGAGGTCCTCGATGGACATGTCGCCGTCGTAGGGCACCAGCATGGTCTTGCGGTCGTCGCCGTACTTCTCGACGATCGCGGCGAGCTCCTCGCTCACGATGCCGCGCTGGCGGACCGGGGAGGACAGGATCTCGTTGTACTCGGTGATCTTCGCCTGGAGCTCGTCGTGCTCCTGGACGATCTTCTGGCGCTCCAGGGCGGCCAGCCGGCGCAGCTGCATCTCGAGGATGGCGTTGGCCTGGATCTCGTCGATCTCCAGGAGCTCCATCAGGCCGCCGCGCGCGATCTCGACGGTGTCGCTGCGCCGGATCAGCGCGATGACCTCGTCGATGGCGTCCAGGGCCTTCAGCAGGCCGCGCAGGATGTGCGCCCGCTCCTCGGCCTTGCGCAGCCGGAAGCGGGTACGGCGGACGATGACCTCGATCTGGTGCGTCACCCAGTGCCGGATGAACGCGTCCAGGGAGAGCGTGCGCGGCACGCCGTCGACGAGCGCCAGCATGTTGGCGCCGAAGTTCGTCTGCAGGTCCGTGTGCTTGTACAGGTTGTTCAGGACGACCTTGGCGACCGCGTCCCGCTTGAGGACGATCACCAGGCGCTGGCCCGTACGGGACGACGTCTCGTCGCGGACGTCGGCGATGCCGCCGATCTTGCCGTCCTTCACCAGGTCGGCGATCTTCTGCGCGAGGTTGTCGGGGTTGACCTGGTAGGGCAGCTCCGTGACCACCAGGCACTGGCGGTTCTGGATCTCCTCGACCTCGACGACCGCGCGCATCGTGATGGAGCCGCGGCCGGTGCGGTACGCCTCCTCGATGCCCTTGCGGCCGACGACGAGCGCGCCGGTCGGGAAGTCGGGGCCCTTGATGCGCTCGATCAGCGCGTCCAGCAGCTCCTCGTGCGAGGCCTCGGGGTTCTCCAGGTACCACTGGGCGCCGGCGGCGACCTCGCGCAGGTTGTGCGGCGGGATGTTGGTCGCCATGCCGACCGCGATACCGGCCGAGCCGTTGATCAGCAGGTTCGGGAAGCGGGACGGCAGGACCGTCGGCTCCTGGGAGCGGCCGTCGTAGTTGTCCGTGAAGTCGACGGTCTCCTCGTCGATGTCACGGACCATCTCCATCGACAGCGGCGCCATCTTGCACTCGGTGTAGCGCATGGCCGCCGCCGGGTCGTTGCCCGGGGAGCCGAAGTTGCCGTTGGAGTCGACGAGCGGCATGCGCATCGACCACGGCTGGGCGAGGCGCACCAGGGCGTCGTAGATCGAGGAGTCGCCGTGCGGGTGGTAGTTGCCCATGACGTCGCCGACCACGCGCGCGCACTTGTAGAAGCCGCGCTCGGGGCGGTAGCCGCCGTCGTACATGGCGTACAGCACGCGCCGGTGGACGGGCTTGAGGCCGTCCCGGACGTCGGGCAGCGCACGCGAGACGATGACGGACATCGCGTAGTCGAGGTACGAGCGCTGCATCTCCGTCTCGAGCCCGACGGGCTCGACACGCTGGGCGATGACGCCGTCCTCTTCAGGAGTGACGGGAGTGTTCTCGTCGGCCATTGCTGGTGAAGATCCTTCCTGGTGCGGTCAGCTGAGACCGACTCAGATGTCGAGGAAGCGGACGTCCTTGGCGTTGCGCTGGATGAACTGGCGGCGCGCCTCGACGTCCTCGCCCATCAGGACCGAGAACAGGTCGTCGGCCTGGGCGGCGTCGTCGAGCGTGACCTGGCCGAGGACGCGGTGCTCCTGGTCCATGGTCGTCACGCGCAGCTCCTCGGCGTTCATCTCACCGAGACCCTTGAAGCGCTGGATCGAGTCCTCCTTGATGCGCTTGCCGCGCTGGCGGCCCATCTCGATCAGCGCGTCGCGCTCGCGGTCGGAGTAGGCGTACTCCACCTCGTCCCGGCCCCACTTGATCTTGTAGAGCGGCGGACGCGACAGGAAGACGTGCCCGGCCTCGACCAGCGGACGCATGAAGCGGAACAGGAACGTCAGCAGCAGGGTGTTGATGTGCTGGCCGTCGACGTCGGCGTCCGCCATCAGGATGATCTTGTGATAGCGCAGCTTCTCGATGTCGAAGTCCTCGTGCACACCCGTGCCGAAGGCCGAGATCAGCGCCTGGATCTCCTGGTTCTGCAGGATCTTGTCGATCCGCGCCTTCTCGACGTTGAGGATCTTGCCGCGGATCGGGAGGATCGCCTGGTACTCGGGGTTGCGGCCGGACTTGGCCGAGCCACCGGCTGAGTCGCCCTCGACGATGAAGATCTCGCACTTGGTGGGGTCGTTCGACTGGCAGTCGGAGAGCTTGCCCGGCAGGGACGCGGTCTCCAGCAGGCCCTTGCGGCGGGTCAGGTCACGCGCCTTGCGGGCGGCCACGCGCGCGGTGGCGGCCTGGATGCCCTTGCGGATGATGTCCGCGGCCTCGTTCGGGTTGCGGTCCAGCCAGTCCGCCAGGTGCTCGTAGACGACCTTCTGGACGAAGGTCTTCACCTCGGTGTTGCCGAGCTTCGTCTTCGTCTGGCCCTCGAACTGGGGCTCGCTCAGCTTGACCGAGATGATCGCCGTCAGACCCTCTCGGATGTCGTCGCCCGTGAGGTTGTCGTCCTTGTCGCGCAGCAGCTTCTTGTCGCGCGCGTACTTGTTGATCAGCGAGGTCAGCGCGGCGCGGAAGCCCTCTTCGTGCGTACCGCCCTCGTGCGTGTGGATGATGTTCGCGAAGGAGTAGACGCCCTCGGTGTAGCTGCTGTTCCACTGCATCGCGACCTCGAGGGACAGGAGCTTGTCCTTGTCCTCCGCCTCCAGGTCGATGACGGTGGGATGCACCACGTCCCCCTTGCGGGAGTTGAGGTACTTCACGAAGTCGACGATGCCGCCCTCGTAGTGGTAGTCGACCGACTTGACCTCGGCCTTCTCGTCCGCGCCCGCCTCGTCCGCGCCGGAGGTCGCCTTCGCCGACTCACGCTCGTCGGTGAGCCGGATGCGCAGGCCCTTGTTGAGGAACGCCATCTCCTGGAAGCGCCGCGACAGCGTCTCGAAGGAGTACTCGGTGGTCTCGAAGATGTCCGGGTCGGCCCAGAAGGTGACCGACGTGCCGTGCTCCTCCGTCGCCTCGTGCCGGGCGAGCGGGGCGGTCGGGACGCCGAGCTTGTACTCCTGCGTCCAGCGGTAGCCGTCCGTCTTGACCTCGACGGAGACCTTGGTGGACAGGGCGTTCACGACGGACACGCCGACGCCGTGCAGACCGCCGGAGACCGCGTAGCCACCGCCGCCGAACTTGCCGCCCGCGTGCAGCACGGTCAGGACGACCTCGACGGCCGGCTTGCCCTCGGACGGGACGATGCCCACCGGGATACCGCGGCCGTTGTCGACGACGCGGACGCCGCCGTCGGGAAGGATCGTCACGTCGATCGTGTCCGCGTAACCGGCCAGAGCCTCGTCGACGGAGTTGTCGACGACCTCCTGCACGAGGTGGTGCAGTCCGCGCTCGCCGGTCGAACCGATGTACATACCGGGTCGCTTGCGAACCGCGTCCAGGCCCTCGAGGACGGTGATGGCGCTGGCGTCGTACGAGGAGGTCACCTCGACGCTCGACGAAGCGCCCGCGCCGTCGGCGCCGGCGTCGGTGGACGGAATGTTCTCGTTGGGGTTGCCGGAATCGGCCACGAAGCGCCCTTTCTGGCACAGCACGAGCCAAGCTCGTCGGCGGGTTGCCGGAGCGGCTGCGGCATGTTGCGTTGGTAAGCCTTGATCAGCGTTGCTCAGCGTGTCCCGGACGGTCCCCACGACTGGGGCGGGATTGTCTTCCAGTCTACCGGTAGCGCTGACAGTGATGGGGGTTTGGCGGTACCTGAGTCCGCATGTGCCGCCCTGAACCCGGCTCGGAGGACTCCCGATATACGGAAGGGGGCTCCAAGAGGCTCACAGCGGCACTCAGCGCTTCGAGCCGTCAACCCTTGGCTACTTCGGAGTCAGCTCCGGATTCGCAACCGCGTGCGGTTGTACGACGAACGGCTCGCGGACGTCGTTTCGAGGCCACGAAGAGGCAATGATGTGATGTCTGTCACCTGAGCCTGAAGAGGCTGTGGAGACGCCTGTGACGCCTGTTTCGGACGCTTTTTCGGCCCGAGCGAGGCCGTGCGGACGGCGCCCGGAGCCGGTGCCGAACGCGCTCAGCCGTACGTGTCGCCCGGGCCCGTGCTGCCGGGGGCGCGCAGGGGGCCGTAGCGGCGGGCGGGGCCACCGGGGCCCTGCACCTTGATCTGGCGGACGGACCCGTGGCCCAGGTCCTCGTTGAGGCGGGCGACCAGCGTCGGCGCGAGCAGCCGCAGGTTCGTCGCCCAGGCCGTGGAGTCGCAGCGCACGACCAGGACCCGCTCGTCCTCGTCGTACCGCTCGGGGACGCAGTGCTTGGCGACGTCCTCGCCGACGATCTCCGGCCAGCGCCCCATCACGCCGCCCACGGCCGCCGGGGTCTCCCAACCCCGTTCGGTGATCAGGCGGTTGATGGCCGCGCCGAGCGCCAACGGGTCGCGTCCGTCGGCCCGCGCGCCGGAGCGCAGGCCGCCGCCGCGCCGTGCCTGCTTCTTCTGGTGGGCCGCGTCCCCCCGCGCGCGTGCCTGCTCCTTGGCCGCGCGCAGCGCCACGCGCGCGAGGTCGACGCCGGAGGGCTCGGGGGCCCGGGCGGCCTCCCCTGAGGCGCCGGCGGGAGGCTTCTCGGACGGCTGGTCGCTCATACGCGCTCCACCGTCCCCTCGGACACGGCGTACCGCGCCCCCGCCAGGACATGCGGGACGTCGTCGTCGACCGCGGCGGTCACCAGGACCTGCTCGCCGGGCGCGACCAGCTCGGCCAGGCGCTCGCGGCGCCTGCTGTCCAGCTCGGCGAAGACGTCGTCGAGGACCAGCACCGGCTCGTTGCCCTCGGCGCGCAGCAGGTCGTAGGAGGCCAGCCGCAGGGCCAGCGCGTACGACCAGGACTCACCGTGCGAGGCGTACCCCTTGGCGGGCAGCTGGCCCAGCTTGAGCAGCAGGTCGTCGCGGTGCGGGCCGACGAGGGTGACGCCGCGCTCGATCTCCTGCTTGCGGGCCTCGGCGAGCGCCGCCATCAGCTGCTCGAACAGGTCGTCCCGGGTGTGCGCCTCGCCGGGCGCGGACGGCTTGTAGTCCAGGGCGACGGGACCGCCGCCGGGGGCCAGCTGCTCGTACGCCTTGTCGGCCAGCGGCTGGATCGCGGCGATCAGGTCGAGGCGCTGGGCGAGCAGCTCGGCGCCCGCGCGCGCGAGGTGCTGGTCCCAGACGTCGAGGGTGGACAGGTCCATGGACCGGCCGCCGTGCCGGCGGGCCAGCGCGGCGGACTTCAGCAGGGTGTTGCGCTGCTTGAGCACGCGCTCGTAGTCGGAGCGCACGCCCGCCATGCGCGGGGAGCGGGCGGTGATCAGCTCGTCGAGGAACCTCCGGCGCTCGCCGGGGTCGCCCTTGACCAGGGCCAGGTCCTCCGGGGCGAACAGCACGGTCCGTACGATGCCGAGCACGTCACGGGGTCTGACCTGCGACGATCTATTGATGCGGGCGCGGTTGGCCTTCCCCGGGTTCAGCTCCAGCTCGACCAGCTGGGTGCGCTCGCCCTGCCGTACCTGGGCGCGGACGATCGCGCGGTCGGCGCCCATGCGCACCAGCGGGGCGTCGGAGGAGACACGGTGGCTGCCGAGGGTGGCGAGATAGCCGACCGCCTCGACGAGGTTCGTCTTGCCCTGCCCGTTGGGGCCGACGAACGCGGTGACGCCCGGGTCGAGCGGGACCTCGACCCGGGCGTACGAGCGGAAGTCGGCCAGCGAAAGATGCGTGACGTGCATGGTCGTTCGCCGACCTCCCCCAACGTGTGGTTCAACCGTCCCCAGCTGTGGACAACCGGGGGTGTCCAGGGTGCCAGATCGGCTCCCCCGGACGACGGGCCGCCTCCGGCCGACGACCGCGACCGGAGTGCGGGCTACTTCTTCTCGACCGCGTGCCCGCCGAACTGGTTCCGCAGGGCCGCGATCATCTTCATCTGCGGCGAGTCGTCCTGCCGCGAGGCGAAGCGCGCGAACAGCGAGGCCGTGATCGCGGGCAGCGGCACGGCGTGGTCGATCGCGGCTTCCACGGTCCAGCGTCCCTCGCCGGAGTCCTGCGCGTAACCCCGCAGGTCCTCCAGATGCTCGTCCTCGTCGAGGGCGTTCACCGCGAGGTCCAGCAGCCAGGAGCGGATGACCGTGCCCTCCTGCCAGGAGCGGAAGACCTCCCGGACGTCGGTCACGGAGTCGACCTTCTCCAGCAGCTCCCAGCCCTCGGCATAGGCCTGCATCATGGCGTACTCGATGCCGTTGTGGACCATCTTCGCGAAGTGGCCCGCGCCGACCTTGCCGGCGTGCACCGAGCCGAAGGCGCCCTCCGGCTTCAGGGCGTCGAAGACCGGCCGCACCTTGGCGACGTCCTCCTCGGAGCCGCCGTACATCAGCGCGTAGCCGTTCTCCAGGCCCCAGACGCCGCCGGAGACACCGCAGTCGACGAAACCTATGCCCTTGGCCGCCAGCTGCTCAGCGTGCTTCTCGTCGTCCGTCCAGCGGGAGTTGCCGCCGTCCACCACGACATCGCCGGGCTCCAGCAGCTCGGCCAGCTCGTCGATGGTCGACTGGGTCGGGGCGCCCGCGGGGACCATCACCCAGACGACGCGCGGGCCGGGGAGCTTGCCCACAAGCTCTTCCAGGCTGTGGACGTCCGCGAGGTCAGCGTTGCGGTCGTATCCGACGACGGTGTGGCCCGCACGGCGGATCCGCTCGCGCATGTTGCCGCCCATCTTGCCGAGGCCGACGAGACCGAGCTCCATCAGTTGTGTTCCTTCGGTTGCTGTGGCGTGTGAGGCACCTTCGTACCCGCGTACGAGACTAAACCCGGACGTCCGCGCACAGCTGTGGGCATACGCGCTCATACGTACACCCTCACCTGGGGCTTCCCCACAGGCCGGGTGGCTTTCGTCCCCGGCCTGTGGACAACCCGCGGTGACCGTCGGCGGCTCAGCCGCTCAGGCGCACCGGCATGATCAGGTACTTGTAGGCCTCGTCCGCCTCCGCGTCCAGGGCCGGCTTGCCGCTGAGCAGCGCGGGCTTGGTGGACGTGGTGAACGACAGCTGCGCCACCGGGGAGTCGATCGCGCTCAGGCCGTCCAGCAGGAAGGTCGGGTTGAAGGCGATCGAGATGTCGTCGCCCTCCAGCTGTGCGTCGACCCTTTCCACAGCCTGTGCGTCGTCGCTGGAGCCGGCCTCCAGGATGAGCACGCCCTGCTCGAAGCTGAGCCGCACCGGGGTGTTCCGCTCGGCGACCAGGGCCACGCGCTTGACGGCCTCGACGAACGGCGCCGTCTCGATCACGGCGACCGAGTTGAACTCCGTCGGGAACAGCGTGCGGTACTTCGGGAGGTCGCCCTCCAGCAGCCGGGTCGTCGTCCGGCGCCCGGCACCCTCGAAACCGATCAGGCCCTCGCCCGCGCCGGAGCCGGAGAGCGCCAGCGTGACGCTGTCACCGCTCGTGAGCGCCTTGGCGGTGTCCAGGAGGGTCTTGGCGGGCACCAGGGCGACCGCGGACGCCTCCGGGTTCTCCGGCTTCCACAGGAACTCGCGGACCGCGAAGCGGTAGCGGTCGGTGGAGGCCAGCGTGACGGTGTCGCCCTCGATCTCGATGCGCACACCGGTGAGGACGGGCAGCGTGTCGTCGCGGCCGGCCGCGATGGCGACCTGGGCGGCGGCGGAGGCGAAGACCTCACCCGGGACGGTGCCGGTGGCGGTGGGCATCTGCGGAAGCGCCGGGTACTCCTCCACCGGCAGGGTGTGGAGGGTGAAGCGCGAGGAGCCGCAGACCACGGTCGCCCGTACACCGTCTGTGGAAATCTCCACCGGCCGGTTGGGGAGGGCGCGGCAGATGTCGGCGAGGAGACGGCCGGACACCAGGACGGTGCCCTCCTCCTCGACCTCGGCCTCCACACCCACCCGGGCGGAGACCTCGTAGTCGAAGCTGGACAGGCTCAGCTGACCGTCCTCGGCCTTCAGGAGGAGGCCGGCGAGGACCGGCGCCGGCGGACGGGCCGGGAGGCTGCGCGCCGCCCAGGCCACGGCCTCCGCGAGTACGTCGCGTTCCACCCGGATCTTCACTGTTGCCGCCTCCTGCTGTTGCCGGCGCTTCTCGGCCTGCCTGGCTTCGTCGTCTGTCTCGGTGTCGTCGGCCCCAGTGACGGGAAGGACACCGGGAACAGTCTGACGCACCCCACTGACAGTAGGTGCCTCTCGGGGTCAAGTCGTGACGTGGGGCAGCCGGGAGCCGGACAGCGAGTTGTGCACAGGACCCTCTTCGAAACGGATTCCCAGCTCTCTCTAGTTGGGAGTAGTAGTAGGGCCTGTGGATACCGTGGATAACCTCGTTTGCCCAGCTCAGGGCCGAGATTTTGTCCACCGGGGCTGTGGGTGGAGGCCGTGGACAACCGGCCGCTTCTGTGGAGAACGGAAAGTTCTGCACACCCCGTGCACAGGACAGGGCGACTTCTCCCCAGCGCCGTCCCCAGCTTTACCCGCCTTTCCCACAGGGCAACCCGGCACCTTCGTGTGACGCCTTTCACTCGGCCCGGTGAGGAGCCGCGTCGCGTTGCCGAACAGTGGACAGCGGTGTGGAGAAGCTGGGGATCACTGGGGACAACCGGCTCCAGCCTGTGGGTTGCCCGTGGACAACTTCGTGCACAGGCTGTGGATCTCCGCGTCGTCCACAGTCTGTGGAGATCGTTCGTCCACGAATCCACAACCGATTGACCTGGTCTGATGGTCCTTCAACAGGTCGGCCTGTGGACGCAGTCTGGACAACTTCCCGGTCCCCAGGGTGTGGACGCGAGAAAGTCGCCGAATCTGTGGAGGAAGACCGTAACCCGGCAGGTAATCGAACAGGCGATGTCGTGGGGTGCCGGGCGGGGGACGGCGCTGGAGGTGCCACGGACGGTCGCCGAACCGCCTCCGGACCCTCCCTGGACGGTCTCCGGACCCTCTGCGCACGGTCTCCGGCCGTCCCCGGACATGAAAAGGGCGCCTGCGGATCTCTCCGGAGGCGCCCTCAGCGGTGTGGTGGGCCGTCAGCCGTTCTTGATGCGGTTGGTGAGCTCGGTGACCTGGTTGTAGATCGAGCGCCGCTCGGCCATCAGATTGCGGATCTTGCGGTCGGCGTGCATCACCGTGGTGTGGTCGCGGCCGCCGAACAGCGCGCCGATCTTCGGCAGCGACAGGTCCGTCAGCTCACGGCACAGGTACATGGCGATCTGGCGGGCCGTGACGAGCGCCCGCCCGCGCGAGGTGCCGCACAGGTCCTCGACCGTGAGGCCGAAGTAGTCGGCCGTGGCGCCCATGATCGCCGTGGAGGTGATCTCCGGGGCCGAGTCCTCGCCGCCGGGGATCAGGTCCTTCAGGACGATCTCCGTCAGGCCCAGGTCGACCGGCTGCCGGTTGAGCGACGCGAACGCCGTCACCCGGATCAGCGCGCCCTCCAGCTCACGGATGTTCCGGGAGATACGGGAGGCGATGAACTCCAGGACCTCTGGCGGGGCGTTGAGCTGCTCCTGGACCGCCTTCTTGCGCAGGATCGCGATACGCGTCTCGAGCTCGGGCGGCTGCACGTCGGTGATCAGACCCCACTCGAAACGGTTCCGCAGCCGGTCCTCCAGAGTGACCAGCTGCTTGGGCGGCCGGTCGCTGGACAGCACGATCTGCTTGTTCGCGTTGTGGAGCGTGTTGAAGGTGTGGAAGAACTCCTCCTGCGTCGACTCCTTGTCCGCGAGGAACTGGATGTCGTCGACGAGCAGGATGTCCATCTCGCGGTACCGCTTGCGGAAGCTGTCGCCCTTGCCGTCACGGATCGAGTTGATGAACTCGTTGGTGAACTCCTCGGAGCTCACGTACCGCACGCGCGTGCCCGGGTAGAGGCTGCGCGCGTAGTGCCCGATCGCGTGCAGCAGGTGCGTCTTGCCGAGCCCCGACTCCCCATAGATGAACAGGGGGTTGTACGCCTTCGCGGGTGCCTCGGCGACGGCCACCGCGGCCGCGTGCGCGAAGCGGTTGGACGCGCCGATGACGAACGTGTCGAAGAGGTACTTCGGGTTCAGCCGCGCGGTGGGCTCACCCGGGCCGGAGGCCGGCGCGGGCTGCGCGGCGAGCGGACCCGGGGCGCCGGAGGCCGGAAGGTTCGAGCCGACCGGGCCGCCGCGGTGCACATGGCCCGAGCCGGGCGGCGGATCGGGCAGCTCCCGGCGCGGACCCCGGTCGTACTCCGAGCGCGGCTGGTCGTAGTCCGGCCGCTGGTCGTACTCGGGGCGCTGCTGCTCGTACTCGGACCGCGGCTGGTCGTAGTCCGGCCGCTGCTGCTCGTAGTCGGAGCGGCGCTGGTCGTGGTCGGGGCGCTTCCCGTCGTACGACGACCGGTCCACCGGCTGCGGGCGGTAGTCCTGGGACGGGGAGCCGTAGGAGTCCTGCCCGTAGGAGTCCTGGCCGTACGACTCCTGCGGGGTGGCGTACGGGTCCCGCTCGGGGAAGCCGAGGCGCTGCTGCTGCCAGCCGTAGTCGTCCTGGGACGGGCGCGGCCAGCTGCCCGGCGCGGGCTCCGGGCGCTGGTACTCGCCGGGGTAGGCCGGGCGCGCGGTCGGCAGCGGGTCGGACGTGTGTCCCTCGGCGCGGTGCCGGCCGTAGCCCTCGTACGACGGGAGCTCCGGCTCCTCGTAGCGGGGCTGGGGCTGAGGCTGGGGCGACGGAGGGGCCGGGGGCTCGCCCGCAGAGTCGTCGACGGTGATCGCGATGCGGATGGGCCGCCCGCACTCACGGGTCAGGGTCTCGCTGACGACCGGGGCCAGCCGGCCCTCCAGTACGCCCTTCGCGAATTCGTTCGGTACGGCGAGCAGCGCGGTGTCGGCGACCAGCGCGAGGGGCTGGCAGCGCCGGATCCAGTGCTCGTCCTTCGCCTCCACACCCTGCCCGCGGCCCTCACCGAGGAGCTGCTCGAGTACTCGTGGCCACACTGCGGCAAGATCGGCAGGTACGTCAGCCACAGGGCACGCTCTCTCACAGGTCCCACGAACGTGTGATTGTGGGACGGGTCGGGATTCAATCGGGTGGAGTCAGAATCTGGGGGGGACAAGGGAACGAATCGGAGTTCCGTCACGGTAGTCAGCGCGACGGGTACGGTTCAAGTCGTTGTCCCCAGCCTGTGGATAGTGTCCCCCAGTCGCGGCTGGTTTGACCGGATGGCGTAGCCGCGCGTACCGTAACCAGGTCGAGTTGTCGATGGCTGCTGCCGCCTGCCTCCGATGGGCACAGGTCACGTCAGGTGATCGGATAGCGGTGCACTCGGGCGTAACTGCGAGCTACTCGTGGGCGCACGGTGACAGCCAGGACGGCACCCGCCAACACCGATTTATTACTGGAGCCCCCGAGTGAGCAAGCGCACCTTCCAGCCGAACAACCGTCGTCGCGCGAAGACCCACGGCTTCCGGCTGCGTATGCGCACCCGTGCCGGCCGCGCGATCCTCGCGTCCCGCCGTAGCAAGGGTCGCGCCCGTCTGTCCGCCTGATCCCGGTCAGGTCATGCCGTCGTGCTGCCCACCGAGAACCGGCTGAGGCGGCGCGAGGACTTCGCGACCGCGGTACGACGAGGGCGCCGGGCAGGACGCCCACACCTCGTCGTCCATCTTCGTAGCGGTGCCACGGACCCGCATGCGCCTGGGGAGAGCGCTCCCCCGACGCGTGCGGGTTTCGTCGTGAGCAAAGCCGTGGGTGGTGCAGTCGTGCGGAACAAGGTGAAGCGCAGGCTTCGCCATCTCATGCGCGATCGAGTCGACCAGCTGCCCCCCGGTAGCCTGGTAGTCGTACGAGCGCTACCCGGTTCGGGTGACGCCGACCATGCACAGCTGGCCCGAGACCTGGACGCCGCTCTGCAGCGGCTCCTGGGAGGGGGCGCGCGATGAAGTACCCACTGCTGGCTCTGATCAAGCTGTACCAGTGGACGATCAGTCCACTGCTCGGACCGGTGTGCAAGTACTACCCGTCGTGTTCCCACTACGGGTACACGGCCATCGACCGGCACGGTGCGATCAAGGGCACGGCGCTCACCGCCTGGCGCATCCTGCGATGCAACCCGTGGTCACTGGGCGGTGTGGACCATGTCCCGCCGCGCAAGCGTCCGCGGTGGCACGAGCTGCTGCGCAACGCATGGCGCGCACGCAAGGGCGGGCCCTCCGCCGCCGAAACGGCCATTGAAGAGAATGTTCCTTCGAGCCCGGCCGCAGAGACCTCGCCCCATGCCCAAGGAGCATGATTAGTGGACACGATTGCCAGCCTCTTCAGCTTCATCACGACACCCGTCTCATGGGTCATCGTCCAGTTCCACAAGGTGTACGGCGCCATCTTCGGCGAGGACACCGGGTGGGCCTGGGGCCTGTCCATCGTGTCCCTGGTGATCCTGATCCGTATCTGCCTGATCCCGCTCTTCGTGAAGCAGATCAAGGCGACCCGGGCCATGCAGACGCTCCAGCCCGAGATGAAGAAGATCCAGGAGCGCTACAAGAACGACAAGCAGCGTCAGTCCGAAGAGATGATGAAGCTGTACAAGGAGACGGGTACCAACCCGCTCTCCTCGTGCCTTCCCATCCTGGCGCAGTCGCCGTTCTTCTTCGCCCTGTACCACGTGCTCAACGGCATCGCGACGGGCAAGACGATCGGCGTCATCGACGATCAGCTGCTCGAGAGCGCCCGTAAGGCACACATCTTCGGTGCCCCGCTCGCCGCGAAGTTCACGGACAGCGCCGACAAGGTGGCCCAGCTCGGCGCCACGCTGACGGACGTCCGGGTCGTCACCGCGGTCATGATCGTCCTGATGTCGGCGTCGCAGTTCTACACGCAGCGCCAGCTGATGACGAAGAACGTCGACACCACGGTGAAGACGCCGTTCATGCAGCAGCAGAAGATGCTCATGTACATCTTCCCGGTCATGTTCGCCGTCTTCGGCATCAACTTCCCGGTCGGTGTTCTCGTCTACTGGCTGACCACCAACGTGTGGACCATGGGCCAGCAGATGTACGTCATCCGCAACAACCCGACCCCGGGCTCCAAGGCGCAGGCCGCCTACCTGGAGCGCCTCACCCACCGTGTCACGCAGCACGGCAAGGTCCGCGGGCGCGGCGAGAAGGCCATCATCAAGGCCATCGTCGCCAAGGGCCGCGACCGCAACGAGTACGAGCGCAAGTTCATCAACGGTCTCTCCAAGGCGAGCCTCGCGGCGCAGCCCGACGGCACCGTGATCAAGAGCGAGGGCGCCGTCGCCACCGTGACCGAGGACGGCACCCCGGCCGGCGGCGCTCCCCGGCGCCAGCAGCCGAAGCGGCAGAGCAAGTCGCAGCGGCAGTCGGGCACCCAGAAGCACGCCGACGAGCCGACGTCCCTGCAGAAGTCCGACGCGCCCGAGGACGCCAAGCCCGCGGCGGCCAAGAAGCCCGCGCCGAAGTCCGCGGGACAGGGTCGCAGCAAGGCCCAGTCCGGGCAGCGCAAGGGCGGTCCGCAGCGCCCCAAGTCCCCGTCCAAGAAGTAAGAAGGAGCCCATCCCGTGACGGAAGGCACCACCTCCGCCGCCGCCGAGGGTGCAGACACCCTGACCCGCCTGGAGCAGGAGGGCGAGATCGCGGCGGACTACCTCGAGGGTCTGCTGGACATCGCCGATCTCGACGGCGACATCGACATGGACGTCGAGGCCGACCGCGCCGCTGTGTCGATCATCAGCGACGCCGGTGGCCGCGACCTGCAGAAGCTGGTCGGCCGTGACGGCGAGGTGCTGGAGGCGCTGCAGGAGCTGACGCGTCTCGCCGTGCACCGGGAGACCGGGGACCGCAGCCGGCTGATGCTGGACATCGCGGGCTACCGCGCCAAGAAGCGTGCCGAGCTCTCCGAGCTCGGCGCCAAGGCCGCCGCCGACGTCAAGAACACCGGCGAGCCGGTCAAGCTGAAGCCGATGACGCCGTTCGAGCGCAAGGTCGTGCACGACGCGGTCAAGTCGGCCGGGCTGCGCAGCGAGTCCGAGGGCGAGGAGCCGCAGCGGTTCGTCGTCGTTCTGCCCGCCTGATCGGCCTTACGTTCTCCCGGCCCCGTCTGCCCGCAGGCGGGGCCGAACTTTGTCAGCGATAGTTCTCGTGGTTCTGGTGCAGGCGCCCGGTGCGCCGCGCCGTACGGAAGGACGGTCCCCGTGACGGAGGCAGCGGAGCTTCCCCCCGCGCCCGAGCAGGCACGTGACGTGTTCGGCGATCGCTTCGCGGACGCGGTCCGCTACGCCGAACTGCTCGCCGAGGCGGGTGTGCAGCGTGGCCTGATCGGGCCACGGGAGGTGCCTCGTCTCTGGGAGCGGCATCTCCTGAACTGCGCGGTGCTCTCCGAGGTCGTGCCCGAGAACGTGACGGTGTGCGACGTGGGCTCGGGTGCCGGTCTGCCGGGTATCCCCCTGGCCCTGGTCCGGGAGGACCTGAAGATCACCCTTCTGGAGCCGCTGCTGCGGCGCACGACCTTTCTGACGGAGGTCGTGGAACTGCTGGGGCTGGACCATGTGACCGTCGTGCGCGGTCGAGCCGAAGAGGTCATGGGGAAGCTCCAGCCGGTCCATGTCGTCACCGCACGGGCCGTGGCGCCGCTGGACCGCCTGGCGACCTGGGGCATCCCTCTGCTGCGGCCCTACGGCGAGATGCTGGCCCTCAAGGGGGACACCGCCGAGGAGGAGCTGAAGAGCGCGGCCACCGCGTTGAGCAAGCTCGGTGCCGTGGGGACGTCCATCCTCCATGTGGGTGAGGGCGTCGTGGATCCGCTGTCCACGGTCGTCCGGGTTGAGGTCGGCGAGAGCCCGGGCGGCGTGCGGTTCGCGGCCAAGCGTGCGAAGGCTGCCAGGACGGGGCGCACGCGCCGGCGCCGCTGATCCGTCCTGACGACCAGACGTACTCCACACAAGCTGGCAAACCTACCCATGCCGGAGTGTCGCGACAGTTCGGCCTCGGCTGCTGTGCATCGTGTTTCACGTGAAACGTCGCTCACTGTTGCACGGCATCATCAGCCGCGGCCGCGCTGCTGCCGAACCTCGAGATCGGAAGCCTCTCGGTTCTCTCGGAGAGGGTGTTCCTGACAGCAATCCGTCCCCCGCGAGGGGCACGGAGTTGTCCACAGAGGTGGATTTCTCCACAGAACACCAGGCCTCACTGGTTCACGACCCCGAAGACATGGGAGGCTCTGTTCATTGCGAGCCTGAAGTCGAGGAGAGTGAATCCTTGCGGTCCGACGCCAACATCGCGGGACCGATGACCGATCCGGTCCCCGGTCCCCGTACCGAGTCGATGGGGGACGATGTTTCACGTGAAACACCGCCCCCGATGGACGACACTCCCATCGGTCGTGCTGCCCAATTGGCGGTGGAAGCTCTGGGCCGCGCCGGCGAGGGCCTGCCACGGCCCGAGCAGACCCGTGTCATGGTCGTCGCCAACCAGAAGGGCGGCGTAGGCAAGACGACCACCACGGTCAACCTTGCCGCCTCCCTGGCTCTGCACGGTGGCCGTGTGCTGGTCATCGACCTCGACCCGCAGGGCAACGCCTCCACGGCTCTGGGAATCGACCACCACGCCGAGGTTCCCTCGATCTACGACGTTCTGGTGGAGAGCAAGCCGCTGGCCGAAGTCGTCCAGCCGGTCCCCGACGTCGAAGGGCTCTTCTGCGCCCCGGCCACGATCGATCTGGCCGGTGCCGAGATCGAGCTGGTCTCGCTGGTCGCGCGGGAGAGCCGACTGGAGCGGGCCATCCAGGCGTACGAGCAGCCGCTGGACTACATCCTCATCGACTGCCCGCCCTCGCTCGGCCTGCTGACGGTCAACGCCCTGGTGGCGGGACAGGAAGTCCTCATCCCGATCCAGTGCGAGTACTACGCGCTGGAGGGCCTGGGGCAGCTCCTGCGCAACGTCGACCTCGTGCGGGGGCACCTCAATCCCGCCCTGCATGTCTCCACGATCCTGCTCACCATGTACGACGGCCGCACCCGGCTGGCCTCGCAGGTGGCGGACGAGGTCCGCAGCCACTTCGGCGACGAGGTGCTGCGGACGAGCATTCCCCGCTCGGTCCGTATCTCCGAGGCGCCGAGCTATGGGCAGACGGTCCTGACCTACGATCCAGGATCGAGCGGTGCCCTGTCTTATCTTGAGGCGGCACGAGAAATCGCTCTGAGGGGCGTCGGTGTGAACTACGACCCGACGCAGGCCCATATCGGAGCCCAGAGCAACCCGAACATGGTGGAGGGGATCCAGTGAGCGAGCGACGGAGGGGGTTGGGCCGTGGTCTCGGCGCACTGATCCCTGCTGCACCCACGGAGAAGACCGTGCCCCCGCCGGCACTGGGCGGCACTGCCGGTACGTCCACGGCGACGGCTCCGGCGCTGAGTGACCGCGGAGTCGCCGCGGCCAAGGTGGCGACCCTGCCGCCTGTTTCACGTGAAACAGAGGAGCCGTCGGCGAGCAACGCCGCCGAGGTTCCCTCGGCTCCCATGGGCGCCCACTTCGCGGAGATCCCCCTCGACGAGATCACCCCGAACCCGCGCCAGCCGCGTGAGATCTTCGACGAGGACGCTCTGCAGGAGCTCGTCACCTCCATCCAGGAGGTCGGCCTCCTCCAGCCGATCGTCGTGCGTCAGCTCGCGTCGTCCCGCTATGAGCTCATCATGGGCGAGCGGCGTTGGCGGGCCTGCCGTGAGGCCGGCCTCGAAGCGATCCCGGCGATCGTGCGGGCCACCGACGACGAGAAGCTTCTCCTGGACGCCCTCCTGGAGAACCTGCACCGCGCCCAGCTGAACCCGATCGAAGAGGCAGCGGCCTACGACCAGCTGCTGAAGGACTTCAACTGCACGCACGACCAGTTGGCGGACCGTATCGGCCGGTCCCGCCCTCAGGTCTCCAACACCCTGCGACTGCTGAAGCTGTCCCCCAAGGTCCAGAACCGGGTGGCGGCCGGAGTGCTCTCCGCCGGGCACGCCCGGGCGCTGCTCTCGGTGGACGACCCGGAGGAGCAGGAGCGTCTCGCCTACCGCGTGGTGGCCGAGGGGCTCTCCGTCCGCTCCGTCGAGGAGATCGTGACGCTGATGGGCTCGCGCCCGCAGAAGGCGCCGCGCTCCAAGGGGCCGCGAGCCGGATCGGTGCCCTCGCCGGCGCTGTCCGACCTCGCCACTCGGCTATCGGATCGCTTCGAGACGCGGGTGAAGGTCGAGCTGGGGCAGAAGAAGGGCAAGATCACCGTCGAGTTCGCGTCTCCCGAGGACCTGGAGCGCATCCTCAGCACGCTGGCTCCGGGGGAGAAGCTCGCCCTGCAGAAGAGCCTGCTCGGCGACGACGCCGAGGACGGCGAAGGCTAAGAGCAGGGCGACTACGAGTGGGCTCCGATCAGTCTCTGATCGGGTTCTTCGGCCGTGAGTGCGGGTCGTGTCCGGTGTGTACCGGAACACGACCCGCACTTTGCTTTTATGCGGTATCGATGGAATCGCATCGTGGATACGATGCGTTCGGGTATGGCGCATCCACTGGGCAAGACCTCTAAGGGGAGGCGGGGTCCATGCGAACGGTGAGCCGCACCGGATTGGTGAGCGCGGCCCTGGGCCTGGGGGCGGTCGGCGGTTTCGTCGGCAGCCTGCTCAAGGAGCGGAGCGCCTTGACAGCCGCCCGCGATGCCGCGGGCGAAGGAAGCGAGGAACAGGCTGCATGGGGCGTCGGCTCGTACCGCTCACGCTGGACAACCTCCCGGACCTTCCCAAGCGCTGCCGGTCGTGCGTCTTCTGGGAACTCGACCCGGTCAGCGGTGAAGCAGCGGTAAAGGAGGGCACCGCCGCTCTGGAGAAGGAAGCCTGGATCTCCGCAGTCCTGCTGGACTGGGGGTCCTGCGGTCGTGTCGTCTACGTCGACGAGGTACCGGTGGGGTACGTGCTGTACGCGCCTCCGGCGTACGTCCCCCGCTCGACCGCGTTCCCCACGAGCCCGGTGTCTCCGGATGCGGTGCAGCTGATGACCGGGTTCATCCTGCCCGGCTACCAGGGACAAGGGCTGGGCCGGGTCATGGTCCAGACGGTCGCGAAGGATCTGCTGCGGCGGGGCTTCAAGGCGATCGAGGCGTTCGGGGACGCGCGGTGGAAAGAGCCCGCCTGTGTGCTGCCCGCGGATCATCTCCTCGCGGTGGGCTTCAAGACGGTCCGCCCGCATCCCACGACGCCCCGTCTTCGGCTGGAGCTGAGGTCGACCCTGTCCTGGAAGGAGGACGTCGAGATGGCACTCGACCGGCTCCTGGGGGCCGTACAGAAGGAACCGGCGCTGAGGCCTCTCTAGGACGCCTTTAGCCCCCGGTGGGCGCTGTTGAGCTACGCGACACGAAAATGGGCCAGCCCAAGAGGGCTGGCCCATTCGTGTTTCACGTGAAACATCACTCAGCGATGAAGTCCTCGAGGTCGCGGACGATCGCGGCCTTCGGCTTCGCGCCGACGATGGTCTTGGCGACCTCGCCGTTGTGGTAGACGTTCAGCGTCGGGATGGACATGACGCCGTACTTGGCGGCCGTACCCGGGTTCTCGTCGATGTTCAGCTTGACGATCTCGATCTTGTCGCCGTGCTCGGCGGCGATCGCCTCGAGGGACGGAGCGATCTGGCGGCACGGACCGCACCAGGCGGCCCAGAAGTCCACCAGGACAGGCTTGTCGCTCTTGAGGACGTCCTGCTCGAAGGTCTCGTCGGTCACGTTCTTCAGGGTGCCGGCCACTGCGGGCTCCTTAACTAAGTGGTGCGTGGGGCGGGGTGGGGTTCAGACTGCGGTCTTCTCGGGCTCGGCGTTCTCCTCGTCCGCCAGGGCGGCGAGGAAGCGCTCGGCGTCCAGAGCGGCGGAACAACCGGTGCCGGCGGCCGTGATGGCCTGGCGGTAGGTGTGGTCCACCACGTCACCGGCGGCGAAGACACCGGTCACGTTGGTACGCGTCGAGGGGGCGTCGACCTTGAGGTAGCCCTCCTCGTCGAGCTCCAGCTGGCCCTTGAACAGCTCCGTGCGCGGGTCGTGGCCGATCGCGATGAACAGGCCGGTGACCGCCAGGTCGGAGAGCTCGCCGGTCTTGACGTTGCGCAGCTTGAGGCCGGAGAGCTTCTGCTCACCCTGGACCTCGGCCACTTCGCTGTCCCAGACGAACTTGATCTTCGGGTCGGCGAAGGCGCGGTCCTGCATGGCCTTGGAGGCGCGCAGCGTGTCACGGCGGTGCACGATCGTCACCGACTTGGCGAAGCGCGAGAGGAAGGTCGCCTCCTCCATGGCGGTGTCGCCACCACCGATGACGGCGATGTCCTGGTCCTTGAAGAAGAAGCCGTCACAGGTGGCACACCAGGAGACGCCGCGGCCCGACAGGGCGTCCTCGTTCGGCAGACCGAGCTTGCGGTGCTGCGAGCCGGTGGTGACGATGACGGCCTTCGCGCGGTGCACGGTGCCGGCGGTGTCCGTGACGGTCTTGATCTCACCGGTCAGGTCGACGTTGACGATGTCGTCCGGGATCAGCTCGGCACCGAAGCGCTCGGCCTGGGCACGCATGTTGTCCATGAGCTCGGGGCCCATGATGCCGTCCTGGAAGCCGGGGAAGTTCTCCACCTCGGTGGTGTTCATGAGCGCACCACCGGCGGTGACGGCGCCCTCGAACACCAGCGGCTTCAGCGACGCGCGCGCAGTGTAGAGCGCCGCCGTGTAGCCGGCGGGCCCGGAGCCGATGATGATCACGTTTCGGACGTCGCTCACGGCTTGATTCCTCGTCTCTGGAATACGTCGTCGGACCGGTGGGAGCTCCTTCCGAGCTCTCACCCCACCCAACGGATCCTAAGGGGCGCGCATTCCCGCTGTGTCAGGGCACACGGTGATGCCCCCTCTACGGGTTGCCACGCGGGAGGACGGCCAATCGCCCGGCCCTCAGGAACGCGCGTAGGACTCCGTCAGAAGGATCTTGGCCGCGCTCTCCGTCGGGTGCTGCACACAGGTCGCGTCCATCAGATACGCGGTGACCCGAGTGACGTCGGAGGCATCCGGCAGGACGACGAGCAGAGCGTCCTTGCCCTGGAAGACGCCTTCCTCAGCAGCCAGCGCGTTCTCGTCGCGGCCGATCCCCTTGCGGACACAGTCCGGCACGTTGACCTCGCGCAGGATCTTCGGCCTCTGGGGGTCGACGCCGCCTTCCACGCCCATGCTGCGGTTGGGGCCCCGAGAGGACGGTGCGGCCGGTGCGTTCTTGTCGAGGAGGTCGGCGACCTTGCTCTCCAGCTTCGCCGCGGCGAAGGTGTCGGAAGCCGTCTGATTGCCCTCGGCCGTAGGGCTGGACCCTCCTCCGTTCACCGCGAAGACCAGAAGCACCGAGCCGAGACCCAGTCCGACGGCTGTGAAGGCGGCCCCCAGGGCCACCCTGCGGTTCCCCGGCCTCTTCTTGCCCTTGCGGCCGGGGCCGGCGGTCGACGGGCGCGCACGTCCCGCCGGCCGGTCGGCGGCCGGCGATGTTTCACGTGAAACATGAGACGCGGTCGAGGCACGGTTGTCCTCGCTTGCAGCCGGCGAGGAGGAACCACCCGGCGTCGAGGAACGAGCCAGAGACTCCGCCGCCAGCGCTGCATCGATACGTTCGGCGACATCATCGGGCATCCGCGAGGGGATCGGCACCGAGCCGATCAGCCCCCGGATCTCCTCCAGCGAGTCATGGACGTCCGCACACAGCTCGCAGACCTCGAGATGCCGCTCTATGTCGGCGGCCCGGGACGGTGTCAGCAGGCCCTCGGTGAGGTCGGAGATCTCGGTGACGTCCGGGTGCCCGGCCTCGCCCGTCGTGGATGTCACGCTCGCCCACCTCCGCCCTTCACTGCCGCTGGATCACTCGGACCATTGTCGCGTGGCTCCGTGTCCTGACCCGCGGCACGTGGACCCGCTGCCGGTGGGACGGATGTCCCCTGCGTCCGGTTCCGCCTCTCGCCGGAATCCTTGCCCGCACGCTCGGGCCGTAGATGCGTCAGGAGAGGCAGCAGCCGGGCTCTCCCTCTCGCGCAGCGGCTTTTCACGGTGCCGGTGGGGACGTCCAGGACCCGGGCGGCCTCCGCGACGGGGTAGCCCTGCATGTCCACCAGGACGAGGGCCGCCCGCTGGTCGGGAGGCAGCGTGCCGAGCGCTTCCAGGAGCTGGCGGTGCAGATCGTTGCGTTCCGCGGGTGCCGAGGCCGACTCGTGCGGCTCGAGAAGCTGCTCGAGGCGCTCGGTGTCGTCGACGGGTGAGGTCTTCCGGGAGGCCGCCTTACGAGCGCGGTCCAGGCAGGCGTTCACCGTGATCCGGTGCAGCCAGGTGGTGACGGCCGACTGGCCCCGGAAGGTGTGGGCGGCCCGGTAGGCGGAGACGAGGGCGTCCTGGACGGCGTCGGCGGCCTCCTCGCGGTCCCCGAGCGTGCGCAGGGCCACCGCCCAGAGACGGTCGCGGTGGCGCCGCACGATCTCACCGAAGGCGTCGGGGTCGCCGGCCACGTGCAGGGCGAGGAGGTCCTGATCGCTCGCGTCGCCGTGAGCGGTGCGATCTGTCACGCGGACCCCCTCCCCTGGGACGCAGTCAGCCGGCGAACTTCACTTCGGTGATGGCCTGCTTGTATCCAGGCTGACTGTAGTTGGCGGAGTCGGCGCCGGAGTACGGCATCGCGGTCAGCCACACCAGCACGTAGCGGGTCTTCACCGGCTTGTCGACGGTCACCTTGGCGGAGGTGCCGCTCGTCGTCGCACTGCCCAGCTGCTTCATCGAGCTCAGCGGCGTGGACGAGTCGAGCGTCTTGGTGGCGTAGAGCTGGACAGTGGTGTGATCACCGCCGTAGCGGAGGGACAGCGTGGCGGCCGAGACCTCCTGAGTGGCGCCGAGGTCGTAGACGATGCCGACGCCGGGCTTGATCACTATTTTCGGACCGTCCTTGTAGCTGTTGGTCCGCCATCCCGTCGTCGCGTCGTTGTCATACGTCAGGCCGACGTCCTTGGGATGCTGCGCGTCACCCTCGGCCACGTACTCCTGGGAGCCGGTGATCTTGAGCGGCTCGGCCGGCTTGTTCTTGCCGCCGTTCTTCTCGCCGCCGTCGTTCGTCTGATTCTGGTTGGGGTCGTCGGACTGCTTGCCCCGGTCCATGAGGGCGTCGGCGAGCTGCCAGCTGCCCAGGCCCAGGGCGGCGATCAGGAGGGCCGAGACGGCCCACTTCAGGGCCTTGCCGGTGCGGCTCTGCAGCGGGGGCGGCGGGGTGGGCACCGGCTGCGTGACACCCGGACGGGGCGCCGGGCGGCCGTAGGTGCCCTGCTGGTAGGTCGTGCGCTGGTAGTCCGGCGGGGCGGTGAACGCGGGCTCCGGCGGGCGGATGCGAGGCATCTCGCCGATGGCCTTCACCAGCTCCTCAGGAGTGGTGCAGGCGGCCTCGTGGCGGGAGGCGGTCGCGCCGTCGTTGGCGAGCGCGCGCATGGCGAGCTCGGACAGCCCGCGGTGGACGCCGGCCCGCACCTGGTCCGGGGCGATCAGCCCGACGTCCTTGGGGAGCCCGGACAGGCCGTAGGCGTCGCTCTCGTAGGGCCAGCGCTGCGTGAGCGACGCGTACAGCAGGGCGCCGATGGCCTCCGTGTCCGCACGTTGCGGAGTGTCGGAGCTGATGCCGCGCAGGGCGGCGTTCACCGCGAGGCCGCGGATGCGCCACTGCCCGGTGGACGTACGCAGCACGGCGTTCGGGTTGAGGCGCAGATGGGCCAGGCCCTCACGGTGCGCGGCGGCCATGGCGGCGGACACCTGCGTGACCATCTGGTAGGCGTCGTACACCTCCAGCGGGCCGGCGGCGAGGAGGGCCGTCAGCTCGGTGGCGTCGGGGAGCCATTCGTGGACGACGTAGACGACGTCGTCCTCCTCGACGGCGTCGAGGACCTGGACGAAGCGTGGATCGCCGAGCAGCGCGGAGGAGCGGGCCGCGGCCAGTACGGCACGGGCCCGTGTGTGATCCGCGGGCAGGATGTGGACGCCGACGGCGCGGCGCAGTTTCTCGTCGACGGCACGCCAGCTGCTGAAACCGTCCAGACGGGTGACGCACTCCTCCAGGCGGTAGCGACTGGCGAGCTTGTGACCGCTGTGCAGTTCGGGCGCCGAGGCCTTTTCGGGACCCTCCGTCCCGCCACTCCCCTGTGCCTCGTCGATGTCCTTGCCCCGCTCCCGATTCGTGGCCACCCCGTCGGCCGTGGACGACTCGTCCGCCTGAGCGGTCAGCGGCTCGTCACCGCTGTTGTCTGCCACGTCGACGGCAGCCGTGCTCCGTTCCGCCACCGTCGTTCCTGCCTCCCCATTCAATGCGCGCCGCCACACCTCGTGCGCGCCGTCCGACGCCGAACCAATTGTGCCCACAGTCCGCCGCTATGCACGACACACGATGACGGACGATGGTTGTGCGCCTACCCCCACCTCAGCGACCCAGGCGCCCGCGGACCATGCCGACGAGCGAGTTCAGTTCCTCGATGCGCATCCGTCGCGCGGCCACGAAGAAGACGCCCAGCAGCACGGCCCCACCGGCCAGGAGGGCGGCGAGCGAGCCGGCGGCGCCCTGGCCGAGGACCTGGCTGATGCCGTAGCAGGCCGCCCCAGCGACGAGCGCGGCCGGGACCGACGCGATGCAGAGCCGCGCGTAGGTCCGCGTCACGCGGGCGCCGTCCAGATCGCCGCCCAGCTTGGCGCGCAGCCGTCGCCAGGCCACCCCGACGCCGATCGCGTACGCCAGGCCGTAGGAGGCCGCCATGCCCACCACGGCCCAGCGGGCGGGCAGGACGAGGTAGCAGAGCCCGGAGGCCGCCGCGTTGCCGGCCGCCACGATGACCGTGTTGTAGAAGGGGGTGCGGGTGTCCTCGTACGCGTAGAAGGCACGCAGGACGACGTACTGCACCGAGTAGGGGATCAGGCCGAGGCCGAAGGCCATCAGCATGTAGCCCATGTTGGTGGCCTGGCTGGTGCCGGACGAGCCGAACATCAGGGTGCACATCGGGATGCCGAGCGCCACGAATCCGAAGGCGAGCGGCACGATCGCCACCGCGGTGGTGCGCAGGCCCTGCGAGATGTCGTCGCGGACCGCGCCGGCGTCGTTCTCGGCGGCAGAGCGGGAGATCCGGGGCAGCAGGGCGGCCATCAGGGAGACGGTGATGATGGCCTGTGGCAGACCCCAGATCAGCTGGGCGTTGGCGTAGGCGGCGAAGCCGGTGCCCTCGTCGCCCGACGCGAATCCGGCGGCGGTGGACAGCTGGGTGACGACGAGGGCGCCGGCCTGGTTGGCCAGGACGAACAGGATCGTCCACTTGGCGAGCATGGCGGCCTTGCCGAGGCCGTGCCCTCGCCAGTCGAAGCGCAGCCTCATCCGGAAGCCCGTCTCCCGCAGGTACGGGATCATGGCGAGGGACTGGACCACCAGGCCGAGCAGGATGCCGATGCCGAGGAGCCGCTGCCCCTCCGGCGGGATGCTCGTGACCGACATCCCGGAACGCTCGGAGGTGCCGTACACCCAGATGAACATGCCCAGCGTCACGATGATGACGACGTTGTTCAGGACCGGGGTCCACATCATGGCGCCGAAGCGGCCGCGGGCGTTGAGGATCTGGCCCATCACGACATGGACGCCCATGAAGAAGATCGAGGGCAGGAAGTAGCGCGTGAAGGTGACCGCCACCTCGTTGGCGGCGGGGTCGCTGGCGACCTTGGTCGACAGGGCGCTGACCAGGAGCGGTGCCGCGAACATCGCGAGTGCCGTGAGCGCGGCGAGCGCGACCATGACGAGGGTCAGCAGACGGTTGGCGTAGGCCTCGCCGCCGTCCTCGTCGTCCTTCATGGCGCGCACGAGCTGCGGCACGAAGACGGAGTTGAGGCCACCGCCGACGGTCAGGATGTAGATCATCGTCGGCAGCTGGTAGGCGACCTGGAAGGAGTCGCCGAGCAGACCGAGACCGAGAGCCGAGACGATCAGCATCGACCGGACGAACCCGGTGAGGCGGGACACCATCGTGCCGGCCGCCATGACGGCGCTGGACTTCAGCAGACCGCCGACCTTGCCGCCCTTCTTCGCGACGGGCGCGGGGGCCGGAGCGGGCGCCGGCTCCTCGCTCTCGGGCGCGGCGACCGGTGCGGCCGCCTGCTGCGGGCCGGGGGCGGGCGCGGGGGACGGACCGGGGACCGACGTCGGCTGGTACTGCTGCTGGCCGCCGCCCTGCTGCTGGTCCCGGAAGAGATGCGCGAAGGCGTCGTGCTCCGGGCGCTCCTCCGACGAGTGCGAGACGAGGTCGTCGACGCCGACGTACTGGGTCGTCCGGGGGTCGTCCCCGTACGGCAGGTACTGGGTCGGGCCCTCCGGCTCGGGCGCCGGCGTCTGCGCCCACACGTTCGGGTCGGGGGCGTACGGCGACTGCGGCGGCTGGGAGTACAGCGGCTGCTGGGGCCGGTAGGCGCCCGGCGGGGGCGGCGGGTGCGCGGCACGGTCGTACAGCGCCTCGGCGACCGGGTCCTGGGCGGTGATGTCCTGCCCCTGGTACGGGTCCTGGTCGTAGGCGTCCTGGAGGTACATGTCCGCGGGGTGCTGCGGCGGTACCTGGCCCTCGGGCGGCGGGCCCTCGGGGTGCCCCGAGCTGCCCGCGGCCTGGCCGCGGTCACCGTCGTACGGCGCGTTCATGGCTACCCCACCTCATCGTCCCGGGCCCACCGGCCACGACTTCGCTCAACGGTCCACTCTCTCACCCGTGCCGGACGGGTCGGCGCTTTCCGCTGCGGTGTCCGGGATCGGGTCACTCGGCTGCTCGGAGGCGCCTGCCCGGGCTTCGGCGCCCGACTCCTCCTCGGCCGGTCCCTCGTCCGTCAGACGTTCCGCAGGGCCTTCCGGGTTCTCCGGATCGTCCTCGGATTCGTTCGTCTGCTCGGGACCGTCCTCCTCGGCAGCCCGCGCCGCCGCGCGCTTGCGCTGCGTGTACATACGGAATCCGGCGAGGACGAGCAGCAGGAAGCCGCCGCCGATGACCAGCATCACGGTGGCCGTGAACTCGGTGACCTTCACGTCGAACTTGACGGGGTCGCCGTACGCCCGGCCGTCCTCGGTGTACAGCTGGGCGATCACGGTCGCCTTGCCGTTGGCCTGCGCGGACGCCGTGAACTTCACCGTCTGGCTGTGGCCGCCGGACACGGCGACCCGCTGCTCCTCGTAGGCCTCGCCGCCGATCTCGAGGCGCCTCGGAGCGGTCGACCTGAGCCGCAGCACCAGGTGGTCGACCCCCTGCACCAGGTTGTTCTTCACCGTCACCGGGATCGTGGCGCTGCGGCCGGACAGCTTGGTCTCGGACTTGTCGATCAGCGTGACCTGGCCGGCGAGGGAGTCGACGTACGCCTCCACCCCGTTGCGGAAGTCCGCCGCCGCGCCCGCACGGCCACGCCACGACGTCGACATCGTCCGGTTCATGGCCCGCCCGAAGGGGGTCACGACCCGTGACTGGTTGGTCAGGACGACCTTGAACCGGTCGAGCTTGTCCTGGGTGGTGGCGATCTGCGAGAAGGCACCCCGGGGCAGTTCCTGCTTGCGCAGGGCGGAGGGGTACTTGGAGGCCGCCGGGACGCGAGTGGTGGCGGCCGGGTCCGGCTTGGCCGAGGCGGCCGCCGTGAGGTCCTGCGCCTGCGACCAGGAGCCGTCCTGCAGCGCCCGCACGGCCTGGGCCATGGTCTGGGCCTGGCTCGCGGTCGGCATGCGCTGCGGGGCGACGACGATATTGCGCTGCTTGCTCGTCTGGAGGTTCAGGGTCAGGCTCTGTGCGAGGAACCGCTGCACGGCGAGCGTCGAGGTCGACGCCCGCGTCTGATTGCCCTGGAACAGCGTCGACAGACGGGCGTCGGCGACGACGGCGCTGGTGCCGCCGCCGATCGGGCGTGCGGCGGAGGGGGTGTACGGGAGGCTGTTGTCCTCCGCCAGGCTGTCGCTGCGGGCGATCACCTTGTCCGCGCCGGCGGAGGTGCCGACCTTGACGATCGACGGGTCCACGGCGCCCTCGACGGGCCAGGCGAAGTCGGTGGCCGGCTCCACGTGGAGGATCGACTCGACGGTGTCCCCGGCGACGTCGGTCGCCTCCTTGAAGTGGTTCAGGGACCCCGTGACGTTCGTGCCGTTGTGCGCGAGGGAGGCCAGGTCGGGGTCGCCGAAGGGCAGCGCCACGACCTCCTTGCCCTCGACCGCGTCCTGCAGGTCGGAGAGCCACTGCTTGGCGACGCCTTGGTGGGTGCCCGGCGTCTTCGTGTCGCCCTCGCCCTGGATGCTGTAGCGCTCAGTCATAGCGTCCACGGAGGCGAGCAGGTCCGGGTCGATCACCCACGTGACGTCCAGCTCCTTGCCGAGCGCCACCATCTGCTGGAGGCGGCCGCCGGGGGCGATCTCCTTGGCGAGGTCGTCGTCGTGGAACACGGGCGTCTGCGACTCGTCCGAGCCGGTCTCGGCCGTCATGTGCGTGGTCGAGATCAGCGGCCACAGGACGGTCGTCCGTGTCTTGGTCTCGGCCCCGTCGGGCTGCCACGGCAGGAACGTGCGCTGGATGCCGAGCACCTGCGGCCAGGGCTGGGCCGCCGTCTCCCCGGACAGGGAGACGGAGAACTGGTACACGCCGTCCTGGTCGAGGTTCAGCTTGTCGACCGGCACCGCGATGCTGAAGCGCTGGGAGATGCCGGGGGCCAGCTTGGTGAACTCCTTGACGTACTTCCCGCCCACCGGGTCGCCGTCGAGGCCGGGCTGGAAGGTGGTGCGGCGGGAGATCGTGTCGATGGCGGAGCGGGTGTTCACCGGCCGGCCCAGGAGCAGATCCACCTTGGCGTCGGTGACCGTACGCTTCCCCTTGTTGGTCACCGTGCCCGAGACCGTGACGGTGTCACCCTCTCCGGGGACGCCCGGGGTGAGGGAATCCACAGCCACATCGACCGAGCCGGGGCCCGATACGGCGCTCTGGGAGTCCTGTACGGCCGCCTGCGCGGCAGGGGAGGCGGGCAGCTGGAGCACACCGGCCAGCAGGGGCGCGCCGGCGAGCAGTGCCCCGGTGCGCCGCAGCCACCGGCGGGCAGGTGAGGGACTGGTCCCCTGGAAGTCTGCCGCCTCGGCCACGCGCTCGTCCGTCCCTAGTCGTCGTCAGTGGTCGTCGGAATGTGCGTCCAGGCATGGTAACGATGCGCGCTGAGGGGAAGTGCCACGGTCTCCCCAGCAAGATCGCTTCAGGCGACCGTCCTGCCCTTTATGTTCCCTTATAAAGGGGAGGGCTTCCGTACGAGGCGAGAACAGATCGTCCGCCCGTATCCGTGGGGGTGTCCGCGCTCGCGGGGGGCGCGCCCCGCAGGGAGCGGGCGGTCGCCCCGGCCACGTACCCTCTTCTGTTGTGCCGAACGCCAACGAAGACAAGCCCAGCGCCCTGAGCGAGGCGCAGCACCGCGCGGTCAGTGAACTGCTGCGGGTCGCGCCCGTCGCCGATGATCTCGCCCGCCGATTCCAGGAGGCCGGGTTCTCCCTCGCCCTGGTCGGTGGATCGGTACGGGACGCGCTGCTCGGCCGGCTCGGCAATGACCTCGACTTCACGACCGACGCCCGCCCCGAGGACGTGCTGAAGATCGTGCGCCCGTGGGCGGACGCGGTGTGGGAGGTCGGGATCGCGTTCGGCACGGTCGGGGCGCAGAAGGACGGCTACCAGATCGAGGTGACGACATACCGCTCGGAGGCGTACGACCGGACCTCGCGCAAGCCCGAGGTGTCGTACGGGGACTCCATCGAGCAGGATCTGGTCCGCCGCGACTTCACCGTGAACGCGATGGCCGTCGCTCTCCCCGAGAAGGAGTTCATCGACCCGCACGGGGGGCTCGAGGACCTCGCCGAGCGGGTGCTGCGGACGCCCGGTACGCCTGAGGAGTCGTTCTCGGACGATCCGCTGCGCATGATGCGCGCGGCGCGCTTCGCGGCCCAGCTGGACTTCGAGGTGGCGCCCGAGGTCGTGACCGCCATGACGGACATGGCCGGGCGCATCGAGATCGTCTCCGCGGAGCGGGTACGGGACGAACTGAACAAGCTGATCCTCTCCGACCACCCCCGCAAGGGCCTGACACTGCTGGTCGACACCGGGCTCGCCGCCCACGTCCTGCCCGAGCTCCCCGCCCTGCGGCTGGAGAGCGACGAGCACCACCGGCACAAGGACGTCTACGAGCACACGCTGATCGTGCTGGAGCAGGCGATGGACCTCGAGGAGGACGGCCCCGACCTGACCCTGCGGCTGGCGGCCCTGCTGCACGACATCGGCAAGCCGCGGACGCGCCGCTTCGAGAAGGACGGCCGTGTCTCGTTCCACCACCACGAGGTGGTCGGCGCGAAGATGACGAAGAAGCGCATGACGGCGCTGAAGTACTCCAACGAGCTCGTGAAGGACGTCTCGCGCCTCGTCGAGCTGCACCTGCGCTTTCACGGCTACGGCACCGGCGAGTGGACGGACTCGGCGGTGCGCCGCTACGTCCGGGACGCCGGCCCGCTCCTCGATCGCCTGCACAAGCTGACCCGCTCGGACTGCACGACGCGGAACAAGCGCAAGGCGGCCGCGCTCTCCCGCGCCTACGACGGCCTGGAGGAGCGCATCGCCCAGCTCCAGGAGCAGGAGGAGCTCGACGCCATCCGCCCGGACCTCGACGGCAACCAGATCATGGAGATCCTGGGCGTCGGACCGGGCCCCGTCATCGGCAAGGCGTACCAGCACCTGCTGGAGCTCCGACTGGAGAACGGGCCGATGGAGCATGACGCGGCGGTGGCGGCACTCAAGGAGTGGTGGGCCGCGCAGGACTGAGGTCTGAGGAGAGGCTGTGTTTCACGTGAAACACAGCCTCGGACACACAGAGCCGCGAACACACCGAGGGGCGATGTTTCACGTGAAACATCGCCCCTCGGTGTGGAAGCTCAGATCAGGCGTCCTTCAGGCACAGCAGGAAGTTGTCGCCGTCACCGGTCTGCACGTAGTAACCCGTCGCTCCGTCGACCTTGCGGCACTCCGACTCGGCGGTGAACGAGGTGTAGGTGCCGTCGATCTTCTTCAGGACCTTGGCCTCGGCCTCCGAGGACGTGCAGTCGACGACCTCCATCTCGTCACTGGAGGAGGAGGCGGACTTCAAGCAGTCGCCCACCGCAGCCTTGTCCGCGTCGTCCAGGCTCGTTATGTAGCCGACGACGATGGCCGTGAGGACGCCGACGACCACCAGGATGTTCTTGACCGTCTTGAAGCTGATCTTGCGACGGGGCGGCTCGGGCGGCATGGGAGCGTAAGGAGCGGCGCCCTGCGGGGGGACACCCGGCGCGCCCGGCTGCTGAGGGTAGGGAGCCTGGCCCTGCGGAGCCTGGGCGTACGGGTTCTGGCCCTGGGCGAATGGATTGCCCTGGGGCGGCGGAGTCGACACTTGGGGGTCCCCCTAGAACATGGGTGCTGATCGCGAGCAATGCGCGATGTAAGACGCACGTAAGCTACCGGTCCCCTCTGACAATTCCCCACCCGGGAGTGGCTCTGTGTCATTGCCGTGACACGGACCGCCGCTCAAACTGGGCCATAGCAACCGCAACCGCCGAGTAGATAACGGCGACCGTGACAATGAGCGGCGCCGAGCGGCCGTCCGGAGGCAGGATCAGGGCCGCCACGGCCGCGGCTCCGACGAACGCCACGTTGAACAGGACGTCGTAGACGGAGAAGGTCCGGCCCCGGAAGCCGTCGTCGACCGAGGACTGCACCACGGTGTCGGTGGAGATCTTCGCGCCCTGCGTCGTCACGCCCAGCACGAAGGCCGCCACCAGCATGGGCACCATGGCGAAGGGCAGCCCGAGGGCGGGCACCAGGATCGCGGCGACGGCCGCGCACACGGCGATCCAGCGCCCCGGTCCGAGCCGTCCCGCCGCAGCCGGCGTCACCACGGCCGCCGTGAAGAAGCCGGCGCCGGACAGGCCCAACGCCACGCCCAGCAGCGCGAGTCCGTCCTCCTTGTCCGAGGTGAAGGCGTACCGGCAGAGCATCAGCAGCATGACCAGCAGGGCGCCGTAGCAGAAGCGCATCAGGGTCATCGCCAGCAGCGCCCAGGCGGCCTCCCGGCGCGGTGGAGAGGCGAGATGGCGTACGGCCGCCCCCAGGTCGCGAGCGGTGCCGGACAGGGCCGCCGCGAGGCGCGGCCGCACCAACTCGGGATCGGGTCCGAGCAGTTGCGGCGCCATTCGCAGGGAGGCCAGACCCGCGCACAGATACAGGGCGGCCCCGAAGAGCACCACGGCGGCGTCCGAGTCCCACACCACGAGCCGGACGACGAAGGCGAGACCGGCACCCATGGTCGCCGCGAGCGTCCCGGCGGTCGGGGACAGGGAGTTGGCGACGACGAGCCGCTCGCCGTCCACCACCCTGGGCAGCGCGGCGGACAGCCCGGACAGCACGAACCGGTTGACCGCGGTGACACACAGGGCGGAGACATAGAAGAGCCAGTCGGGCACGTCGGCGACGATGAGCACCGCCGTGGCCGACGCCAGCACGGTGCGCAGCACGCTGCCGTACAGGAGCACCTGGCGGCGGCGCCAACGGTCCAGCAGGACACCGGAGAAGGGGCCGACGAGGGAGTACGGCAGCAGCAGCACCGCCATCGCGGCGGCGATCGCGCCGGCGGAGCTCTGCTTCTCCGGGGAGAAGACGACGTACGTGGCGAGGGCGGTCTGGTAGACGCCGTCGGCGCCCTGCGAGAACAGGCGTACGGCGAGCAGACGCCGGAAGTCCCGGAAACGCCAGAGGACCCGCAGGTCACGTACGACGGACATGGGGCACAGCCTCACATACGGCGAGGGCCCCCGGGACGACCCAGGGACCCTCGGCAGCTCTGGCAGGAGCGTTCTGGCGCGGCACCGCGCGCTCGGGGCGCGGTGCCGCGATGTCCGACCGGGGCGCGGACCGCGGTCCGGACCGGTGGACGGGGTGCCGTCGTGCTTAGCGCTCGACCTCGCCCTTGATGAACTTCTCGACGTTCTCCCGGGCCTGGTCGTCGAAGTACTGGACCGGCGGGGACTTCATGAAGTAGCTCGACGCCGACAGGATCGGGCCGCCGATACCGCGGTCCTTCGCGATCTTCGCGGCGCGCAGGGCGTCGATGATGACACCGGCCGAGTTCGGGGAGTCCCAGACCTCGAGCTTGTACTCCAGGTTCAGCGGGACGTCACCGAAGGCACGGCCCTCGAGGCGGACGTAGGCCCACTTGCGGTCGTCGAGCCAGGCCACGTAGTCGGACGGGCCGATGTGGACGTTCTTCTCGCCGAGGTCCCGGTCGGGGATCTGCGAGGTGACGGCCTGGGTCTTCGAGATCTTCTTCGACTCGAGGCGGTCGCGCTCGAGCATGTTCTTGAAGTCCATGTTGCCGCCGACGTTCAGCTGCATCGTGCGGTCCAGGATGACACCGCGGTCCTCGAACAGCTTCGCCATGACGCGGTGCGTGATGGTGGCGCCGACCTGGGACTTGATGTCGTCGCCGACGATCGGGACGCCCGCCTCGGTGAACTTGTCCGCCCACTCCTTGGTGCCGGCGATGAAGACCGGGAGGGCGTTGACGAAGGCGACCTTGGCGTCGATGGCGCACTGGGCGTAGAACTTCGCCGCGTCCTCGGAGCCCACGGGCAGGTAGCAGACCAGGACGTCGACCTGCTTGTCCTTGAGGACCTGGACGATGTCGACCGGGGCCTCGGCGGACTCCTCGATGGTCTCGCGGTAGTACTTGCCGAGACCGTCGAGGGTGTGGCCGCGCTGGACGGTCACGCCGGAACGCGGCACGTCGCAGATCTTGATCGTGTTGTTCTCGCTGGCGCCGATGGCGTCGGCGAGGTCGAGGCCGACCTTCTTCGCGTCGACGTCGAACGCGGCGACGAACTCGATGTCGCTGACGTGGTAGTCGCCGAACTGCACGTGCATGAGGCCGGGGACCTTGGACGCCGGGTCGGCGTCCTTGTAGTACTCGACTCCCTGAACCAGCGACGCGGCGCAGTTGCCCACGCCGACGACGGCTACGCGAACCGAACCCATTCCGGTTGCTCCCTGTGTGTACGAGTGAGGTCCTGAGTGGATCTCACGTGGCGGTGTCGTCGGGCGTATCCGGCCGGGAGGTTTCTCCCGGCCGGGGCAGGCCGCCCGGCGTTCCATGAGTGGTGTCCGGCGAGTCGGGCTCCCCGGAGGCGGACCCCTTCAGGTCCCGCCCGGCCCGCTCGCTCTCGATGAGCTCGTTCAGCCAGCGCACTTCGCGCTCCACGGACTCCATCCCGTGGCGCTGGAGCTCAAGCGTGTAGTCGTCGAGGCGCTCCCGGGTGCGAGCCAAGGAGGCGCTCATCTTCTCGAGACGCTCCTCCAGCCGGCTGCGGCGGCCCTCCAGTACGCGCATGCGTACGTCCTGCGGGGTGCGTCCGAAGAAGGCGAATCGGGCAGCGAAATGCTCGTCCTCGTACGCGTCCGGGCCGGTCTGCGAGAGCAGCTCCTCGAAGTGCTCCTTACCTTCTGCCGTCAACCGGTAGACGATTTTGGCGCGACGCCCCGCGAGTGGTGCGGCGAGGGCGTCCTCGGTGGTGCTCCCCGGCTCCTCGATCAACCAGCCGTTGGCGACCAGCGTCTTGAGGCAGGGATAGAGCGTGCCGTAACTGAAGGCGCGGAACACACCCAGTGACGTATTGAGTCGTTTGCGCAGCTCATAGCCGTGCATGGGGGACTCGCGGAGCAGTCCGAGAACGGCGAACTCGAGGATCCCGGAACGCCGGCTCATCCGCTCGCCTCCTCGCCTTATCTCTCGCTGATGTATCGACTCGATACATCAGCACGATAGAACGGCCTCTCGGAAGCGACAAGTGGAGAGATGGTGAACGGGATCACATCACCGTCTTGTGTCGAGCGACTTGCCTGATTTGGGGTGAAGTTCGGGCTCGCGAGGACTTTGACGGTGCGTAGTCTGTGCGCCATGCACAGCACCGGGAACCAAGTGACGCCAGAGGACGTCGTCGTCCTTGGTGCAGTACGGGTGAATGCGAAACCGCTCACATCCGTATGTCGGGGGGACCGGAAACCAGCCGCCGTTGCCAGGCGCCCAGGGGTGCGCCTGCCCGAGGAGTAGTCGTTCGATGAGCGAGCACCGTCGCAAACCGCCGCAGCCGCAGGGAGGCGGACGTGCCGCGGCCCGACGCGGCCAGTCCGGCTCGTCCACCGGCCGCCGTGCGGCACCGCGAGGCGCCACCGGATCTCCTTCCGACCCGTACGGGTCGGGTGCCACCGGATCAGGAGGCGAGGACCGTCTGTACGGCGGCCGCGCCGAGGCGCGACGCGCGGCCCAGAGAGGCAGTGGAAGCCGCCGCAGGGCGGCCGAACCGGCAAAGGGGGGCCGCCGCGCGGCTCCGGGGAGAGGACGTTCGGGACCGCCGCCGGAGAAGCGGTTCATCGACTATCCGCGCGCCGGCAAGTACGGGGCCGCGCGCTGGATGCCGTCCTGGAAGCTCGTGACGGGCCTCTTCCTCACCTTCATGGGAGGTCTGGTCGCGGCCGCGGGCATCGGTTACGCCATGGTGGGCATCCCGCAGGCCCAGGACACGGCCCTGGCCCAGAACAACGTCTTCTACTGGTCCAACGGCAAGCAGATGGCCGCGACCGGTGGCCAGACGAACCGCCAGTTGGTGAGCGACGCGGAGATCCCACCGCAGATCAAGGACGCGGTGGTCTCCGCGGAGAACGCGTCCTTCTACGACGACAAGGGCATCGACCCGGCCGGTATCGGCCGCGCGCTCTTCAACATGGCCAAGGGCGGCGAGACGCAGGGTGGTTCGACCATCACCCAGCAGTACGTGAAGAACACGTACCTCAGCCAGGAGCAGACGCTCTCCCGGAAGTTCAAAGAGCTGTTCATCTCCATCAAGGTCAACCAGAAGATGTCGAAGGACGCGATCCTCGCTGGTTACCTCAACACCGCCTACTACGGCCGAAACGCCTATGGCATCCAGGCGGCGGCCCAGGCGTACTTCGGGGTGGACGCCAGGAAGCTCACGCCGTCGCAGTGCATCTTCCTCGCCTCGGTCCTGAAGGGCCCGAACTTCTACAACCCCGACGGGGGTGTGGGCGCCAATGCCACGGCGAAGCTGAACACCAAGCGGGTCAAGGATCGCTGGTCGTGGATCCAGGGCCGCATGGTCGAGGTGGGACGTATGACCGAGGCGGAGCGGGCCAAGGTCGGTAAGTTCCCTACCCCGAAGAAGCAGACCTCCAACCTGTCCGGCCAGACGGGTTACCTGATCGACATCGCCAAGGAGTACGTGGCGAAGAAGGCGGGTCTGGCCCCCGAGGACTTGGAGAAGGGCGGCTACCGCATCTACACGACCTTCGACAAGGACAAGGTCAACGAGCTCGCGGCGGCCGTCGAGAAGACGGAGAAGGACTTCCTCGACCCCAAGAAGCGCGAGAAGGACAAGCACGTCCAGTTCGGTGGCGCGTCGGTCGACCCCAAGACCGGGGCGATCGTCGCGATCTACGGCGGCGCGGGCTACAACAAGGGGCACTACTCCAACAACGCCAACACCCTGGGTGTGCCGGTCGGATCGACCTGGAAGCCCATCGTGCTGGCGGCCGCGATGAAGTACGGGACCTACGAGACCGACGGCAAGCCGCTCTCGCCGATGGCCCGGTACAACGGTGACGACCTCCTCGTCATCAAGGACCGGAACGGCGACCCGATCATGGGTGAAGGCAACAAGCCGTTCCGTCAGAAGAACGAGGGCACCAAGGCCTGGGGCATGGTCACGCTCCGCAAGGCCATGGAGCAGTCGATCAACAGCCCGTTCGCCCAGCTGGGCATCGACGTCGGTCTGGCCAACACGCAGGAGCTCGCCCAGGACATGGGCATCTCCTCGGCCTTCTTCGACAAGGCGAACATCAAGAACGTGTCGTTCTCGCTCGGTACCTCGACCCCGAGCGCGATCCGGATGGCGGACGCGTACGGAAGCTTCGCCAACTCCGGGGCGCACTACGAGCCGTTCTCCGTCACCAAGGTGATCAAGGACGGAGAGCCGCTCAAGGGCTTCGAGCCGCCGGAGAAGGAAACGGCTATGGACGCCAACATCGCGAACAACGTGACGGACGTCCTGGAGAACGTGGTTCAGAACGGCACCGGTAAGAAGGTCGCGGACATCGGGTTCCCGGTGGCGGGCAAGACCGGTACGACCGATGAGAACAAGTCGGCGTGGTTCGTCGGCTACACCCGCGAGCTGTCGACGGCCGTGACGCTGTTCCGGACGGACCCGGACAAGGGCAAGCTGCTTTCCATGAACGGCACCGGTGGCGTCTCCTCCATCCACGGTGGTGACATCCCGGCGCAGGTCTGGAAGGACTACATGGCCGAGGCCATGAAGAGCTACGGCACGCCGGAGCCCTTCCCCGAGGCCGAGCCCATCGGCGAGATCATCAACGACACGCCCTCGCCGTCCGTGACGCCCACGCCCACGGAGACGGAGGAGGCGACCCCGTCCGAGACGCCGACCCCGTCCGAGACGCCGTCGCTCACGCCGCCTCCCACGGAGACGTGCAACCCGTTCGACTGGCGGTGCAACAACGACGACGGTGGGCAGAACGGCGGCCCCGGCGGAGACCCGACCTCCTCTCCGACCGCCACCGAGACCGAGACCGATGACAGCGGTGGAGGGAACAACGGCGGCGGCAACAACGGCGCCGGAGGCATCTTCGGTCGACCAGGGGGCTGACCGAGGGGCCGACGGGCTCTGACGTGACGAGAAGGCCGGTGGCCGGCATCCGAGGGTTTCGGGTGCCGGCCACCGGTCTTTGGCCTCTCATGCCCCCGCAGAGGCCCCGCAGACGCTGCTTGGAGCGAGAGGGGAGCCCCGCGCTGCGGCATCGAGCTCGGGCAGCCCCCTGCTGATCCCTGTTTCACGTGAAACGTCGGTTTCACGTGAAACAGTCACCGGCCGCGGTACGGCTTCCCGACGCTGTTCTCCGGCACGTGCGGCAGGATGTGCCCCATGCCCAGTGCAGAGACGACGCCCATGAGCGCGCATGAGCCGGATCAGGTGCGGCCGACCCGGGAGGACAAGGTCGCCGCGCATGGCAGTGAGCTGATCGGTGGCCCGATCGGGCGGCGTGCCCTGCTCGGGACGTCGTGGTGGACGCCAGTCCGGATCATCGCGCTGGTGGCCATCGGCATGTTCGCTCTCGGCCTGGTCCAGAAGGCGCCCTGCTACAACGGGGCCTGGTTCTTCGGCGCCAGCTCCCAGTACACGCACGCCTGCTACTCGGACATCCCGCACCTGTACCAGGGGCGGGGCTTCGCCGACGGGCTCGTGCCGTACTTCGACAAGCTGCCCGGTGACATGCAGTACCTCGAGTACCCGGTGCTGACCGGTGTCTTCATGGAGGTCGCGTCCTGGCTCACCTCGGACAGCGGCAGCATCCAGGACCAGGAGCAGTGGTACTGGATGGTCAACGCCGGGATGCTGATGGTCTGCGCCGCGGTCATCGCGGTCTGTGTGACCCGGACCCACCGGCGGCGTCCCTGGGACGGCCTGCTGGTCGCCCTGGCCCCCGCGTTCGCGCTGACCGCGACCATCAACTGGGATCTGCTGGCCGTGGCCCTGACGGCCGCGGCGATGCTGATGTGGTCGCGCGGCCGCTCGTTCGCCTTCGGGATCCTGCTGGGCCTGGCCACGGCCGCCAAGCTGTACCCCGTCTTCCTGCTCGGAGCGCTGTTCGTGCTGTGCTGGCGCGCGGCCCGCTGGCGGGACTTCGGGCGGGCGCTGGGCGGCACCGCGCTCGCCTGGCTGGTGGTCAACCTCCCGGTGATGCTGCTCGCGTGGGACGGATGGTCGCAGTTCTACCGGTTCAGCCATGACCGAGCCGTGGACTTCGGCTCCTTCTGGCTGATCCTGGCGCAGAACTCCACGGACCCGCTGAGCACCGACACCGTCAACACCTTGGCCATGCTGCTGATGCTGCTGTGCTGTGCCGGAATCGCGGTGCTCACGCTCACCGCGCCGCGCCGGCCGCGCTTCGCCCAGCTGGCCTTTCTGATCGTCGCGGCGTTCATCCTCACCAACAAGGTCTACTCGCCGCAGTACGTCCTGTGGCTGGTCCCCCTGGCCGCGCTGGCCCGCCCGAGGTGGCGGGACATCCTCATCTGGCAGGCCTGCGAGGTGGCGTACTTCCTCGGCATCTGGATGTACCTCGCCTACACGACCAGCGGAGACGCCCACAAGGGCCTGCCGACGGACGGCTACCACTGGGCCATCGGCCTGCATCTGCTGGGCACGCTGTACCTGGTCGCCGTCGTCGTACGGGACATCCTCATGCCGGAGCGCGACCCGGTGCGTCAGGGCGGCGAGGACGATCCCTCGGGCGGTGTCCTCGACCGGGCGGAAGACGTGCACGTGTTCGGAGCGGCCGCCCATCCGCCGCGCCACGCCGCCCACGACGAGGAGGGCCCGCAGGTGGCCTGGGGCGACCGGGAGGCCGTCGACGGTTCGCTCTGAGCGAACAGGGGCGGGGCGCTACGCGGAAGGCCGTACACGGGGGATTCCGTGTACGGCCTTTCGTCGCTTCCGTGGTGCCGAGCGGCTGGGCTCAGCGGTCCACGAGACGGTCGAACTGCGTGGTGGTGTGCCGCAGATGGGCGACCAGCTCGTCGCCGACCTTCGGCTCGGGCGCGTCCGACGGCACGAAGAGGATCGACACCTGCATGTGCGGGGGCTCCGCGAACCAGCGCTGCTTGCCGCCCCACACGAAGGGCGACAGGTTCCGGTTCACCGTGGCGAGACCGGCGCGGGCGACGCCCTTGGCGCGCGGCATGACGCCGTGCAGCGCCTTCGGCGCCTCCAGGCCCACACCGTGCGACGTACCGCCCGCCACGACCACCAGGAAGCCGTCGGAGGCGGTCTTCTGCTGGCGGTAGCCGAAGCGGTCGCCCTTGGACACGCGCGTGACGTCCAGGACCGCGCCGCGGTACTCGGTGGCGTCGTGGTCCCCCAGCCACAGCCGCGTCCCGATCCGGGCGCGGAAGCGGGTCTGCGGGAACTGCTGCTGCAGGCGTGCCAGTTCCTCGGCCTTGAGGTGACTCACGAACATCGTGTGCAGCGGCAGCCGGGCCGCCCGCAGCCGGTCCATCCAGCCGATGACCTCCTCGACGGCGTCCGAGCCGTCCGTGCGGTCGAGCGGCAGGTGGATGGCGAAGCCCTCCAGCCGGACGTTCTCTATGGCGGCGTGCAGCTGGGACAGCTCGTGCTCGCTCACTCCGTGCCGCTTCATCGAGGACATCACCTCGATGACGACGCGGGCGCCCACGAGGCCGTACACGCCGTCCACCGACGACACCGAGCGGATGACCCGGTCCGGCAGCGGCACCGGCTCCTCACCGCGGCGGTACGGGGTCAGCACCAGCAGGTCGCCGCCGAACCAGTCCTTGATGCGCGCGGCCTCGTACGTCGTGCCGACCGCGAGGATGTCGGAGCCCAGCCGGGTGGCCTCCTCCGCCAGCCGCTCGTGCCCGAACCCGTAGCCGTTGCCCTTGCAGACCGGTACGAGGCCCGGGAACTGCTCCTGCACGTGCTTGTGGTGCGCCCGCCAGCGCGCGGTGTCGACGTAGAGCGTGAGCGCCATGGCCGGACCTGGAACCTTTCTCGTGGCTGCGGTGTATCAGAGGTGTGGAAGCTATCGACGGTGCAGCTATTGACGGTATCGAAGCTGGGCGCGCGGGGTCAGCGACGCGACATGTAGATGTCGAGCGCCTTGTGCAGCAGCTTGTTCAGCGGGAAGTCCCACTCGCCGAGGTACTCGGCGGCCTGACCGCCGGTGCCGACCTTGAACTGGATCAGGCCGAAGAGGTGGTCCGTCTCGTCCAGCGAGTCGGAGATGCCGCGCAGGTCGTAGACGGTGGCGCCGAGCGCGTAGGCGTCGCGCAGCATCCGCCACTGCATCGCGTTCGAGGGCCGGACCTCGCGGCCGATGTTGTCGGAGGCGCCGTAGGAGTACCAGACGTGGCCGCCGACGATGAGCATCGTCGCCGCCGACAGGTTCACCCCGTTGTGCCGCGCGAAGTACAGCCGCATGCGGTTCGGGTCCTCGGTGTTGAGAGCCGTCCACATGCGCTGGAAGTACGACAGGGGACGCGGCCGGAAGTGGTCGCGCACGGCCGTGATCTCGTACAGGCGCTGCCACTCCTCCAGGTCCTGGTAACCGCCCTGGACGACCTCGACGCCGGCCTTCTCGGCCTTCTTGATGTTGCGGCGCCACAGCTGGTTGAAGTTCTTGTGGACCTCTTCCAGCGACCGGTTGGCCAGCGGCACCTGGAAGACATAACGGGGCTGGACGTCGCCGAAGCCGGCCCCGCCGTCCTCGCCCTGCTGCCAGCCCATACGACGCAGCTTGTCGGCGACCTCGAAGGCGCGCGGCTCGATGAAGTCGGCCTCGATGTCGCGCAGCCGCTTCACGTCCGGGTTCTGGATGCCCTGCTTGATGGAGTTCGCGTCCCAGCGCCGGATGATCACCGGCGGGCCCATCTTCACGGAGAAGGCGCCCTGCTGCTTCAGGTGCGCGAGCATCGGCTCCAGCCACTCGGTCAGGTTCGGGGAGAACCAGTTGATGACCGGGCCCTCGGGCAGATAGGCGAGGTAGCGCTTGATCTTGGGCAGCTGCCGGTAGAGGACGAGACCCGCGCCGACCAGCTCGCCGCTCCGGTCGAACCAGCCGAGGCTCTCCGAGCGCCACTCCGCCTTGACGTCAGCCCAGGCCGGGACCTGCATGTGGCTCGCCGACGGCAGGCTCTGGATGTACGCCAGATGCTGCTCGCGACTGATCGTCCTCAGGGTCAGGCTCATTCGGGGCGCTCCTCGGGCTGGTGTGTCCCCATGGGAACAGGGGCTCCGGCTCTAGCGCCGAAGCCTACTGCGCCCGGGGAGCGCCTCGACCGGGCGTACGAAAGCTCCGGACCGGCGCCGTGCGCCTCCGGGGCGTTCGTGGGTGTTCTATGCGGTGTTGTGCCGATGTCCGGTGGCCGGCCTCCCGGCCACCGGTTCGACGAGGGCTGTCGCAGGCGTGTCAGACGCCGCCGAAGAGCCCACCGTGTGCCATGCCGAGGAAGAAGCCGACTCCCGAGAGTCCGAGGCCCACGATCAGGCCGAAGCGCTCGCGGGTCGTCACCGAGATCCATTGGCCGTAGGCACCGGCGGCGATGCCGATCAGACCGGTCCAGGAGCTGAGCAGGTGCAGGTTGTGGAACTGGGCCGTGACGAAGGACGTGATGCCGAGCACCAGGGTCACCACGAGGAGGGTGTCCTGGAGGGGATGGGCCTTTCCGTCCGTGGCGAAGAGGCCTCCGGCGGTGTTGGGTCGCAATGCCTGTGCCATAGGGCACCTCCTGCGAAAAGCGGCGCATCGTAGCGCCATACACACCCGATGTGTACAGATTGTGGTCGACGGCGGCCGGATTTCAACCGGAAGCCGGTGTGCAGGTACTGTGTACCGTCTGCACCGGTGTCTGCCCGGCCTCGGGAGAACCGCAAGGTCACCCCCGATGTCAGTGGCGGCCGATACCGTTGCGTACGCATCACGACCCTCCTGCCACGGAACGACCGTGGCCGCTGAGTCCAAAGGAGGTGGGTTCCACATGCGTCACTACGAGGTGATGGTCATCCTCGACCCCGATCTGGAGGAGCGCGCTGTCGCCCCCCTGATCGAGAACTTCCTCTCCGTCGTCCGTGAGGGCAACGGCAAGGTCGAGAAGGTCGACACCTGGGGCCGTCGTCGTCTCTCGTACGAGATCAAGAAGAAGCCCGAGGGCATCTACTCGGTCATCGACCTGCAGGCCGAGCCTGCGGTCGTCAAGGAGCTCGACCGCCAGATGAACCTGAACGAGTCGGTCCTCCGGACCAAGGTCCTCCGCCCCGAGACCCACTGAGCTCCGCTCAGCTGATTTCGGGATTCGAGTAGCAAGCAGCCAGAGCAAACCCGCCGAGAGGTTCCCCCATGGCAGGCGAGACCGTCATCACGGTGGTCGGCAATCTTGTCGACGACCCCGAGCTGCGCTTCACCCCGTCCGGTGCGGCGGTCGCGAAGTTCCGTGTCGCGTCCACCCCCCGCACCTTCGACCGTCAGACGAACGAGTGGAAGGACGGCGAGAGCCTCTTCCTCACCTGCTCGGTCTGGCGTCAGGCGGCGGAGAACGTCGCCGAGTCGCTCCAGCGAGGCATGCGCGTCATCGTGCAGGGCCGGCTGAAGCAGCGGTCCTACGAGGACCGTGAGGGTGTCAAGCGCACGGTCTACGAACTGGACGTCGAGGAAGTCGGCGCCAGCCTGCGTAACGCCACGGCCAAGGTCACCAAGACCTCCGGTGGCGCTCGCGGTGGCCAGGGCGGTTACGGCGGCGGCGGTGGCGGCGGTCAGGCCGGCGGCGGCTGGGGCGGTGGCTCCGGTGGCGGCCAGCAGGGCGGCGGCGCTCCCGCCGACGACCCGTGGGCGACCGGCGCTCCCGCCGGTGGCAACCAGGGCGGCGGCTGGGGTGGAAACTCCGGCGGCGGCGGTGGCGGCGGCTACTCGGACGAGCCCCCCTTCTAGACCTTCGGGTCCAGGGGTGGGCCGTACCCACACTTCTTGATCACACAGGAGATACACCATGGCGAAGCCGCCTGTGCGCAAGCCGAAGAAGAAGGTCTGCGCTTTCTGCAAGGACAAGGTCACGTACGTGGACTACAAGGACACGAACATGCTGCGGAAGTTCATTTCCGACCGCGGCAAGATCCGTGCCCGCCGCGTGACCGGCAACTGCACGCAGCACCAGCGTGACGTCGCCACGGCCGTGAAGAACAGCCGTGAGATGGCGCTGCTGCCCTACACGTCCACCGCGCGATAAGGGAAGGGTGACCGACACATGAAGATCATCCTCACCCACGAGGTCTCCGGCCTCGGTGCCGCGGGCGACGTCGTCGACGTCAAGGACGGTTACGCTCGCAACTACCTGATCCCGCGGAAGTTCGCTATCCGCTGGACCAAGGGTGGCGAGAAGGACGTCGAGCAGATCCGTCGCGCTCGCAAGATCCACGAGATCCAGACCATCGAGCAGGCCAACGCTGTGAAGGCCCAGCTCGAGGGTGTCAAGGTCCGCCTGGCCGTCCGCTCCGGCGACGCCGGTCGGCTCTTCGGCTCCGTCACCCCGGCCGACGTCGCTTCGGCGATCAAGGCCGCCGGCGGCCCCGAGGTCGACAAGCGCCGCATCGAGCTCGGCACGCCGATCAAGACCCTGGGCGCCCACGAGACGTCCGTGCGTCTGCACCCCGAGGTGGCCGCCAAGGTCAACATCGAGGTCGTCGCGGCCTGATCGCCGCACTCGGCTTGATGAGCTGAGAGAAGGGGGCCGCACCCATCAGGGTGCGGCCCCCTTCTTCGTGGGTCGGCCTCACGGACTCAGCTCGGACGCCGTGGGTTCGTGGCTTCCGTGGGTTCGTGGCTTCCGTGGGTTCGTTTCACGTGAAACACGCTGTTCCACGTGAAACCGTCAGCGCGTCGCGCCCGTGACGATCCAGCGGCCGGAGCGAGCCCGCAGCCAGAGCGTCAGCATCCGGACCGTCATCATCAGCGTCATGGCTGCCCACACCCCGGTCAGGCCGCCGCCGATGACGGGGATCAGCAGAGCCATGGGGGCGAAGACGGCCAGCGTGGCCACCATCGCCCAGGCGAGATAGGGGCCGTCGCCGGCTCCCATCAGGACGCCGTCCAGGACGAAGACCACGCCGCAGATCGGCTGGGAGAGCGCCACCACGAGCAGGGCGGGCAGCGCGGTGTCCTGGACTGCGCTGTCGCTGGTGAACAGGGGCAGGAACAGGGGGCGGGCGGCCACCACGAGCAGTCCGAGGCCGATGCCGGAGGCGATGCCCCACTCGACCATGCGGCGGCATACGGCGCGGGCGCCCTCGGCGTCGTTCGCGCCCAGATACCGCCCGATGATCGCCTGCCCCGCGATGGCGATGGCGTCGAGAGCGAAGGCGAGCAGGCTCCACAGCGACAGGATGATCTGGTGGGCCGCGACATCGGCGTCTCCCAGCCGGGCGGCGACGGCCGTCGCGATCATCAGGATGGCCCGCAGGGACAGGGTGCGGACCAGCAGCGGTACACCGGCCTGGGCGGAGGCGCGGATGCCGGCGGCGTCCGGGCGGAGGGAGGCCCCATGTCTCCGGGCTCCGCGAACGACGACCAGGAGGTAGACGGCTGCCATGCCGCACTGCGCCAGGACGGTTCCCCAGGCCGAACCGGCGATGCCGAGATCGGCGCCGTAGACCAGGCCGACGTTGAGCCCGGCGTTGGCGATGAAGCCGCCGACGGCCACATAGAGAGGGGTGCGCGTGTCCTGGAGGCCGCGCAGCACTCCGGTGGCGGCGAGAACGACCAGCATCGCGGGGATGCCGAGCGCCGAGATACGCAGATAGGTCGTCGCGTACGGGGCGGCTGTGTCGGAGGCGCCGAAGACTTCGACGAGGGACGGTGCCGTGGGCAGGACGACCGCGACGACGGCGGCGCCCAGGAGGAGGGCGAGCCAGATGCCGTCCATGCCCTGACGGATGGCCGACGGCAGATCGCCGGCGCCGACGCGGCGGGCGACGGCCGCCGTGGTGGCGTAGGCGAGGAAGACGAACACGCTGACGGCGGTCATGAGGAGGGCCGAGGCGACGCCGAGTCCGGCGAGCTGCGCGGTGCCGAGATGGCCGACGATCGCACTGTCGGCCATGACGAAAAGGGGCTCGGCGACCAGTGCGCCGAAGGCTGGGACGGCCAGGGCGACGATCTCTCGATCGTGCTGCCGGCGGGCAGCCTTGGGGGACGCGGGAGCCTGTGTCATGGCCATCAATGTAATCGTCCACAGGTAAGTGATGCAATTCCCTAGTGCCCCTTACTGACCGTCTGGTGCTGTGAGTCGTCGCGCACCGTTCGAAGGGAACTTGGCCCGACCGGGAAACTTTTTCTTCTGCACAGCCGGTGGACGGCAAAAGGCCAGGTCAGGGGTGTGGTGTGGGGAAGGTCGCAGGCTTGTTCACAGGGCTGTCCACCGGGTCGTGCACAGGTTTCGCGGAGTTCTCCACAGCATCTGGGCCGTCGTCCACATGGCCTGTGGATAACCAGATTGGCTGACGCCTCCCGCACCTCTACCGTGGTCCGGCGCCCACTCCGTCCGACGGCTGGAAAACCGCCGCGAAACCCGACGTGACACAACCGGAGGTGGGGCTCTCGATTGTCAGAGGCGTGCCGTAGAACTGAGGCATGCGAGGTCCGCTCGGCGGACGGGAGGAGGTGGCTCGGTGAGTATTTCCGAGCCCTTGGACGACCCGTGGGCCGACAGCGGCCCCAGTGATCGTCTTCCCGCCTCCCGTCGCCGCGGCGACAGCGTCCGTGGCCGTGACGAGCAGCATGACCGGGGCAGGGACAGCGGGGAGTGGGACGGCGGAGGTGCCACCTTCGAGCGCGTCCCGCCCCAGGACCTCGACGCCGAGCAGTCCGTCCTCGGCGGCATGCTGCTGTCGAAGGACGCCATCGCCGACGTCGTCGAGGTCATCAAAGGCCACGACTTCTACAAGCCGGCACACGAGACGATCTTCCAGGCGATCCTCGACGTCTATGCGAAGGGCGAGCCGGCCGACCCGATCACCATCGCCGCGGAGCTGACCAAGCGCGGCGAGATCAACAAGGTCGGCGGCGCCGCCTATCTGCACACCCTCGTGCAGACGGTGCCGACGGCGGCGAACGCCGAGTACTACGCGGAGATCGTCCACGAGCGGGCCGTCCTGCGCCGCCTGGTCGAGGCCGGGACCCGCATCACGCAGATGGGATACGCGGCCGACGACGACGTCGACGAGATCGTCAACCGCGCCCAGGCGGAGATCTACGCGGTCACCGAGCAGCGCACCAGCGAGGACTATCTGCCGCTCGGTGACATCATGGAGGGCGCCCTCGACGAGATCGAGGCGATCGGCTCCCGCACCGGTGAGATGACCGGCGTCCCCACAGGGTTCACCGACCTCGACTCGCTCACCAACGGCCTCCACCCGGGGCAGATGGTCGTCATCGCGGCCCGCCCCGCCATGGGTAAGTCCACGCTCGCGCTCGACTTCGCCCGTGCGGCGTCCATCAAGCACAACCTGGCGAGCGTCATCTTCTCCCTGGAGATGGGGCGCAACGAGATCGCGATGCGTCTGCTCTCGGCCGAGGCCCGGGTGGCCCTGCACCACATGCGGTCCGGCACGATGACGGACGAGGACTGGACGCGGCTGGCCCGCCGCATGCCCGAGGTCTCGGCGGCCCCGCTCTACATCGACGACTCCCCGAACCTGTCGATGATGGAGATCCGCGCGAAGTGCCGTCGCCTGAAGCAGCGCAACGACATCAAGCTCGTGATCATCGACTATCTGCAGCTGATGCAGTCCGGTGGTTCCAAGCGCTCCGAGAGCCGTCAGCAGGAGGTCTCGGACATGTCCCGTAACCTCAAGCTGCTCGCCAAGGAGCTCGAGGTCCCGGTCATCGCCCTCTCGCAGCTCAACCGTGGCCCCGAGCAGCGCACCGACAAGAAGCCGATGGTGTCCGACCTGCGTGAGTCCGGCTCCATCGAGCAGGACGCCGACATGGTCATCCTGCTGCACCGCGAGGACGCCTACGAGAAGGAGTCGCCCCGCGCCGGCGAGGCCGACATCATCGTGGGCAAGCACCGTAACGGCCCGACGGCGACGATCACGGTGGCCTTCCAGGGCCACTACTCCCGCTTCGTGGACATGGCCCAGACCTGACGGGGCGCCTCGTAGGTGCCAGATACGGACGGCGAGCAGGGGTGAGGGGCGTTGCAGCGTCGTCCTGCATTCCGACGGGTCCGTGGTTGTGCGGGACGACGGGCGGGGGACCGACACTCGTGTCGACGAGTCCGGGCGGCCTGTGAAGAAGCCGGTCATGGCGACGAAAGATCTCCGTTTCTTCGACTCCGATGCTCCCGATCTGCTGCCTGACGGGCTGCCGCGACGCGGTATGTCCGTGGTCGCGGCGCTCAGCGAGTGGCTCGTCCACGTCAACCGCCGTGTCGACGGGGCCTGGACCCAGCGTTATGAGCACGGTGTTCCCGTCGGCGACCTTGAAGCGGTGGAAGCCGACGGTACGACGGGGACGCTGGTGCACTTCAAGCCGGACGAGTCGCTGGGTGCCTTGTCGCTGACGGAGGACGGTGTGTGCGCTTATCTCGCCCGCGTCTGGCCTCAGCTCGACGTGCTCGTCGAGGCTCGGCGTGGGTGAATGCGCTCGACCTCGGTGGGGGCGGCGGGGTGGACTGGGGGGATGACGACATCTCAGGAAGAGTTGCTGCCCGCTACGCGGCGTGCGTTGGTGCATCGGATCGCCGTGGCGCAGACAGAAGGACGGGCGCCCTCGTTGGTCGCCTCGGTCGTGCGGGGTGGGCGGGCGGTGTGGCATGGCTCGCGTACCTCCGTCGACGGGCACGGGCCGGACGAGGACGTGCAGTACCGGATCGGCTCGATCACCAAGACGTTCACGGCGGTGCTTGTGCTGCGTCTGCGGGACGAGGGCCTGCTCGACCTCGGTGATCCGTTGGAGAAGCATCTGCCGGGCACCGGCGCGGGGGAGGCCACGATCGCCCAACTGCTGGCACACAGCAGCGGGCTGGCCGCCGAGTCGCCCGCGCCCTGGTGGGAGCGGACCTCCGGGGCGTTGCGGCCCGAGCTCGCGGATGTGCTGGGCGAGCAGCCACTCCTGCATCCGTCGGGGCGCCGGTTCCACTACTCGAACCCCGGCTACACCGTGCTGGGGGCACTGGTGGAGAAGCTGCGCGGGGCGCCTTGGGAGGACGTCCTCCGCCGGGAGGTGCTCGAACCCCTCGGTCTCTCGCGCACCACCACCCGGCCGCGGGCCCCGCACGCCGGCGGCTGGGCCGTTCACCCGTGGGCCGATGTGCTGCTTCCCGAACCGGCGGAGGATCTCGGCAGGATGGCTCCCGCGGGTCAGCTGTGGTCGACCACGGGCGACCTGGGACGGTTCGCCGCCTTCCTGGCCCGTGGGGATGAACGGGTCCTGAGCGCCGACACGCTGCGGGAGATGAGAACGCCCGCGGCTCCGCACGAGGCGGCGGACGTGGCGAGCGGTTACGCCTACGGCCTGGGGCTGGAGACCCGGCACCAGGACGGCAGGACGCTCGTCGGGCACACGGGGTCCCTGCCGGGGTTCCTCGCCTGCCTCACCTTCAGCGTGGACGACGATGTGGCGGCGGTGGTCCTCGCCAACTGCACCTCCGGACCGCTGCCGTTCACGGTCGCCGCCGACCTCGTCCGGATCGTCGCCGAGGCCGAGCCGCGCATTCCGGAGCCCTGGCGCCCGATGCCCGATGTCGATCCGGCGGTGCTGGAGCTGGCGGGCCCCTGGTACTGGGGCACCCATGCCTTCGCCCTCCGTCTCACCGCGGACGGGCTGGCGGTACTGGAGCCGCTGTCGGGGAAGGGGCGCGGTTCGCGCTTCCGGCCCAATGGGGACGGCACCTGGACCGGGCTGGAGGGCTACTACGCAGGCGAGCGCCTGAAGGCCGTACGGCGGCCGGACGGCACCGTGGACCACCTGGACCTCGGGTCCTTCGTGTTCACGCGGCAGCCGTACGACGAGGGGGCGGCTGTGCCGGGTGGAGTGGACCCCGAGGGCTGGCGGGGGATCGGGCCCGCCTGACCAAGGAACCCACGACTGACGAGGGAAGCGCCTGTTTCACGTGAAACAGGCGCTTCCCTCATCAACATGGTCGTCCGTCAGAGCTGGAGCTTGAAGCCCGTATGCGAGGCGGTGAAGCCCAGACGCTCATAGAAGCGGTGCGCGTCCGTGCGGGTCTTGTCGGACGTCAGTTGCACCAGGTGGCAGTCCTGGCGCCGGGACTCGTCCACCGCCCACTCGATGAGCTGGGTCCCGAGACCGCTCCCGCGTTCGTCGGCGTGGATGCGGACGCCCTCGATGATCGACCGGGTCGCACCCCGCCGCGACAGCCCCGGAACGATCGTGAGCTGCAGGGTGCCGACGACCCGGCCTTCCCGGACGGCGACGACCACATGCTGATGAGGATCGCCCTGGAGGCGCTCCAGGGCGGCCAGATATGGGGTCAGATCGTCCGGTGACTCCCGCTGCGCACCCAGCGGATCGTCGGCCAGCATGCCGACGATGGCCGGGACGTCGTCGGCGACCGCGGGGCGTATCTCAAGGTCTCCCATGTCCGCACCCTATGCGGGCGCCGGAAGCGACTCCACCACACGCACGAGGGGGGCGAGTTCGGGGGTGCGGGCGGCGTCGTCGAGGGCTTCGCGGAGGGCTTTGTCGTTGGTGGGGCGGGCCTGGTCGAGGAGGCGGAGTCCGGCGTCGGTGACGTCGGTGTAGATGCCGCGCCGGTCGGTGGGGCAGAGGTAGCGGGAGAGCAGGCCGCGGTCCTCGAGGCGGGTGACGAGGCGGGTGGTGGCGCTCTGGCTGAGGACGACGGCGTCGGCGACCTGTTTCATCTGCAGGTGTCCGCCTTCGCCGTGGTGCTGGCGGCTGAGGACGTCGAGCAGGGAGTACTCGCGGACGCTGAGGTCGTGTTCGCTCTGCAGGGCGCGTTCGATGTGGGCCTCGATCCTGCCGTGGAGCAGGGAGAGGGCGCACCAGCCCTGGGCGAGGGCGGTGAGTGAGGGATCCGTCGCTGTCATGGCATGTCCTCCGTCCCGGGGTGGGCTGCCACCAGAGTAGAGCAACACCGAAATAGTCCGCGCTTGCAAGTAAGGCGCGTCTGCAAGTATTGTTGTCACTCGTAAAGCGCACCTGCAATCGTTTGGGAAGGTACCCCTTCATGCCTCTCGCGCTTCTGGCCCTCGCGATCGGGGCCTTCGGAATCGGGACGACCGAATTCGTGATCATGGGCTTGCTGCCCGAGGTCGCGGGTGACTTCGGGGTCTCCATCCCCACCGCCGGACTCCTGGTGACCGGCTATGCCCTCGGCGTTGTCCTCGGCGCCCCGCTGATGACCGTCCTCGGCACCAAGGTCTCCCGCAAGCGGATGCTGATGCTGCTGATGGGCCTGTTCGTCCTCGGCAACCTGCTCTCCGCCGTCGCCCCGTCCTTCTCCGTCATGCTGATCGGCCGCGTGGTCGCCTCGCTCGCCCACGGCGCCTTCTTCGGCATCGGCTCGGTCGTCGCGGCCGACCTGGTCGCCCCGGACAAGAAGGCCGGCGCCATCGCGATGATGTTCACCGGTCTGACGGTGGCCAACGTGGTCGGCGTCCCGCTGGGCACGTTCGTCGGACAGGCCGCGGGCTGGAGGATCACCTTCACCATCGTCGCCGTGCTCGGACTGATCGGTCTCGCCGGTATCGCCAAACTGGTCCCCGACATGCCCAAGCCCCAGGGCGTGCGCCTGCGCCACGAGTTGGCCGCCTTCAAGAACGCCCAGGTGCTGCTCGCCATGGCGATGACGGTGCTCGGCTTCGGCGGCGTCTTCGCGGCCATCACCTACATCGCGCCGATGATGACCCATGTCGCCGGCTTCGCCGACGGCTCCGTGACCTGGCTGCTGGTCCTGTTCGGGCTCGGCATGGTCGGCGGCAACCTGATCGGCGGCAAGTACGCCGACCGCGCCCTGATGCCGATGCTGTACGTGTCCCTGGGCGCGCTCGCCGTCGTACTCGCCCTGTTCACGGTCACCGCGCACCACAAGATCCTCGCGGCCATCAGCATCGCGCTGATCGGCGCCCTGGGCTTCGCCACCGTGCCCCCGCTGCAGAAGCGGGTCCTCGACCAGGCGCACGGCGCCCCGACGCTGGCCTCGGCCGTGAACATCGGCGCCTTCAACCTCGGCAACGCCCTCTCCGCCTGGCTCGGCGGCATCGTGATCGCCGCCGGCTTCGGCTACACCTCCCCGAACTGGGTCGGCGCCGCCCTCGCCGCCGCCGCGCTGCTGCTCGCGTTCCTCTCGGCGGCACTGGAACGCCGTGGCGGGACCTCCGCGCAGACCGCCGTCACGGACCGCCCGGCCTCCGTCGAGGCGGAAGCCGTCGCCCACCACTGAGCCGATCCGTGCGCGGGGTCAGGGCCGCCCCCGCGCACCCGGCCACTCGACCATCCCCTCGGTACCGCACCACCGCACCACAAGGAGAACCCATGACCACCGCGACCGCGGTCACCCCCCTGACCAGCCAGGACGCCGACGCCCTCGTCCTCGCCGCCCAGCGTGCCGCCGAGGCCGCCGGAGTGCCGGTCAGCGTCACCGTCCTGGACGCCGGAGGGCACCTGCTCGCCTTCCGCCGCGACGACCGCGCCGTACTGATCTCCGGCGAGACCAGCACCCGCAAGGCCTACACGGCGCTGCAGCTGAGCACCCCCACCGCCGATCTCGTCGACGCCGTCCAGCCCGGCGGTCTCTTCCACACCCTGCCGACCGCGCTCGACCGGCCACTGCTGTTCATCGCGGGCGGTCTGCCGATCCACCGTGACGGCCGCCTGATCGGCGCGATCGGTGTCGGCGGCGGGGCGCCCGAGCAGGACCACGGGTTCGCGGCCACGGCCGTCGACTCCGTCCTCTGACGGCACACGCGCCACGACGCACGTACGAAGCGCCGGCTCCCGACGGGGGACCGGCGCTTCGGCATGGGGCGGTGACCTCTCAGCCGGCGGCCACCGTCAGCGGGGCGAACCGCCGGCTCCAGTCACCCGGCAGCTCCGGGATGCCGTACGTCATGACCGCGTTGAAGGCCACGGAGTCCAGACCATGCCGCTTCACCCAGGTCAGCAGCTCCTCGTGGCGTACGTCGATGTCGGTGCGCAGGGGACGGTCGGTGTGGGCGGCGAGGGAGGCGATCAGCGCCTTTGCCGTCCCGGTGTCCCGGGCGACCAGGGGGCCCACCACATGCGTGGCCATATTGGGCCAGGCGCCCGCGTACCCGATGATCCGGCCGCCGTCCTCGGCCACCCGCAGCTGATCGGCGAAGGCGGGCAGCCGCGTGATGATGTGCGTGCGATCCGCCCCGAACACCTCCTCGTCCAGCCGGAGAAGCGCCGGAAGGTCCTCGGCGGTCGCCGTGCGGGTGGGGACCGAGGGCGTGAAGCCGTCCGGGACGAAGTGCCCCCTCACCATCTCCGCCCGACCCGTGGTCTTGAAGCCCAGCTCCTCATAGAGCGGCCGGCCGTTCGGGGTGGCGTGCAAGGTCAGCGGCGTCGTGCCCATCGCGGAGAGGACGTGACGCATCAGGCGCCGGCCGACGCCCTGGCGGGCGTACCGCTCGGCGACCAGGACCATGCCGATGGCCCCCAGATCGGGCCGCTCCCGAGGCCCGTACTCGGTGACGACACAGGCGGCGACGAGTCCGCCGTCGGGTGCGTCGATGCCGTATCCACGGCCGGCGGTCAGCAGCAGCCCCCACTTGTGTTCCTCACGGGGCCAGCCCCGGTCCTCGGACAGATCGGCACAGGCGACGAGGTCGCGATGGGTGAGACGGCGGATGGGCAGAGCGGCGAGGGAAGGTGTCGGCACGCACGTCAGGCTGTCGGACGAGTGCCCTGGCCGTCCACCAATTTCGAGTGAGACATACGACCTTTTGGCGATGCGTCGAGCATCCGCGTCAGCCCAGATCAGAGGCGTGCAGGGCGCGCACGCCCTCGATGTTCCCGTCGAGGTAGTGGCGCAGCGACAGGGGTACCAGGTGCACGGAGGCGATCCCGACCCGGTTGAACGGCACCCGGACGATCTCGTACTCGCCGATCGGCTCGTCCACCTCGGGGCCGTGCCGCAGGGCCGGGTCCATGGACTCCAGGTGGCAGACGAAGAAGTGCTGGACCTTCACCCCGGTCGACGCCTCGTCGTGGCCGATGTGCTCGACGGTGTCGACGAAGCAGGGGACCACATCGGTGATCTTGGCGCCCAGCTCCTCGTACACCTCGCGGTGCAGCGCGTCGACGACGGTGGAGTCCGTCGGTTCGACACCGCCGCCGGGCGTGAGCCAGTACGGATCCATGCCCGGCTTGGTGCGCTTGATCAGGATCAGATCGTCGCCGTCCAGAAGAACGGCGCGGGCGGTGCGCTTGACCACGGGTCGGACGGTCATGGAGGAAATGTGGCCCGGCTGGTTCCACGTGAAACATCGCATCCGGTCACCGCCCGAGCCCACCGGGTGACCGCTGCGAAACCCCAGCTCAGGCCCAGTCCGCCGCCGCCCTGAGCAGCCATTCGTGAGCCCGTGCGATATGCGGCATGGCCAGCGTGCCGGTACGGACGACCAGGAAGTACGTCCGCAGCGGTGGGACGGGCGGCTCGTGCAGGGCGACGACCTCACCGCGGGCGAGGGCGTCCGCGCACAGATAGCGCGGCAGCACCGCCAGCCCCGCTCCCGCGACCGCGCAGGCGAGGACCGCCCGCAGATCCGGGACGATCACGGTGCCGGGCGCGGCCGGGCGGGAGTCGAAGACGGAGGCCCAGTAGCGGGAGACGAAGGGCAGGGACTCGTGCACCTCCACCACCGGGATGTCCTCGAGGGCGTGCGCCCCCTTGTCGAGGAGGTGGCCCGCGCCGATCCGCTCGATCCAGAGGGGAGCCGCCACCAGGACGTGCTCCTCGTCGCAGAGCGCAGTCGCCGTGAGCAGTGCGCCCCGTGGACGGGCCGTCGTGATGGCCAGATCATGATGTCCGGCGGCCAGCCCTTCGAGGGTCTCCTCCGCGGTGCCGAAGGACGCGCGCAGGGCGAAGCCCTGGTTGTCCTCGCCGGTCAGACCGGTGAGCGCGGGCAGCGCACGCTCGGCGGTGAACTCGGGAGGCCCGGCGAGATGCAGCGAGCGTAAGGAGGACTCGTCGTCCAGACCGGTCTCGGCGATCTCCACCAGGGCGTCGAGATGGGGGGCGGCCTTGTGGGCGAGTTCGTCGCCGATGGTCGTCGGGGTCACACCGCGCGCCTGCCGGAGGAACAGGGGGCGCCCCAACTGCCGTTCCAGCGTCCGGATCTGCGAGGTCACGGCCGGCTGGGACAGGCCCAGCAGTGCCGCGGCCCGGGTGAAGGAACCGGCCCGGTGCACGGTCACAAAAGTGCGCAGCAAGGCCAGATCCATGCCACCGTCCTCCCCTTCCCCGCCCTTCTCCCCACCCCCAGGGCAGGGCCCAACTATAAATATGTCGATAGGTCGCTGTCGCTACTGTGATTGGACACTGACAGAGAGTCAACTAGCCTTGTTCGCGCGGTTCTTGGCGCGCGGAACCGGGGCGGTCCGAGCCACGAGGGGGGAGGCTCGGACCGCCCGTCCTCCCCCGGCGGCCGCTCCCGGCGAGGGTCACCGGGCCGACTCCTCCAGGGCCCGCAGCACATCGGCCACCAGGTCCTCCGTGTCCTCGGCGCCGACCGACATCCGGATGAAGCCCTCCGGCACGTCGTCCCCGCCCCAGCGGCCCCGCCGCTCGGCCGTGGAGCGCACCCCGCCGAAGCTGGTGGCGTCGTCGACGAACCGCAGCGCCTCCAGGAAACGCTCGGCACGCGCGCGCGTGGGCAGCGTGAAGGACACGACGCAGCCGAAGCGCCGCATCTGCCGGGCGGCGACGGCGTGCGACGGGTCCTTGGGCAGCCCCGGATACCGCACCGCGAGATCCTCCGGCCAGTCCTGCAGGGCCTCCGCGACGGCCAGGGCGGTCGCGTTCTGCCGCTCCACCCGCAGCTGCAGCGTGGCCAGGGAGCGATGCGCGAGCCATGCCTCCATCGGCCCCGGGATCGCGCCGACGATCTTGCGCCAGCGCCGCACGGCCGCCATGGCCTCCGGGTCGCGGCCGGTGACATAGCCCAGCAGCACATCACCGTGGCCGGTCAGCTGCTTGGTGCCGCTGGCCACCGAGAAGTCGGCGCCCAGCTCCAGCGGCCGCTGCCCGAGCGGGGTGGCGAGGGTGTTGTCGACGGCGACGAGCGCCCCGCGCGCGTGCGCCTCCTCGACGAGGCGCCGGACGTCGCACACGTCGAGGCCGGGGTTGGACGGCGTCTCGATCCACAGCAGCCTGGCCCCGTCGAGGACGCCGAGCTGCGCGTCGCCGCCGGTCGGCGCCGTCCGCACCTCGATGCCGTACGCCTCCAGCTGCCCGCGCACCAGGGGGAGCGCCTGGTAGCCGTCGCTGGGCAGGACGACCGCGTCGCCGGACCGCAGCTGGGAGAAGAGCACCGAGGAGATGGCGGCCATGCCGGACGCGAAGACGAGCGTCTCGACGTCGCTCTCCCCCGGCGCCTCCAGGCCGCCGATGGCCCGCTCCAGATGCGTCCAGGTCGGGTTCTCGTCCCGGCCGTAGGTGTACGGACCCGTGGGCTCGCCCGGCAGGTGGAAGTGGGCGGCGAAGACCGGCCCCGGCAGGGTCGGCTCGTACTTGACCGGCTCCGGCAGCCCGGCCCGCACCGCGCGCGTGCCGTCTCCCGCGTCGGGAACCGGTGTCTGTCCCTGTGTACCGCTCATGCCGTCCTGCCCTCCACCTCTTCGCGGACCGCTGTGAGCAGGCCCGTACTCGCCGACTCCACCATGGTGAGGCATTCCTCGAAGCCGTCCCGGTCACCGTAGTAGGGGTCGGGCACGTCGAGGTCCTCGCCGGCGGCGGGGTCGTAGGAGCGCAGCAGCCGGACCTTCGCCGCGTCGTCCGCCGTCGGGGCGAGCCGGCGCAGCGCCTTCATGTGCCCCTCGTCGAGGGCGACCACGAGGTCGACGCGTTCGAACCAGGACGTCCGGAACTGCCGGGCGGTGTGCTCGCTGTCGTAGCCGTGCTCCTCGAGGACGGAGACGGTGCGCGGGTCGGCCGGGTCGCCCTCGTGCCAGCCGCCGGTGCCGGCGCTGTCGACCTCGACGAGACCGTCCAGCCCGGCCTCCTCGACCCGGGCCCGGAAGACGGACGCGGCCATCGGGGAGCGGCAGATGTTGCCCGTGCAGACGAAGCAGACGCGGTAGGTCATCGGGCGCTCAGTCACCGTCGGGCAGGACGACGTTCAGCGCCCAGGAGACGATCGAGATGATCAGGCCGCCCAGGACGGCCGTCCAGAAGCCCTCGACGTGGAAGCTCAGGTCGACTTTGTCGGCGAGCCACGAGGTCAGCAGCAGCATCAGGGCGTTGACGACGAGGGTGAACAGGCCCAGCGTCAGGATGAGCAGCGGCAGGCTGAAGAGCTTGACGACCGGCTTCACGACCACGTTGACCAGGCCGAAGATCAGGGCGACGAGCAGGAGGGTGGCGACCTGCTTGCCGGTGCTGTCGCCGGTCAGGGTGATGTTGTCTATCAGCCAGACCGCGACGGCGAGGGCGCCGGCGTTGGCGATCGTCTTGACTACGAAATTCTTCATGTGTCTGATCGTGGCAGACGAGATCGGCCAAAAGCACTGTGACGAGGGCGGATGACTGCGATGAAGGCGTTCCGGCTGGACGAACTGGAAGCGGAGCGCGCTGCCAACGACGGTGCCTACCTGCAGTTTCTGCGCGAGCGGAACATGTCGGTGGGCCTGTACGCGCTCGACGCGGGCGAGCGCGATCCACAACAACCGCACAACCAGGACGAGGTCTACTTCGTCGTGAGCGGCCGCGCACAGATCACCGTCGGCCTGGAGACCACGCATGTGGGACGGGGGAGCGTCGTCTACGTGCCGGCCGGTGTCGCCCACAAGTTCCACCACATCAGCGAGGACCTCAGGGTGCTCGTGGTGTTCTCTCCCCCGGAGAGCTGATCCCGCGTCTCAGGGTTCCCTAGGGGTTCGATCAGGGGAGGACAAGGGCTGCGAGGCGCCCGCCGGACCACCTGCCGGCCCTAGCATCGAGTGCAGGGAATCAGTGGATTCGACAGTCAGGACCCGCACTGGACGGGCGGAGAGGTAAGGACAAGGGCGATGCGTGAGATCTTCGCGGGACTGCCGTGGTGGGTGAAGTGGATCGCGGTGCCGGTCCTCGCCCTGGTCGTGTTCGGCGGGCTGATAGCCAGCGTCGTCGGCTTCGTGATCGGACTGCTCTTCAAACTGCTGGTCTTCGTGGCCCTGGTCGGCGGACTGATCTACGTCGTCAGGAAGTTCACGTCGAGTTCGTCGTCACGCAGCGACTGGTGACGTTCACGGGGGACCGGTGGGGCGGTAACAGGAACCGCCGGTTCCCTCGGGCGAGGGAAGTTTCCCCGGCCGTGCGGCCGTCAGCGGTGACGGGCCAATAGGCTCCGTTAATCGACGCGGGGTCGCCCCCGCGAGCGGCGTGCACCCCTCCCGTGTTCCCCCGCACGGGCTCCCCCTCGCCCCTCGGGAGTGACCTTGCCCACGGTTGACACCGCACCACCCACACCGGCCCACCACCCCCTGGAACAACCGCGCCCCGCGGTCCCCCAGGTCCCGCGGCAGACGACCCCGGCGTCCCAGGCGGCCCCGGCCTCCCCCGAGCCGCCGCCGTCCGCGACCCTCATCGGATCGGTGCAGCGCGCCATGCGGCTGCTGGAGTGCGTCGCGGGCCACGCGTACGGCGCTCCCGCCAAGCAGCTCGCCCGCGAGACGGGCCTCGCGCTGCCCACGGCCTACCACCTGCTGCGCACCCTGGTGCACGAGGGCTATCTGCGCCGCGACAAGGGGCTGTTCTTCCTCGGTGACGCCGCCGTGCGGCTGAGCAGCACCAGCGCTCAGCAGAAACGTCGCAGCACGATGGTCGACGCACTCGCTCAATGGCGTGACGCGATCGGTGTCCCGGTTTACTACGCGCAGTACCGCGCCGGTGAGATCGAGGTCCTGTGCGTCTCCGACACCCCGGGCAATCCGGCGGTGCACGAGTGGGCCGACTTCCGCGAGACCGGCCATGCCCACGCCATCGGCCAGTGCCTGCTCTCGCAGCTGGACGAGGAGGCCCGCCGGGACCATCTGGACCGGCATCCCGTGCGCGCCATCACCCCCTACACGGTCCGGGACGGCCACAGCCTGCTGCGACGCCTCGACCAGGCCGGGCGCATGGCCCCTGTGACCGAACGTCAGGAGTACGCCCTCGGCACGGTGTGCGCGGCCATCCCGATCACCGTGGGCACGACGGCCGCGACGATCGCCCTGTCGCTCCCCCTCCACCAGGCCGACCGGCTGCCCTCGGCGGTGTGCCGGCTCCAGGCCGAGATCGGCCGGCTCCTGGGGTCACTCGCGCTCTCTATCAGTATCTGAAAACTCACTCCTTGTGATCTCTCGTGTACGTTCAGCAAGATTCCACCAGTGTCGGGGTCCGTCCCGGCCAGTCGAAGGCAACCGACGGGGTAGGCGATGCGCGAGTCCGTACAGGCAGAGGTCATGATGAGCTTTCTCGTCTCCGAGGAGCTCTCCTTCCGCATCCCGGTGGAACTGCGCTACGAGACCTGTGATCCCTATGCCGTGCGGCTGACGTTCCATCTGCCCGGTGATGCCCCGGTCACCTGGGCCTTCGGGCGTGAGCTGCTGGTCGACGGCGTGGGCAGGCCCTGCGGCGAGGGCGACGTACGGGTCTCCCCGGCCGGCTCCGACACCCTCGGCGATGTGCTGATCCGGCTCCAGGTCGGCCCGGACCAGGCGCTGTTCCGCTCCTCCGTGGCACCGCTCGTGGCGTTCCTGGACCGCACCGACAAGCTGGTGCCGCTCGGGCAGGAGGGGGCGCTCGCCGACTTCGACGCGCATCTCGACGAGGCGCTGGACCGCATCCTCGCCGAGGAGCAGAGCGCGGGCTGACGCACACGGTCGCCGGGTGCGGGAGTGGCGTAACGCTTCAGCGGACGTCAGGGGCGCCTCGGAGGCCCCGCCTCACCGCTTACGGCGGCGTCCGCGCCCACCCCGCCCCGTGGCCGGTGCCGGGCCCGTGACGGCCTGCCGGGGGCCCGCGGGCGCCGTACCGGGCTCGGGACGGTCGGCCGACACCACCAGCGCCGCCAGGGCCGTCGTCACCGGCACGGAGGCGACGAGGCCGATGGAACCCACCAGCGTGCGCACGATCTCCTCGGCCACCAACTCGCTGTTGGCGACCGTGCCGACGCCGCTCTGGGCGATGGAGAACAGCAGCAGCAGGGGCAGCGCGGCGCCCGCGTAGGCGAGGACGAGCGTGTTGACGACGGACGCGATGTGGTCGCGGCCGATGCGGATGCCCGCCCGGTACAGGCCGCGCCAGCCCATCGCCGGGTTGGCCTCGTGCAGCTCCCAGACGGCGGAGGTCTGGGTGACCGTCACGTCGTCGAGCACACCGAGCGAGCCGATGATGATCCCGGCCAGCAGCAGACCGCTCATGTCGATGGACGGGTACAGGCCGTGGATGAGGCCCGTGTTGTCGTCGGTGTTGCCGGTGAGCGCCGCCCAGTCCATGAACACCGAGCCGAGGACGCCGATCAGCAGGAGCGAGACCAGGGTGCCGAGGACCGCGACCGACGTGCGCGCCGAGAGGCCGTGGCACATGTAGAGCGCGATCAGCATGATGGCGCTCGCCCCCACCACCGCCACGACCAGCGGGTTCGAGCCCTGCAGGATCGCCGGCAGGATGAAGAAGTTGAGCAGCAGGAAGCTGATGGCCAGCGAGACCAGCGCCATGACGCCCCGCAGCCGTCCGACGAGTACGACGGCGACGGCGAAGATCCCGGCCAGCAAAGTGAGCGGGACGCGCCGGTTGACGTCGGCGACGGCGTACTGGAGGTCCTTGGGGGCGGACGGTTCGTAGGCGACCACGACCTCCTGGCCCTCGCTCAACTGCCGTGACTGGTCGGGCTGGACGATCTCCGTGAACGTACGGCCCTTGTCGTCCCCCGTGTCGACGCGGATGGTCGCCTTCTTGCAGGTGCCGCTCTCCTCCCGCCTGCCGGAGGAGCCCTGCGCGGCCGAGTCGCCCCCGGCCGGCGGAGCCCCGCCGGCGCCCACGTCCTTGCAGCTCAGCTCGACCACCTTGGTGACCGTGGCCTGATGGGTCTGCCGGTCGAAGCCGACACCGGTCCGCTCGTGCGCGGGGGCGCCGCCCGGCCAGAGCACGGCGAGGCCGACGACCACCGCCGCGGCGAACGGGATGAGGACGGCCGCGATGACCTTGCGCAGATGCCGGGAGACGGGAGCGGCCGGACCGTGGGAGTGGCTGTGGGAGTGCCCATGGCCGGGGCCGCGCTCGGGTCCGTGTCCGTGCCCGCCGTCGGGCCCGCCTCCTGGCGCCCCTGAACCCCGGTGCTCCGCAGGGTCGTTGTGCCGGTCGGGGTCGTCGCCCGGGCCGTGGCCGCGGCGCGGTTCGTGCGGCGGGTACGGAGGTTCATGCGTCGTGGTCACCGCCCGATCATCGCAAGAACGGTGGGGGCCCTCTGTTCACCGCGCCCGGACGGGCGCTAGCGTGGAGGCACCTTTGTACACGCGGGAGCTCGGAGCACCGGGCTGAGAGGGCGCTGACCTCCGTCCCAGCGATGTTTCACATGAAACATCGGCGGACGGACACCGCTGCGTCGACCGCCGAACCTGTTACCGGGTAATGCCGGCGTAGGGAGTAGGTCTCATGACCATCAAGGACGCGCGCACGCCTGCCTCGAACCAGGACGAATCGCCCCTGCCGGGCGAATCCTCCGCTGAGGCCGGGAAGTCCATCGGCTGGCACAAGGCGTATGTCGAGGGCTCACGCCCCGATCTGCGGGTGCCGGTCCGCCAGGTGCACCTCACCAACGGGCAGTCGGTCACGCTGTACGACACCTCGGGCCCGTACACCGATCCGGCCGCCGAGACCGACGTCCGCCGCGGGCTGCCCCCGCTGCGGGAGAACTGGATCATCGCCCGCGGGGACACCGAAGAGTACGCGGGCCGGCCGGTGCGGCCCGAGGACGACGGGATCAAGCACACCGCGCCGCGCGGAGGTCTGCGCAACCTCGACGCGGTGTTCCCGGGACGGCCGCGCCAGCCCCGGCGCAGCCGTGACGGACAGGCGGTGACGCAACTCGCGTACGCCCGCCGGGGGGAGATCACCCCCGAGATGGAGTTCGTGGCGATCCGGGAGAACGTCGACCCCGAGGTGGTCCGTGCGGAGATCGCCGCGGGGCGGGCGGTCCTGCCCGCCAACGTCAACCACCCGGAGATCGAGCCGATGATCATCGGCAAGCGGTTCCTGGTGAAGGTCAACGCCAACATCGGCAACTCGGCGGTGACGTCCTCCATCGAGGAGGAGGTCGAGAAGATGACCTGGGCGACCCGCTGGGGCGCCGACACGGTCATGGACCTCTCCACCGGCCGCAACATCCACACCACGCGCGAGTGGGTGCTGCGCAACTCGCCCGTGCCCATCGGCACGGTGCCGCTGTACCAGGCGCTGGAGAAGGTCGACGGCAAGGCCGAGGAACTGACCTGGGAGATCTACAAGGACACGGTCATCGAGCAGGCCGAGCAGGGCGTGGACTACATGACGGTCCATGCGGGCGTGCGCCTGCCGTACGTGCCGCTCACCGCGAACCGTAAGACGGGCATCGTCTCGCGGGGCGGCTCGATCATGGCCGCGTGGTGCCTGGCGCACCACAAGGAGAGCTTCCTGTACGAGAACTTCGAGGAGCTCTGCGAGATCCTCGCCGCCTACGACGTGACGTACTCGCTCGGCGACGGCCTGCGGCCGGGGTCGATCGCGGATGCCAACGACGAGGCGCAGTTCGCGGAGTTGAGGACGCTCGGGGAACTCAACACCATCGCCAAGCGGTTCGACGTCCAGACCATGATCGAGGGCCCGGGACACGTCCCGATGCACAAGATCAAGGAGAACATCGACCTCCAGCAGGAGATCTGCGAGGAGGCCCCGTTCTACACGCTGGGCCCGCTGACGACGGATGTCGCCCCGGCCTACGACCACATCACCTCGGGCATCGGCGCGGCGATGATCGCCTGGTGGGGCACGGCGATGCTCTGCTACGTGACGCCCAAGGAGCACCTGGGCCTGCCCAACCGTGACGACGTCAAGACCGGCGTCATCACCTACAAGATCGCCGCGCACGCCGCGGACCTCGCCAAGGGCCACCCGGGCGCCCAGGAGTGGGACGACGCCCTGTCCGACGCCCGCTTCGAGTTCCGCTGGGAGGACCAGTTCAACCTGGCGCTCGACCCGGACACGGCACGCGAGTTCCACGACGAGACCCTGCCGGCCGAGCCCGCGAAGACGGCCCACTTCTGCTCGATGTGCGGGCCGAAGTTCTGCTCGATGAAGATCTCCCAGGACATCCGCCGGCGCCACGGCGGCTCCCAGGACGAGATCGAGGAGGGCATGGCCCAGAAGTCCAAGGAGTTCGCGGCGGCGGGCAACAGGGTGTATCTGCCGATCGCGGACTGATCGTCCGAACTCCCGGTGTCCCTCGCGTACTTCGCGGGGGACACTGACTCCTGTGCGTGAACTGAAGAAGTGCGCCGTCATCGGGGGAATCGCGGCCGTCGTCGCCTTGACGGGCTGCAGCAGTGGCCAGGACCGGGCAGCGCCCTCCCCTCACACCGTGCCGCACCACGCCGAGGCCTCCACGGCCGGCGCGACGCCGTCGGAGCGTGCCGAGCGCGTGCCCGGGGAGACCGTGACCGAAGCCCCGGTCCTTCCCGGGGGAGAGGTCGTGGCTCAGGCCGTGAACGTCAGCGGCAACCGTGAGGTGGCCCTTCGCGGTGGCATCCAGGCCGGGACCCTGTCGATCCTCGTGAACTGCCAGGGCCGGGGCACGTTGACCGTCTCCGGGGAACCGGTCGGGATGAGCTTTCCCCTCGAATGCGTCGAGGGAGAAGTCAGCGGCACCCTCAACCAGTTGTCACAGAAGCGCGCCCGCGACCACGGCACCGTGCACGTGGCCGCCCCGTCCGGGGTCCGCTGGGCACTCACCGTGGGACGGTGACGCGAGGGGGCCAGCGGCCCGGGGCCGCGCCTCACTCCGGCTGGTGTTCCGGGCCTCCGAAGTCCGGGCTCGTGTAGTCCGGGCTCGAGAAGCGTGGGCGGTGGCCCCCGGCGGGGCCCTCGTCCGGGCTGCTGAACCCGGGGCGGCCGTAGCCGAGGTTCGGCATCCGGCCCGCCGGGGTCGACGGTGAGGTGGGGTGCAGGGCGGCGGCCGTGCCGGCGTCGGCGAGCGCGTCCCGCAGGAAGGGCAGGATGCCGCGTTCCAGCAGGGCCTCCCGCCAGGCGTCCCTGGCCAGGACCACTTCCTCGCTCAGCGCGCCGTAGGGCGTGCCGTCGAGGGCGGGCCGGTTGCGCAGGGCGGTCAGCAGGAGCCCGGCGCCGGCGACCAGGATGGCCGCCGCCGCGATGGCTCCGAAGACCCATCCGGTGGTGAGCATCGTCTGGGCGAAGGCCTGCTCGGGGTTGAACATCTTGAGGATGTATCCGACGAGCAGGAATATCGCTGCGGCGGTGCCGGCGAGGACGGGTGCCAGGACCGCGAGGACGGCGACGAGGCCGGGTCCCGCGGTCTCGGCGACCTCTCCCACGGTGGTGGCGAGTCCCATCGCGCCCCCGCCCGGCTCACCGGAGCCGGTCTCACGGGACGACGACGAAGAGCTGGACGGCGCCGGCTGGCGCAGTTCCTCACGGACCTTCACATAGTGCTGGTACTCGGTCGCCGCGGCGGCCGTGATGAGCGCGGTGGCGTTCAGCGCCATGGTGCGCAGTTGTTCGGGGTTGAGCCGCTGTCCGACAGCGGCCAGTTCCGGGCGGTGTGGGGCGGAGCGCAGCGCCTCGTCGAGGATCCGCTCGTAGTCCTGGCGGTCCTCGCTGAGCAGGTGCTGCGGAACGCTGTTCATGTGCATCCCCCGATGCTCCGTAGGGCTTGGGGCTCGCATGCCAACGAGCCGTCGGGCAGAAACGGAGGGGAGCCTGCTACGGATAAGCCGATGGTAGAGCGGTTCCGGCACACGGTGACAGGGGGTTTGCCAAAATTGGGCCCCGGTCCGCGCCTCCCTGCGCCCCCCGTGACCGGGGGACGCGTCACCGCCGAACGGTCAGATCTCCAGCGGAAGTTGCTGGACCAACAGCTTTCCGGCCATGGTCACGCCGCCGTCCATGGCGATCGCGAGGCCGTCCGCGTACACGTGCGGGCCCTCGACCAGCGGCCCGGAGTCGTCCTCGCCGTCCTCGGAGCCGACCTCGCCGAGCAGATACGGAATCGGGCTGTGGCCGTGAACGATCCGGGTGCCGCCGTACGTATCGAGCAGGGAGCGCACGGCCTGTGCGCCGCCCTCGTCACGGAAGGAGAACCGCTTGGTGAACTTGCGGAACAGGTCCCAGACCTCGTCGGCGTCGTTGCGCGTGAGCGTCTCGCGGACGGTGTCGTTGACCTCCTCGATGGACCGGCCGTAGTCGAGATAGGCGGTGGTGTCGGAGTGCACCAGCAGATGCCCGTCCACCTCCTCGACGGCGTCGAGCCGGGACATCCACTGCAGGTGGTGGTCCTGGAGGCGGTCCATGTCGGTCTTCTGCCCGCCGTTGAGCAGCCAGGCCGCCTGGAAGGTGGCGGTGCCCGCGCCCGAGTTGACGGGGGTGTCGCCGAACCGCTTGGCGCCGAGCAGCAGCAGCTCGTGGTTGCCCATGAGGGCCTTGCAGTAGCCGCCGGAGGCGGCGGCCTCCGCGGACAGCCGCATCACCAGGTCGATGACGCCGATGCCGTCGGGGCCGCGGTCGGTGAAGTCGCCGAGGAACCACAGCCGGGCGGTGCCCGCGCACCAGCTGCCGGCCGAGTCGATGAGGCCCTTCTCCTGGAGGGCGGCCGTCAGCTCGTCCAGGTAGCCGTGCACGTCACCGACGACGAACAGGGGCCCGGGGCCGTCGGTGGACTGCTGGACCGGGACGGAGACGGGCTCGACCTGCACCTGGACCGTGTCGCCGCGCTGGATGACCGGCAGGTCGCGCTCGGTGGGCGTGTAGCCCTCGGGGTACGGCTCCGGGTAGGTCTCGGCGGGAGGCGGCGGCGCCACGTCACCGGGGTGCGTGGCCTGGGCGTACGGACCGGTCTCGTGCACGTAAGCGGGCACCCGGAAGTCGCGCAACGTCGCCGTCCGCTCCACCTCGGGTCCCTGACCGGCCCCCTGAGTCATCAGACCCCTCCACCATCGCGCCGCAGCTGCACCGCTTCGGACTGCCTGGTCGCAGCGGCCCGCGGTGTCGTGCGCCCATCATAGGAATGCCGATCGCGCCATGTGATGACCCAGGGGTGGTGAATCGGAGCAGGACTCCCGTCCGGTGCGGCTTTCGCCCCGGTTGAGGGGGAAATCGCCCGCTCGACGACCGGCTCGTCACCCGCTCGACGACCACCCCGGACGCGCCCACGGACCTGTGTGCGACGCGCCCCGGGTCGGTGTCTACCGGTCCTCGGGGGACCTCGGCGGGCTGACCGTCGTACGCGGCGGGCGTCGCTGGGACGACGTGCGCACGATCAGCTCCGTCGGTATCACCTGCTGGACCGGCTGCTCCGAGTCGACCCCCTCGATGGCGTCGATGAGGAGCTGCACGACGGCCGTGCCGATGCGGCGCGGCTTGAGGGAGAGCGTGGTGATGGGCGGCTCGGTGTTCGCGTACACCGTGGATTCGCTGCAGCACACCAGAAGCAGGTCGTCCGGTACGCGCATGCCGTAGCGACGGGCGGCGGCGAGCAGATCCGTGCCGTTCGGGTCGAACAGGCCGTAGACCGCGTCGGGCCGGTCGGGCCGGGCGAGCAGTCGGTCGGCGGCGACGGCGCCCGCGCACGGGTCGTGCGCCGGGTAGGCCTCGTACACCGGGTCCTGGCCGACCCGCTCGCACCAGCGCAGATACGCGGTGGTCGACAGATGGGTGTACGTGTCGGTGGTGGTGCCGGTGAGCAGGCCGATACGGCGGGCACCGGCGTCGGCCAGGTGGTCGAGGATGCCGAGGACGGCGGCCTCGTGGTCGTTGTCGACCCAGGCGGTGACCGGCAGCGCGCCGGCCGGGCGCCCGTCGGAGACGACCGGCAGGCCCTGCCGCACCAGCTCGCTGACGACCGGGTCCTGGTCGGACGGGTCGATGACGACGGTGCCGTCGAGGGCGACGTTCGACCACACGTCGTGGCGCGAGGTCGCCGGGAGGATGACGAGGGCGTAGCCGCGGGCGAGCGCGGCCGAGGTCGCGGCCCGGGCCATCTCCGCGAAGTACGCGAACTCCGTGAAGGTGAAAGGTTCATCCCCGTACGTGGTCACCGTCAGGCCGATGAGGCCCGACTTGCCGGTACGGAGGGTGCGGGCGGCGGCCGACGGGCGGTAGCCCAGCCGGTCGGCGACCTCGCGGACATGGCGTCGGGTGGCGTCGGGGAGCCGGCCCTTGCCGTTGAGGGCGTCGGAGACGGTCGTGATGGAGACCCCGGCGGCGGCGGCCACGTCTCTGATACCCGCCCGGCTGGACCGGCCGCCCCGGCGAGAGGTTTCCGCGCGGCTCACCTGGTGCTTCCCTGCTGCTGTCATGGCGAGCCGATAGTAGGGCTCATCGGGTGGGGTAGTGCGGACGCATATGCACGCGTTGACAGACACGTTTCTGCATGGTCATCCGACGCCAATGCCCTTGGAAACCAAGAGAGTTGAACGATCCAATAGTAGGACGTGACGTGTCGGCGGGTGTGGGCCTGCCCCCTGCCCGATGTTTCGAAGAGGTCTCAACTCACCTGCACGAGGGATGCGCGCCACGGCGCGAGCTACCGGCGCATAGATATATGTGCGGCGCGCCCCTGCTTTCGTACGCCTTCGTACGACGATGCCCTGGATGGCGGCGGGATCGGGTGTGACGCGGTGGCCGGCAGCCGGACCGTCTCCCCTGTACGCATCGGAGCCGAATCCTCATAAGGTGAGGAGTATTGGAGCCGGCGGTGGTGATGGGCCGCCGGTGGTCGCGAGGAGGACTGCGGTGAGCGAGACGAGCCCCAAGCTGCGCGCCGAGCTGGAGGGGATCCCCACCTACAAGCCGGGCAAGCCCGCCGCGGCCGGTGGCCCGGTGGCCTACAAGCTGTCCTCCAACGAGAACCCCTATCCGCCGCTGCCCGGTGTGATGGAGACGGTGACGGCCAGCGCCGCGTCGTTCAACCGCTACCCGGACATGATGTGCACCGGGCTCATGAACGAGCTGTCCGAGCGCTTCGCCGTCCCGGCGTCGCACCTGGCCACGGGCACCGGCTCGGTCGGTGTCGCCCAGCAGCTCCTCCAGGCGACCTCGGGACCGGGCGACGAGGTCGTCTACGCCTGGCGGTCCTTCGAGGCGTACCCGATCATCACGCGGATCAGCGGCGCCACGCCGGTCCAGGTGCCGCTGACGCCGGGCGATGTGCACGACCTGGACGCGATGGCCGACGCGATCACCGACCGCACCCGGCTGGTCTTCGTGTGCAACCCGAACAACCCGACCGGCACGGTCGTGAGGCGGGCCGAGCTCGAGCGGTTCCTCGACCGGGTGCCCCGCGACGTCCTGGTGGTGCTGGACGAGGCGTACCGCGAGTTCATCCGCGACCCCGAGGTCCCGGACGGCGTGGAGATCTACCGCGAGCGCCCGAACGTCTGCGTCCTGCGGACCTTCTCCAAGGCGTACGGCCTCGCCGGTCTGCGCGTCGGTTTCGCCATCGCCCATGAGCCGGTCGCGGCGGCCCTGCGCAAGACGGCGGTCCCGTTCGGCGTCAGCCAGATCGCGCAGGAGGCGGCGATCGCCTCGCTGCGCGCGGAGGACGAGCTGATCGGCCGTGTGGGCTCGCTGGTGTGCGAGCGCAACCGCGTCGTCGAGGGGCTGCGCGGGCAGGGCTGGACGGTGCCCGAGACCCAGGCCAACTTCGTGTGGCTGCGGCTGGGGGAGCGCACGGTCGACTTCGCTCAGGCGTGCGAGCAGGCGGGCGTGGTGGTCCGGCCGTTCCCGGGCGAGGGTGTGCGGGTGACGGTCGGCGAGGCCGAGGCGAACGACATCTTCCTGAAGGTGGCGGAAGGCTTCCGCAAGGAGAAGTAGCAGGCCGGGGGCCTGGCCGGGAACAGATCCTGGCCGGGCCCCCTGGGTTGACCGCGGGTAACAGGACCCCCCTACGGAAGGGAACACGCGTGCTGCATAATGGCTTGTGAATGTGAACGCTTTCACAAGCGTAGGTAAGGAGCGGCGACGTGAACCTGGCTCTGGCGCCGGAGACGCTGGCGCGATGGCAGTTCGGCATCACCACCGTCTACCACTTCCTCTTCGTCCCGCTGACGATCTCGCTGGCCGCTCTGACGGCCGGACTGCAGACCGCATGGGTGCGCACGGAGAACGAAAAGTACCTCAGGGCGACGAAGTTCTGGGGCAAGCTCTTCCTGATCAACATCGCGATGGGCGTCGTCACGGGCATCGTGCAGGAGTTCCAGTTCGGCATGAACTGGTCCGACTACTCCCGCTTCGTCGGTGACGTCTTCGGCGCCCCCCTCGCGTTCGAGGCCCTGATCGCCTTCTTCTTCGAGTCCACCTTCATCGGGCTGTGGATCTTCGGCTGGGACAAGCTGCCGAAGAAGATCCACCTGGCCTGTATATGGATGGTCTCGATCGGCACGATCCTGTCGGCGTACTTCATCCTGGCCGCCAACTCCTGGATGCAGCACCCCGTCGGCTACCGCATCAACGACGCGAAGGGGCGGGCCGAGCTCACCGACTTCTGGCACGTGCTCACCCAGAACACCGCGCTCGCCCAGGCCTTCCACACCCTGTCGGCGGCGTTCCTCACCGGCGGCGCGTTCATGGTCGGCATCGCCGCCTTCCACCTGCTGCGCAAGAAGCACATCCGCGAGATGAAGACCTCGCTGCGGCTCGGCCTGGTCACCGTCGCGATCGGCGGCCTGCTGACCGCCGTCAGCGGTGATGTGCTCGGCAAGATCATGTACGAGCAGCAGCCGATGAAGATGGCCGCCGCCGAGGCCCTGTGGGACGGCGAGCAGCCGGCGCCCTTCTCGGTCTTCGCCGTCGGCGACGTCGACAAGGGCCACAACAAGGTCGCCGTGGAGATCCCGGGCCTGCTGTCCTTCCTGGCCAAGGACGACTTCACCTCGTACGTCCCGGGCATCAACGACATCAACAAGGCCGAGCAGGAGAAGTACGGGCCCGGCGACTACCGGCCCAACATCCCGGTCGCCTACTGGGGCTTCCGCTGGATGATCGGCTTCGGCATGGCGTCGTTCACGATCGGTCTGGCCGGCCTCTGGCTGACCCGGAAGAAGTTCATGCTGCCGCAGCACCTGCGGGTCGGCGACGACGAGGTGCCGCATCTCGCCCTGCTGCCCCACAAGGCGCTCAGCCCGAAGCTCACCACCTGGTACTGGCGCATCGCGATCTGGACGCTGGCCTTCCCGCTGATCGCCAACTCCTGGGGCTGGATCTTCACCGAGATGGGCCGTCAGCCGTGGGTCGTCTACGGCGTCCTGCGCACCCGTGACGCGGTCTCCCCCGGTGTCTCCCAGGGCGAGGTCCTCACCTCGATGCTCGTGTTCACCGCGCTCTACGCCGTCCTCGCGGTCGTCGAGGTCAAGCTCCTCGCCAAGTACATCAAGGCCGGACCGCCGGAGCTGACCGAGGCCGACCTGAACCCGCCCACGAAGATCGGCGGCGACTCCCGGGACGCCGACAAGCCGATGGCCTTCTCGTACTAGGCCGAGGGAGCTGCACAGTCATGGAACTGCACGACGTCTGGTTCGTCCTGATCGCCGTCCTGTGGATCGGCTACTTCTTCCTGGAGGGCTTCGACTTCGGGGTCGGCGTCCTCACCAGGCTGCTCGCCCGCAACCGGCCCGAACGACGGGTGCTGATCAACACGATCGGCCCCGTCTGGGACGGCAACGAGGTCTGGCTGCTCTCGGCGGGCGGCGCCACCTTCGCCGCCTTCCCCGAGTGGTACGCCACGCTCTTCTCCGGCTTCTATCTGCCGCTGCTGCTGATCCTGGTCTGCCTGATCGTCCGGGGTGTGGCCTTCGAGTACCGGGCGAAGCGGCCCGAGGAGAACTGGCAGCGCAACTGGGAGCAGGCCATCTTCTGGTGCTCTCTGCTCCCGGCGTTCCTCTGGGGCGTGGCGTTCGGCAACATCGTGCGCGGCGTGAAGATCGACCAGGGGCACGAGTACGTCGGTGGCGTCCTGGACCTGCTCAACCCGTACGCCCTGCTCGGCGGTCTGGTGACGCTGACCCTGTTCACCTTCCACGGCGCCGTGTTCACGGCCCTGAAGACCGTGGGGGAGATCCGGGAACGGGCCCGGGCCCTGGCCCTGCGGGTCGGTCTGGTGACTGCCGCGCTGGCCCTGGTCTTCCTGCTCTGGACGCAGGCCGAGAACGGGGACGGGCAGAGCCTGGTCGCGCTGGTCGTGGCCGTCGCCTCCCTGGTCGCGGCGCTCGTGGCCAACCAGGCGGGGCGTGAGGGATGGGCGTTCGCGCTGTCCGGCGTGACCATCGTGGCCGCCGTGGCGATGCTCTTCCTGACGCTTTTCCCGAACGTCATGCCGTCGTCGCTGAACGGCGAGTGGAGCCTCACGGTCACCAACGCCTCGTCGAGCCCGTACACCCTGAAGATCATGACCTGGTGCGCGGTGATCGCCACGCCGCTCGTGATGCTCTACCAGGGCTGGACCTACTGGGTCTTCCGCAAGCGGATCGGTACACAGCACATCGCTGAACCCGTGCACTGAGGTGTGTTTCACGTGAAACCAATCGACCCCCGTCTCCTGCGGTACGCACGCGCCACCCGGCTGTTCCTGATCGCGGTCGTCGCGCTGGGTGCCGTGGGGGCGGGTCTGGTGATCGCCCAGGCGATGCTCATCGCCGAGATCGTGGTGGGCGCCTTCCAGGACGGTCTCTCGGCGAGTGACCTGCGCACTCCCCTGGCGCTGCTGGTGGCGGTCGCCGTCGGCCGTGCGGTGGTCGCGTGGCTCACCGAGCTGGCCGCCCACCGGGCCAGCGCGGCGGTGAAGTCGGAGCTGCGCGGGCGGCTGCTGGAGCGGGCGGCCGAGCTGGGACCCGGCCGGCTGGGCGGACAGCGGACCGGTGCGCTGGTCGCCCTCGCCACGCGTGGGGTCGACGCCCTCGACGACTACTTCTCCCGCTACCTCCCCCAGCTCGGGCTGGCGGTCGTCGTCCCGGTGGCGGTGCTGGCGCGGATCGTGACCGAGGACTGGGTGTCGGCGGCGATCATCGTCGGCACCCTGCCGCTCATCCCCGTCTTCATGATGCTGATCGGCTGGGCGACCCAGTCCCGGATGGACCGCCAGTGGCAGCTGCTGTCCCGGCTGTCCGGGCACTTCCTGGACGTCGTCGCCGGTCTGCCCACCCTGAAGGTGTTCGGACGGGCCAAGGCGCAGGCCGAGTCGATCCGCCGGATCACCGGCGAGTACCGCCGCGCCACGATGCGGACGCTGCGAATCGCCTTCATCTCCTCCTTCGCCCTGGAACTGCTGTCGACGCTCTCGGTGGCCCTGGTCGCCGTGTCGATCGGCATGCGCCTCGTCCACGGCGAGATGAGCCTGTACGACGGCCTGGTCGTCCTGGTGCTGGCGCCCGAGGCCTATCTGCCCCTGCGTCAGGTGGGCACCCAGTACCACGCGGCGGCCGAGGGGCTGTCCGCCGCCGAGGAGATCTTCGAGGTCCTGGAGACCCCCGCACCGGCGACGGGCGGAGCCGAGGTCCCGTCGGGCGCGGTCACCTTCGACGGCGTCCGCGTCCGCTACCCCGGCCGGTCCACCGACGCGGTGTCCGGCGCGTCCTTCACGATCGAGCCCGGGGAGACGGTGGCCCTGGTCGGGCCGAGCGGCGCGGGCAAGTCGACGCTGCTGAACGTCCTGCTGGGCTTCGTACGGCCCACCGAGGGCCGCGTCCTGGTCGGGGGAGCCGACCTCACCGGACTCGACCTGGCCGAGTGGCACGCGCGGATCGCCTGGGTGCCGCAGCGCCCCCACCTGTACGCCGGGACCGTCGCCGAGAACGTCCGGCTGGCCCGGCCCGACGCCGACGACGACGCCGTACGGCAGGCGCTGCGGGACGCCGGGGCGCTGGAGTTCGTCGACGCGCTGCCCCAGGGCGCCGCGACCCCGCTCGGGGAGGACGGGGCGGGGCTCTCCGCCGGGCAGCGGCAACGGCTCGCGCTGGCCCGGGCGTTCCTCGCGGACCGGCCCGTGCTGCTCCTCGACGAGCCCACGGCCGCCCTGGACGGGGCCACCGAGGCCGAGGTCGTGGAGGCCGTGCGCCGGCTCGCCGTGGGCCGGACGGTCCTTCTCGTGGTGCACCGCCCGGCGCTGCTCGGCGTGGCCGACCGGGTCGTGCGGCTGGCCGAGCCCGAGACCCCGGCGCGGACGGACGGCCCGCACCGGGCGCCCGCCCCCCGCCCCGCCGAGGACGCCTTCCCGGCGGACGCCCCTCAGGCCGCCGCCCCCGAGGCACACCGGGACCAGGCCACCGGGCAGGGTGTCCTCGGCCGGGTGCGCGCGATGTCCCGAGCCCGGCGCGGCCGGCTGGCCCTCGCCCTGCTGCTGGGCAGCCTGGCGCTCGGCAGCGCCGTCGGGCTCATGGCGACCTCCGGCTGGCTCATCTCCCGCGCCTCCCAGCAGCCGCCCGTGCTGTATCTGATGGTGGCGGTGACGGCGACGCGCGCCTTCGGCATCGGACGGGCCGTGTTCCGCTACGCGGAGCGCCTGGTGTCGCACGACGCGGTGCTGCGGATGCTCGCCGACACCCGGGTCGCCGTGTACCGGCGGCTGGAGCGGCTGGCGCCCGCGGGGCTGCGCCGCACCCGGCGCGGTGATCTGCTGTCCCGGCTGGTGGCGGACGTGGACGCGCTCCAGGACTACTGGCTGCGCTGGCTGCTGCCCGCGGGCGCGGCCGTGATCGTCTCCGCCGGAGCCGTCGGCTTCACGGCGTGGCTGCTGCCCGAGGCCGGTGCCGTGCTCGCGGCCGGGCTGCTCGCGGCCGGTGTGGGCGTCCCGCTCGTCACGGGTGCCGTGGCCCGCCGTGCCGAGCGGCGGCTGGCCCCGGCCCGGGGCGTGCTCGCCACCCGGGTGACGGACCTGCTCACCGGCACCGCCGAACTGACCGTCGCCGGCGCCCTGCCCGCCCGTACCGCCGAGGCCCGCCGGGCGGACGGCGTGCTCACCCGGATCGCCTCACGGGCCGCCACCGCGACGGCCCTCGGCGACGGGCTCACCGCGCTGGTCTCCGGGCTCACCGTCGCCGCCACCGCGCTCGTGGGCGCCGATGCGGTCGCCGCCGGACGCCTGGGCGGCGTGACCATGGCCGTCGTCGTCCTCACCCCGCTGGCCGCCTTCGAGGCGGTCCTCGGGCTGCCGCTCGCCGTGCGGTACCGGCAGCGGGTGGGCAGGAGCGCCGAGCGCGTCTTCGAGGTGCTGGACGCCCCGGAGCCGGTGCGGGAACCTCACGCGCCGGGGCAGGCGCCCGCCACGCCCTTCCCGGTCGCGCTCAGCGGTCTCGGCGCACGCCACGCGGGACAGGAACGGGACGCGCTCACCGGCGTCGACCTCGTGATCGAGGAGGGCCGCCGGGTCGCCGTCGTCGGCCCGTCCGGCTCCGGAAAGACGACGCTGGCGCAGGTACTGCTGCGCTTCCTCGACGCGGACGCCGGCGCGTACACGCTGGGCGGCACCGACGCGGCCAAGCTGGACGGGGACGCCGTACGCCGGCTGGTCGGGCTGTGTGCCCAGGACGCGCACCTCTTCGACAGCTCCGTACGGGAGAACCTGCTGCTGGCCCGGAAGGACGCCACCGAGGCCGATCTGCGGGACGCCCTGGAGCGGGCCCGGCTGCTCGACTGGGCCGACGGTCTGCCCGATGGACTGGACACGCTCGTCGGGGAGCACGGGGCCCGGCTGTCGGGCGGCCAGCGGCAGCGGCTCGCGCTCGCCCGCGCGCTCCTCGCCGACTTCCCCGTCCTCGTCCTGGACGAGCCCGCCGAGCACCTCGATCTGCCGACCGCCGACGCCCTCACCGCCGACCTGCTCGCCGCCACCGAGGGCCGCACGACCGTGCTCATCACCCACCGGCTGGCCGGGCTCGACGCCGTCGACGAGGTCGTCGTCCTGGACGCGGGACGGGTGGTGCAGCGGGGTCCCTACGCGGAACTGGCGGCCGTGGACGGGCCGCTGCGGGCGATGGTGGAGCGGGAGGCGGCGGCCGACCTGCTCGTGGGAGCGGTGTAGCGCCGGGGGCGGTCGTCCGGACTGCCCCGTCCGCAGCAACGGGTCCCCCGGCCGGCGGACGTGAACAGGACCCGGCCGCGGTGCCGGGTCCAGGATCGCTGACATGCGTTCACATCGCCGTCGCCCCCGGGTCGTTCCGGTGCTGCTGTGCGCGCTCGTCCTGCTGCTGTCCCGGCCCGCCGTCTCCGTCGCCGACGACACGGACTCCCCGGGGAACGACGGCCCCGGCGCGCTCGGGCTGAGCGCCCAGGTGGTGCGGCTGTACGAGGACGCGGCGCTGGCGACCCGGCGGTACGAGCGGGGACGGCAGGAGGCCGAGGTTCATCGCGCCCAGGCGCTGCGGATCGAGAAGCTGCTCGACCGTGAGCGGCGGGAGCTCGGCGTCCTGCGGGAGGACCTGGGGCGGATCGCGCGGGCCCAGTACCGCACGAGCGGCGGGATGCCGCTGACGGCGCAGATCGTCCTCGCGTCGAGCCCCGAGGAGCTGATGCGCGGTCAGCATGTGTTCTCGCAGACCAACCTGGCCGTCAACAACGCCATCGAGAAGAGCCGGCGCGCCGAGGACCGGCTGGAGAAGGACGAGGCGAAGGCCGTCGCCGCGTGGGAGGGCCTGGAGGGGCGCAACGCCGAACTCGCCGAGCTGAAGAAGACGGTGGAGCGCACGTTGGACACGGCGCGGTGGGAATTGCAGGGGAAGGCGGACGCCGCCGTCGCGGCCGGGTCCTGCCCCGGTGCCGTGCGGCTCGACCAGAAGCGGAAGAAGCTCTCTGCCGCGTGGGTCACCCCGGTCGAGTCCTACGCCCTGTCGGCGTCCTTCGGCAGCGGCGGACAGCGGTGGGCGCACCGGCACACCGGGCAGGACTTCGCCGTGCCGATCGGCACGCCGGTGCGGTCGGTCGCGGACGGCCGTGTCGTCAAGGTGTCGTGCGGCGGCGCCTTCGGCATGGAGGTCGTCGTCCTGCACACCGACGGCTACTACACGCAGTACGCGCACCTGGCGTCCGTCGCGGTCGACCAGGGCGAGCGCGTGGACGCCGGTCAGTGGATCGGGCAGTCGGGCACCACCGGCAACTCCACGGGCCCGCACCTGCACTTCGAGGTACGGATCACCCCCGAGCTGGGGTCGTCGGTGGACCCGGTGCCCTGGCTGGAGGAGCGGGGCGTACGGCTCGGCTAGAAGGGCCTCCTGGCGCGGGTCAGGCGTGCTCCGCCAGCAGTCGCTCGATGACGACGGCGACGCCGTCCTCGTTGTTGGCGACGGTCCGGCCGGAGGCGGCGGCGACCGCCTCCGGGTGCGCGTTGCCCATCGCGTAGGAGCGGCCCGCCCAGGTCAGCATCTCGACGTCGTTCGGCATGTCCCCGAAGGCGACGACCTCCTCGTGCGAGATGCCGCGCTCGGCGCAGCACAGCGCGAGGGTGCTGGCCTTGGAGACGTCGGGGCCGCTGATCTCCAGGAGGGCGCTGGGGCTGGAGCGGGTGACCCCGGCGCGGTCCCCGAGCGCGACCCGGGCGAGGGTCAGGAAGGCGTCGGGGTCCAGCGTGGGGTGGTAGGCGAGGATCTTCAGCACGGGCTCGCCGGCACCGGGCCCGTCCGGTGCCAGGATGTCCTCGGCCGGGGCCAGCTCGTCCGGTATCTCCATGTGCAGCTTGGGATAGTGCGGCTCCTGGTGGAAGCCGTAGGTCTGCTCGACCGCGTAGACCGTGCCCGGCGCCGCGTCCCGCAGCAGCCGTACGGCGTCCAGCGCGTTCTCCCGGGCCAGCTCGCGGACCTTGACGAACCGGTGGGCGCCGGGGCCGCCGTGCAGGTCGACCACGGCGGCGCCGTTGCCGCAGATCGCCAGGCCGTGCCCGTGGACGTGGTCGCTGACGACGTCCATCCAGCGCGCGGGGCGGCCGGTCACGAAGAACACCTCGACGCCCGCCTTCTCGGCGGCGGCCAGCGCGGCGACCGTACGCGGGGAGACCGACTTGTCGTCCCGCAGCAGCGTGCCGTCCAGGTCGGTGGCGATGAGCCGCGGGCGGACGACGGGCCCGCCGTCCGGCCCGAGCGAGGTCGAGAGCGCGGGGGACGCCGGGTTCTGAGGCTGTCGAGTCGCTGAGGTCACCTGGTCATTCTCCCGCATATGCCTGCACGCCCGTGCAGGAGTCCGCACATCTGATGCGGTACCTGAGGAGATACCGCCCCTGCGGGCACCGGCGGGACCGCCCGCACCCGTCCTCTCGCCCGGGTATCCACCCAGGCCGCCCGGCTCACGCGAGCTGGGCCCGCGCCTCCATGGCGATCTGCTCGAAGACCTTCATGTCGGCGGCGAAGTCCGAGTCCGCGATCGGCCAGTGCACCACGATCTCCGTGAATCCGAGCTCCTGATGGCGGCCCGCGAAGTCCACGAACGCGTCCAGGGACTCCAGCGGGCGTGCCCGGTCGGGGGTGAACCCGGTCAGCAGCACCTTGTCGAGCGACCCCGTGTCCCGGCCGGCCTCCGCGCACGCGTCGCCCAGCTTCTCGATCTGCCCGCGAATGGCTTGAACCGACTGCTCGGGAGTGCCGTTCTCGTACAGCTTGGGGTCGCCCGTGGTGACCCACGCCTGCCCGAACCGTGCCGCCAGCCGCAGTCCGCGCGGACCGGTCGCGGCCACCGCGAAGGGCAGCCGGGGGCGCTGCACACAGCCCGGGATGTTGCGGGCCTCGTGCGCCGAGTAGAACTCGCCCCGGTACGACACCGAGTCCTCGGTGAGCAGCCGGTCCAGCAGCCCGACGAACTCGGCGAACCGGTCGGCGCGCTCGCGCGGGGTCCAGGGGTCCTGGCCCAGTGCGGTGGCGTCGAAGCCGGTGCCGCCGGCGCCGACCCCGAGGGTGACCCGGCCGCCCGAGACGTCGTCGAGGGAGATCAGTTCCTTGGCGAGGGTCACCGGGTGCCGGAAGTTCGGCGAGGTCACCAGCGTGCCCAGCCGCATCCGGTCGGTGACGGCCGCGGCGGCGGTCAGTGTGGGCACGGCACCGAACCACGGCCCGTCCCGGAAGCTGCGCCAGGACAGATGGTCGTAGGTGTAGGCGGCGTGGAAGCCGAGCTGCTCCGCCCGCTGCCATGCCTCGCGGCCTCCCTCGGACCAGCGGCGGTACGGGAGGATCACGGTGCTCAGGCGCAGACTCATGCGTCGAGCGTATGCGGCCCTGCCGGTTTCACGTGAAACGGTCACCGCACGCGCGCGCTCAGCCACGGAGTGAGGCTGAGCATCGGCAGGAACTCCCGGTGCGTACGGTCGCCGGGGAGCGGCACGATCAGAAAGTGGCCGGGCGGGAAGCGGCGGGCCCGGACATGGGCGAGGCCGTCGTAGACGGACCGGACGAAGGCGGGCACGTCGTCGCGGTCGACGTCAGGGCAGTCGACGCCCTCGACGGTGACCAACGCGTCGTCGTCCGGATAGAGCCGCACGCTCACACGGGGAGAGCCGCCCAGCTCGACGTACGCCTCGTGCGGCAGCGAGCCGTCCGGGTCCACGGTCACGCCGACCCCGGCGGCACTGCGGCGGGACGTCTGGTCGGCGCCGATGTCATGGGTCACCTCGATCGCCCGGTCGTAGGCGGCGGCGAGGTCTCGCAGCGCGGTCACGGCGGACTCGGTGGTGGGGAAGTGGTCCATACCACCGATCATGCCGGAGGAGACGATCATGCGGGGCGGATCGAGGTCAGTGCGCCTCGGGAAACCGCAGGTACTCCGGCGGCACGGCCTTCGTCAGCCAGACCCCGTTGGCGCTGACATGGAAGACATGCCCGTCGCGGTGCATGGCGCCGGTGTCCACGGAGAGCACGACCGGGCGGCCGCGCCGGGCGCCGACGCGGGTGGCGGTGTCGCGGTCCGGGGACAGATGTACGTCGTGCCGGTTCATGGGCCGCAGCCCCTCGGCGCGGATCGCCTCCAGATGAGCCGCCACGGTCCCGTGGTACAGGTACGGCGGCGGGGTCGCCGGGGGCAGCCCCAGGTCGACGTCGACGCTGTGGCCCTGGCTGGCGCGGATACGGGTGCCGTCCACGGCGAAGCGCTTCTTGTCGTTGGCCGTGACCACGTGGTCCAGCTCGTCGCGGGTGAAGGGGAAGCCGTGCGCCTGCGCGGCGGCGATCAGCGTGTCGATCTCCACCCAGCCGCCCTCGTCCAGCGTGAGACCGATCCGCTGCGGCTGGTGGCGCAGATGCTTCGACAGATACTTGGACACCTTCACGGTGCGTCTCTCGTCCATGCCCCCCAGCGTGCCGGGAGCGAGGCGAATCACGCGAACGATTTCGCGCGGGAGGTTTGGTCCACAGCCAAGTACGGTTATCCACAGGGGGAATTGGCGATCCTGTGGAGAAACGGCCGCTCCAGCCAGGGGTGTTGGGACGCGGAACCGGCCACCTGCCTACAGCCGAGGCCGTACGCGCGCGATCCTGCGCAGCGCCCTCGGGGCGAACCGCGCCAGCAGATACGACCCGCGGGCCTCCGGCGTCACCGGGACCACCGCGTCACCCCGCACCACCGCCCGCAGGATCGCGTCGGCGACCTTCTCCGCCGGGTAGTTCCGCAGGCCGTACCAGCGCGCCGACCGCTTCCGCAGCCGCCGTTCCTCCTCGGCGTCCACCCCGGCGAAGCGCGCGGTCGAGGTGATCGGCGTGTTGACGAACCCCGGGCAGATCGCCGTCACCCCGATGTCCTGGTCCGCCAGCTCCGCGCGCAGGCACTCGCTCAGCATCAGCACCGCCGCCTTGGAGGTGCTGTAGGCGGGCAGCGCCCTGGACGGCTGGTAGGCGGCGGCCGAGGCGACGTTGACGATGTGGCCGCCCTGCCCCCGCTCGGCCATCTGCCTCCCGAACAGCCGGCAGCCGTGGATGACGCCCCACAGATTGACGTCCAGGACCTGCTTCCAGTCCTCCGGGGTCGTGTCGAAGAAGGAGCCCGCCAGACCGATCCCGGCGTTGTTCACCAGGACGTCCACCACGCCGTACTCGGCGGCGACCTTCGCGGCCAGCTTCTCCATCGCCGGTCCGTCGGAGACGTCGGCCGTCTCCGCCCAGGACGCGGGCGCGCCCATCAGCCGGGCCGTCCCGGCGGTCGTCGCGGCGGCTTCGGCGTCCCGGTCCACGGCCACCACCCGCGCCCCGGCCTCGGCGAACGCGTACGCCGTGGCCCGCCCGATGCCGCTGCCCGCGCCGGTGACCAGCACCAGCTGCCCGGCGAAGCGGTCCGCGTGCCGCCCGGTCACGGGCGCCTGCTCGGGCCGCCCGTCCTCCACCGACGTCACGAACTCGGTGATCCAACCGGCCAGCCGGTCCGGGCGGGTGCGCGGTATCCAGTGCCGGGCGTCCAGGGTGCGCCGGGTCAGCCGCGGCACCCACCGCTCCAGGTCGTCGTACAGCCGCTCCGACAGGAAGACGTCCCCGAGGGGCGTGATGAGCTGGACGGGCGCGTGCGCGAAGGCGTCCTCGCGCGGGCGGCGCAGGCGCGCCCGGACGTTGTCCCGGTACAGCCACGCCCCGTGGGCCGCGTCCGACGGCAGGGACGGGGTCGGGTACCCGTCGCCGGAGACCTTCTCCAGGCGCTCCAGCATCCGCGGCCAGCGCCTGCCGAGGGGGCCGCGCCAGGCCAGCTCGGGCAGCACCGGTGTGTGCAGCGCGTACACGTACCAGGACTTGGCGCCCTGCCCGAGCACCTGCCCGAGCCGGCGCGGGGTGGGCCGGCGCAGGCGCCCGCTGATCCAGTGGCCGAAGTGGTCCAGAGACGGCCCCGACATCGAGGTGAAGGACGCGATGCGGCCCTGGGTGCGCCCGACGGTCGCGAACTCCCAGCCCTGCACCGAACCCCAGTCGTGCCCGACCAGATGCACCGGCCGGTCCGGGCTGACCGCGTCCGCCACGGCGAGGAAGTCGTCCGTCAGCTTCTCCAGCGTGAACCCGCCGCGCAGCGGACGCGGCGCCGTGGACCCGCCGTGGCCCCGGACGTCGTACAGCACGACATGGAAGCGCCCGGCGAGCAGCGCGGCGACCTCGGACCACACCTCCTTGCTGTCCGGGTAGCCGTGCACGAGGACCACCGTCGGCCGGGCGGGGTCGCCGAGCTCGGCGACGCACAGCTCGATCCCACCGGTCGCCACCCGGCGCTCGCGCGCACCCTGAAGGGTCACTTCTCCTCCGCCCCGCACCCGGTCCCCGCGTCTCCGGTCGCCGTACGTGCCCGTAACGTGACACCGGCGAATCTGACATCTGTTGGAGATCGCGTCAATGGCGCCGCCCGAGCCTGTGGAAAAGCCGCGCCTTGGGGAAAATCGGGGCTCGGCGCCTTGGACCTCAGGGTGATCCCCAGGGCCGCGTAGTCCTGGAGGCTGACCCCGAAACAGCTCTGCGGGCTGACGACCGGCGTGGCGCGGGTCACTACCTTCGTGGTGTGACTGTGATCGCGACCGAAAGCCTGAGCAAGCGGTTCCCCCGGGTGACCGCGCTTGACCGGCTGACCATGGACATCGGGCCCGGGGTGACCGGACTCGTCGGGGCCAATGGAGCCGGCAAGTCCACCATGATCAAGATCCTGCTGGGTCTGTCCCCCGCGACCGAGGGCCGTGCCGAAGTGCTCGGACTCGACGTCGCGACCAAGGGCGCCGCCATCCGCGAGCGTGTCGGCTACATGCCCGAACACGACTGCCTGCCGCCCGACGTCTCGGCCACCGAGTTCGTCGTGCACATGGCCCGCATGTCCGGCCTGCCGCCGACCGCCGCGCGCGAGCGCACCGCCGACACCCTGCGCCACGTCGGCCTGTACGAGGAGCGCTACCGCCCCATCGGCGGCTACTCGACGGGCATGAAGCAGCGCGTCAAGCTCGCGCAGGCCCTCGTGCACGACCCGCAGCTGGTCTTCCTCGACGAGCCGACCAACGGCCTCGACCCGGTCGGCCGCGACGAGATGCTCGGCCTGATCCGGCGCATCCACACCGACTTCGGCATCTCGGTCCTGGTCACGTCCCATCTGCTGGGCGAGCTCGAACGCACCTGCGACCACGTCGTCGTCATCGACGGCGGCAAGCTCCTGCGCTCCAGCTCCACCACCGACTTCACCCAGACCACCACCACCCTCGCCATCGAGGTCACCGACAGCGACGAGCACCCGGACGGCACCCGCGCGGTGCGCGACGCGCTCCACGCGCGCGGGGTCGACGTCCTCGACGGCAGCGGCGGCCTCCCCGGCGCCGGGCACATCCTGCTGCTCACCGCGGAGGGCGACGGGACCTACGACCTGGTGCGGGACGTCGTCGCCGACCTCGGCCTCGGCCTGGTCCGCATGGAGCAGCGCCGCCACCACATCTCCGAGGTCTTCCAGGACGGCGAGCAGACCGCCGGCACACAGCGGAAGGAGGCGGTCGGCCATGGCGGTTGAGCAGCCCACACGGACACCGGTCCCGCAGCCGGGTGACCAGACCCGCATCCACAACATCGGCTACCGCAGCTACGACGGCCCCCGCCTGGGCCGTTCGTACGCCACCCGCTCGCTGTACTCGCAGTCCCTGCGCGGCGCCTACGGCCTCGGCCGCTCGGTGAAGTCCAAGGTGCTGCCGATGCTGCTGTTCGTGGTGATGTGCGTGCCCGCGGCCATCATGGTGGCCGTCGCGGTCGCCACCAAGGCGAAGGACCTGCCGGTCGACTACACGCGCTACGCGATCATCATGCAGGCCGTCATCAGCCTGTACGTCGCCTCGCAGGCACCCCAGTCGGTCTCCCGCGACCTGCGCTTCAAGACCGTGCCGCTGTACTTCTCGCGGCCCATCGAGACCGCCGACTACGTCCGCGCGAAGTTCGCGGCGCTGGCCTCCGCCCTGTTCATCCTGACGGCGGCTCCCCTGCTGGTGCTGTACGTGGGCGCGTTGCTGGCCAAGCTGGACTTCGCCGAGCAGACCAAGGGCTTCGCACAAGGACTCGTCTCCGTGATTCTGCTGTCCCTGCTGTTCGCCGGCATCGGCCTGGTCATCGCGTCCGTCACCCCGCGCCGCGGCTTCGGCATCGCGGCCGTGATCGCCGTCATGACGATCTCCTACGGCGCGGTCTCCACGCTCCAGGCCATCGCCGACGCGCAGACCCTCGGCGAGGAGGGCGGCAGCGGGGCCATCGCCTGGATCGGGCTGTTCTCGCCGGTCACGCTCATCGACGGCGTGCAGTCCGCCTTCCTCGGCGCGACCTCGGCGTTCCCGGGCGGGGTCGGCCCCAGCACCGGGGAGGGCGTCGTCTACCTCGTCGTCGTCCTCGGCCTGATCGCCGCCGCCTACGGCCTCCTGCTGCGCCGCTACAAGAAGGTGGGACTGTGACCACGCCCACCCGTCTCCCGCCACCACCCTTCTAAGGAGTGGGCTGCGCCCATGAGCACTCTCTCTATCGACCACGTCTCCCGCTGGTTCGGCAACGTGGTCGCCGTCAACGACATCACCATGACGATCGGCCCCGGCGTCACCGGCCTCCTGGGCCCGAACGGCGCCGGGAAGTCCACCCTCATCAACATGATGGGCGGCTTCCTCGCCCCCTCCACGGGCACCGTCACCCTCGACGGGCAGCCCGTCTGGCGTAACGAGGCCATCTACAAGCACATCGGCATCGTCCCCGAACGCGAGGCGATGTACGACTTCCTGACCGGCCGCGAGTTCGTCGTCGCCAACGCCGAACTGCACGGGCTGGGCGCCAAGGCCGCCCAGAAGGCGCTCGCCACGGTCGAGATGGAGTACGCGCAGGACCGCAAGATCCAGACGTACTCCAAGGGCATGCGCCAGCGCGTGAAGATGGCGAGCGCCCTCGTCCACGACCCGTCGCTGCTGCTGCTCGACGAGCCGTTCAACGGCATGGACCCCCGCCAGCGCATGCAGCTGATGGACCTGCTGCGCCGCATGGGCGACGAGGGCCGCACCGTGCTGTTCTCCTCCCACATCCTCGAGGAGGTCGAACAGCTCGCCCGGCACATCGAGGTCGTGGTGGCCGGACGGCACGCGGCCAGCGGCGACTTCCGCAAGATCCGCCGCCTGATGACCGACCGCCCGCATCGCTACCTGGTGCGCTCCAGCGACGACCGCGCCCTCGCGGCCGCGCTGATCGCCGACCCGTCCACGTCCGGCATCGAGGTCGACCTCGCGGAGGGCGCGTTGCGCATCCAGGCCGTCGACTTCGGCCGCTTCACCGCCCTGCTGCCCAGGGTCGCCCGCGACCACGGCATCCGGCTGCTGACGGTCTCGCCGTCCGACGAGTCCCTCGAGTCCGTCTTCTCGTATCTGGTCGCGGCGTAGGAGGCCACAATGTACGACCCCACAGTCGCCCGGCTCACCTATCGGGCCCTGCTCGGCCGGCGCCGGGCCCTCATCCTGGGCGCGCTGCCGCTGCTGCTCATCGTGATCGCCGTGGCCGTCCGCGGACTCGCGGGAGCCGACGACCAGACCGCGTCCGACCTGCTCGGCGGGCTCGCGCTCGCCACCATGGTGCCGATCATCGGCGTCATCGCCGGCACCGGTGCCATCGGCCCGGAGATCGACGACGGCTCGGTGGTGTACCTGCTGTCCAAGCCGGTGAAGCGGCCCACGATCATCTTCACCAAACTGATCGTGGCGATCGCCGTGACCATGGTGTTCTCGGCGCTGCCGACGTTCGTCGCGGGCTTCGTCCTCAACGGCAACGGCCAGCAGATCGCCGTCGCCTACACGGTGGCCGCGCTCGTCGCCTCCATCGCCTACGCCGCGCTGTTCCTGCTCCTCGGCACGGTGTCCCGGCACGCCGTGGTGTTCGGCCTCGTCTACGCGCTCGTCTGGGAGGCGCTGTTCGGCTCCCTGGTGCCGGGCGCGCGCACCCTGAGCGTCCAGCAGTGGTCGCTGGCGGTGGCGGAGAAGGTCGCCGGCGGCGAGATGGTCACCTCGGACGTCGGTCTGACGACGGCCACGGTGCTGCTGGCGCTGGTGACCGTGCTGGCCACCTGGTACGCCGGCCAGAAGCTGCGCTCCCTGACCCTCGCCGGCGAGGAGTGAGCGCACCCGGTTTATTCGGTGGCGCCCAAGTCGGCGTCCCGGCACCATGGTTGTGCCGAGGGCGCCGGCCGGGTCCGGCGCCACCGTCTGGGAGAGGAGCTGAGCGATGTCCCTGCACGACAGTCCGTTCAGCTCCCGTCAGGGCGTCCCGCGGCGGGTTCCGGTGTAGTTACCCCACCGTCGAGCCCGCTTCCGCAGGGGAGCCGCCCGGGGCGGCCGCTTCGAGCACGCGATGTCGCTCTCGCGTGGGCCGCCCACCCGGAGGATTGGCCGAGAGGTAAGGCACCGGCTTGCTGAGCCGCGGTCGGGGGAGACCCCGCGCACGTTCGATCCGTGCATCCTCCTCAAGAGACACGCGCACGAACGCCCACGGGGCTCAGCCCAGCAGGCGCTCCAGGACGACCGCGATGCCGTCCTCCTCGTTGGAGGCCGTCACCTCGTCCGCGACCGCCTTGAGTTCCGCGTGGGCGTTGGCCATGGCCACGCCGTGCGCGGCCCACGCGAACATCGGGATGTCGTTCGGCATGTCGCCGAAGGCGATCGTGTCCGCGGCCTTCACGCCGAGCCGGCGGGCCGCCAGGGACAGCCCGGTCGCCTTGGACAGCCCCAGGGGCAGCAGCTCCACGATGCCCTCGCCGGCCATCGCCACCGTGACGAAGCCGCCCGCCGCCCGGCGGGCCGCCTCGGCCAGCTCGTCGTCCGACAGCTCGGGATGCTGTATGTAGATCTTGTTCAGCGGGGCGCTCCACAGGTCGGAGGCGTCCGTGAACGGCGTCGAGGGCAGCGCGCCCGTCAGCGCGTACCCCGGGCCGACCAGCACGTCCCCGTCCAGGCCGTCCCGGCTCGCCGCCAGGTACAGCGGGCCGACCTCGGCCTCGATCTTGGCCAGCGCGACACCCCCGAGCTGCCGGTCCAGCGTCACGGACGTCAGCAGGCGGTTCTCCCCGGCGTGGTACACCTGCGCGCCCTGCCCGCACACCGCGAGCCCCTGGTATCCCAGGTCCTGGAGGATGTGCCGGGTCCACGGGACACCGCGGCCGGTGACGACGAGGTGCGCGGCACCCGCCTCGGTGGCCGCGGCGAGCGCGTCACGGGTGCGCTGCGAGACCGACTCGTCGGAGCGCAGCAGCGTCCCGTCCAGATCGGTCGCGATCAGCTTGTACGGCAGGCCGCCGCGGCCGGCCGGAAGACCGGCCGCGGAGCCCTCGGTGTCGTCGGCGCAGGCGGTGCCAGTCACTTGGCCACCGGCTCCAGGACCTCGCGGCCGCCCAGGTACGGGCGCAGGACCTCGGGGACCCGGACGGAGCCGTCGGCCTGCTGGTGGTTCTCCAGCAGGGCCACGATCGTGCGCGGGACGGCGCACAGGGTGCCGTTGAGCGTGGCGAGCGGCTTGACCTGCTTGCCGTCACGGACGCGGATCGACAGGCGGCGCGACTGGAACTCGGTGCAGTCCGACGTGGACGTCAGCTCGCGGTACTTGCCCTGCGTCGGGATCCACGCCTCGCAGTCGAACTTGCGGGACGCCGACGAGCCCAGGTCGCCCGAGGCGACGTCGATGACGCGGAACGGCAGCTCCAGCGACGTCAGCCACTGCTTCTCCCACTCCAGCAGGCGCCGGTGCTCGGCCTGGCTGTCCGCCGGGTCGACGAAGGAGAACATCTCCACCTTGTCGAACTGGTGGACGCGGAAGATGCCCCGGGTGTCCTTGCCGTGCGAGCCGGCCTCACGGCGGAAGCAGGGCGAGAAGCCCGCGTACCGCAGGGGCAGCTGGTCGGCGTCGAGGATCTCGTCGCGGTGGTAGGAGGCGATGGCGACCTCGGAGGTGCCCACCAGGTAGAGGTTGTCCTTCTCCAGGAAGTAGACGCCGTCGGCGTCCTGTCCCAGGTAGCCGGTGCCGGCCATCGACTCGGGGCGCACCAGCGCGGGCGTCAGCATCGGCGTGAAGCCGGCCGCTGTGGCCTGGGCGATCGCCGCGTTCACCAGGGCGAACTCCAGGAGGGCGCCGACGCCGGTGAGGAAGTAGAAGCGGGAGCCGGAGACCTTGGCGCCGCGCTCGACGTCGATCGCGCCGAGCAGGGAGCCGAGCTCCAGGTGGTCCTTCGGCTCGAAGCCCTCGGCCGCGAAGTCACGGATCTCGCCGTGCGTCTCCAGCGTGACGAAGTCCTCCTCGCCACCGACCGGGACGTCGGGGTGCACGAGGTTGCCGAGCTTGGCCAGCAGCTCCTGGGTCTCCGCCGCGGCGGCGTCGCGCTCGGCGTCGGCGGCCTTGACGTCGGCGGCCAGCTGGCTCGCCTTCTTCAGCAGCTCCGCCTTCTCGTCCCCGGACGCCTTGGGGATGAGCTTGCCGAGCTGCCTCTGCTGGGCGCGGAGTTCGTCGAAGCGGACGCCGGACGACCTGCGCCGCTCATCGGCGGACAGGAGGGAGTCGACGAGCGCGACGTCCTCTCCACGGGCGCGCTGCGAGGCGCGCACTCGGTCGGGGTCCTCACGGAGCAGGCGAAGGTCAATCACGTGCCCCAGGCTACCGGGGCGCGGCGGGAGCCCACGACTCACTATTCCGGAACGCGGCTTACGTTGCGTTATGGGGGAATTGCGAGCCGTGTCAATAAAGTGCGACAGGCTCCCTGGAAGAAGCACTTGCGGGGCGGGTCGTTGACTCGATTCCCTTGCGGGGAGCGGGACTTGAGGGGTTCTTGTCCACAGGCATTCCCAGGCTCCGAAAAGTTATCCACAGGCTGTGTGGAAGAACTGTGGATGTCGGAATCGATCACTCCGCAACATGGTGATCACGTCGAAGATTCCCAGGGCAAACCCGCCTCACCCGTACCTTTGGGGGGAAAGTGGTCGCCCCAAAGGATGGCGCAAGGGAAAAGGGTGGACGAAGGGTGATGTGCGTGAAGGTGGACGCGGAGAGACGCTGAGGACCGATTTGTCGACAGACTTACCCTTGTCTGTCGACTTGTCCCCAGGTCGAGAAGCGGACCTGTGGAAAACTTCTGTGGATAACGACTATCAGCAGGTAGGACCGCGTGGCTCAGAAGCGCCCGTCCTGGCAGCGCGCCACCCAGTCCGCCGCCGCCACGAACTCGTCGTCCGACGTCCCGAGGCGCGGCGGCTCCACGTCCGACGGCCTCAGGTCCGCCCGCGGGTACGAGCCCAGGAACCGCACCTGCAGACAGATCCGCTTCAGCCCCATCAGCGCCTCCGCGACCCGGCGGTCGGAGATGTGTCCCTCGGCGTCGATGCAGAAGCAGTAGTTGCCGATGCCCGCACCCGTCGGACGGGACTGGAGCAGCATCAGGTTGATCCCGCGGGTGGCGAACTCGCCGAGCAGGTCCCGCAGCCCACCGGGGTGGTCGTCCCGCTGCCACAGCACCACCGACGTCTTGTCCGCCCCGGTCGGCGCGGCGGGCCGGGCGGGCCGGCCGACCAGCACGAACCGCGTCTGCGCGTTCTCCGCGTCGTGGATCCCCGTCTCCAGCGCCACCAGGCCGTACCGGGCGGCGGCGAACTCACCGGCGAAGGCGGCGTCGTACTGGCCCTCCTGGACCAGACGCGCGGCGTCCGCGTTCGACGCGGCGGACTCCCAGTGGGCGTCCGGGAGGTTGTTCTTCAGCCAGTTGCGCACCTGGGGCTGCGCCGCCGGATGAGCGGAGACCGTCTTGATGTCCGACAGCCCGGTGCCCGGCCTGACCAGCAGCGCGAAGGTGATCGACAGCAGCACCTCGCGGTAGATCATCAGCGGCGCGCCCGCGACCAGCTCGTCGAGCGTGGTCGTGATGCCGCCTTCCACGGAGTTCTCGATCGGTACGAACGCGGCCTCCGCCTCGCCGACGCGCACGGCGTCGAGCGCGGACTGCACGGACACGTACGGGATCAGCTCCCGGGTCGCGGCCTCGGGAAGCGTGCGCAGGGCGACCTCGGTGAAGGTGCCCTCGGGGCCCAGATAGGCATAGCTCGCTGGCATGACCTCACCCTAATGGGCCTGGCGAAACCGGGCGTGCGCCTTCGCGCCCCAGCCACCCGCGAGGGCGACACCAACCCCTCGAGGCAGGGCGACCCCGCGCCGGGCAGGGTCACCCCTCCAGCAGCCGCTGCCCCACGTACTCCCCCTCGGCCGCCCCGCCCGGCACCGCGAACAGGCCGCTCGCCTCGTGCCGGATGTACCGCGACAGCGCGTCGCCCCGGTCGAGCTTGCGCTGGAGGGGGACGAAGCCGCGCAGCGGGTCGGCCTGCCAGCAGATGAAGAGCAGACCGGCGTCCGGCACACCGTCGGCGTCGATGCCGTCGTGGTACGAGAAGGGCCGGCGCAGGATCGCCGCCCCGCCGTTCTGGTCGGGCCGGGTGATCCGCGCGTGGGCGTTGAGCGGGACGACCAGGTTCCCCGCCCGGTCCGTCTTCTCCAGGTCCATCTCGGTCGTCTCGGTGCCGCCCGTCAGCGGCGCCCCGTCGGCCTTGCGGCGCCCGATGACCTCCTCCTGCTCCTTGGCGGAGAGCTGCTCCCAGTCGTCGAGGAGCATCCGGATCCGGCGTACGACGGCGTAGGAGCCGTTCGCCATCCACGCCGGGTCCTGCGAGCCGGACTCCGGGACGAAGATCCGCCGGTCGAAGTCGGCGTCGGCCGGCTTCGGGTTGCGGGTGCCGTCCACCTGGCCCATCAGATTGCGGGCCGTCATGGGGTGCGCGGTGGCTCCGGGGGACCGGTTGAAGCCGTTCATCTGCCAGCGGACCCGGGCGGCCCGGCCGGCGTCCTTCTGGACCGCCCGCAGCGCGTGGAAGGCGACCAGCGCGTCGTCGGCGCCGATCTGCACCCACAGGTCGCCGTTGCCGCGTGCCTTGTCCAGCCGGTCGGAGGAGAACTCCGGCAGCGGGTCCAGGGCGACCGGGCGCTGCTTCTCCAGACCGGTCCGGGCGAAGAAGCTGTGCCCGAAGCCGAAGGTGATCGTCAGGGAGGACGGTCCGGCGTCCAGGGCGACCCCGGTGTCGTCCTCCCGGGCGGCCTCGCCCGCCATCAGCCGCCGGGCCGTCTCCGACCAGCGGCGCAGCAGTGCCGCCGCCTCCTTGCGCCCGGCGCCCGGCGCCAGGTCGAAGGCGACGAGATGACCCCGGGCCTGGAGCCGCTGGACGATGCCGGGCTGATGTTTCCCGTGAAACATCACCTCGCCGGACCCCACCGAGCTGAGCGGGGTCGCCCCGGCCGGACGGGCGGCGTAGCCGGCCGCCCCGCCCGCCGCGCCCAGCACCAGGCCGGTCGCCCCGGCGGTCCCGAGCAGCCGGCGCCGCGAAAGCCCGCCCGTGGCCGGGTTCCCGGTGGCGCCCGCCTCGGGGACGCCGGCGTCGGAGCCGACGGCGTCGGCCCGCGTGCGGTGGGCCTGGGGGAGGGACTGGTCGGTCATGGTGCGGTTCAGCCGATCTGCGCGTTCTTGGAGACGGTCGCCTGGTCGATGTCGGAGGTGCGCACGGTCACGGCGACCTTCCAGTCGCCGGCCATCGGGATCTGCACCCCGCTCGCCGACCAGTGTCCGGTGGAGATGTGGTCCGGGACGACGGGCAGCGGCCCGATGTCCTGCTCCTCCAGGGTGAAGGCGATCTTCACCTCGGGGATGTCGAAGGCACGCCCGTTGGGCCGCAGCACATAGACGTGCAGCTCGTTGGAGCCCGGGCGCGCGGGGTCGAGGTCGATCCGCACGACGCCCTTGCCGTCCTCGCCGCCGGTGTCGAACGACATGTCCAGGGTGAGCGCCCCGGCCGCGTTCGCGTCCTCGGTCGCGGACGAGGTGGCCGCCGCGGCCTGCTCCTCGGTACGGCCCGGCTCGGTCGACGTCAGCATGGTCGTGACGGCGAGCAGGGCGACGGCGACCGCCGCCTCGGCGAGCACCGAGCGGCGCAGCCCGGAACGGTTCGGGTCGGCGTCGCGCTCCCGCTTGCGCCGGGCGGTGTCGATGGCGGCCCGCTGCCGGGCGAGCTGCGCGGCCCGCTCGGAGTCGGCGTCGGTGCCGTCGGAACCGTCGGAGCCGCTGGGACCGGCCCCACCGGCGGCACCGCCCCCGGAGGCACCCGTCGCCGCGGCGGACGCACCGGCACCCGTGGAGACGTGCTCCTTCTCGGCACCGTCCTCCTCGGCCCCCTCGCCCTTCCCGGCCCCCCCGTCCTCCGTCACCGTCCCGGCGTCCACCTCCGCCACGCCGACGTCCGCCAGCCGTGCCGTCCACCGGCGCGATATCCACGCGATGCCGACCAGCAGCACCACGAGCCCGATCTTGACGAGCAGCAGCTGCCCGTACCGGGTACCGGTGAACGCCGACCACGATCCGAGCTGCCGCCAGGACTGGTAGATCCCGGTGGCGACGAGCGTCAGCACGCTGCCGAACGCCAGCCGCGAGAAGCGCCGTACGGCCGCCGCGTCGAGAGGGGTCTCCGCGGGCGCCCGGTACAGGGCCGTCAGCAGCGCGGTCAGCCCGCCCAGCCAGCCCGCGACGGCCAGCAGGTGCAGTACGTCCACCGGCATGGCCAGCCCCGGCTGGAGCCCGGTCGAGGCGTGCTCGGACATCGCCCAGCTCGCCGCGAGCCCCGCCGCGACGACGGTCCCGCCGATCGCGAGCCCGAAGGTGAGGTCCCGCTTCTCCTCGTCGTCCCGCTTGTCGTACGCCCCGAACAGCACCGCGATGAACAGCGCCGCCGCGGCGAGCAGCAGCAGCCGGGAGACGAGCGCCGCGCCGGTCTTGGTCTGGAGGACCTGCCCGAGCAGGTCCAGATCGAAGATGTCGCCGACCTTCCCGCTGCCGGTGTAGGAGCCGCGCACGAGCAGCAGCCCGAGCGTGGCCGCCGTCAGCGCGAGCCAGCCGGACACCACGAGCCGCTGCATCGACCGCACGGCCGTCCCGCGCCGCCAGCAGCCCAGCACGAACGCGGCCCCGCCGACCAGGACGATGAACCCGGCGTACGACACGTACCGGCCGAAGCCGTAGAGCACGCCGACGACCCCGCCGCCCGCGGTCTGCCCGTCGACCGAGACGGACGTCTTCGACGGCGCGCCGATCGAGAAGGTGTAGGCCCCGGCGACCGGATGGCTGTCCTCGGACACCACCTGGTAGGTGACGGTGTACGTGCCGTCGGGCAGACCGCCGTGCAGCTTCACGGCGTAGGTTGTGCCGCCGGTGCCGGCGGGGTCGCCGCTGTCCACGCGCTTGCCCTTGGGGTCGAGGACCCGCAGGGAGTCGTCGGACAGGGCGACCTTCTCGGAGAAGGTCAGCGATATCCGCTCCGGGGCCTTGTCCACCACCGCCCCCTGCCGGGGGTCGCTGCCGGTCAGCGCGGCGTGCGCGGAGACCGGGCCGGCGCCGGCGAGGAGCAGGCCGGTGGCGGCCAGGAGCAGCAGCACCAGCGTCCGGACCCGGGGGGCGATGGTTGACGTCAAGGCGATCTCTCCCTCAGTGTCCGGTCTTCGGGCTGTACGTCGCGGACTTCACCGGGATCTCGACCGTGACGGTGCCCGACTCCGCGAAGTGGAGCTGCACCGTCACCTTCTCGCCCTGCCGCGGCTTCCGCTTCAGCTTTTCGAACATCAGATGGTTGGCGCCGCTGCGGAACACGAGGGTGCCGTGTGCGGGGACCGTGAGGTCCTTCGCCTCCCGCATCGCCGAGTCGACCGTCTCGTGGGCGGTGACCTCGCCGATGTCGCTGGTCACGGAGGTCAGTTCGTCCTCCGTGCCGCCCGCGTTGGTCACCGTCAGAAAGCCGGCCGCCATCGAGTCGGACACCGGCTGCGGCATGTAGGCGCCGCTGACGGACAGGTCGGCCGCCGAGTCGTCCCCGGAGCCGCAGCCCGCGAGGAGCAGCGCCCCGGCCAGGAGCGCGACGGGTGCGACGCGACGGCTCACGGCCGGGCCCCCTTGATCAGCGCCGGGAGGTCCTTGGTGTAGTCGTCCACGGTGGCGTCCTCGGTGTAGAGGACGTACCCGGCGTCGGTCTTCGGGGAGAACGCGACGACCTGGGTGCCGTGGGTGGAGACGACCTTGCCGTTCTTGTCCTTGTGCGGCGCCTCGATGGTGATGCCGAGGGTGCGGGCGCCGGCCTGGACGGTGTCGAAGTCACCGGTCAGGCCCACGACCTGGGGGTCGATGCCCTTGAGCCACTTGCCGAGCGCGGCGGAGGTGTCCCGTTCCGGGTCGGTGGTGACGAAGACGATCCGCAGCTCGTCCTGCTGGGCCTTGGGCAGCTGCTTCTTGGCCACGGCGATGTTGCTCATCGTGGTCGGGCAGACGTCGGGGCAGTTGGTGTAGCCGAAGTAGATCAGCGTGGGCTTGCCCGCCGTCTCCTTGCGCAGGTCGTACTTCTCGCCGTGGGTGTCGGTGAGGACCAGGTCCGGCTTCTCGAACGGCTTGTCGAGGACGATGGCGGCCTTGTCGGAGCCGGTCTCCTCGGAGACCACGGTCACCGGCGAGGCGTCGTCGCCGTCACCGCCGCCGCACGCGGTCAGGGTCAGGGTGGCGGCGGCGAGCAGGGCCGCCGCCGCGAAGGTCTTCTTACGCATGTGCAGTCTCCCGCGGGACGCCCCCGGCCCCCGCCCGGCGTGCGCCGGGGACAGGGAGCCGGGGACGACCCGACGTATGGGTTCGGGACGGGTCAGGCGGTGGTGCGCCGACGGCCGGCGAGCACGCCGTAGGCCACGCCCAGTGCGCCGACGACGATGCCGACCACGCCCAGGACGCGGGCGGTGGTGTCGCTGCTGTCGGCGGGCTCGGCGGCGGACGTCTTCGCGGAGGCGGCCTCGGCGTCGCCGGAGCCCTTGCCGGCGGAGGCCGAGCCGTGGTGGCCGCCCTCCTCGGCGGCGGACAGCTGGAGCACGGGCGCCGGGTTGTCGGGCTCCTCCTGGCCCTCCTGCGGCACCTCGATCCAGCGGACGACCTCCTTGTTGGAGTACGTCTGCACCGCCTTGAAGACGAGCTGGTCGGTGTCCTCGGGGAGGGTGCCGACGGACAGGGGGAACTTCTGGAAGAAGCCTGGCTCGACGCCCTTGCCGTCCGCGGTCCAGGTGACCTTGCTGACGGCCTCGGTGATCTTCTTGCCGTGCAGCTCCAGCGGCTTCTTCAGGGTGGACTTGGTGACCTCGGCCTTCCAGCCGGGCACCGGCTGCGGCATCACGGACGCCAGCGGGTGGTCGGTCGGGAAGGTGACCTCGAGCTTGGTGGTCGAGGCGTTGTCGCGCTCGTTGGGCACCTTGAAGTCGACGACCGCGTAACCGCCCTTGGCGGCCTCGCCCTCCGGCTGCACGCTGACATGGGCGAACGCGGGCGCGGACAGGGCGAGCACGGCGGTGCCGGCGAGGGTGCCGGCGGCGGCGAGACGAGAGGCCTTCATTCGGAGCACTCCACTGTGGGTGAGATACGGGTTTTCCGGTGGTGAAGAGGAGTACGCGTGCGCGGAGGTGCCTGATCAGGGGTGATCGGCGGGAAACCGGCGCACCGTGACCGGCGTGCCGTACCGCCCCTCGGTCGGGGACGGGCGCACGCGCGCGTGCCGCACGACGGCGGCCTCTTCACACCCCCGCGGGGTGGAGTGGTGGTCGCGTCGTGTCAGGCGGCGAGGCAGAGCGCGGCGGCGGCCGGCGGGCCGCGTCTGATCACGGTGTGCTGGAGGACGACGGTGCGCGGGGCGGGGAGGGCGTGTCCCTCGGCCCGCGGAGGACGCGGGCCCGCCTCGGGCGCGCCGGGCAACCCGGCGCGCAGGGCCCGTACCAGCGCGAGCGCCCCGCGCAGGGAACGCACGAGTGCGCCCTCGGCGACCGCGTGCGCCGACAGCGCGGACATCTCGGCGAGCCGCAGCACCGCCAGGTCCCCGCGCCGCAGCAGCCACCCGGCGACGAGCGCCGCGAGCAGGTGGCCGAGCAGCATCGGCAGGGACGGCAGCAGCGACACGGACGTCGCGTCCACGGCCGAGGCCATGGAGTCCGCGTGGACGTGCGCGGCGTGCGTTCCGGTCCCCGGCGCGATCCGCGCGTCGGTGAGGATCCGCTCGGCCTGCACGGGACTGATCGCCGCGGCGGCGGTCCCGCAGACGAGCCGCGCCGCCTGTTCGACGAGCGCCGCGTCGGACGCCGGACCGGAGGAGGTGCCGGAGGTCGCCCCGGCCGTCACCGCCCCGTGCTGCCCGAGCCCGAACAGCGTGTGCAGGACGGTCTGTCCACCGGCGAGCAGCGCGGCCGTACCGGGCAGCGAGCGCACCCGGCCGGTGAGCGGCACCGTGACGAGGAGGACCCCCAGGAACCCGGCGCCCAGCGTCCACAGCGGGACCGAGGCGCACGAGCCGAGCGCGTGCCCGACCCCGGCCAGCACGACGCAGACCGCGGCGAAGACCGCGGCCCGCGGTACCCGGAGATCGCTTCCGGCGCGCGCTGTGCGCGGGTGGGGGGCAGACATGGCGGGCTCATCATCGCACTGGCCCCAGGGCCGCCATACGGCAGGTCCGCAAGATGACATACAGCCGGAAGATCACGTTCTGGTGTGGCCCGCCACCACATACACCGATTCACGCATAGGCGCATCGACCATATGGGCGGCGTCACGTCACGGATGTGCTTACGGGCGGTCACTCGCGGCAATACGTATCGGTATGTCGAGCCGCGGCCAGGAGGCTGGAGCATGAGCATCTGGTGGTCACTCCATCTGCGGCGCGATGCCGCGAGCGTGCCGCTCGCCCGGCGCCTGCTCATGGGCACCATGGAGACCGCGGGGGTGGACCCCGACGTCTCCTACGACCTCTCCGTCGCCCTCAGCGAGGCCTGCGCGAACGCCGTCGAGCACGGCGGCGCCACCACCCCCGACGGCTCGCCCCAGGCGTACCGCGTCACGGCCTACCTCGACGGCGAGCGGTGCCACATCGAGGTCGCCGACTCCGGCCCCGGCTTCACCCCACCCCGCCGCGCCACCCGCCAGGCCGCCTCCGACGCCGAGCACGGCCGGGGCCTGTGCCTCATCGAAGAACTCGCGGACCACGTCCACTTCGGCACCCCGACGGGCCGCACCGGCGCCGTGGTCAGCTTCGAGAAGATCCTCAAGTGGCGGAACGACGCACCGTTGATGGCGGTGTAGCGCCGGCGGCGACCGCCTGAACCGGGCCGCCCGCGAACACCGGCGCGGAACCCGGGATGCCTCATCACCGTCTACGACTACGCGCTGGTCGTACGGGCCTCTGTGCTGCGCGGCGGCGCACCGGACGCGGCTCTGCCGGATCGGCAACCGCACGGCGCCATGGGCTGGTTGCCGGCCGCGATCCCGAGGACGAAAGTGAGCGAGAGTCCGGTGAGCGTAGTGCTGCGCGCGGAGGGCGTGGGCAAGTCCTACGTCCTGCGCGGAAGGAGGGTCGACGTCCTGCACGGCGTCGACCTCGCCGTGAGGAAGGGTGAGGTCACCGCCCTGGTCGGCCACTCGGGCTCCGGCAAGACCACACTTCTGCACATCCTCGGGCTGCTGACCCCGCCGGACAGCGGCCGGGTGTTCGTAAAGGGCGTCCACGGCACGGGCCCCGTCGACACGACGGATCTGTCGGACGGAGCGCTGGCGGATCTGCGCCGCGGCACGCTCGGGTTCGTGTTCCAGTCGTACAACCTGCTGCCCCAGCACTCGGCGCTGCGCAACGTCCTCCTGCCGTTCACCGGCCGCCGCCGCGAAGGCGAGACACGCGCACGCGAGCTGCTGGCACGGGTGGGACTCGCGGAGCGTGCCGACCATCTGCCCAGCGAACTGTCGGGCGGCGAGCAGCAGCGGGTGGCCCTGGCGCGGGCGCTGATCAACGACCCGCCCGTGGTGCTGGCCGACGAGCCGACCGGGAACCTCGACACGGAGAGCGAGGAGGTGCTCCTCGGTCTCTTCCGGGAGCTGGCGGACGAGGGCCGCGCGGTGCTGCTCGTGACGCACAACCCGGCCGTGTCCGACGCTGCGGACGTGGTGCACCGCCTGGACAAGGGCAGGCTCGCCGGCCCGGCCGACGGCGTACGGGCGAAGACCGGCGCCGAACGTGTGGAGACGGAGAGCCCCGAATGAACACCTTCAGTCTCGCACTGGCCAACGTCCGCGCCCTGCGCCGCCGCCTGTTCGGACTCGTGGCCCTGGTCTCCGTCGCCGCCGCCGTCTGCCTCGGCGCACTCGGCATCGCCGCCCGGGCGCAGGGCGCCACCGACACGGGCGTCAAGGAGAGCAGCGCCAACCGCAGCATCACCGTCGACAAGCCCGACGGACGCCCCGACACCCCGCAGCTGACCGACCGGACCGCCGCCCGGCTCGCGAAGCTGCCGCACGTCGAGTCGGTTCAGCACCGGGCACAGGTGTCGTTCGGCGTGCTGACCGAGACCGGCGACACCGTCCTGCTGTACGCGACGACCCACCGGCCGGCGCTCACCCCGCCGGTCACCAAGTCGGTACGGAAGAACCTCTTCCCGCTGCGCCCCGGCGAACTCGTGGCCCCGGCCGCCGCCCAGGGAGTCGACCTGAGCAACCTGGTCGGCCAGAAGATCGACGTCGAGACGACTCGCTACGTAAGGCAGGGCGAGGGCACCGGAGTCACCGGCAAGGCCCGCCTCGTCGGTGTGTACGACCCGACCTGGCAGCTGGACAACCCCGGTGCCGCGTACGCCGCCGACGACACCGTGATCGAGTGGGCGGCACAGCGGTCCGGGGAACCGGTGGACAGCTACGTGTCCACCATCGGCTACGACCAGCTGACCGTGGTCGCGAAGACGGCGGCGGACGTGCCGGCCGTGATGGAGTCCGTGCAGCGACTGGGCTATCCGGCGGTCACCCTCCAGCAGCAGCTCGAGGCGCTCCCCGCCGTGCTGGAGATGATCAGGCTGGTCGGCCAGGTGCTGCTCGGGGTGCTCGGGGTGCTCGCGTTCGTCGGCGCGGTCACCGTGACCGGCGCACTGTCCCGGCAGCGCGCGCAGGAGATCGGCATTCTCAAGGCGGTCGGCTTCCGTACCAGGTCGGTCCTGATGCTGGTCACGGAGATGGCCCTGGTCGGCGCCGTGGCCGCGCTGATCGGCGCCGTGCTCGGCGCGGCACTGGGCAGCGGCGCCGCCGCCCTGCTGCGGGGCAGCGCGGACCTGGCGCCGTACGTCGACGGCTGGGTGCCGCTGCCGTCCGCGCCCACCCTGCTCCTGCTCCTCGGCCTGACGGTGCTGGTGGTGGCGATCGGTTCGCTGGCCCCCGCCCGCAGAGCGGCGAGCATGTCCCCCACCGACGCGATGAAGGACTGGTGACCCACCTGGTCCCTCACGCAACCGGCACCGCCACGGGCTCCTCCCCCCGCCCCGCCCCCCGCCGCCCCAGCGCGTGCCGCGCCGCCGGCCCCATCGCGTAGGACGCCGCCAGCATCACCGCGCCCAGCGCCAGCCAGCCCGCGGTGCCCCCGTCCACGAGCAGGGACGTCAGCAGGAGCGGGCCGAGGGTCCGGGCGACGGTGACGCCGGTTCCGAAGAGGCCCTGGTACTCCCCGGTGCGACCCTGCGGGGCCAGGTCGAAGGACAGCTGCCAGGACCCCGCCGACTGCCCCATCTCGGCGACCACCTGGAGCACCGCGCCCAGCACCAGCACGCCGGCGCCGACCCACAGCGGGGCCCCCGCGCTCAGGGCGAACGCGCCGCACGCGGCCAGCATCACCCAGGCGGCCCGGCGGATCGCCCGGGTCGCCGTCGCCGGACCCGTGACCCCGCGCGCCACCCGCACCTGGAACGCCATCACGGCACCGGTGTTGAGCACGAACAGCGCGGAGACCATCCAGGCCGGGGCGTCGGTCCGCCGCGTGATCCACAGCGGCAGTACGAGACTGAGCAGCGGAAGCCGCAGCAGCAGCACGGTGTTGAGCAACGCCAGCACCGCGTACGGCCGGTCCCGCAGCACCCCGAGCTTCCCGGTCCGCCGCGCGGCCCCGGCCCGGACGGCGGGCAGCCGCAGCAGCAGCCCCGCGCACAGCAGGAAGCTCAGCCCGTCCAGCGTGAACACCGCCAGGTACGCCGTCCGCGTCCCGGCGTGCAGCGCGAGCCCGCCGAGCCCGGCCCCCACCGCCAGACCGGCGTTCAGCGTCGACTGCAGATGCGCCAGCAGCCCCGTGCGCTCCCCGGCCGACACCAGCCCGGCGAGCAGCGCCTGACGGGCCGCCGCGAGGCCGGACTGCGCGGCGGCGTACACGCAGGCGACCAGCACGAACGGCAGGAAGCCGCGCACCACCGTGAAGGACGCCACCGCCAGCCCGGTCGCCAGGGCCAGCAGCACCGCCGTCCCGCGCGGCCCGCGCCGGTCGGCGAGGCGCCCCAGCGGCACCCCGGCCAGCGAGCCGACCGCCCAGCCGACGGTCAGCCCGAGGCCCACACGGGCGGGGCCGAGCCCCACGATCTGGGTGAAGTACAGCGCGGACGTCGTGTAGTAGGCGCCGTCGCCGACCGAGTTGCTCAACTGGGCCAGGGCGAGGACGCGGCGGGGACCGGCGGGCGGGAGGAGTCGCGTGGTCATAGGACGACCGTAGAGTCGCGGTGGGCCCGTCACGAGGCCCAATCCGAGGGCCTTTCAGGGGCCCAATCCGGCCTCGTCCAGGACCCGCGCCAGCACCTCCAGCGCTTCCCGGTACGCGCCCTCCCGGGGCGTGCCGTACCCCACGACCAGCCCCTGCGGCCTGCCCGCGTCCGGTGTGTGCCAGTGGTCGCCCAGCCGTCCCACCGCGAGCCCGTGCTCCCGCGCCCGCGCCAGCACGCGCTCCTCGTCGTCGACCTCCACCAGCGCGTGCAGCCCGGCCGCGATCCCCCGCACCCGCGTGCGCGCCCCCAGCCGGTCCAGGAGCCGGTCCCGGCGCCGCCGGTAGCGCAGCCGGCAGGACCGCACGTGCCGGTCGTAGGCGTGAGTGTCGATCAGCTCGGCGAGCGCCAGCTGTCCGAGGGACTCGGTGTGGTGGTCGCTGTGCAGCTTGATGTCGGCCACGGCGTCCACGAGATGCGGCGGCAGCACCATCCAGCCGAGCCGCAGCGCCGGCCCGAGCGTCTTCGAGGCGGTCCCCAGATACGCCACCTGCCCCGGCGCCATGCCCTGGAGGGCGCCGACCGGCTGCCGGTCGTAGCGGAACTCCCCGTCGTAGTCGTCCTCCACGATCAGGGCGCCCCGCGCGCGGGCCCACTCGGTGAGCGCCCGCCGCCGCTCCGGATGGAGCGTCACCCCGGTCGGGTACTGGTGCGCGGGCGTCACGACGACGGCCGCGCAGTCCCCGGGCGTGCGCGCCCCCCGCCCGTCGACCTCCAGCGGCACCACCGCACCCCCGTGCCGCCGTACGACCTCCCGATGGAACGGCAGACCGGGGTCCTCCATGGCGACCGGGCCGCCGTCCAGCACCCGCGTGAGCAGCGCCAGCCCCTGCACGTATCCGGAGGTGATCACGATGCGCTCCGGGGGAGCGACCACCCCGCGGGCCCGGCCCAGATAGCCCGACAGCGCGGTCCGCAGCTCGATCCGCCCGCGCGGGTCGCCGTAGTCGTAGGCGAGGGCGGGCGCCCTGGTGACCGCCGAGCGCAGCGCCCGCAGCCAGGCAGCCGCCGGGAACGCCCCGACGTCCGGGCTGCCGGGCCGCAGATCGAAGCGCGGCGCACGCGCGGGCTCGCGCGCCCCGGGCGCCCCCGTCTCGGCGGGCGGCAGCGCGGCGACCCGCGTGCCCGAGCCCTGGCGGGCGGTCAGGAACCCCTCCGCGACGAGCTGGTCGTAGGCGGCCTTCACCGTGTTCCGGGAGACGCCGAGCTCCCCGGCCAGCTGCCGCGTGGCGGGCAGCCGCTCCCCGGGCGCGAGCCGCCCGTCCCGTACGGCGTCCCGCAGGGCGCGCTCCAGGCCCGCCCGGCGCCCCTCGCCCGCGGCGACCGCGAGATGCAGATCCACCCCCACCCCCCAGCAGAAGCGACGACGGCCGGGCGCCCCGCAGGGCACCCGGCCGTCCTCCGTCCGTCAGCCGCCGGACCTCAGCCCTTCAGCGCGGCCATCCAGCTCTCGACCTCGTCCGAGCGGCGCGGCAGCCCGGCGCTCAGGTTCCGGTTGCCGTCGGCGGTGACGAGGATGTCGTCCTCGATCCGCACGCCGATCCCGCGGTACTCCTCCGGCACGGTCAGGTCGTCGGCCTGGAAGTACAGCCCCGGCTCGACGGTCAGCACCATGCCGGGCTCCAGCGTGCCGTCGACGTACGACTCCACGCGGGCGGCGGCGCAGTCGTGCACGTCCATGCCGAGCATGTGCCCGGTGCCGTGCAGCGTCCAGCGGCGCTGCAGTCCCAGCTCCAGGACCCGCTCGACCGGGCCCTCCACGAGACCCCACTCGACGAGCCGCTCGGTGAGCACCCGCTGCGCGGCGTCGTGGAAGTCGCGGTACTTCGCGCCCGGCTTCACGGCCGCGATCCCGGCCTCCTGCGCGTCGTACACGGCGTCGTAGATCTTCTTCTGGATCTCCGTGTACCGGCCGTCGATCGGCAGCGTCCGCGTGACGTCGGCGGTGTAGTACGTGTGCGTCTCGACGCCCGCGTCCAGCAGCAGCAGGTCGCCGGAGCGGACCGGGCCGTCGTTGCGCACCCAGTGCAGCGTGCACGCGTGCGGGCCGGCGGCGCAGATGGAGCCGTAGCCGACGTCGTTGCCCTCGACGCGCGCGCGGAGGAAGAACGTGCCCTCGATGTAGCGCTCGGAGGTCGCCTCGGCCCTGTCGAGGACCTTCACGACGTCCTCGAAGCCGCGCACGGTCGAGTCGACGGCCTTCTGCAGCTCGCCGATCTCGAAGTCGTCCTTGACGAGGCGCGCCTCGGACAGGAAGACCCGCAGCTCCTCGTCCCGCTCGGCGGTGACCTTGTCGGTCAGCGCGGCCTCGATGCCGGCGTCGTACCCGCGCACGACCCGGACCGGGCCGGTCGCCTCGCGCAGCTTCTCGGGCAGCTCGCGCACGTCGGAGGCGGGGATGCCGTACAGCTTCTCGGCCTCGGTGAGGGAGTGGCGCCGGCCGACCCACAGCTCGCCCTGGCCGGAGAGCCAGAACTCGCCGTTCTCCCGGTCGGAGCGCGGCAGCAGGTAGATCGTGGCCTCGTGGCCGCCGGCGACGGGCTCGAGGACGAGCACGCCGTCCTCGGTCTGGTTGCCGGTGAGGTACGCGTACTCGACGGAGGCCCGGAAGGGGTACTCGGTGTCGTTGGAGCGCGTCTTCAGGTTGCCCGCCGGGATCACCAGGCGCTCGCCCGGGAAGCGCGCGGACAGCGCGGCGCGGCGGGCGGCGGTCTCGGCGGCCTGCGGGATCGGCCGCAGGTCGTGCAGTTCGGTGTCGGCCCAGCCGGACTTCATGTTCTCGGCGAGCTCGTCGGACACGCCCGGGTACAGGCCGTTCTTGCGCTGCTTGATCGGCTCTTCCGTCTCTTCCGGGGTCTCCGGGAGCTCGTCGGCCACGGTCATCCTCCTCGATACGGCATTCGACCCCGTCCATCGTACGGTCGCGCCCGCCCGTGCCGGGGGTGCGGGACGAGCCGTCCGCCGCTGCTATGGCGCAGGCCACGCGGCTGTTATGGGACGGTCACCGAGGGCCCGCGAGGCGTCACGCGAAGCGAGCGGCCAGCAGGACGACGTCCTCGTCGCTGTCGGTGCCGTCGAGGCCCTCGGGCAGCACGGCCCGCAGCACGTGGTCGGCGACCGCCTCCGGGTCCTGCCGCAGCGCCCGGGGCACCCCGGCGGCGGCCGAGTGCAGCCGCGCGAAGGCCCGGTCGGTCGGGTCGCCGGTGCGGTGCAGCAGCCCGTCGGTGTAGAGCAGGACGGTCTCCCCGGCCTCCACGGTCAGCTCCACGCTGGGCGCCTCCCAGCAGGCCAGCATCCCGAGCGGCGCGGACACGGACGTCTCCACGAACTCGGTGCGCCGCTCCCCGATCAGCAGCGGCGGGCTGTGGCCGGCACCGGCCAGCGTGATCTTGCGGAGGGCGGGCTCGCAGTAGGCGAACAGCGCGGTCGCGGAGCGGGCCGGCTCGGTGAGCCGCAGCAGCAGCTCCAGGTCGGACAGGACCGCCACCGGGTCCTCGCCCTCCATCACGGCGTACGCCCGCAGGCTGGCCCGGAGCCGGCCCATCGCGGCCACCGCGCTCGGCCCGGACCCGGTCACCGAGCCGACCGCGAGGCCCAGCGCGGCGTCCGGCAGCGGCAGCGCGTCGTACCAGTCGCCGCCGCCGCGCGGCCCGGTGCCGTGGCGCACGGCGAGCTGTACACCGGCCGTGCGGGGCAGCCGGGCGGGCAGCAGCTCCTCGGTCATGGTCCGCATGGCCGCGCGGGTGCGCTCGACCTCGACGAGCCGGGCCAGGTGCGCGGCCGCGGACCGGGTGTAGAGGCCGACGAGGTGGCGCTGGCGCTCGGCCGGTTCGGCGGGCTCGTCGTACAGCCAGACGGCGGCGCCGAGGCGTCCGGCGCCCTCGGTGGACAGCGGCAGGGCGTAGCTGGCGGCGTAGCCGAGGCGGGCGGCGACCTCGCGGTGACGCGGGTCCAGTCCGTCCTCGGCGAGCAGGTCGGGCTCGGTGATCTCGCCGTCGCCGCCGGGCAGTCCGTCGAGGATCCGCCCGTACGACATCGCGCTGCGCGGCACGGTCTCGATGTGCCCGAGGTCGGCGCGGGCGAGGCCCAGGCCGATGGTGGTGTCGGGTCCCTGTCCGTCGCCCGGTTCCAGGACGACGAGACCGCGCCGGGCGCCCACGAGGGCGGACCCGGCGCGCAGCAGTTCCTGGAGGGCTTCGTCGAGCGAGTCGGTGCGGACCAGGCGCTCGGTGAGTTCGTGCAGGGTCGTCAGGTCCGACACCCAGCCGGCGAGGCGGTCCTGGAGCAGGGCGCCCGGCGCGTGCGGTGAGGCGACCGCCGGGGCGTCCGGGGCTGCGGGCGTGGGCGCGACAGTGTGTGCGGGTGAGGGAACCGTTGAATCGATTCCGGCCACTTTCGAAGGGTGAGGGGCGTTCATGGCGTCCGGCTTTCCGACCGGTGCGTACTGCTCAAAAGCATCGCAAACCCCCATGTCATTCTGCGCCGCCAGCAGTGTCTCCACATGTACACGCACTCGTGAGGGGATGTCCAGCATTGTCCTGCGGGGATTCCTGGTGTCCGTGGGATGCGTGCGCATTCCGCGTACACCTCTTGCGTCCAGGCAAAGTTGGCTTGAAACTGCCTCAGGGAACGGGGTATTGCGGTCGACTGGTTTCGCTCCACGGAGCGTCACAGCGGTCGTGATGGGTACGTACTCGGTGAAGACCAGGGGTGGTTGACGGCCACCCGGAACCTGGTGACGGAGCCGAGCGTCCTAGCCACCGACGATCGTGCCCCATCCTCCCGTGGCGGAGGCGAAGAGAAATACGCGCGACGCAAAACGCCAGACTTCGCCACCCCACGCCATGCCCATGCTTCTGGTAGACGCAGTATGGACGAGGCCGCCACGGACGCAGTCCACGTTCGGCCCATAGGGGTGTCCCTTGCCCGGAGCAGGGGTGTGATGCGCCAACAGGTACGCAGAGTGAAGTGATCGACACATGGTGTGATGTGATCCTCGGTGTTGCCAGCGGTGCAACGGAAAGGAACGAGCGCTCATGCGCGAGATCCTCGGAAGGCGACGCAGGCTCCTGCGTGGTGACGGGAAGTCTGAGCTGATCAGCGCGGCCCTGACCTTCGCGACACAATGGCGATGGCCCGTGCTGCCGGGCGTGACGGCACCCCCGCAGGGGCGGGGCCGCTGCGGCTGTCCCGACCCCGAGTGCACGGTGCCCGGAGCCCATCCCTTCGACCCCGGCCTCCTCGCGGCCACCACCGACGAGCGCATGGTGCGCTGGTGGTGGGCCAACAGGCCGACGGCCCCGATCATCCTCGCCACGGGCGGCACGGCGCCCTGCGCGGTCAGCCTGCCCGCCCTGCCGGCCGCCCACGCCCTGGCCGCGCTCGACCGGATGGGCATGCGCCTCGGCCCGGTCGTCGCCTCGCCGGCCCGCTGGTCGATCCTGGTGAAGCCCTACTCGATGGAACAGCTCGGCGAGCTGCTGTACGCCAAGGACTTCGTCCCCGGCTCGCTGCGCTTCCACGGCGAGGGCGGCTACCTCGCCCTGCCGCCCTCCGAAACGGGGCTGGGGCCGATCAGCTGGCAGCGCGCCCCGCTGCCCGGCTCCGCCTCGCCATGGGTGCCGGACGTGGAGGCCGTGGTCGACGCGGTGGTCGAGGCGCTCACTCGTACGGGTGTGAGCGCGCCCGAGTTGTAGGGCTGTCCGGCGCGCGCGGACCGCGCTCGGGCCCCGGATCGTTAGATTCCGCCCTATGCCGCGTCATTCCAGGGGAAAAAGGGCACCGTCGTCACATCGGCGCGGGCCCCACCAGCGAAGAGTCCGTCTGATCGCCCTCGCGTCCGTCGCGGCGGCCGCGATCGCCCTGCCACTGGCCTGGGCGGCCGCCGGCCAGGTCGTCGAGGCCGGCCGGTCCACGGCCGACGCCCCCGCGAAGGACGCCCCGGCGCGCTCCTCGCGCGACGGCGCCGCGCACCCGTCCCCCCGCGCCGACGCGAAGGCGCCGTCCGTCGCGCCGTCCGGCCTGCTCGGGCTCGGCATCGCGACGGCCGTGCGCTGCGGGCCCGAACTCACCTCGCCCGAGGGCGTCGAGGCGCAGACCTGTGTCCTCACGCAGGGCGAGGAGACCTGGGCGCGCACCTACTACCGCAACGCCACGGGCGGCGCCCTGGACTCCGTGCTGAGCCTGATGGGGCCGGAGGGGCGCACGGTCCGGATGCGCTGCGCGGTGGGCGCCGGGGACGACCCGGGGACCTGTGAGACGCCCCGGCAGCGCACCCGCGCGGGAGCCGACGGCTACACGGCGGTCACCGAGTTCGCCGAACGGGCCGGACGCCGGGCGCTGTTGCTGCGTTCCGCCAGCAACTCCGCGCCCGCGTCGGCGGGGTCGACCACGGGCGGTTGACAGGCGGCGGCGTTCCGTAAAGGGCCGCGCACATGGAAAGACCCGGTTGCTGGCGACGGGGGATGCACCAGCAACCGGGCTACTCGAACGGTAACAAGAAGTCGGCGGTTCGCAAATTCGATCCGGGCTTTCCAGTCACGGATTCCCTTGCCCCGCAGGGGAGTTGTGATCGGATTCACCCCGTGCGGGCGGGCGCGTCCCGCTGAACCGCCGTTCAGCCGGGGCCGCCCGCCCCCCTCTCGTCAGCTGAGGGTGACCTGCCGGTTGGTCAGCCCGCCGCGCGCACGGCGCTCGTCCGGCGTCAGCGGGGCGTCGGTCGCCAGGGCGGCGGCCAGCCGCTCGGCGAACTCGGCCGCCGGCTTCTCCACGTCCTCCGCGCCGACACCGCTCGGCAGGTCCCAGACGGGCACGGTCAGGCCGTGAGCACGGAAGGAGCCCACCAGGCGGGTGCCCTCGCCGAGGCTCGACGTGCCCGCCGCGTGCAGCCGCGCGAGCGCGTCCAGAAGCTGCTCCTCGGGGTGCGGCATGACCCAGCGCAGGTGGTTCTTCTCCGGGGTCTCGCACCAGTAGGCCGAGTCCACGCCGGTCAGCTTCACGGTCGGGATGGCCGCGGCGTTGGCGCGCTCCAGGGAGGCGGTCACCTCGGCGGTCGCGTTCTCCGCGTCGGGGACCCAGAACTCGAAGCCCGGGTGCACAACTGGCTCGAACGCGCCTTCGGGGTCGAGGAGGTCCTGCAGCCGCGGGCCGTCGGCCGGGGCGCGGCGGCCCTGGACCGGCGTGCCCGGCTGGGCGGCGAGGGCCTGCTGGAGGGTGTCGGCGAGGTCGCGGCTGATGTCGCCGGACGCCGTGTCGTTCTGCAGGCCGAGGAGGACCGAGCCGTCGTCCCGGCGCAGCGCGGGCCAGGCCATCGGGAGCACGGTGGCCAGGGTGACGGACGGGACACCCTCGGGGAGGCCGCCCTTCAGGGTCAGCTCGGCCGTGGCGGCGGGCACCAGCTCGCGCAGCGCGACCCAGTCGCACTCGCCCGGCAGCCCCTCGAACGGGCGCTGCACCAGCTCGGTCACCGCCTGCGCGGCTGCCCGGCCGTGACAGGCCTTGTAGCGGCGGCCGCTTCCGCAGGGGCAGGGCTCGCGTGCGCCGACGACCGGGACCTCTCCGTCGGCGATCTGCGGGCGCTTGGCCTTGGTCTGGGGTCGCTTCTTGGCCATCGTGGGTGTCTCCCGGTTACGGCGCGTCTGGTACGGGCGCGAGCCTAGCCGTTTCCGCCAGGGTCGACGGGAGCCTGTGGACGGAGGACGCGCGTGTGCCGGGGGGAAGCGGTGGTGGGGGGAGGTGGGCGTGGCGGTGGAGCGGGGGTCCGGGGAGGCGCGCGTGCCGGTGGAGCGGGGGTCCGGTCGAGCGGCGGTCCGGGGGCGGGTGTGCCGGTGGAGCGGCGGTCCGAGAGGCGCGCGTGCCAGTGGAGCGGGGAGGCGTGCGTGCCGGTGGAGCGGGGGTCCGGAGAAGCGGGCGCGCCCGTCGTCCGGAGGCCGTGGCCGACGGTCCGTCAGTCCAGGTCGTCGAAGGCGTCCGTGAAGTCCAGGCCGGGGATGGCGCTGACCGCCGGCGCGGTGACGCGCGTAGCGAAGTCGTCGCGCCGGTGCCCGGCGTGCGCCGCGCGGACGTCGCCGTGGACGACCACCCAGACCGTGACCTCGCCCAGCACGTCGTCCCGCACGCCCCAGTCGTCGGACAGGGCGCTGATGATGTTGAGCCCGCGGCCGCCGTGCGCGGTGACCGAGGGCGTCGCCGGAGCGGGGCGGGTGGGTCCGCCGCCGTCCGTCACCTCCACGGTGAGCCTGCCGCCGCCGTCCACCCGCCAGGCCGCGCGGACGTCGCCGTCCCCCGCCAGGGAGTCGCCGAGCGGCCGGCCGTGTTTGCAGGCGTTGCTCAAGAGCTCGGACAGAATCAGTACGGCGTCGTCGATGACCGATTCCGGGACCCCGCCGCTGCGCAGCTGCGCCCGCATGCGGTGCCTCGCCTTCCCCACGCCCGCAGGACCATGGGGTACGGCCATGCTCGACGACGTGGGCACCTCCTGTGCCACCACCAACGCCACCCCCGAGACCTCCTTCGCCCCACGCCACGGAGTGGATGCCCTCTTGGCCTGGACCGGAAACCGGCCAAACAAGGTCCGGTGACGCATTCGCAACGACCGAACACGCAGCGAACGCGCCGGAGCACTCCCTGTCACCGGGATGGCTGAAATCCGACGGTGTGGCTGAGAGTGGAGGATGAGGCCCCCGGGACCACCGGGTCAAGAGGTCGTACGGGGATCGCGGCGCACCCGCCGGGGGCTTCAGCGTCCGAGCTGGTCCAGCACCGCGCGCGGGCGGTTGGTGATGATGCCGTCGACACCGAGCCGGACGCAGAGATCCACGTCCTCGGGCTCGTTCACGGTCCACACGTGCACCTGGTGGCCGGCCGCCTTCAGGCGCTGTACGTACGCGGGGTGGCTGCGCAGGATGCGGATCGAGGGGCCGGCGATGTGCACGCCCGCGGGCAGCCGCCCGTCCCGCAGCCGGGGCGAGACGAACTGCATCAGGTAGACGGTCGGCAGGGTCGGCGACGCCGCGCGCACGCGGTGCAGGGAGCGCGCCGAGAAGCTCATGATCCGTACCGGCGACTCGGCGGGGGCGGCCGGGGCGTCCAGTCCGAACCGTTTCAGCAGGTGCAGCAGGCGCTCCTCGACCTGGCCCGCCCAGCGGGTGGGGTGCTTGGTCTCGATCGCCAGCTCCACCCGGCGTCCCGCGTCGGCGACGAGCTCCAGCAGCCGCTCCAGGGTGAGGACGGAGGTGTCCTCCGGGTCCTCGGGGCGGACCTCCCAGTCCGGCTCCTCCGCTCGGTTCTTCCAGGAGTCGCGGTTCCTGCGGGAGCCGAAGTCCAGGGCGGCCAGCTCGGCGAGCTCCAGCGCGGAGACCGCGCCGCGGCCGTTGGAGGTGCGGTTGACGCGGCGGTCGTGGACGCAGACGAGATGCCCGTCGGCGGTGAGGCGGACGTCGCACTCGAGGGCGTCGGCGCCGTCCTCGATCGCCTTCCGGTACGCGGCCAGGGTGTGTTCGGGGGCGTCCTCGGAGGCTCCGCGGTGGGCGACGACCTGGATCTGGTGCTGCCGTGCGTGGGTCACCGCGTCATGGTGCCACCGTGCGGGGGTACACGTGCGACCGCGGTGGTCGCACGAAGGCTGGGATTGCGCCCGTTTGGTGAGAAATGGCCTATATAAAGAGTGGCCGCGGACCCACAGGCACCGCTTATGGTGCTCTGACGGCCGTTGGGAAAAGCTGACCGCATACAAATAGGCGTGCAAGCTGAGCGCACCGACCGCCGAGGATCGAGCGTGAACGGGCGTGCCCGCGTGCGACCGAAGACACCAGCCGTGGATCGAGGAGAGAAGCTGTGAGCACCGAGAACGAGGGCGCCGCGGTACCCCCGGCCCCGTCCGCACCCCCCGTACCGGTGGACGCTCCCGCTGCTCCCGCCTCCCAGGAGCACCCCGCTCCCGAGAGCGCGACGGCACCGCTCCCGCCGGTGCCGGCCGGTAACCCGTACGCCGCCGACGCCCGGGCGCACGGCGGTGGCGACGGCTTCCACACCACCTCTTCGGGCTCAGCGCCGGACGCCTCCTGGCCGCCCCCGCCGCCCTCGGGCACGTCCCCGTACGGCGAGGGCGCCGGCGGTGGCATGGGCGCGGGCGGTGGCATGGGCGCGGGCGGTGGCATGGGCGCCGGTGGCTGGGGCAGCACCTACCAGCAGCCGGCGCCCCGTTCCGGCCGTGGCGGAATGCTCGCCGCGGTCCTCATCGCCGCGCTGGTCGCGGGCGGCCTGGGCGGCGGCCTCGGCTACACCCTGGCCAAGAACGACGACAACACCTCCTCCACGACCGTCTCCGCCCCCGACAGCGGCGGCTCGGTCAAGCGCGACCCGGGCACCGTCGCGGGCGTGGCCGCCAAGGCGCTGCCGAGCACCGTCACGATCCAGGCGGAGAGCAGCAGCGGCGAGGGCGGCACCGGCACCGGGTTCGTCTTCGACACCGAGGGCCACATCGTCACCAACAACCACGTCGTGGCCGACGCCGTGGACGGCGGCAAGCTCACGGCGACCTTCCCGAGCGGCAAGAAGTACGACGCCGAGGTCGTCGGGCACGCGCAGGGCTACGACGTCGCGGTGATCAAGCTGAAGAGCGCCCCGTCCGACCTCAAGCCGCTCACCCTGGGCGACTCCGACAAGGTGGCCGTCGGCGACTCGACGATCGCCATCGGCGCGCCCTTCGGCCTGTCGGACACGGTCACCACCGGCATCATCAGCGCCAAGAACCGCCCGGTGGCGTCCAGCGACGGCACCGGCAGCAACGCCTCGTACATGAGCGCGCTGCAGACCGACGCGTCGATCAACCCCGGTAACTCCGGCGGCCCGCTGCTGGACGCGCAGGGCAACGTCATCGGCATCAACTCGGCGATCCAGTCCACCGCCAACGGCATGGGCGGCACCGCCCAGTCCGGCTCCATCGGCCTCGGCTTCGCGATCCCGATCAACCAGGCCAAGTACGTCGCCCAGCAGCTGATCAAGACGGGCAAGCCGGTGTACGCCAAGATCGGCGCCTCCGTCTCCCTGGAGGACACCAGCGACGGCGCCAAGATCACCGACCAGGGCGCCGGCGGCTCGGACGCGGTCGAGCCGGGCGGCCCAGCCGCCAAGGCAGGCCTCAAGCCCGGCGACGTCATCACCAAGCTCGACGGCACGGTGATCGACTCCGGCCCCACCCTGATCGGCGAGATCTGGACCCACAAGCCCGGCGACAAGGTGACGATCACCTACGAACGGGACGGCCGCACCCGCACGGTCGACCTCACCCTCGGCGCCCGCACCGGCGACAGCTGACCCGCCGCCCGGGCCCCACGGTACGCTGTACCCGCTCCGCCCCCGGCGGGCCGGAGCACTGGTGGGTTGCCCGAGCGGCCTAAGGGAACGGTCTTGAAAACCGTCGTGGCGGCGACGTCACCGTGGGTTCAAATCCCACACCCACCGCAGCAGGTCAGAGACCTAGCAGGTCAGAAGGGGTGCAGCTCCAAGGAGCTGCACCCCTTCTGCGTGACCTTGTCTCACCCTGGCTCGCCGGTTTCCCACCTCTGACCAGTGCGTGTGGCCAACCTGCGGCCAGGAATCAGGGCCCGGTGGCCCCGTCGTCGTGCTCGGCCAACCCTTGTTCGATCAGGGCGTTCATCTTGGCTTCCTCGCCATCCAGCACCTTGGCGTAGTAGCGCTGGAGTACGGCGACGCTCTGTCCTGCGCGCCGGGCTGTCTCAGCGAGGCTTACGCCGGAACGCAGCCAGAACGACACGCACGCGTGCCGCAGGTCGTACGGGATCGCGGCTAGCGGTGAGGCCACCTGCGCGGTCGTGAGCGCCTTTCTTCGGGCCTCCTTCCATACCGCGCCGTACTCCTGCGACCGAACCGGACCGCCCCGTACGGCGCTGAACAGCCGGCCTTCGGACGTGGTGCCGAACGCGTCCAGGTGGGCGCGCAGAATGGCGACCAATACCGGCGGGATGGGCACCGGCCGGACCGCTCGGCGAGCTCGGTGCTTCAACTGACGTTCCTCGTACGGCTTTCCGTCGTCCGTCCATGCGGAACCCACTTGCGGACGGGCGCCGGCGAGCAGGAGTCGACCCCATCCCTCGGTGGGGAGGTCGCACTGGTCGGCGCTGAGCATGGAGACTTCCTCAGGCCGCATGGCGGCGTAGTAGATGCACGCGAAGAACGCGACCAGGTGGGCGCCGCGAGGGCCCTGAGCGCGGACCGCATCGAGCAGGGCCCGTGCCTGAGAAGGCGTGGCGACGCTGCGCACGTCCAGTTCCTCGACTGCCTTGGGCGTCTCCCAGTGCACGCGGTGCAGGGGGTTGCCAGGCAGCAGCTCGTGTTCCACGGCCAAGCGCAAGCAGTTGCTCAGCACCGCGCGGCGGCGCCGGAACGTGTTCGCGGCGGCCGGCTTGCCGTCTTGGCGCTTGGCTAGATGTTCCAGCACCGCACGGACGCGCTTAGCGTTGTCCAGGTCGACCACGGCAGGTGCATTGCGTTCAACCCACGCCAGCGCCTTGGCTTCGGCTTCCGGGGGTTCCTGGCCGTGTCGTCCGGCGTTGAAAGCCCACTGATAGAGCGCGCGGCGCAAAACGTCGTCCGCCGGGCGCCCCTTGCCCGCCGGGCACAGAGCCATCGTGGCGACGGTCAGGCTCTCGGCGATGCTTGCTCGGTGCTTTGCCGCCGCCGTCGGCCACTTCCGTGCAGCGTGCGCACGGGCGTGGGCGTACCAGCTCGTACGGTTCCGCTCCCGTACCTCCGATACGGGGAGACCGGTCTCCGTGTCGAACGGCTCGCCCTTGCGGGTCGCAGTCAGCAATTCAGCGCGGCGGGCGTCCGCAAGGGTCTTGGTGGGGAACTTCTCCTGATACTCATCGCCGGCCACTCGCCAGCGAAGCTGGAACGGAGCGACCTTGCTCGGGCGCTTGCGGATGCTCCAAATGCGCACGTCGTAGCTGTGCATCGTGCTCCCTCGTGGGGACGTGACCCCGCTATGGCGAGGTCACGTCGGTGTGGTCAAAGATCAGGCAGCGACTTCGTGTTCGGCCCACCACGCGTCCAGATCGCTGCGGCGGCAGCGGATCTGCCCGTTGGGGAGCTTGATGAGCTTCGGGGCCAAGCCGCGAGCGCGCAGGCGGTAGAACGCTGCGCGGCTCATCTCGATCTCTTCGAGGACTTCGGGGAGCTTGAGCATCTTGGGGCGAGCCATCGTTGCTACTCCTCGCTTGGTCTGATCTGGGGGGGAGTGTGTCCGAGGTGCGGATTTCTGCGTCACCCGCGTCACCTGCGTCATTCGCCGCTCTGACCTGCGGTTTCTCGGTGACGCAGCACGGCGGGGGTGTGTCACCGGTGACGCGGGCATCCGTCATCGCGGTGACGCGGGTGACGCGGGGTGACGCAGGAATCGGCCGTCTGCGTCACCCGTCTTCCGGCAGGTCACCGGCCGTTTTCGGGGCGCGGGTGACGCAGGTGACGCAGCGCCTTCTTACTTAGGACAGAAAGAGGGTGCTGTCTGTTAGGTGGCGGCTCAGAGAGCGAAGAAGGAGCCGCTGCGCGGCACGACCATCGCAGGGCGGCGCCGCCGCCGAACAGCAAGAAGAGCACGCGGCGCCGGGTGCTCCTCTTGCTTGTCCGGGCGGTTGTGGCGCCTGCGGTCAGAAAGCCGGTTCCTGCTCGTGCGGGGGCGGTGCGGCAGACGCCCGCGTGATCTCGATGTAGCGGGACGTTTTGGTCCGGCCCCAGTCGATGAGGACGCCCCGGGCGGCGAGGGTGGGCTGAAGGCGCTTGAGACGGTCGGAGAGCACCTTGCCCGTGGTCGGCCACCCTTTAGGCAGTGGACGGAAGTCCTCGCCCGTGTAGAGGCCCGTGAGGGTGTGCAGCCACTCAGCAGACGTCATTCGCTGCTCGGTGCCCGGCTCGATGCCGGCGGCGTGCTTGAGCACCGTCTGCGCCAGCAAGTCGCCCTCGATGACGTCGTCATTGAGGTCATCCAGGCTAGCCCGGTAGGCGGCCAGCGCCCCCAGACCGGTGGCCGCGTCGAGCTGCGCGCACAGGTGCGCGAAGTCGGCCATGCGCAGGTCGGTCGGAATGTCCGCCTGCGCCGCCCGCACCTGCACGGTGAGGTCCAGCAGCGAGCCGAGGATGACCGGCAGCGCCTCCGCGAAGTCGGACCACAGCTCCGCCTCAGTGCGCCGGACGCGGGGACGTTCCAGCCGCAGAGGCAACAACCGCTCCGCCAGGTCGGGTCGAATGACGCCGACGTCGATGCCGGTCAGCAGCAGCGGGCGGCGGTAGCCGACGCGGAAGACGTCCCCGTCGGTGAACAGGGCGCGCTTGACGTTCTCAGCGCCGGTGACGATGCAGCACATCGCGTCGGAGAGTTCCGGGGTCATGTGGGAGAGGTTGTCCAGGGCGGTGACCCATCCGGCCGCCACCGCCGTGATCAGGTTCTCCTCATCCCTTGGGGCGCGGCGCAGGTCGCCGGTCATGCCCTCGATGATCCGGACGAGCATCCGCCCGCCGGTGGATTTGCCCGCGCCTTGTGGGCCGGTGAGGAACGGGGCGGGGACGGGCACGTCGGGTCCGAGGCAGCCGATGAGCCAGGCGATGGCAAGGCATTCGGTTTCGGCGGTGGCGAAGTTGCACAGTCGCATCAGCCGGTCGATGCCTTTGCCGTTGGTGTCTTTGGCCGGCAGGGGCAGTTCCCCGGTGAGCTGGGTACGGCGCCAGCAGACCTCGCGGGGGTCGGGGGTGAGGATGTCCCAGCCGGTGGGGTGGATGCGCACGGATTGCCCGTCGGCGCGGCCGAGGTCGAGCCAGGTGGCGCCGTCGTATCCGGGGGCGACGCGGATGTGTACGGGTTGGACGTCTTCGGTCAGGGCGAGTGCTTCGATCAAGTCGAGTGCCTCCTTCATGGCGGTGCCGTTGAAGACGCCGATGCCGTCGCGGAAGAGTCCGACCATGAGTTCCTGGCGGTGGCTTCCGGTGGTGCCCTGTGAGCGGATGGGGCGAGCCACGGGGTGGCCGTTGCGCTGGGCGTAGACGGTGCCGTCGGCGGTGCGGAAGTACCGGAAGTGCGATTGGGCG